>CAUUBQ010000054.1:0-56273 GCA_963543405.1 uncultured Cupriavidus sp.
GTGGGCTACCTGTCCCGTCGCGAGCACAGCCGTGCCGAACTGTCCCGCAAGCTGGCTCCGCATGCCGAATCGGCGGAAGAGGTGGAGGCCTTGCTCGATGCATTGGAGCGCGAAAACTGGCTGTCCAACGACCGTTTCGTCGACAGCCTCGTGCATCGCCGCGCCAGCCGGTACGGCGCCGCGCGCGTGATGCAGGAAGCCAAGACCCACCAGCTGGGCAACGATCAGTTGCGCGATCTGCAGGAACGCCTGCGCGACAGCGAGGTGGAGCGTGCGGCCGAGGTCTGGCGCAAACGCTTCGGCGTGCCACCCGATTCACCCGAGGCACGTGCAAAGCAGATCCGTTTCATGATGGCGCGCGGTTTCTCGCGCGCGGTGATCGGCAAGATCATCCGCGGCGCTGAAGAAGACGCGCAAGAAGAGTTGGGCGAGTAAGGAGAGCAGGGCGGGTAGCCATCTGCATACCTGCGTACGCATAAGGGGTATTCAAGCGCGCGTCAAGGCAGTTGTCGTACCACTGGTGCAACGCAGCGGCCACGCTCCTCATCGGCCGGGATCCGTTGTGTGGCGCGGGTTTGCCGGGTTTGCCGCCGCAACAATCGGTGCCATACAAGCGGGTGCGCAGGATGTTCCCGGTCAAAGCGGCGCGGCATGTTAAACTCCACGAGTTCTCCCGGCCAAGGCGGCCGTCCGGCTGGTGCCGGGCCGTCTGCCGCGATGTTTAGCCGGTTTTTGCCCGGTTGCCCCCGATTTTTCGCCACAAGAGCCTGCCGCTTCAGCCCCTGCTGTCATGCCGCTTTCCCCGCCTGTCACCCGAGCCTTGCGTCACCGCCGTGCCATCACGGCCGAGGCGTATTTGCGGGATGACGGCCTGTGGGACATCGAGGCACGCCTGACCGATACCAAGCCACGCGACATCGCGCTGGCGGGCAATCGGGTCAGGCCTGAAGGCCAGCCGTTGCACGACTTGTGGTTGCGCGTGACGATCGACCTGCGATTGAACATCGTGGACGCCGAAGCCTGTTCCGACTGGGTGCCATATCCGACTCATTGCGACACGATTGGCCCGGCCTACCGTCAGTTGATCGGCCTGAACCTGATGAAGGGGTTCCGCAAGGCGGTGCGCGAGCGCCTGGGCAGTATCGACGGCTGCACCCATCTCACCGAACTGGCCGGCGTCTTGCCGACCACCGCCATCCAGGCCTTCGCGGGCGATGTGTTCAAGATCCGCGATGGCCTTGAAGATACGAATCCCGAACCACCGATGCAACTCCATGGCTGCCATGCGCTCCATTTCGAGGGCGAGGTGGTTCGCCAGTTTTACCCGCGCTGGTATGGTCACCAGCCGAAACCGAAAGCCGGCGCTGCGGCGTCGTCCCCCCAGACCGCGTCACGCGCCGATGCCCCGGCATCAGGTGGCGAAGACACCCTGGCCCACCGGCCCAACGGTACGTCGGGCTGACCGTCACGGTCGGCTCAGGAAACAGGCGCAAGCCCTTCGTCTCCAACTATTTTTCCCATCCCTTTACGCCTACCCGAAAGGAAACACGCATGAATATCCATGAGTATCAAGGCAAGGAAATCCTGCGCAAATACAATGTGCCGGTTCCGCGCGGCATCCCGGCTTTCTCGCTCGAAGAGGCTCTGAAGGCCGCTGAGCAGCTCGGCGGCCCGGTGTGGGTTGTCAAGGCACAGATCCACGCAGGTGGCCGCGGCAAGGGCGGCGGCGTGAAGGTGGCCAAGAGCATCGACGAGGTCAAGACCTACGCCAGCAACATCCTGGGCATGACCCTGGTGACGCACCAGACCGGTCCGGAAGGCAAGAAGGTCAATCGCCTGCTGATCGAGGAAGGCGCCGACATCAAGAAGGAACTGTACGTTTCGCTGGTGGTTGACCGCGTGTCGCAGAAGGTGGCCCTGATGGCCTCGAGCGAAGGCGGCATGGACATCGAGGAAGTCGCTGCCCATTCCCCGGAAAAGATTCACACGCTGCTGGTCGATCCGGCCGAAGGCCTGAAGGATTCGGACGCCGACGACATCGCCCGCAAGATCGGCGTGCCCGACGCCAGCGTGCCGCAAGCGCGCCAGGCACTGCAAGGCCTGTACAAGGCGTTCTGGGAAACCGACGCTTCGCTGGCCGAAATCAACCCGCTGATCCTGACCGGCGACGGCAAGGTCATCGCGCTGGACGCCAAGTTCAACTTCGACTCGAACGCACTGTTCCGTCACCCGGAAATCGTTGCGTACCGTGACCTGGACGAAGAAGACGCCAACGAAATCGAAGCCTCGAAGTTCGACCTGGCCTACATCTCGCTGGACGGCAACATCGGCTGCCTGGTGAACGGTGCCGGCCTGGCCATGGCCACGATGGACACGATCAAGCTGTTCGGCGGCGAGCCGGCCAACTTCCTGGACGTGGGCGGCGGTGCCACCACCGAGAAGGTGACCGAGGCGTTCAAGCTGATGCTGAGCAACCCGAACGTTGAAGCCATCCTGGTCAACATCTTCGGCGGCATCATGCGCTGCGACGTGATCGCCGAAGGCGTGATCTCGGCTTCGAAGGCCGTGCAACTGGGCGTGCCGCTGGTCGTCCGCATGAAGGGCACGAACGAAGACCTGGGCAAGAAGATGCTGGCTGAATCCGGTCTGCCGATCATCTCGGCCGACACCATGGAAGAAGCTGCCCAGAAGGTCGTAGCCGCTGCCGCTGGCAAGTAAGGACAACCTCGTTGCCGCCTGGGCCACAGCCCGGCGGGACGACAAAAAGGACTAGCAAATGAGCATTCTGATCAATAAGGACACCAAGGTCATCACCCAGGGCATCACCGGCAAGACCGGCCAGTTCCACACCCGTGGCTGCCGCGACTATGCCAACGGCAAGAACGCGTTCGTTGCCGGCGTGAACCCGAAGAAGGCCGGTGAAGATTTCGAAGGCATTCCTATCTACGCCAGCGTCAAGGATGCCAAGGAACAGACCGGCGCCACCGTGTCGGTGATCTACGTGCCGCCCGCCGGCGCCGCTGCCGCAATCTGGGAAGCCGTTGACGCCGACCTGGACCTGGTGGTCTGCATTACCGAAGGCATTCCCGTCCGCGACATGATGGAAGTCAAGGACAAGATGCGCAAGCAGAACAAGAAGACGCTGCTGCTGGGACCGAACTGCCCGGGCCTGATCACGCCTGACGAAATCAAGATCGGCATCATGCCGGGTCACATCCACCGCAAGGGCCGCATCGGCGTGGTGTCGCGCTCGGGCACGCTGACGTACGAAGCCGTGGGCCAGCTGACCGCGCTGGGCCTGGGCCAGTCGTCGGCCGTCGGTATCGGTGGCGACCCGATCAACGGTCTGAAGCACATCGACGTGATGAAGATGTTCAACGACGATCCGGATACGGACGCCGTGGTCATGATCGGTGAAATCGGTGGTCCGGACGAAGCCAATGCGGCTTACTGGATCAAGGAAAACATGAAGAAGCCGGTGGTTGGCTTCATCGCCGGCGTGACCGCGCCTCCGGGCAAGCGCATGGGCCATGCTGGCGCGCTGATCTCGGGTGGTGCCGATACGGCCCAGGCCAAGCTGGAAATCATGGAAGCCTGCGGTATCACGGTTACCAAGAACCCGTCGGAAATGGCGCGCCTGCTGAAGGCAAAGCTGTAAGCCATCAAGGCGGAAGCCGTGCCGCATGGGGCCTGTGTGGTCCATGCGGCAGGTAGCTTTACCGGTGGCGCGCATCGTTCACATGACGGTGCGTTGGCCACGAAACATTGCCCCCGCCTCAGACGCGGGGGCAATGTCGTTCTGGCGGGACGAAGATGCTAGGGTAAGTCCCGAGCCGTTTGACGCCGGGTTGAAATCGAATCGAAAGGTTCGTACGATAAATCTTCATGTCTGGAAGTTCAGACATCCGAAAGTCCGCAGTTGTCATTGCTTGTGGGCACGGAACATAACTTTGTAATACGAGGAGTCTTGCCGTGGAATTGTTGTCCAGCAGCTCGTTCTGGCTTGCGCTGGGATCGATCATCCTGACCAATATCGTCCTGTCGGGCGATAACGCCGTGGTGATCGCGCTCGCATCGCGCAACCTGCCCCCTGCCCAGCAGAAGAAGGCCATTTTCTGGGGCAGCGCCGCCGCCATCATCATGCGGGTGGTACTGACCGTGGCCGCAGTCAAGCTGCTGAGCCTGCCGTACCTGAAGATCGTGGGCGCGGTCCTGCTGGTCTACATCGGCGTGCAACTGCTGACCGGCGACGACGGCGAAGACGGACACGACGCGAAGGACAACATCTGGGCGGCCATCCGCACGATCCTGATCGCCGACCTGGTCATGTCGCTGGACAACGTGGTGGCCGTGGCCGCCGCCGCGCAGAAGGGTCCCGAAGGCAGCCAGCTGATGCTGCTGATCATTGGCCTGGGCCTGTCGATTCCGCTGATCGTGTTCGGCAGCACGCTGCTGCTCAAGGTCATGGAACGTTTCCCGATCATCATCGTGCTGGGCGCCGCGCTGCTGGGCTACCTGGCCGGAGAAATGCTGGTCAGCGATCCGGTGGATGCCGCATGGTTCCAGGTGAACGTGCCGCACGCCCATCTGGTGTTCGGCATCGCTGGTGCGGTGCTGGTGGTGCTACTCGGCAAGCTGCTGCAACGACGCAGCGCACAGACCGCCTGAGCACGACGCTGATATCGCGAGCCTGAAACGGGCGACCCACTGCGGGTCGCCCGTTTTGTTTTTGCAACACCGGAGCGCGGCGTTTACGCCACGGACTCCTGCGGATTTTTTAACTTTTCCGACTACCGGTTCGGACTTGTCCGAGGTCATTGGAGCACCTCCCACGTACTGCCGATCATGACCCCGTGCCGCACCGCACGCATTCCTCAAGCGCGGTGCGGCACGCAACTTTCCATTCAACACATCATTGAAAGGGGTCAATATGCAACGCAGACTCAAAGCCATCGGCAGTGCTTCGCAGGGTTCTACCCATCCTCATGCCTTCAGCAAGGCCGAACGTGGTTTCACGCTGATCGAACTGATGATCGTGGTGGCCATCATCGGCATCCTGGCAGGCATCGCCATCCCGCAATACCAGGACTACGTGGCACGTTCGCAGCTATCGGAAGGTATCAACCTGGCGGCGGGGCAGAAGGCATCGGTCACCGAATCGTTCTCGCATACGGGCGTCTGTCCGGACAATGCGAGCGGGCCGACCGACGGCATTCCCGCGGCGGCATCGATCGCCGGCAGCTACATCAAGAGTGTCCAGGTTGGCGGTACCGCAACCGAAGCAGGCGGCTGCACCATTACCGCCAACTTCAAGGATGACGGCATTGCCAAGGGACTGGTCGGCAAGTACATCAAGCTGACGATGGGCAATGCCGACAAGGGCTCGGTGACATGGCTGTGCCAGTCCTCGGCGGACAAGAAATTCCTGCCGAAGTCCTGCGTGCAACTGGTGACGGAGGGCGACAAGTAATCACGTAGCAAGTCACCACGAGAAACGAATCGCATGTGTTGCGCCGTCCGGTTCGTTTCTCGGAAATATCTGTGGGCAAGCGTCTTGCACCAATTGCATTGCATCCGTTTTCAATTGCGACATTTCTTGGCGTATTGCGTTACATCAAAACTGACTTGCCGTGACCCCGTGAAGATTTCCGCCGAGCCGATGGCCCGAAACGCCATCCGGCAATGCAGTGCACTACAACTTCATTCGATTCATCAGGGGACACAAACATGCGAAACGCGAGATGCACTGGATGCACTAGAGACGCGAAATGGACGACATCGACCACATTGACGAAGGGCACCAGCTACACCCGGTTGCGGCGTGGTGGCTTCACGTTGATCGAGCTGATGATCGTGGTGGCAATCGTTGGCGTATTGGCGGCAATTGCCATCCCGCAATACCAGGATTACGTGGCGCGGGCGCAGTTCACGGAAGCGCTGAGCCTTACTACCGGGCAAAAGGCGCCGCTGGCTGAATATTATTCGGAGAAGGGCGAGTGCCCGCTCAACACGGGACAGTCGGTCGGTGGCATTCCGATGGCAGTAGACATCTCGGGCAGGTATGTGGAGAAAGTGGAGATTGTCGTCGCTGCCGCGTCGACCGGAGGAAAGGATCCGGATCCGTCGCCATCCTGCGCGATGATTGCAAGCTTCCGGCCGAAGGGTATTTCCAAGGGGCTTGAGGGCAAGATTGTTACGGTAACCATGAGGCATATCGACAAGGGCCCCATTAAATGGAATTGCTCATCAACCGCACTGGATCGCTACGTGCCGCAGTCGTGCAGTGCTGACGAGGACTAAGACAGTGGGGGTGGCGCCGGTGGGGGCGGTGACAACAAGGCATGATGTGAACCTGCCTGGCGGTCGATTTCTGGCATACGCGGATTCATTGACCGCCCGCCAAGCTATCATTGGCGTTTTGCCCCCAGAATTGTCCGCATGCCGGCACAGAAAGCCACGCTTCCGGCGACGATGCTCGTCGCCGCTTTCACCATTCCGTTGCTGGTCTCGAAACACACGCTGCCATTGGCTACCTTCTATGGCGAATGGACTGCCGCGATACTTGGCGTGATGCTTGTCGCCGTGCTGTCTTTCGGACAGGACCGTGCGGCAGGCGTGCGCGCGAAGAAGGCATTGCCGTGGGTGATAGGGCTGCCGGCGTGGCTGCTGCTGGTTACGGTGCTGCAGGCCGCCACGGGCATGAGCGATATCACCGGCACGCGGTTGACGACACAGCTCGTGCTGATGCTCGGCGCGGCGGTAATGCTCGCTGCATGGCACAGCGCGCAGTCGAGTTCCGTCGAGCGCCGCGCCAGCATCGTCGATACGCTTGCCATTGCCTTCCTGGTGGCGGGTCTGCTCGGTACGCTGGCGCAGTGGGTCCAGGTCTTTCACATGGAGGACCAGATGTTCGGGCTGGTATCGGAGTATTTTTACGATACCAACCGTCGGCTGTGGGGCAACCTGAACCAGCCCAACCACCAGGCCACCATCAACGGGCTGGCACTGGTAGCGGCGGTATGGCTGGCAACACGTAGCTGGTTGCAATTTCCGAGCTGGCTTGGCGCAACCTTGCTGCTGGAAAGCGGCATCGTGTTGTCGGGTTCCAGAACCGGGCTGGTCTATATCGCGCTGGCCGCGATCTACGCATTGATCGCGGCGGCCATGGCACGTGGCACGCCGCGAGGGGCAAGCCCGATGCATCGGGCACCAGGCCTGATTGCCGCGGCGGTGATTCTGGTCGCGGGGATCTTGCTGCTCCAGCCCGGTATCCGGTTCGCAGGCAGGGCATTCGACTGGCGACTGTTCGACACCGTTGCACAGCTGCAGGCCGCCAGCCCGATGGCGCCACGCGGCGCATTGTGGGCCCAGGCGCTGGCCATGTTCCGCGCGCACCCGCTGTTCGGCGTGGGCTACGGCGAATTTGGCTGGGCCCAGTTCCAGGAAATGTCGCAAGTCCGTGTGGTGGCGGAGATGTCCCTGCATGCCCACAATGCCGTGCTCGACCTGATGGCCAAGACCGGTGCAGTGGGAACAGTGGGCGTGGGGCTGGTGCTGGTTGCATGGTTCTGGCGCGTGGTTCGCACCCGGGTCTGGCATGCAACGGCGGAGGAGCGGGCCATGACGATGCCGGCGCTGGCATGGCTGGCGATGCTGGGTGCGCACTCGATGCTCGAGTACCCGCTGCACTACCTGTATTTCTTCCTGCCGTTCTGCTTCCTGCTGGGCTTGCTCGAACCGGCCGGGTTCGGCAGGGTCTGGCCGCGTGCTGTGGTCAGGCTTGGCGTCCTGGTGTCCGTCGCCGTGGCGGCGTTCTTGCTGGCCACCATGTGGCAAGACTACCGGCGTGTCGAGGCGCGCGAATATGCCAGCGACGAGCATCGCGACAGCCTGCCGATGCCACGACTCTGGTTCCGCCTGCACGCGGCTTCCGAAGTGACCGAACGCACGGCAATCACGCCTGACAATGCCGCCGGGCTGCTGCCCGCACATATTTCGGCGCTGCATTTGCTGCCCACGCCGACGCTGATCCGCCGCAGTGCCTGGCTGCTCGCGCTGACTGGCGAGCAGGCCCGTGCGCAGCTATGGATGGAGCGCCTGCGTTACTACTTCCAGGGTGACGAACCAGCGCAGTTCAACGCGCTGGCGCGCGATTGCGAAGCCGTGGCGGCTGACCGCCGGCCGCGGGAATTCTGCGCCTGGGCCCGCATGCGCGCCGGCCGCGGCCACGAAGGCGCCGCGACTGGCGAGTGATCGCTGCATGAACCGGTGACAGACCGGTCCTGCTCGTCAGCGCATGTAGCCGGGCGGCGGAGGCGGCGGGTAGTAGGGCTGATAGTTGGCCGGCGGCACGGCTGCGCGTGCCGGTGCCGGCGATGCCATCATCTGGCCGTAGACGGGCACACGGTTGCCGCTTGCGTACATGCACTGGACGTAGGCGGCATCGTACTGGCGTTGCGAGCCATAGCCCGCGTTATACGAATTGCCGGCGCCGACCGCCGCGCCGGTAAGCAGGCCGACACCGGCCCCGACCGCCGCACCCGCGCCGCCGTCGAACGCGGCACCCGCCGCGGCACCAAGCGCCGTGCCGACCGCCGCGCTACCCACCGCGGCCGCGTTGGCGTTCTGTTGCGGCGTCGTGCCGCCAACCTGCGCAAACGCAAACTGCCGGCAGTTGTAGTCGTCGCCACGGAACTGGTCGAAGGTCTTGCCGGTGCCCGGCAGCGCCATCACGCTCGGCCCCGACGGCATTACGGCGCAGGCGCCCAGGCCCAGCGAGGCCGCCATCAGCAGGAACAGCGAACGCAATCTCATGATGTCACTCCAGGCGTGGCCGGTACGGACGACGACGGTGCGCGGGGCTGTTCACGCTGCCAGCCACCGGGGCATTCCTTGATGTAGGGGTAGTAGCCCTCCGGCTGTGCGCAGTGGTACCACCATGCATTGGGCGAAGACCCGTCCGTCGCGGCCGGATTGCCGTCGCTGCCCTGTTCGATGTACTGCGGCGGATCCGGCGGCGGTACGGCTACCACGGCAGGTGCCGGATAGTAGCCGGGCGCATAGTACGGTCCATACGGATACCAGCCGGGTCCCCAGCCAGGGCCCCAACCGGGACCCCAGCCCGGGCCCACATAGACGCCCACGCCCACACGTGCGCGGGTGTGGTAATACCCATGGGCCAGCACGGTTGTGCTGTACCCCGCCGCCGTCACGGCGGCCAGCGCCAGAGCAATCTGGCAGAGCTTGCGCCCGTTCATGATGTTCACCCCGAGTTACTGCCTGTTCCAACGCTTGAACCCCCGGCCGCGCTTACCCAACCGGTTGTTGCCATTGTTACGTCGTATTGAATACGAATTTGCCTCAGGCAGGGGTGCCGTGCGCGAATCGGAAATGTGACGTTACCTTTATTACGGGCAGGACAACCGGGGCATAGGTGAAGTACAGGTGCCGCCACCGGCGCGCGACGATCCGAAACGCAGGAACGTTTGCGGGAGCTTACGGCGCCACCCAATCCTGTTCCAGCATGGCCCCACTTTCCCGCGCCCGCCATCGCCTTTTTTCAATGTCAGCGGGTGCACGATCCGTTTTTCGTTTGTCCCATGCCCTGTCGTGGGCTGCGGTGTAAAGGACAACAAAGTGGCGAGCAGGCTTAGTCCGGAGGATGTTCTTTATGGTCGGAAGGTCCTCAGTGTGTCGAGAAACCTCCCTGCATGGTACGTCGCAAGCCTCGATCTCGAAGGTGGCATGCAAAGTCCAGTCTTGCAGGCTTCCAAGGTCCTGATGCAAGCCCACCGTCGGTCGGCGTGCTAGACGCCCAGTTCGCGCCCACATTCCGGGCAGGCAAACCGCTGTCCAGACGCGTGTCCGACATGGACTTCCACGTGTCCATCGCATGGCCTCCTTGCTGAACGTGCGCGACAGCGTACTACCGGTCCACAGAAGTGTCTGAAGAGGCGTTACGCAACGCGCAACAACCTTTGTTAGTTTCATGGAGACATGCTACTCTTAGTAAGTTACGATTGGTAACTTCATGAGGACGGACAAGTGAAAAAGGTATTGATACTAGGAGCGACGGGAAACATCGCTGGCATTGCCGCAAAGCTTTTATCCGAAAATGCAGAAATTTCATTGAGATTGACCAGCAGTAGAGCGGAGGGGCTTGCGAAGCTCAGGGAACAATACCCCCAATGCGAGGTTGTCCAAGCTGATTGGCACGATGTCGACAGTTTGAAGGCTGCATTCCAAGGAGTGCACCGGGTGATGGTTAACGTCCCTGACTTCCTTACTGATGAAACAGTTGTCACCCCGACCATTGTTGCTGCCGCGAGGAGTACCCCCTCCTTGGAACTGTTGGTGCGCCTTATCGCAATTAATCCCGATTTCTGCATCAGCAAGATGACTAAGGAGTGGCTAGCAACACGTGGAGGTAGCGCACTGAGTTATGTTGCTAAACCCATCTTGGACGCGAGCGGCCTTCCAGTAACCTACGTCAATGTAGTAAGTTGGATTGGATTTAATCTGGCCTTGATGGTTGCCGAAGATGTAAAGCTACACCGGAGGATGCCATTTTATGCAGATGCGCCAAGGTCTTGGTTGGCTGAACAAGACGTTGCTGAAATATTTGCCAAAATTCTTGTCGAAGGTCCCACTCAACATGCTGGTCAGAATTACGTAATTACCGGCGCCCACAAGTATCGGTTTAATGATGTCGCAAGAATGTTGAGCGATGAAGTTGGAGCGGAAGTAAAGTGGATCGATACTCCTGATAAGCTCCACGAGTTGATGGGGCCGTTCGGAGACACTTTGGTTACCTACTTTCAACATGAGCAGAAGGGGTGGGACAATGCACCACTAACCAATACAGCCAAGGAACTGCTAGGACGTGAACCGATGTCATTGAGGGAATATATTCACCTCAATCGCGAGTTATTTTAAACTGTCCACGATGTATTGTATTAACTGAAATCTGAGGGGGCGGCTTCTTTCACGAGTTTAGAAGCCCCCCTCATAAGCGCAAAGCAAGTCAAGATCGGCGCCCAGTTCGACCTCTTTCAAGATTCCGACGATCTGGCTTTCACTGAATTTCGATTTCTTCACGTAGAGACTCCGTTTCATGGAATTCTCTACTCCCGACTAGCTCAGCTTTTCGAGGGGGCTTCAATCACCCAAGCAACGATAAGAGAGCAAAGGGATGTTGCTGCCTCTAAGTCGGAAAACTGGTTACGGAGCATTCCACGGGCCAGCATTTCCGCCGCTCCAACGATCCCCAGGCAACGTATTTTTAATTTTTTTTGCGGAATTCGCGTAAATGGGCGCAAGGTTTCGCAAATAAGCTTTACATGGTTGTCGAGCTGTTCTTGCAGAAAAGATTGCATCTCATCGTCTGCCTTCAGGGCAGCAGAGAGAGATTGCCATTCTTGGCCAAATGATCGATAGCATTCAACGTAAGCGCAACTCAATGTGTGCGCTACTCCCTCTATTGTCTTGGGAGTCTTGGCAAGTGATTCGAGAAATACTGTCAGTTGTGCTTGGTCGATAGAGAGGTATAAGGCAATAAGTAACCCAGACCGTGTGCCAAAGTGTCCGTAGGCTACTGGCTTGCTGACGCCTGCACGTTCAGCCAAGTAGCCCAATGTAAGAACATCGGTCCCCTCTTCACGAATAATTTCGAGAGCAGTTGAAATCAACTGCTCACGCCTCATCATCTTTGGTAATTTTTTTACAGATTTTGCGTTCATGCCGATCTGCCGCTATTTTACTTTTTGATACCGCAAAGGAGGTTACCGCGTAAATGCGATTGACACCAGATGGAGCGACAGACAAGCCGCGACATGGCCTGTGCAGCACAACCTAACTGACCCAGAACAAGTAAAAGTGGTCATGCGTTGGTGCATGGCAAGGGTGCCGACGTGTTCGACGATGCCGGCTACCAGTCCAGCAGGGGCTGCACAGTGCGCCCAACAGTGATTGTCTGGAAACCCTTGTGAATTAAGGGTTAGCCACCCAATCCCCCGACTTCCCGCCATGCTTCTCCAGCAACTTCACATTGCCCATCACCATGCCCCGGTCCACGGCCTTGCACATGTCATAGATGGTCAACAGGGCGACTTGCACGCCGGTCAGCGCCTCCATTTCCACGCCGGTCTGGCCGTGGGTTTCGGTGCGCACCACGCAGGCAATCGTCGAACTCGGTTCGTCGAGCGCAAAATCCACCGCCACCTTGGTCAGGCCGATTGGGTGGCACAGCGGAATCAGGTCCGAGGTGCGCTTGGTGGCCATGATGGCGGCCACGCGCGCGATGCCGAGTACGTCGCCTTTCTTGGCATTGCCGTCGCGTACCAGCGCAAAGGTTGCCGGCTCCATGGTGATGGTGCCGGTGGCTATGGCAACGCGATGGGTGCTGGCCTTGTTGCCGACGTCGACCATATGGGCCTGTCCGGCGGTATCGAAATGGGTGAGCTGGCTCATGGGCGCAAGAGAAGGTAACGGGCCCGCCAGGCGGGCAGACGATGGCGGCAAGCCACGCTGGGGCTTGCCCGATGGGAACGCCATCCGGAGGCCGCTATCATAGCAACATGCCCAAGACATCATGGCCTCGCCGCCTGCCCGACCGGTCGAGCTCCCGCGCTACCGACTCTGCCGAGCCTGTCATGCGTGCGTCACATCTGACGCGCGTGCTGGCGGCCGTGCTCGTCATGACGATGGCTGCGCCGGTGTGGCCGCAGGCAGGGTCACCGGCCAGGCCGGCACCGGCCCAGACGCAGACGCAGACTTCGGCGGTGCTGTCCACCCCCGGACTGACTGGCGATGTCAGTGACCAGGTCTACGACAACCTGAACCGCAGCGTGCGGGCCGGACAGAAGTCCGACTTCGGCTTGCGCAGCGGTAACACGGTGGTCGAAAGCGCCGGCATCCAGTTGCCTGACCTTGGCGATCCGTCCACGGCAGCGCTGTCGCCCGATATGGAAAAGCGCCTGGGCGACCGCATCATGCGCAGCATCCGGCGCGATCCGGACTATGTATCCGATGCGTTGCTGAACGACTACCTGAACGCGCTTGGCTATCGGCTCGTGCAGGCTGCCCGTCGCCAGAACATTGCAGGGTCCAACGGCTCAGGCACGTTTGCCACGGGGTTTGAACTGTTTGGCGTGCGGGACCGGTCGATCAACGCGTTCGCGATGCCAGGCGGCTATATCGGCGTGCATACGGGCCTGCTGGTGCAATCGGACACCGAATCCGAACTGGCCTCGGTGCTGGGCCACGAAATTGGCCACGTGATGCAGCGGCATATTGCGCGGGGCATCACCAGCCAGGACCAGTCGATGTGGATCGCGCTGGCGTCGATGGTGCTGGCCGGCCTGGCTGCCACCAAGAGCGGCGATGCGGCCGCCGCGCTGGCGATGGGCGGGCAGGGCGCGGCAATCGCCAACCAGTTGTCGTTTTCGCGCGGCGCTGAACGCGAGGCCGACCGCGTGGGTTTCCAGATCATGACCGCGGCCGGTTTCGACCCACAGGGCATGCCCGACTTCTTCCAGCGCCTGCAACGCGTGATGGGGATCTCGGACAACTCGGTGCCCGCCTATGTACGTACGCACCCGTTGACGTCGGAGCGTATCGCCGACATGCAGGATCGCGTGCGCCACGTGGCCGCGCGCAAGGTTGGCAATACGCCCGACTACGAGTTCGCACGCGTGCGCGCCCGTGTGCTGCAGGAACCGTCGCCCAATGACCTGCGCAATGCGCTGTCGTCGTTCCAGGCCCAGCTTGCCAATGCGTCGCCGGTGCGGTTGCCCGCGATCTACTACGGCATGGCATTCGCCAACCAGAAACTCGGCCGATTTGCCGATGCCGAGAAGGCATTGTCCGAGGCACGGCGGCTCTACGGCACGATCCCCGGAGCAACCTCGGGCACGCCGATGCTCGACGTGATGGCGATCGAGCTCGCGCGCAGCGAAGGCCGGATGCAGGATGCACAGACCCAGGCAGCGGCCACGCTGAAGGCGTTCCCGCTGTCGCATGCGGCGGCCCTGGCCTATGCCGATACGCTGGTGGCTGCGAACCGGCTACCTGACGCGGTGTCGTTCCTGCGTTCGCGCACGCGTGAGGAGCCAGGCCGCTCCGAATGGTGGGAATTGCTGGCGCGCGCTTATGCGGCGCAGGGCAAACGCCTGCAGCAACACCAGGCGCTGGCCGAGAAATATGCAATGGACGGGTCGTACCAGGCGGCCATCGAACAATTGCAGATCGCGCGCAAGGCCGGTGATGGCGATTTCTATACGCTGTCGGAAGTCGACGCGCGGCTGCACCAGTTGCAGCTGCAGTACAAGGAAGACCGGCAGGACAACAAGGGCATGCCGAACTGAGGCGTTGGCTTGCTCCCCTGGCCCGCGTGCGGAAGAGGGCAGGGGCCTACTCGGCCACCGGTGTGCGCACGAAGCCGAAGCGCTTCGGCACCTCGGCCTCGACGATCGGCTCGATATCGATATTGCGCCCGTTGAAGTGGAACACGCCAAGCACGGCGCCACACGCGTCGCCATGCCAGTCGCAGGCTACGCTGAACGTATCGAGATCATGGTCGTGCAGCAGTGCGGCCTGCTCGCCTTGCACACCATCCACGGCACCGGCCAGCAGCACGTTGCCGTGCTCATCGGCAAAGCATGATGCTGGGGTGAACGGCTGTCCGGACGAGGTCGTGAACACGCCGTTGTGCAGGCGCGCGATCCACGGCGCATACATCAGCGAAACAAACACGCGCTGCGGCCCGTTCTGGAAATACCAGGCACCACGCCCGTCGTGCGTGTAGTTGCGTTCGATAAAACCGACCAGTGCCTCGTGGCGGATCGGGTCGCCTGACAGGCCGTGCTGTTGCGCAAACTCATTGCGCATGCGCCATTGGCCGCGCCGGTCCAGCGCCAGCCAGCCGAAGCAGTTCGGCACGTTCGGCCAGCGGGACATGGCTTGCTTGACTACCTCGTCCATGGTGTCTGTCTCCTTTATCTGCCGACGCTGTCGAAGAAGCCAAGTATGCGCCCGGGCAGCCATTCGATATGGCCCGCCGCCGGCAGCAGTGGCAGTTGCCCCAGCAGGCCGCCGCGTGGCGTCATGAATCCCACATGGCCGCCGTGCGCCGGCTGCTCGAGCAGCACGTGGTCGCTGACATCGGCGAGCCCTGGCAGGTGGCGGGCGGGCAGGAATGGATCGTTGCGGGCATTCAGCACCAGCGTTGGAATGCGGATCTCGCCAAGTATCGGCTTGCTGGAGGCGCGTGCCCAGTAGTCGTCGGTATCGCGAAAGCCATGCAGCGGGGCCGTGACGACATTGTCGAAGGCATACAGGTCGCGGCTGGCCAGCATGGTGTCGCGATCGAACAGGCCCGGAAACTGGTCGAGCTTGGACAGCGACTTGCGCTTGAGCGTCTGCAGGAACATGCGCGTGTAGACCATGTTGAACCCGCTCGACAGTGCCGCCCCGCCCGCCGCGAGATCGAGCGGGGCCGAGACGGACGCGGCCGCGGCCAGGAAGCCGGCGGCGTGGCCGTCCTCGCCGAGGTAGCGCAGCAGTGCATTGCCGCCCAGCGAGATGCCGACGGCCAGCATCGGCCGGTCCGGTTCAACGCGATGCACGTGGTCGCGCAGGCGCTGCAGCACCCAGCGAATCTCGGCCGAATCGCCCGAATGATAGAAGCGCGGCGCGCGGTTCAACTCGCCCGAGCAACCACGGAAATGCGGGACCACGCCTTGCCAGCCGCGCGCGCGCAGCGCCACCATCAGGGTCTGCGCATAGTGGCTGGCGGAATCGCCTTCGAGCCCATGGAACATCACCACCAGCGGCGTGCCGGGCGCGGCCGCGTGCGTGGTCCAGTCGAGGTCGATGAAGTCGCCGTCAGGGGTATCCCAGCGTTCGCGCCGGAACGTAATGCGCTGATGGCGTGTGAAGCGCGCCGGCAGGATGGTCTGGGCATGGCCGCCGCGCAGCCACCACGGCGTGTGGAACGTATCGCCGAACAGCATGGACACGCGCGCAGCCTTCAGTGCAGGGCCTGCCCGGGTGCGGCGGCCACGGCCGCCACCTGCACCGCATTGGCCGGGCTGCAGTGGATATGGGCCAGGCGCCAGCCTTCGTGGTTCTGCATCAACACATAGGTGGTGTGCACGAACAGGTCGGCTTCCACGCGGCCCTCGCCAAAGCGAAGTGCCTCGGTGACGTCGAAGATCGACACCCCGAGCGAGGCGTGGCTGCTGGTCTCGATGGCATCGATCAGCACCGGCTGCTCTTCCAGCAGCCGGGCGAAGGCCTGGCGCAGGCTTTCATGGCCGATCAGGCGCTGGCCATCGGGCATCACACAGGTGACCGAATCTTCGTCCAGCCAAAGGCGCAACGCACCATCGGCATCGCGCAACTTCATGGCTTCACGGAAGGCATCGACGATGTCTTCGGCGGAATCGAACAGGCGGGCGAAACGAGGCATGTTGGTGTGATCAGGGACGGTGCAGGAGTTTGCGCAACTCGACGAACACCATTTCGGGTTCGATCTCCTTCAGGCAGCGCAGGTGGCCGAGCGGGCACTCGCGCTTGAAGCAAGGGCTGCACTCGAGTTGAAGCCACATGATACTCGCTGCCTGTGACAGCGGGGGGGTGTGGCGCGGGTCGCTCGATCCGTAGACGGCCACCTGGGGCCGGTTCAGGGCGGCGGTTACGTGCATCAGGCCGGAATCGTTGCAGACCGCGGCCTCGGACAGCGCCAGCAGGTCCACGGCATCGTCCAGCGAGGTCTGGCCGCACAGGTTGCGCACGAACGGCGCGTCCTTGACGATCTCGGCGGCAATCTCCGCATCCTTGCCTGAACCCAGCGTCACGATCTGCGCGTACGGATACGAGCGGCGCAGCATCTGCGCCAGTGCCGCGAAGTGCGCGGCGGGCCAGCGCTTGGCCGGGCCAAATTCGGCACCGGGGCAGAACGCGATCACGCGCGCGCCAGGGGCGATATCGAACCGCTGTGCCGTGGCGGCCATGCGCACCGGATCTACCTTGAGCTGCGGATCGGGAATCGACTCGGGCAGGCGGGCGCCGGGCTTGAGCGCCAGCCGCGCGTAGTGCTCCACCATCGGCGGGCGATTGTCGCGCGGCGGATTGGCGTGGCGGATATTGAGCATGCCGAAGCGCGCTTCGCCGCGATAGCCGATGCGCAGCGGGATACCGGCCAGGAACGGGATCAGCGACGATTTCAGCGAGTTCGGCAGCACATAGGCCACGTCGTAGCCCTCATGCTTGAGCTGCTGCGCGAACATCAGCCGCGCGCTCAGCTGCAGCTTGCCGTGCGCGAGATCGCTCGGGAACACCTTGCTGATCTCGGGCATGCGCGCGAGTACCGGGGCAACCCATTTGGGTGCCAGGGCATCGATGACCAGGCGCGGATGGCGTGCCTTGAGCAGCGCGAAGAGTGGCTGCGCCATCAGGGCGTCGCCAATCCAGTTGGGGGCGATAACGAGGGCTTTTCTCATGAAAGTGGGTATTGCGTGGCCCTATTTTGCGTTGCCCGGGCATGTCAACGCCCCGGGGCGCTGGGCGGCCCGGGGCGTCATGTCGAAGCGGCAGGATGTGATGTGGCCCGCGCGGCTCAGTGGTGGCCCTTCAGCACGGTGCCCGGCTTGAGCTTGTACACGGTGCCGCAGTACGGGCATTTCACTTCGCCGGTATCCACCACGTCCAGGAAGACGCGGGGATGGTAGTTCCAGGCCGGCGTGTTGCCGGTGGGGCAATGCAGCGGAATGTCTTCTGCGCCGATTTCGACGACGGTTGCGGTTTGCGTCATGGTGTTACGTTTTTTCTTGCAGGGATGAGATTGCTGGCGGGCGTTCGCGGGATCAGACCAGCGTCAGCCACTTCTTGTACTTCTCGTCGGTGCCACCCACGGCCGCGAAGAACGCGTCCTGGATGCGCTTGGTCACCGGTCCGCGGCGGCCTTCGCCAATCACGCGGTCGTCCAGTTCCCGGATCGGCGTCACTTCGGCGGCCGTGCCGGTAAAGAATGCTTCGTCGGCACAGTACATCTCGTCGCGCGTGATGCGCTTTTCGCGCACCTCGATGCCGAGGTCGCGCGCAATCGTCAGCGTGGCGTCGCGCGTGATGCCGTCCAGGCACGAGGCCAGGTCCGGCGTGTAGATCACGCCATTGCGCACGATGAACACGTTTTCGCCCGAGCCTTCGCTCACGTAGCCGTCGGTATCGAGCAGCAGCGCCTCGTCATAGCCCAGGCCGGTGGCTTCCTGGTTGGCCAGGATCGAGTTGATGTAGTAGCCGCTGGCCTTGGCGCGCACCAGCGAGACATTGACGTGATGGCGCGTGAACGACGAGGTCTTCACGCGGATGCCGCGCTCCAGGCCTTCCTCGCCCAGGTAGGCGCCCCACGGCCACGCGGCAATGGCCACATGGATCGTGTTGCCCTTGGCCGAGACGCCGAGCTTTTCCGAGCCGATCCAGACCAGCGGGCGGATGTAGCACGATTCCAGCTTATTGGCGCGCACCACTTCGCGTTGCGCGGCTTCCAGCGTGGCTTCATCGAACGGCATGGCCATCTGGAAGATCTTGGCCGAATTGAACAGCCGGCGCGTGTGCTCTTTCAGGCGGAAAATCGCGGTGCCTTCCGGGGTCTTGTAGGCGCGCACGCCTTCGAATACGCCCATGCCGTAGTGCAGGGTGTGCGTCAGCACGTGAATCTTGGCATCGCGCCACTCAATGAGCTTGCCATCCATCCAGATCTTGCCGTCGCGATCCGCCATCGACATGGTTGTCTCCCTGTGCACCAACGAAGTCGTAAAGGCGCCATTGTAAGCCGCAGGGCCTTGTGTGCCAACGCGGTGCGGCTTACGCCCGTTCTACAATCGCACCATTCCTCATCGACTCTTCCGCGAGCGTGGCCCAGACCGAACCGATCCCTGTACCCGACCTGTGCGATGAACCCGCCGAATCCGCCGATGACACCCGCTGGCAGGATGCACTGGGCGCGCTGGAGGCACTGGCAGGTGGCGAGGCGGATGCGGGCGGTTCCGGCGCCCGCCGCCGGCTGCTCTGGGCGCTGACGCTGGACGCCGATGGCGCGGTGGGCACGATCGAGCCGCTGGAGCAGACCCATGGCCCGCGCGGCTGGACCCGGCCGCGCCCGCTGCCGCTGGCCCGCTTGGCCGACGACGATACCCTCCCACCGTGGGATGCTCGGGTTGCGCGGGCGATCCGGCGCGATGGCTCGCGCAACCGCCGCCACGTGCTGGACCGCTCGGCCGCGGTAATGGCGCTGGTAGGTCATCCGGCCGTGGTACTGGCGCATGCCCCGACTATTCCGCTTGAAGTGCAGGAAGCGGCTCCCGCGCTGGAGGCCATGCGCGAGGGCGACCGCTACGTATTGCGCATCGTGCCGCCGCTGCGCGAAGCGCTTGCCATGGAAGACTTCCTGCCCGCCGCCGCGAAGCAGGAAGCCGAAGCCTTGCGCCAGATCACTGTTCTGCAGGACGGTACGCGCCGGTTGCGGGTGATCCGCTTTACCGAAGCCCAGCAGTCGGCCGCCAAACTGATTGCGGGCGGCCTGGCCGTGCCCGCCAACGCGCAGGCACGGCTCGACAGCACGCTGCGCGCATTGGCCGGGCATTTCCAGATCCACGCTGACAGCTCGGGCGAAGCGCGCGAGCGCGATCCCGAATCGCGGCTGCGCGCCGAAGTGGCGCCGGTGGGGCGCGGCATCAGCCTGCGGCTGGTGGTGACGCCGCTGGGTGCGGCGGGGCCGCGCCTGGCACCTGCGCATGGGCGCGCGCAGTTGATGGCGACCATTGGCGGCACTACGCTGGTCACGCATCGCGATCTCGAAGCGGAGCAGGGACACGTGGCCGAGGTCTTCGAGGCGCTGCCGGAACTGGTCAGGCAGGCGCCGGCCAGCGGCGAGCACAGCTGGACGCTCGACGATCCCGAGGACGCGCTGACCGTGGTCGAGACCCTGCCGGGACTGTCTGGCGTGATCGATCTCGAATGGCCGCGCGGCCGTGAGCTTCGGGTGTTGCCGGCCGACCTGCCGCAACTGGCGGTCAGCGTGGAGACCGGCAGCGAATGGTTCAAGCTGGTGGGCGAGCTTCAGGTGGCCGAGGGCCTGGTGCTGTCGCTTGAAAAACTGGTGGCGTGGG
This sequence comes from uncultured Cupriavidus sp., assembly GCA_963543405.1. Taxonomy (GTDB): domain Bacteria; phylum Pseudomonadota; class Gammaproteobacteria; order Burkholderiales; family Burkholderiaceae; genus Cupriavidus. The sequence goes on from CAUUBQ010000054.1 coordinate 20,169, forward strand.
CCCACGGCCACGCGGGTCGCTTTATCCCGATGGAGCATGGCGTCTATGTCGCGCTGACGCGCCAGTTGCGCGACCGCTTGCGCGATCTGGCCGGTGTGGGGGATGGGGTGCGCGATGGCATCCGTGTGCCGCTGGTTGCCACGCCGTGGCTCGATGATGTACTGGCTGGCGCCAATATCGACCCCGATGCGCATTTCCGTACGCGCGTGCAGCGGTTGCGTGCTGCGCGCGCGACCGATGTGCCGGTGCCGGCCACGCTGGCTACCGAGCTGCGCCCGTACCAGGCGGAAGGCTATCGCTGGATGATGTCACTGGCCGCGGCCGGGTTTGGTGCGTGCCTGGCCGACGACATGGGACTGGGCAAGACCCTGCAGGCACTGGCCGTGCTGCTGGCCCGTGCCGCCGATGGTCCGGCGCTGGTAGTGGCCCCCACGTCGGTGTGCGGCAACTGGGCTGCCGAGGCGCAACGATTTGCGCCGTCACTGCGCATCCACGTCTATGCCGAAGGCGATCGCGCGGCCATCGTCGGGCAGGCGGCGGCGTACGACCTGGTGATTGTTTCGTATAACCTCCTGCAGCAGGCGCGCAAGCTGTTCTGTGAGCGCCACTGGCATACGGTGGTGGCGGACGAGGCCCAGTCGTTCAAGAATCCGGCGTCGCGGCGCGCGCAGGCCATGTTCGCGTTGGCGGGCGATTGCCGCATCGCGCTGTCGGGTACGCCGGTGGAAAACCGCCTGGCCGAGCTCTGGGCCGTGATGCGCTTCTGCAATCCCGGGCTACTTGGTTCGCTGGCACGCTTCAATGAACATTTTGCGAATCCGATCGAGCGCAATGGCGCGCGCGATCCGCGCCTGCGCCTGCGGCGCATGATTGCCCCATTCGTGCTGCGTCGTACCAAGGCGCAGGTGCTCGACGAACTGCCGCCGCGCACCGAGCTCGTGATCCGGGTCGCGCAGGATCCGACCGAGGCCGCGCACTACGAAGCGCTGCGCCGCCAGGCGCTGTCTGAGGCCGAACGCGCACTGCTGCGGCCGAAGAAGGACAAGAAGGCGCGCGCCACACTGCCCGAGCCCGAGGTGCGCATCCACGTGCTGGCGCAATTGATGCGAATGCGCCGGGCCGCCTGCGATCCGCGGCTGGTGACCCCCGAGATGGACCAGCCTGGCGCCAAGGTGCGCGCGTTTGCCGAACTGTTGGCTACGCTGGCGGCGAATGGCCACAAGACCCTGGTATTCAGCCAGTTCGTCGACTTCCTGCAACTGCTGCGTCAGTCGCTGGACGATGCCGGCCTGGCTTACCAGTACCTCGATGGCGCCACGCCTGCCGGCGAACGTACGCGCCGGGTGGCCGCGTTCCAGGCTGGCGACGGCGATGCGTTCCTGATCAGCCTCAAGGCAGGCGGCTTCGGCCTGAACCTGACCGCCGCCGACTACGTAGTGATTGCCGACCCTTGGTGGAACCCGGCCGCCGAAGACCAGGCAATGGGCCGCGCGCACCGCATTGGCCAGCAACGGCCCGTCACGGTATACCGGCTGATCGCGGCGGGCACGATCGAGGAGCGCATTGTCGACCTGCACCACGGCAAGCGAGCCTTGGCCGAAGGCGTGCTGGAGGCCACTGACGACGAGGCCGCAGGACGCGACGCCGTGCTACCCGACATCGACGAACTCGTCGGCCTGCTGCGCCGGTAAGTTGCATGTTTTCTCCCCTCGCCCGCACTGCGGGAGAGGGGCCGGGGGAGAGGGCAGAGCTGTCAAAATCCACCGCGCCTGCACCAAACGGTATACCAAGAATCGCCCGATTCTGGTGCCAACTCTTTCGAGTCTCCCGCTACAACCCCATTAAATCCTTGCTGCGGTGCATCCTCGGCTGGCACAAATACTGCCTTGTGATTCGCGTAAATCTGAATATAGTATACCGACGACACCGACAATATCGGAGCCCCCGTGACGCTGCCTGACCCGAAGCCGGACGTTTTGGACGTCCCGGACTGGCCGGATGTTTGCCAGATGCCCGCCCACGTTGCCGCCGCGCGGTTGGCGCGCGGAGAGACCACGGCGCTGGAACTGGTGCAGGCGTGTCAGGCTGCCTGGATGGCGCACAACGGCAAGGTCAATGCCATCGTGCTGGCGGACTTCGAGGCCGCGCGCGAGGCTGCCGCACAAAGCGATGCGCGTCGCCAGGCCGGGCGCACACGCGGGCCGCTCGATGGCATTCCGTTTTCGATCAAGGAATCGTTCGATGTGGCGGGGTGGCCCACCACCTGCGGCGCGCCCGCGCGCGCCGACCACCGTGCGGCGGCTGACGCGGTGGTGGTGGAACGCCTGCGTGCGCACGGCGCGATCCTGCTTGGCAAGACCAATGTGCCGCTGGGCCTGCGCGACTGGCAGAGCTACAACGCGGTCTATGGCACCACGCGCAATCCGCACGATCTCACGCGCACGCCGGGAGGCTCGTCGGGCGGCAGCGCCGCAGCTGTTTGCGCCGGCATGAGCTTCTTCGATATCGGCTCGGACATTGGTTCGTCCTTGCGCAATCCGGCGCACTACTGCGGCGTGTTTTCGCACAAAAGCAGCCATGGCATCGTGCCGTTGCGAGGGCACGGCAATGCGCGGGCCGGATTCGGGGACCAGGACATCAATGTTGCCGGCCCCGTGGCGCGCAGCGCGCGCGACCTGGAACTGGTGCTGCGCGCGATTGCCGGCGCCGATGCCGCCGAGGCGCCCGCATGGCAACTCGACCTGCCAGCATGCGATCACGCACGGCTGGCCGATTTTCGCGTGGCGGTGCTGCCGACGCATCCGCTTGCCGAGACCGACGCCAATGTCAGCGGCGCCATCGAGAAGCTTGGACACTGGCTTGAAGCGCAGCACGTGCCGGTCAGCTGGAACGTCCGCCCCGATTTCGATGCCGCCGCGCTGTGGCGCATCTATGTGCTGCTGCTGCGCGCCACCACCTCGCTGCATATGGATGACGCCGCGTTTGCCGATGCGCTGGCTCGCGCCGGCCAGGTTGACGCTGGCGACAACGACTATGCATCGCTGCAGTTCACCGGCGCCACGCTCACACATCGGCACTGGCTGCTGATGCAGCAGGCACGCGAGGATTTCGCGCGCGCCTGGAGTCGCTTCTTTGGCGACTACGACGTGTTGCTGTGTCCGGCGGCGTCCACCACGGCCTTCCCGCTCGACGAAGCTGGCGAACCCTGGCAGCGCACGATCACGGTCAACGGCCGTGCGTGGCCACTGACATCGCAGTTGTTCTGGGCCGGGCACTCGGGGCTCTGCGGGCTGCCATCGACGGTGACGCCGATCGGTCCCGCGGCCGATGGCCTGCCTGTGGGTGTGCAGATCGTGGCACGCCGCTTCGGCGATCTCACGTCGCTGCGCTTTGCCCAGTTGCTGGAAGACGCGGGCCATCGGTTCCGACCACCGGCCGGCCTGCGCTAGCCGGCGCACATCCGACACATATCTAAAACGCGCAACAAGGGGAGGGTGATCATGCTGGACTGGTTCAGGGAGTTGTCACGTACGGAGCGCAAGGGCTTTTATGGCGCGTTCCTGGGGCATGCGGTCGATGTGTTCGACTTCATGATCTATTCGTTCCTGATTTCGACGTTGCTGGCGCAGTGGGGCATGAGCAAGTCGATGGCGGGTGCCATCGTCACGTGGACGCTGGTGTCTTCGCTGGTAGGCGCCATCGGCGCCGGACTGCTGGCCGACCGCTATGGCCGGGTGCGGGTGCTGCGCTGGACGATCCTGGTCTTCGCGGTGTCGTGTTTCCTGTGCGGCATTGCCAATTCGCCCGAACAGCTGATGGTGTTCCGCATGCTGCAGGGCCTGGGCTTTGGCGGGGAATCGTCGCTGTGCATGGTGCTGGTGACCGAGCTGATCCGTAACCCCGCACATCGCGGCAAGTACTCGGGTTTTACGGCCAGCAGCTATTCATTTGGCTGGGGTGGCGCGGCCATTGCCTACGCGATCACATTCAACCTGTTCGAGCCCGAAGTGGCGTGGCGCGTCTGCTTCTTCCTGGGCATCCTGCCCGCGCTGGTGGTGGTCTACCTGCGCCGCAACCTGCAAGAGCCCGAGGTGTTCCTGAAAAGCCGCGCCGAACGCGTTGGCGCATCGGCCGGCGCCGACCTGGCGCGCGTGTTCCGCAAGCCGCTGTTGCGCAAGACCTTGCTGTGCAGCCTGCTGTCCGGCGGCATGCTCGGCGCGTACTACGCCATCGCCACGTGGTTGCCGACGTTCCTGAAGACCGAGCGTGGGCTGTCGGTCTTCGGCACCAGCTCTTACCTGGCCGTCACGATCCTGGGATCGCTGGTTGGCTATGTGGCGGGCGCCTATGCCACCGACCGCTGGGGCCGCCGCCTGACCTATATCGCGTTCGCGGCCGGTGCGTTCGTGATGGCGATGATCTATATGGTGATTCCGGTTTCGAACACCTCGATGCTGTTCCTGGGTTTCCCGCTGGGCATTCTGATGCAGGGTGTGTTCTCGGGCATTGGCGCCACGATCTCCGAGTCCTACCCGAGCGCCATCCGCGCCACCGGCTACGGCGTGTCGTACAACCTGGGCCGGGTGATCGGTTCGTTCTTTCCGATGGCAGTGGGCTGGCTCAACAGCGGGCGCACCTCGCTGCCGCTGGCCATCGCGATTGCCGCCGGGGTGGGCTATGCGCTGGTCATGGTGTCAGCCGCACTGCTGCCCGAAACCTCGGGTATCGACCTCGGGCAGGCCGGTGGCGATGACCACGACCACAGCCACGATCGCGACCCGGCGATGCAGTCCGCCGAAACCCACGCCACGCTGGTGCCAGCCGCGGGCAAGCCGGTTTGATATCAAAACAACACTGCCCGGATCACTTTTAAGCTACTGCTTACCAGCGGCGATACCGGGCCTATAATGGCTGCTCCGCTGTCGGCCACGCGTTGCGTGGCCGATAGTCCTTCCTGACGGCCATGCCGCGCAAGACGGCCTGCCGTACCGTCTCATCTCATTTCGCCATGACACCCCGACAGTCGTCTCCGGTGTGGTTGCGCCTCTGGCATCGTTTTGCCGAGGTGGAACGCAACGCCTTTCTTGACGGCGCGCGATACTTTGCGCCCTCCCTGCCTGCGATCTTCTCGTGGGGCCTGGTCACCGGGGTGGCCATGAGCAAATCGGCGCTGACCGTGCCACAGGCCATCGGCATGTCGCTGCTGGTCTACGCGGGCTCCGCCCAGCTGGCCGTGCTGCCGTTGTTTGCGGCGGGCATGCCGATCTGGACCGTCTGGCTTACGGCTGCCGTGGTCAACCTGCGCTTCCTGATCTTCAGTGCCGCGCTGCAGCCGCATTTCAGTTATCTGCCGGCGGCACGGCGCACGCTGCTGGGCTTCTTCAATGGCGATCTCCATTTCGTCTACTTCATGCAGCGCTATGCCGAACCGGGCTATGCGCCGGGCAAGGAAGGCTATTTCTGGGGCATGGCACTGATCAATTGCGCAACATGGCAGGTTTCGTCGCTCATCGGCATCCTGCTGGCCAGCATGTTCCCCGATAGCTGGGGCCTGGCGCTGGCGGGTACGCTGGCGCTGATTCCGGTGATGGTGTCCACGATCAACTCGCGCTCGACGCTGATGGCCGTGGTGGTGTCGGCGGTGGTGGCGCTGCTGTGCTTCGACCTGCCTTACCGGCTGGCACTGGTGCTGGCCGTGGTGGCCGCGATTGCCGCCGGCATGGCCAGCGACGAAATGGCCGCGCGCGCCACGTTACGCGGCATTCGCACACGCAAGTCAGGCCAGCCGCGTACCGGAGACCAGGCATGACTCAACTCGAGACGTGGATCGCCATTCTCGGTATGACCGTTGTCACGGTGCTCTCGCGTGCACTGTTCCTGATGGCGGGCGAGCGCGTGACCGTGCCGGACCGCATCCAGCGCGCCTTGCGCTATGCGCCGGCCGCGGCGCTGGCGGCGATCATCCTGCCGGACCTGCTGACATTCGAAGGACATCTCGCGATCTCGCCCGGCAACGACAAGCTGATGGCCGGGATTGCCGCCACCGTCTGCTATGTGCTGACCAAGCGCATGGTCGGCATGATCGTGGCGGGCATGGCGGTCTACACCGCGCTGCGGCTGCTGGGCTAGTTCTCGCGGTACGAGGCGGGCTCGGCCAGCACGCTGCCGAGGCGCGTCAGCAGATGCGACAGTTGCGCCTGGGTGCTGGTGTTGGTCTTGGTGAAGATCGACTTGAGCTGCGAACGGCTGGTTTCGCGCTTGATGCCAAGCTGGATGCAGGCATCGGGCAGGCCGATGCCGGTCGTCAGCAGCAGGGCCAGCCGGTTTTCCGCCGGGGTCAGGCCATACAGGTCGCGCAGCACGGCCGGCACCGCACGTGGTTGACCACGGTTCTCGTGGATGGCCACCAGCACGGGCTGGCCTTCCCATTCCGATGACAGGTATAGCGCGGGCGTCAGGGTCACTGCCACGATCTGCGCCGCGCGGCCATCGGCGCCGATGGCCAGGATGGCCTGTGCCGGCTGCAGCGTGCCGGGATCGCACAGCGATCGCATCAGGTCGACAAACGGGCGTGACAGGCGCCAGCCATTGCCGTTGCCATGGCCGTTAGCGTTGCCCGATGTGCTTCCGGCAGCCTCGTTGGCAGGGGATGGCAGCAGCCTCGATACCCACAGTGCACCGGCCGTGTTGGCCAGCAACGGCCTGCCCGACTGGGCGAACACGATCACGCCAAATGGCAGCCGGTTCAACAGGTCGGCCGAGACATGGCCATGGGTGGCCACGGCATGGGTCCGTTCGCGCAGGACCATGGCTTCGCGCAAATGCGGAATGGCCCAGTCCAGTGCACGCGCGTCGTCTTCCGAATAGTTTTCGTCGCTGGCCTGGCGCTGGAGCGCCAGGTAAGTCTCGTGCGACGCGCTTCGGTCGACCAGGCAGGCCATCACGGAAGTCAGCGCCACGTCGTCGAACGAATCGCCGCGGAACGCCAGATTGACGGCTGCAACGTTCACCGTATTGCGCTGGTCGATATGCCAGCCGCCCACCGGCAGGCCCGCGGCAAATGGCAAGCCACCGTGTATGCGGTAGGGCGGTGGCCGAAAGGCCAGGTTGTCGGACGCGCGATTGACCATGTGTCGCACATGCACGGTTTGCTGGCTGGTATCCAGCACCAGCAGCGAGGCCTGGATGCTGCCGCTGAGGTCGCATAGCGCATGGAGGCTGCGCTGCCACGCATGCGGTTCGAGCACGCCCTGGTAGAGACCACGGATGGTCTCGTGCATCTCACCTTCGTTCATGTGCTTCCTTTCTTGCTTTCTTGTTTTCTTTGTAGTGGCGTACACACGTGCCGGGTTAGCCGACGCGTGCCGCTTGCCTGCGTGTGGTGATGGGTTGCGGGGCGGGCAGGCTTTGCGAAGGGAAATGCAGTGACCGGGGCGCGGCCGTTAGCCGCCGTCCAGCGTGGCGGCCAGTCTTGTCAGCAGGTGCGACAGTTGCGGCTGGCTGGTGCAGCCGGTCTTGAGGAAGATCGATTTGAGCTGGGTACGAGCGGTTTCGTGGCGGATGCGCATCTGGCGCGCGGCCTCGGGCAAGCCTTCGCCGGTGGCCATGCGTGAGGCCAGCCGCGTTTCGGCTGGCGTCAGGCCGTACAGGTTGCGCAGGACCGTATCGAGCAGGACCGATGGCGCGCCGGCTTCATGCACCACCACCATTGCGGCAGGCTTTTGCCATTGCGAGGCAAACGCATGCGTGGCGGGCAATGGCAGGACCAGGATTTCGGCCTGGTTGCCACGGTTGTCGATGGCCCGTGCCGCCTGCGCGCCAAGCGGGTTTGCGGGGTCGCAGGCGGCCTGCAGCATGTCGGTGAAGTGGCGCGACAACTGCCAGTCCGAAGTCTTGCCGGACGGGTCGAGCCGCCGGGCCCAGCGCTCGCCGGCCGTATTCGCCAGCAACATGCGCCGCTCAGGCGTGTAGACGGCCACGGCGAAGGACAGCCGTTCGATCAGCCGGGCCGACAGCGAGGCCATGGTCGACAGCGCCAGGGTACGGTCACGCATGGCGATCGCACTGCGCATGTGGGGAATGATCCAGGCGAGCTTGTCCGTATCCTCGGTGGAAAACGCGTCCTGCGACAGCCCGCGCTGCATCGAGAAATAGACCTCGTAGTGGGGCTGTCTTTCGACCAGGCAGGCCACATAGGAGCGCAGCGCGAACTTGTTGAAGAAGTCGCAGTAGAACGGATGGCGCGCCATGGCCTGCGGGCCCAGGTCGCGCGCATCGATATACCAGGCGCCCGGTACCAGGCGCGGCGCGAAGGCCTTGGCCGGATCGATGGCCTGGAAATCGTTCTCATAGGCGGCGAACAGTTCCTCGACCGGATTCACGATCTCGTTGACGGTGACCTGGTCGCTGACCGTGTCCCAGACCATCATCGACGCATGCGCGGAGTTCGCGAGCTGCGTCAGCGAGCGCAGGCTCTGCTGCCAGGCGCCGGGATCGAGGATGCCTTCGTATAGCCCACGGATGGCGCCGTGGATGGTCGCTTGTTCCATCTGACTACCCCCTTGCATTCACCGAACTGCAATCCTTCCCGTGGTGCCGGGTCAGCCCCTGGCCGCGAGAATGGTTCTGAGTTGTATTTCCGATCTCCGTCGGAATTCGCAATCATGTACCAAAACTATTAGAAATTGTTCAAGTGTCTGACAATGCATACGTTTGGTACATTGGGGGATACATTACCTGAAGCCGGAAAGCGTGCGTTCGGCGCCTATCCCCCTCTTTAGTGGGGGTATTATTTAATCATGGTGTGATGCATTGGGCTGGTGGGGGCGGGAAGGCGATAATCCGTAGCGGCGATCAGGTAAAATGGCGGTTTTCCCGACTTCCGCGGGCGGTTTGTGCCGTCCCGGTCCCCGCTCTTATCGCCATGACCTCTGTCCTGCGTCTTACCGATCTCATTTCCCAAGGCAAAATCTCCGGCAAACGTGTGTTTATCCGTGCCGACCTGAACGTGCCACAAGACGACGCAGGCAATATCACCGAAGACACGCGCATCCGTGCCTCGGTGCCGGCCATCCAGGCCTGCCTCGAAGCCGGCGCCGCAGTGATGGTGACGTCGCATCTGGGTCGTCCGACCGAAGGTGAATTCAAGCCGGAAGACTCGCTGGCCCCGATCGCCACGCGCCTGTCGGAACTGCTTGGCAAGCCGGTGCAACTGGTACAGAACTGGGTCGACGGTGTCGACGTGGTGCCTGGCCAGGTGGTGCTGCTGGAAAACTGCCGCGTCAACAAGGGCGAGAAGAAGAACAGCGACGAGCTGGCCCAGAAGATGGCCAAGCTCTGCGACGTGTATGTGAACGACGCCTTCGGCACGGCGCACCGCGCCGAAGCCACCACCCACGGCATTGCAAAGTTTGCGCCGGTCGCTTGCGCCGGCCCGCTGCTGGCCGCCGAAATCGATGCGCTGGGCCGCGCGCTGGGCCAGCCGGCCCGCCCGCTGGTGGCCATCGTGGCCGGTTCGAAGGTTTCCACCAAGCTGACCATCCTGAAGTCGCTGGCCGACAAGGTGGACAACCTGATCGTGGGCGGTGGCATTGCCAACACGTTCATGCTGGCTGCCGGCCTGAAGATCGGCAAGTCGCTGGCTGAAGCAGACCTCGCTGGCGATGCCAAGGCCATCATCGACATGATGGCCGCGCGCGGCGCCTCGGTGCCGATCCCGGTCGATGTGGTGTGCGCCAAGGAATTCAGCGCCACCGCGGCCGCCACGGTCAAGGACGTCAAGGACGTAGCCGACGACGACATGATCCTCGACATCGGACCGAAGACGGCCGCGTTGCTGGCCGAGCAGCTCAAGTCCGCCGGCACCATTGTCTGGAATGGCCCGGTTGGCGTGTTCGAATTCGACCAGTTCGGCAATGGCACCAAGGTGCTGGCCGAGGCAATCGCCGCATCGAACGGCTTCTCGATTGCTGGCGGCGGCGACACGCTGGCCGCGATTGCCAAGTACGGTATTGCCGATCGCATCGGCTATATCTCGACCGGTGGCGGCGCGTTCCTGGAATTCCTGGAAGGCAAGAAGCTGCCGGCGTTCGAGGTGCTGGAGCAGCGTGCCGCTGGCTGATTGATGCTGATGCAGTATCGGGCCGGTGGCGTGTCCCGGCCGGCCCGTAACCAGAGTCGTCCCTGATGCCCCCGAAACAGGAAATCGCCCGCATGACCCGTTCCACCAAGATCGTTGCCACCATTGGCCCTGCCTCCAGCACGCTGGAAGTGCTGACCCGCATGATCGGGGCCGGTGTCGACGTGGTGCGCCTGAATTTCTCGCACGGCACCGCGCAGGACCATATCGACCGCGCCGCCATGGTGCGCGAAGCGGCTGCCGCATGTGGCCGCGAGGTGGCCATCATGGCCGACCTGCAGGGTCCCAAGATCCGCGTGGGCAAGTTCGAGAACGGCAAGATCACGCTGAAGCCCGGTGATCCGTTCGTGCTCGATTCCACCTGCCAGACCGGCAACCAGGAACGCGCGGGGCTGGACTACAAGGACCTGCCGCGCGACGTGGGCCCGGGCGACGTGCTGTTGCTCAACGACGGCCTGATCGTGCTGGTGGTGGACCGCGTGATCGGCAACGAGATCTTCACCACGGTACGCATTGGTGGTGAGCTGTCGAACAACAAGGGTATCAACCGCCAGGGCGGTGGCCTGTCGGCACCGGCGCTGACCGCCAAGGACATGGAGGACATCAAGACCGCCATGGCGCTGGGCGCGGACTATGTGGCCGTGAGCTTCCCGAAAAACGCCACCGATATGGAAATGGCGCGCCAGCTGGCCAACGTGGCCGGCCAGCCGCACAACCACAAGGCACGCATGATCGCCAAGATCGAGCGCGCCGAAGCCATCCGTCCCGGTGTGCTCGAAGAGATCCTGCAGGCATCGGACGGCATCATGGTGGCCCGCGGCGACCTGGCCGTCGAAGTGGGCAACGCAGCCGTGCCGGCGCTGCAGAAGCGCATGATCAGGCTGGCCCGTGAAGCGAACAAGCTGACGATCACCGCCACCCAGATGATGGAAAGCATGATCGTCAACCCGGTGCCTACGCGCGCCGAGGTGTCCGACGTGGCCAATGCCGTGCTGGACGGCACCGACGCGGTGATGACGTCGGCCGAGACCGCCGCCGGCCGGTACCCGGTGGAAACCGTGGAGGCCATGGCCGCGATCTGCCTCGAAGCCGAGAAGTCCGAGGTGGTCCAGCTCGACACCGACTTCCTGAACCAGACGTTTTCGCGCATCGACCAGTCGATCGCCATGGGTGCGTTGTTCACCGCCTATCATCTAGGCGTGAAGGCCATTGCCGCGCTGACCGATTCGGGCGCCACGGCATTGTGGATGAGCCGTCACCGTATTCATGTGCCGATCTATGCGATGACGCCGAACCTGGCATCGCAGCGCAAGATGCAGCTCTACCGCAACGTGGTGCCGCTGCCATTGCAGTCGAGCACCGACCGCGACGTGGCGCTGGAACAGGCCGAGGAGCTGTTGCTGGCGCAAGGTGCGGTGCAGCATGGCGATTTCATCGTGCTGACGATTGGCGAGCCGATGGGCCAGCCCGGCGGCACCAACACCCTCAAGATTGTGAGGGTGGGCAGCAAGTAAGACGACTTCCCATGTGGGGCGCTGCACGGACGGCGCGCCACGGATGCGCGAACCTGCCCGGCGCAGCATCGACAAGAATTCAGAGATACCCCAGCTTTTTACATTCAGGAGTTAGACATGCCACTCGTATCCATGCGCCAGCTGCTGGACCATGCCGCCGAGAACAGCTACGGCCTGCCGGCCTTCAACGTGAACAACCTCGAGCAGGTGCAGGCCATCATGCAGGCCGCCGACGAGGTCAATGCCCCGGTGATCATGCAAGCCTCCGCCGGCGCCCGCAAATATGCCGGTGAGCATTTCCTGCGCCACCTGATCGAAGCCGCGGTGGAAGCCTATCCGCATATCCCGGTGGTGATGCACCAGGATCATGGCCAGTCGCCGGCAATCTGCCAGGGCGCCATCGACCTGGGCTTCTCGTCGGTGATGATGGACGGTTCGCTGCGCGAAGACGGCAAGACGCCGGCCGAATACGACTACAACGTCGACGTGACCCGCAAGGTGGTGCAACTGGCACACGCGGTGGGCGTGACCGTGGAAGGCGAACTGGGCTGCCTGGGCTCGCTGGAAACCGGTGAAGCGGGCGAGGAAGACGGCATCGGCGCCGAAGGCGTACTCGACCACTCGATGCTGCTGACCGATCCGGAGCAGGCCGCCGACTTCGTCAAGGCCACCCAGCTCGACGCACTGGCCATCGCCATTGGCACGTCGCACGGCGCTTACAAGTTCACGCGCAAGCCGACCGGCGATATCCTGGCGATCAGCCGCATCAAGGAAATCCACGCGCGCATCCCGAACACGCACCTGGTGATGCACGGTTCGTCGTCGGTGCCGCAGGAACTGCTGGAAGAGATCCGCAAGTTCGGTGGCGACATGAAGGAAACGTACGGCGTGCCCGTCGAGGAAATCCAGGAAGCCATCAAGTTCGGCGTGCGCAAGATCAATATCGATACCGATATCCGTCTGGCCATGACCGGTGCGATCCGCCGCTTCTTTGCCGAGAACCCGAGCAAGTTCGACCCGCGTGAATACCTGAAGCCGGCTCGCGAAGCCGCCAAGCAGGTTTGCAAGGCCCGCTACATCGCATTCGGTTGCGAAGGCCAGGCCAGCAAGATCAAGTCCGTGTCGCTGGTCGATATCGCAGGCCAGTACAAGGCCGGCAAGCTCGCCCAGGTCGTGCAGTAAATTGCAATGCCGCCCCGTCCGCAGGTTTGCGCACGGGGCGTTCGTACTTCATGGGGCTTCGCATCGCGCACGAAGCCCCGCTTGTTTTCAGCCGCTGCCGCTTTCACACCATGTCTGACGCCCTCTACGAATCCTCCATCCAGTCCCTGCCGCTGCTCGGCAAGGGCAAGGTCCGCGACAACTACGCCGTCGGCGACGACAAGCTGCTGATCGTGACGACCGATCGCCTGTCGGCGTTCGACGTGATCCTGGGCGAGCCGATTCCGGCCAAGGGCCGCGTGCTGAACCAGATGGCCAATTTCTGGTTCAGGAAGCTCGCGCACATCGTGCCGAACCACGAGACCGACGTGACCGCCGAAAGCGTGGTGGCACCGGATGAAGTGGCGCAGGTCAAGGGCCGCGCCGTGGTGGTCAAGCGCCTGAAGCCGATCCTGGTGGAAGCGGTGGTACGTGGCTATCTGGCGGGTAGTGGCTGGAAGGATTACCAGGCGACCGGCAAGGTGTGCGGTATCGCGCTGCCGGCTGGCCTGCAGAACGCGCAGAAGCTGCCCGAGCCGATCTTCACGCCGGCGGCCAAGGCCGAGATGGGCGAGCACGACGAGAACATCTCGTTCGAGGAAGTGGAGCAGCGCATTGGTGCCGAACTGGCTGGCAAGATGCGCGAGATCTCGATCCGCCTGTACAAGGAAGCCGCCGACTACGCTGCCACGCGCGGCATCATCATTGCCGATACCAAGTTCGAATTCGGCCTTGACGAGGACGGTACGCTGACGCTGATGGACGAAGTGCTGACCGCCGATTCGTCGCGCTTCTGGCCGGCCGATTCGTACCAGGTGGGCACCAACCCGCCGTCGTTCGACAAGCAGTTCGTGCGCGACTGGCTCGAAGCCGTGCGCATCGACGGCAAGCCGTGGCCGAAGACCGCGCCGGCGCCGAAGCTGCCCGAGGACGTCGTGCAGAAGACCGCCGACAAGTACAAGGAAGCACTGACGCGCCTGACCGGCGAGCAGCTGCTGTAAGGCGGAAGGATCAAGAACATGAGTAACGCAGCAAAGCCGGTGGTGGGCGTGGTGATGGGCAGCAGTTCCGACTGGGACGTCATGCAGCACGCCGTGGCCATGCTCAAGGATTTCAACGTACCGTTCGAGGCGCAGGTGGTTTCGGCGCACCGCATGGCCGACGACATGTTCCGCTATGCCGAGACGGCCCGCGGCCGTGGCATCCGCGCGATCATCGCCGGTGCCGGCGGTGCCGCGCATCTGCCGGGCATGATCGCCGCCAAGACCATCGTGCCGGTGTTCGGCGTGCCGGTGCCGTCGAAATACCTGCGCGGCGAGGATTCGTTGCTGTCGATCGTGCAAATGCCCAAGGGCGTGCCGGTTGCCACGTTTGCGATCGGCGAAGCCGGCGCCGCCAATGCCGCCTTGCACGCGATCGCCACGCTGGCCACCACCGATGACGCGCTGGCCAGCGCGCTGGAAGCATTCCGCGCCAAGCAGACCGATGCCGCGCGCGCGATGACGCTGCCTGTATAAATACCGCACCGTTTTACTGAAGCCTGACCATGCCGACCGATATCCATCCCTACTTGCGCGAGGCGCATACGCCCGAGTCGCGCGCCGAATTCGGCGTGGACAGCCCCAGCTCCCCGATCCTGCCCGGTGCATGGCTCGGCATGCTTGGCGGCGGCCAGCTCGGCCGCATGTTCACGCACGCGGCGCAGTCGATGGGCTATCGTGTCTGCGTGCTCGATCCGGACCAGGACAGCCCGGCCGGCAACGTGGCCGATCGCCATATCTGCGCGTCCTATACCGACGAGGCGGCGCTGGCAGAACTGTCGAACCTCTGCGAGGCGGTGAGTACCGAGTTCGAGAACGTACCGTCGATCTCGCTGGACCGGCTCGAGCAGGCTGGGGTGTTCGTGGCACCGCGTGGTTATTGCGTGTCGATTGCGCAGAACCGGATCGGCGAGAAGAAGTTCTTTGCTGCCTGTGCCGAACGCACCGGCGTGCCGCCGGCTCCGCACTGGGTGATCCAGCACGATGCCGACGTCGACAACGTGCCGGACAACGTGCTGCCCGGCATCCTGAAGACCGCACGCATGGGCTATGACGGCAAGGGCCAGGCCCGCGTGAAGACGCGTGAAGACGTGCGTGCCGCATGGAAGGCCATGCAGCATGTGCCTTGCGTGCTCGAGCAGATGTTGCCGCTGGCCTATGAAGTGTCGGTGCTGGCCGCGCGTGCCGCCGATGGCACCACGGCCACGTGGCCGCTGGCCGAGAATGTGCACCGCGACGGCATCCTGTTTTCGACCACCATGCCGTCGACGAGCGTATCCGACGACATCGCCACGCGTGCCCGTTCCGCCGCAGCCACGATCACCTCTGAAATGGGCTACGTGGGCGTGCTGTGCATCGAGTTCTTCGTACTGATCGATGGCACGCTGGTTGCCAACGAGATGGCGCCGCGTCCGCACAACTCGGGCCACATCACGATGGATGCCTGCGAGACCAGCCAGTTCGAGCAACAGGTGCGTGCCATGGCACGCCTGCCGCTGGGTAGCACGCGCCAGCATTCGGCCGGCAAGATGTTGAACCTGCTGGGCGATTGCTGGTTCGAGTTTGGCCTGGAGCGCACCCCTGCCTGGGACGAGGTGATGGCCCAGCCCGGTGCCAAGCTGCATCTGTATGGCAAGAGCGATGCGCGCCCGTCGCGTAAGATGGGCCACGTGAACTGCGTTGGCGAGCATGCCGAAAGCGCTGCCAACGCGTTCGATGTTGCCGCGAAGGCGCTGCATATCGCGCTCTGATCGGAACCGCTGCAATGTCATCACGCATGCCCACGGCCGCCGAGCTGGACGAGGCGGTCCGCCTGCTGGAAGACGGCCAGCTCGTGGCCTTTCCAACCGAGACCGTCTATGGCCTTGGCGCGGACGCAGAGAATATCGAAGCCGTGGCGCGCATCTTCGCCGCCAAGGGCCGCCCGTCGAACCATCCGGTGATCGTGCACGTGGTGGACGGTGCCGATGTCGGCTACTGGACCGACGACGTCCCCGAGGCCGCGCGCAAGCTGATCGACGCATTCTGGCCCGGCCCGTTGACCATCATCCTGAAGCGTGCCGCGCATATTCCCGCCGCCGTTGCCGGTGGACAGGACAGCATTGGCTTGCGCTGCCCGTCGCATCCGGTGGCCCAGGCGCTGCTGGCGCGCTTCAAGCGTGGCCGGGGCGGCATCGCCGCGCCATCCGCGAACAAGTTCGGCCAGGTCAGCCCGACCACGGCCGAACATGTTCGTGACGAGTTTGGTGGCGCGGTTTACGTACTGGAAGGCGACGCCGTGGACGTGGGCATCGAGTCGTCGATCATTGACCTCTCGCGCCTGGACAGCGTTGGACCGGTGCTGTTGCGACCGGGTGCGATCACTGCGGCGATGATGGCTGATGTGCTTGGCGTCACGCCGTTGGCGCCCGATGCCACGGCGCCTCGCGCATCGGGCACGCTCAAGGCTCACTATGCGCCGCGTACCACGCTGACACTGGCTCAGGCCGATGCGCTGCCGAAGTTGCTGCATGGCTTGCCGGCTGGCGGTCGCCTGGCTTTTGTCGGCAAGGCCGCGGCCAGTACGGATCCGCGCTGCGAGTTCGTTGAGGCACCGGCCACGCCCGATGCCTATGCGCAGGCCCTGTATGGCTTGCTGCGTCGGCTGGATAAGGAAGGCTATCAGCGGCTGGTGTTCGCGCCGGTGCCGGAAACGCATGAGTGGGACGGCGTGCGCGATCGGCTCGGCCGCGCGGCGGCCGCGTTCGAGGATAGCTGAGCTTGACGCGCTAGCCCTCTCCCCCGGCCCCTCTCCCGCCGGGCGGGAGAGGGGAGACCATACTCGGTCAAGGCGCGCCCTTGTACACCCATTGCATCAACGCGTCATGCGCTTCCTGCGCGCCCGATGCGTTCGGGTGGTTGATATAGGCCACCACCACATAGCGCTCGCCATTGAGCGCATCGACATAGCCGGCCAGCGCACGTACGTCGGCCAGCGTACCCGTCTTCAGATAGGCATTCCCGGCAGCATTGGCGCGCGTCAGGCGGTTGCGCAGCGTGCCGTCGACGCCAAGGATCGGCAGGGAATCGAGCAGCACCGGGCCGACGTCGCTGGCCAATGCCTGTTGCAACAGGCGGGCCATATCGTAGGCGCTGATCCGCTCATCGCGTGACAGTCCCGAGCCGTTTTCCAGCACCAGTCCCGGCATGTCGAGTCCCTGGCGGCTCAGCCAGCGCTTGATCACGCGCGCCGATTTGTCGGTGCTGGCCGGGCCGGCGCGATCGATCTCGGCGCCGATTGTCAGGAACAGCTGACGCGCCATGACATTGTTCGAGAACTTGTTGATATCGCGCACGATATCGGCCAGCGGCTGGCCATAGTGGCGCGCCAGCAGGAATGCGCCACGTGGTACCGGGCCGCTGCGCAAGCCCGGCGGGCGCATGAAGCGGCCTCCGGCGGTTTGCCATTCGGCGACAAAGCCGCCCCAGATAAAGTCGCTGTGCGACAGCGTCGCCAGATTGACGATGTGCTCGCCACAGTCGGACGAATAACTGCCATCGAACGACGCGACGATGGTGCCGTCAGGCTGCGGCGTGATGTTGGGTGTGGCCCCCGTGCGCCAGTCGCCACATCGGCCATTGGCCAGCGTGAGGCGATTTTCCACGCGCAACTGCGCCAGCGCCGGCGTTACGGTTACGTCGACGCTACGGTTACCGGCATCCGGCGTAATCGTGAACGACAGGGTCTTGAACGCGTAAAGCAACGCATCGGGATTGACGTTATAGGCGCGCTGCGATTCGCCGTCGATCGTGTAGTTGCTGTTCAGTCCATCGGCAAAGAAACTGCGGTCCAGCACCACATCGCCATTGATGGTGGTGGCGCCGGTCGAGCGCGCCGTGGCCACCAGTTTGGCCATTTCCTCTGGTACGAGCTTCGGATCGCCGCGGCCGCGCAGATAGACGTTGCCGTTGATCACGCCATCGGGGCCGGGCTGGCTGTCGCTATAAAGCGACGTCTGCCAGCGAAACTGGGGACCAAGCATCTGCAGTCCGGCGAACGTGGTCACGACTTTCATCGTCGAGGCCGGGTTCATCGGCGTTTCCGCATTCCAGCTGACGCGGGCCTGCGGCGCACCGACCTTGACCACATAGAAGCTCGCGGCGGACAGCGGCACATGGGCGTGGCGCAGCGCGGCCGTGACGGTCGCGGGCAGTCCGGAGCGCGCCGCCGCCGGGTCTGCCGGCGCGGCATTCACGCGCTGCACGCTGGCCGCCTTGGTGGCCTTGAGATTCTTGACGGGCTTGGCCTGTGCTACTGACGGGCCTAGGACGAGCAGCGTGGCCGCCACGAGGGCGGCGGACAGGCGGCGGTGTTGGTGCAGGGGGCGAATAGGCATGGCGAGCATGTTAACGCATGGCCCATGCTCGCCGGATGACGTCATGCAGGCGTTTCAGGCCTCAATTTCGCGTTCGGGATCGGGAAGATCAGGTCATAGGCCCAGTTGTAGAAGAACGCATAGACCATGTAGAAGCCGGCCACGGCGATGTCCATGATGAAGGCATCGAGCAGGCTGATATTCAGGTACCACGCCACCGATGGCAGGAACACGATCAGCAGGCCACCTTCGAACAGGATCGCGTGCAACACGCGAACCATGGTGGATTTCCTGAGCTGGCCGGTAAAACGCAACATCGCACGGTCGAACAGGATGTTGTAGACGTAGTTCCAGGTCGCCGCGATCAGCGAGGCCACCGCACCGACGATGCCCATCTGGTGCAGTTCATAGCCAAATACCAGACTTGCCAGCGGCGCGAACGCCATCAGCCCGATCAGCTCGAAGCCTACGGTGTGACGGATCCGGTCTCCGGTGGTGCGCATGGGAATACTCCATAACTGACGATAGGCTGCATTCTATCGGCGAGACAGCTGGGGGCAAGTTAGATACCATCGTGAAAACAGATGGATGAGCGCGCTCGATCACCACGTGCTTTCTCTCCCGCGCGCGGGAGAGGGCGGGGGAGATGGCCAGCGCATCAAGTCGAGCCAGGTCACAACTGAACCTCAAGCAACTCCAACGCGGGATCCCAGCCATGAGCCTTTCCATCGACCAACTGCAAGCCTTTGCCGCCGCCGCCGAGACCGGGTCGTTTTCCGCCGCCGCACGCCAGCTTGGCAAGGCGCAATCGGTGGTCAGCACTGCGGTGGCCAATCTTGAAATCGATCTGGGCAACGCTTTGTTCGACCGCAGTGCACGGTATCCGGTGCTGACACCTGCCGGTGAACGGCTGTTGGTGGAAGCGCGCGTGATCCTGGAGCGTTGCGAACATTTTCGCGGCGTGGCCAAGAGTCTCGGCGAAGGGGTCGAGTCGCGCCTGACGTTGGCGGTCGATGAGCTCTACCCCGAGGAGACGCTCGGCGAGCTGCTGGTCGAGTTCTCGCAGCGCTTTCCATCGGTCGAACTGGAATTGCTGTTTCCGTTGATGGAGGATGTGAGCCGCCTGGTGCTGAGCCAGTGCGCGGACCTCGGCATCATGTGGCGCCAGGAAGTACTGCCGCCGGAACTGGGCTTTCACGCATTGGGCTGGGTGCCGATGCCGATCATCTGCGCTCCAGATCACCCGTTGGCAGCGCAGCCGCGCGTCGATTTCGAGGAACTCAAGCGCTATCGACAGTTGATGGTGGCTACCCGTAGCGATAGCGAAGAAAAGAAACGGCTACGCGTGGCTGCAGAGGTGTGGTGGGTCGAGAGCCAATGGGTGATCGTTGAACTGGTCAAGCGCAAATTGGGCTGGGCCTTCGTGCCATGGCACGTAGCGGCGAATTCACCGGCCGCGACGGGCCTGGTGTCGCCGCAGCTTGCTTTCCAGGACCATGACTGGCCCGTGGCGATGGAACTGGTCTGGCACAAGCAGCGGCCGCTGGGCAAGGCGGCCACCTGGCTGCGTGAACAGGTCAGCAGGCAGCCGTTGCCAGTGCCGCCACAACGATAGCGCGCTTTCAACAGGATACGAGAGACAACAACCGATCGCATCACTACAACTCAGGACAGGGCAACGTCCGGAGATCATGATGCGGGAATCGTCTTGTGGTTCGCCTTTGTGGATACTGAATGGCGCGTTGATACTGGCCGCATGCGCGTCGGCGCATGCGGCACCGCCGGCGTATGTGTACCTGACCAGCGACAGACTGTCGCCCGCCGAAGTGTTTGCACGCGGCATTCCCGCGCCGGGTACCGACGACGATGTCGTCGCGCACGTCAATGGCCAGACATGCGTAAGCGCCAGTACGGGCTTCGTGTCCGTCACGGCATCGGAAACCTTCGCGCACGAACGGGCGTTGTACTTCCTTGTGGCCAATCCACGGGCAGTCGTCCATGTCTTCCGGATCCGCGCGGACGGGAAGTTCTATGGTGTCGACGCATCGCTCAGTGACAAGCGCTATCGGTCCGTGTTGCCGCAGCTCGCCGTCATGGCCGCGCAGACGCGGCATCAGCAAGAGTGGCTTGCGCATCGCGGTGTGCCGAACACCCATGTGCAGGCGGCATTTTCCTACCGCCGCAATCCGGCAACCGATGCCATCGAGCTGCTTGCGGAGGCTCACAACAGCGACTTCGTCGACGCCGATTCGCGAGGCAACACGGCCACGCTGGTAATTTCCGGGACCGGGCGCGATCGTACGCGCCATCTGACCCCTTCGTTCTCGGCAACCTCGGCATGCTTCGTGTGTATCGGTTCGGCCGAACGTGTGTCGCGCGATGTCGCCGGTGGCAAGGCCGGGGAGGGTTGGTGCGACACCTTTGCGGTGTCGGCGGACAGCCGGCCCGCGCAGGTGATAGATCCTCTCAGTGGCGCAAAGGTACGGCGTTACGTGCCATGGAAGACTACACGACAGACCAATTACTACGCGGCCATGGAACTGCCATTGGACTGCAACATCGTGCCGGGCACACGACGCCTCGATGTCCTGGCGATCAACTGTAGCCGGCTCAAGGGCGCGAACCGGTTCAGTGTCCAGATCGGGGCGGGAGGAAGTCGCTTCACCTGGGTCAACTCACGTTTTGACGATGGCGAGGTTGCGACAGCATGGGGACGTGCGCCTGCGGCCATCCCCGTGACAGGTACGCGCTACACGCTGCGCGACTACGGATACACCACCGCCGCGGTATTTGGCGGGAACGACTCGAGCTGGTGGTCGAATGTTACCGTCATGCCGGTGTATCCGGCATTGCCCGGCTCGGCATCCAATATCTGCCTGTATGGAGAACCACGGAATCCCGCCCCACTGGCCTGCTTTGCATCGAGCGTCTCGGCACCACGCTTACATGCGTCGGTCAACGATCTGGTGCGCGCCATCTCCGCCGCAGAAGACCAGCGCTACCAGGTTTGCGAACATGAGGACTTCAAGGGAAGTTGCGTGATTCTCAAGGGCAGCACGGGCGTGGCGAAGCTGAACGGTTTGGGCATGAGCAGCAGGATCTCCAGCATCCGCGCCTGCAACAAGCCTGCGCCATCCGTCTGGCAAACGCTGCCACGCAACCGGCGGGGGCTGATCGGAAGCATCTATTCCGCAGCCCATGACACCGCAAGCCCGCGGGTGTATTTCCAGCTCCGGTCATCCTTCTATGGTGACCTTCCGACTGGCCGGCAGAGTAGCGCCGACTGGGCATACGTGAGTGAGTACCAGCCATGCTGATGACATGCGCCGTGCGACATATGGCAGTGGCCAGTCTCCGTTACGCCATGCTGATGGCCATGGTGTTGGCCTGCAGGACCGGTGCCGCCGCACCCCCCGCCTTTGTCTACCTGGCCTCCGACCAGACACCCGATGCCATTTTTATCAACGGGTTTGCCGCGCCGGGTACCAACGACGATGTGATGGCACACGTGAACGGGCAGACCTGCGCAAGTGGCGAGACGGCCTTTGTCTCCACGACTGCGCTTGAGGCATTCGCGCACGAGCGTGCCCTGCACCTGATGCGAACGGATCCGAATGCGGTGGCCTATGTCTACCGCATTCGCGCGGACGGCAACTTCTACAGCGCCGTTGCCTCGCTGAGTGCCGAACGTTACCGGGGCGCGTTTCCGGAACTGCTGGCGGCGGCACAGCGCTCCCGCGATCAGGAGGAATGGCTTGTACATCGCGGCGTGGCGCCGCCGCTGGTGCATTCCGCTCAGGCCTATCGACGCGATCCCTTGACAGGACGAATCGTGTTCCACGGCGAGAGCACCAATCCGAATTACCTTGAGGCCAGTACCACGGCGAGCAATGCAACCTATCCGATCCTCGCCATCAGCGACGACAGTCGGCGTTTCCTTGTGCCGTCCTTCTCGCTGCCCGGGGTTTCCGCATGCTTCTCCTGCACGGGTGGCCAGGCGCCTGCGCGCAAACGGCGGTATGCCACCCAGCAAGCCTGGATGGAGCGCTGTGGTGCGTTCGTGGTAGCCCGCGATGACCAGCCGGAAAAGGTGATCGATCCCGTGTCGGGCAAGGCGGTAAAACGTTACGTGCCGTGGAAGACGTGGCGCCGCACGAGCGGCTACGCCAGTCACGAGGCGCCCGAGCGCTGCAATGTCATGCCTGGCTCGAGAGACTCGCCGGATGTCATGATCGTCGATTGCGCCAGGCTCGAGGGCGCAAAGCAGTTCAGGGTTCATCTTGGCGCGGGAGGCAGCGCGTACACGTGGATCGACAAGTGGTATGAAGACGGGCTGGTCCGCGATCGCTGGGTCATGAGAGCGTCGCAGATTCCAGTCCAGGCAACGCGCTACATGCTCGATGACTACTCGTGGTCGATCTACGATGTGTTCAGTGGCATCAGTTCATCGTGGTGGTCCGGCATTACGGTACTGCCGGTCTATCCCGTCCTGGCGCAACCGTTGAACGATATCTGTCTGCACAAAGGCCTGGGCTTCACCGAAGCGTCGACCTGCATCCGGTGGAACGCCTCGATCCCAAGCCTGGTGCGGCAGATCGACAACCAGATCAGTTCGATCAGCGCCGCCAATGGCCAGCGCTACCGGGTCTGCGACGGCGCGAATTTCAGAGGGAAATGCGTAGTGCTGTCGGGGGACACGGATGGCGTGACGCTGAAGCGCATAGGGATGAACGACACCATATCCAGCATTCGCGCGTGCCTCAAGCCAGCCCCGAACGTCTGGCAGGCACCGCCGCTGAATCGCGGCGTGATCGGGAGCATCTTTGCCTTCGACAACCCCGCCTCGGGCAGGCGTGAGTTCTTCCGGCTACTGAGGTCCAGCTATGGCCCTTTCCCTGGTAACCCCAAGCGCGGCAGCCCGGACTGGGTCGGCCAGAGCGGTTACGACGAATGCTAGGCGGCCGATCCGTACCAACATGGCCAACGTGCCCAACGTGGGAAAACCCCTGCACACGTTGGCGGTCCCGTGGCGAACTTCAAGCACGATACGACGGACATCGGCTGATCGCGCCACTACAACCTACGTTGTCACTACACAGGGAGGTGTGATGCGAAGGTCTGTCGACACATACATCAAGCTTGCCGTGCTGGTTGCGTTAGCGCTTGCCTCGGTCCTCGCCAACGCGGCACCGCCCGCGTTTGTCTATCGGGGCGTCGATGCGCCGCATCCCGACGAGGTGTTCATCAGGGGATTCCCAAGTCCAGGCCACGATCAGGACCTGCTGTCGCATGTGAATGGCCTGACGTGCGACAGCGGGGAGACGGCCTTTGTCTCCACCACGGCTTCCGAGGCTTTTGCCTACGAGCGCGCGATGTATACGCTGGCCACGAATCCAGGCGGACGGTTCTACGTGTATCGCATCCGCGCGGATCCCAACCTCTACAGCACGGATACGTCACTGCGCGCGGCGCATGGGCACGGCTGGTACGAGCAGTTGCAGGACGCGGCCGATTCCTATCATCACCAGGAGGAGTGGGTTTCGCCGAACGGCATTGCCGCGTCGCAGGTGGAATCCGTCTCGATCTACCGTGTCAGTACCGAAACCGGCGAACTCGAGCACCTCGGGGTACGCCAGAATCCCAGCTATGTCGCCCTTGATACCCGGGCCAACGATGCGGCGCTGCCGGTCCCGTCACGTGAGCCCGATGGCAGGCGCGTCATTTCTCCTTCGTTTTCGTATCCGCTGGTGTCCGCGTGCTTCGCGTGCGTGGGCAATCGGCGCGCGGAGCGCCGGGAGCGCTCCGCTGACGGCATTGAGCAGCCGGGATACTGCGAGGCATTCCAGGTGTCGACGCTTGCCACACCCACTACAGTCATCGACCCGATTACGCGCAGGCAGGTGCAGCGCTACGTGCCGTGGCGCACCTGGCGTCGCAGCAACTACAAGTCGAGCTTCCAGGGTCCGGTCGATTGCGACATCGTGCCCGGCAGCGGCGTCCTGACCGTCAATTGCGCAACGCTCAGGGGCGCCACGGAATTCAGCGTGCACCTTGGTGCGGGGGGGCGACGCTACACCTGGGTAGACAAACGCTATGACGACGGCGTGGTCGGCAAGCTTTGGGGGCAACTGCCCTCGGATATTCCCGTCAAGGGCACACGTTACACGCTGGCGGACTACGGGTATCGCATCCGGTCGGTGTTCAGTGGCAACGACAGCAGCTGGTGGTCCGGGGTCACCGTGCTGCCGGTATATCCCGTGCTATCCCATGCAAGCGACGACATCTGTCTGTACAAGGATGCGGGCTATACCAACATGCTGGGCTGCATGCGATGGAATGCCGGGGGTGCGCGGCTCGTACCTGCCGTCAATGACGAGGTCAGTGCGATTCGGGCGTCAGACCGTCAGCGGTACCAGGTCTGTGAGGACTTCGGGTACGCGGGACGATGCTTCATCCTGAAAGGCAACACCGATATCGCCCGGCTCCACGCGCTGGGCATGAACGACAAGATTTCCAGCATTCGAGCGTGTAACAAGCCGATGCCCAACACATGGAAGCCGCCGCCGCGGAATCACGGTGTGATCGGCAGCATCTATGCCGTCGACGATCCTGCCACCGGCAAACGCGAGTTCTACCGGCTCAGGACATCCACGTACGGGAAGTTGCCGGCCAGCCGCCAGGGTAATGCCGACTGGTCATATCTGGAAGGATACGAAGCTTGCTGAAATCGAAAGGAGGCCGACCATGCCATCGATTGCACGCGTTGCTACCTGGGCCGCTTGTCTGCTGACATGCGCGACCGTATGGGCGGCACCCCCCGACTTTGTCTATATCGGCGGCGCCGGGCCGCATCCCGACGCCGTGTTTGCCAACGGATTTCCGGCGCCTGGCACGAATGAGGACATCATTGCGCACATTACCGGACAGACCTGCGCAACGGGGCAGACCGTCTTTGTCTCCACGACCGCATCGGAGGCGTTCGCCTATGAAAGGGCGCTATATGCAATGATGAGCAGCCCGGTGCCAGAAACCTATGTGTACCGCATTCGCGCCGACGACGGCTTCTACGAATCGGCAGCCACGCTGCGCGCGACACGCAGCTATGGCTCGCACGGGCAATTCATCGCCCTTGCCGAGCGCTTCGAACACCAGCAGGAATGGTTGGCACATGGCGGTGTGCGAGCTTCGCTTGTGGAATCGGTCCAGATCTACCGACGCAATGCCGCCAACCAGATCGAATATCGCGGAGAGCGGCGCAACCCGAACTATGTGGCTGCCGAGACGCAGGGCACCAATCGACAGTTCCCGGTTCAGACGCCCATCCGCGATCGCACCATGGTTCTGACCCCATCGCGCTCTTATGCGGCAGTTTCCGCATGCTTCTCATGCACGCGCAATACGAGCGACAACCGCGATCAGCGGTCGGCACAAACCAACGGCAGCGATGGGCAATGCGAGGTGTTCTCCGTGTCGACCGACGACCGTGCGTCGACGGTGATCGATCCCTTCAGCGGTGAAAAGGTACAGCGCTACGTGCCGTGGAAGACATGGCGTCGGTCGAACTACAGCTCAACGTTCGAATCGCCCCAAGGCTGCCTGATCATACCTGGATCGCGGGAAACAAGAGCATTGAAAGTCGACTGCATGGACCTTACCGCATTCGACCAGTTCAGCGTTCATCTCGGCGCGGGCGGCAGCCGCTACACCTGGGTCGACAAGCGCTTCGACGACGGGCTTGCCGACAGGGCGTGGATACGCCTTGTGCAAGAGATTCCGGTCAAGGGTACGGTCTACTCCCTGTTTGACTACGGGTACTCTCCGTACTGGGTGTTCAGTGGCAACGACCGCAACTGGTGGTCGGGCATTACCGTGATACCGGTCTATCCCAAGCTGCCCCATCCCACCAGTGACATCTGCCTGTACCGGGATGAAGCGTACTCCAACCGGATCGATTGCCTGCCATGGAATGCCGTCGAGCCGGAACTGCGCGTCGGCGCCAAGGACCATACCAGTTCCATCAGTGCCGCGGAGGGGCAGCGTTATCGCGTCTGTGACCACGCCAACTTTCACGGCAGATGCATCATCCTCAGCGGCGGTGCGGATATCCGGAAGCTGCGCAGCCTGCGCCTGAACGACAAGATCACCAGTATCCGGGCCTGCAGGAAGCCCGCGCCGAGCCCGACACAACTGGTGCCAAACAATCGTGGCGTGATCGGCAACGTCTATTTTCACAACAATTTCTTCACGGCCACGCGCGAATACTTCATGCTCAAGCGCTCCGTCTACGGTCGTACGCCGGAGGACCAGAAGGACAATGAGGACTGGATCTACCTGAAAGACTACGATGAATGTTGAACCGTCGCAGAGTCTTGCGTGGCCGCGGGTGCCGCCTGCCTTGCTGCATTGTCATCGTATCCATGCCACCCGCCGCCCAACGCCTTGATCAGCGTGACCGCCGCGGTGTACTGGCGTCCGGTGATGGTCAGCGCGGTGCGCTCGGCGGTGTAGGCCGCGGTCTGTGCGGTCAGTACGTCGAGCAAGCCCGCCGTACCGGCCTTGTAGCGGTTGTTCACCAACGCCAGCGCTTCGCGTGCGGAGCGCAGGGCATCGTTCTGCACCGTGGCCTCGCTCTCCAGCAGGCGCGCCGCGGCGAGGTTGTCCTCGACCTCCTGGAACGCGGTCAGCACGGTCTGGCGATAGTTGGCGACGTTCTGGTCATAGGCGGCCACGGCCTGGGCCTTGGCAGCGCTGCGCAGGCCGCCATCGAATACGGTGCCCGCCAGGCCGGCACCGACCGACCAGATCCGGTCGGGGAGCGAGAGCCAGCGCGCCAGCGTGCTGGCGGTCAGGCCGCCGGTGGCGGATAGCGACAGCGTGGGGTAGTACGCGGCCTGCGCCACACCGATTTCGGCGTTGGCGGATGCCATGCGGCGCTCTGCAGCGGCGATGTCCGGGCGGCGCTCGAGCAGCGTCGACGGCACCGCGACCGGTACGCGCGGAATGGCATCGTCGGTGTCTACGGTGGCCATGGCCAGCTCCGACGGCGGCTTGCCGATCAGCACCGCGAGCGAGTGTTCGAGCTGCGCGCGCGTGATCTGGATATCGATCTGCTGGGCCTGTGCCGACTTCAGCTGCGTCTCCGACTGCAGTACATCGGAGCGTTGCGCGGTGCCGGCCTTGTACTGGTTCTGCACCAGTTGCAGCGATTTCGCGTAGTCGGCCACGGTGCGGTCGAGCAACGCGCGCTGGGCATCGGCCACGCGCAGCAGGAAATAGCTTTGCGCCAGCGTGGCCTGCGTGGAGAGCAGGGTCGATGCCAGGTCGGCCTGGCTGGCCTGTGCACCGGCTTCGGCGCTTTCCACCTGGCGGCGGATGCGGCCCCAGACATCGATCTCCCAGCTTGCCGACAGGGTCAGGTTCTGGCCATTGGTGGCACGTCCGCTCGAACTCGATGCGCCACGCGACACGCCCGCATTGGCGCCCACCGTCGGGAAATATCCGGCCCGCGCGGCGGCCAGCGATGCCGTGGCCTGCCGATAGATCGCTTCAGCGGCCTTGATGTTCTGGTTCGATACCTGCACCTGCGGCATCAGCTCGTCGAGCACGGGATCGTTGAAGACGCGCCACCAGTCGGCGCGCGCCAGTGCATCCTGCGGGTCGGCGGTCTTCCAGTCGCCGGTCCATGCGGGCATGGCTTCGCCGGCTTCCTTGAATGCCTTGGGTACCGGTGCATCGGGACGCCGATAGTCGGGGCCTACGGCGCAGCCGGCCAGCAGCGCACAGGCCAGCGCCACGGCGGTAATCGAAAAGGAGCTTCGGAACATCGCAATAGCCTTCATCAGTGTTCGAGGTGCGGCGTGGCCTGGTCACCGCCACGCTGCCGGCGCGCACGCCAGGCATTGACCTTGAGTCGCCAGCGGTCGAGCGTCAGGTAGACCACTGGCGTGGTGTACAGCGTCAGCATCTGGCTCACTACCAGGCCGCCCACGATCGAGATACCCAGCGGCGCGCGCAGTTCGGCGCCATCGCCGCGGCCCAGCGCCAGCGGTACCGCACCGAGCAGGGCCGCCGCGGTGGTCATCATGATCGGCCGGAAGCGCAGCAGGCAGGCGCGATAGATGGCATCGCGCGGACTGAGCCCGTCGCGGCGTTCGGCATCGATCGCGAAGTCGATCATCATGATCGCGTTCTTCTTGACGATGCCGATCAGCAGGATCACGCCAATCAGCGCGATGATGCTGAACTCGGTCTTGAACAGCAGCAGGGCCAGCAGCGCACCCACGCCCGCCGACGGCAGCGTCGACAGGATGGTCAACGGGTGCACATAGCTTTCGTAGAGAATCCCCAGCACGATATAGATCGTGATAATCGCGGCGAGGATCAGGATCGGCTGGCTCTTGAGCGAGTCCTGGAACGCCTTGGCGCCACCCTGGAAATTGGCCTGCAGCGTTTCGGGCGCGCCAATCGTTGCCATGGCCTGCCGGATCGCATCGGTGGCCTGCGACAGCGAATAGCCCTCGGCCAGATTGAACGAGATCGTCGACGCGGCAAACTGGCCCTGGTGATTCACGCCAAGCGGGGTGCTGGTTGGTGTCACTCGCGCGAACGACGACAGCGGCACGCGATGGCCACCGCCCGTCACCACATAGATGTCCTGCAGCGCATGCGGACCCTGCAGGTACTCCGGACTCAGCTCCATGACCACGCGATACTGGTTCAGCGGATGGTAGATCGTGGAGACCAGCCGCTGCCCGAATGCATCGTTAAGGATCGCATCGATCTGCTGCGCCGTGACACCAAGTTTCGATGCGGTGTCGCGATCGATGATGACCGATGTCTGCAGCCCCTTGTCGTTGGTATCGGTATCGACGTCCTCGATGCCCTTGATGTTCGAGATCGCCGCGCGCACCTTGGGCTCCCAGGCGCGCAGGACTTCCAGGTCGTCGGACTGCAAGGTGAACTGGTACGCGGAACTGCTCTGGCGGCCGCCGATGCGGATATCCTGCACCGGTGTCAGGAACAGGTTGGCACCCGGTTCCTTGGCCAGCTTCACGCGCAACCGCGCAATGATCTGGTCGGCCGTTTCCTTGCGCTCCGAGAGCGGCTTCAGCGTGACGAACATCTGCCCGGTATTGCGCTGCGATCCGCCAGTAAAGCCCGTGACATTGACCACCGCCGGATCGGACTGCACGATCTTGATGAAGTTGTCGAGCTTGGTGCGCATCAGCTGGAACGACGTGGCCTGGTCCGCGCGGATAAAGCCGATCAGCCGCCCCGTATCCTGCTGTGGGAAGAAGCCCTTCGGCACGATCACGTAGAGATAGACATTCAGTGCGATGGTCAGCAGCAGCACGATCCACACGATGGGTCCGTGCCGCAGCGCCACGCCCAGCGTGCGTGCGTAGGCGTCCTGCATCCAGGTGAACATGCGCTCGGTCGCACGGTGGAAGCGCCCCCGGGGTTGCTCCTGCACCGGGCGCAACAGCCGTGCGCACATCATTGGCGTGGTGGTCAGCGATACCACCAGCGAAACCAGGATGGCCACCGACAGCGTGATGGCAAACTCCTGGAACAGCCGGCCCACGATGCCGCCCATCAGCAGCAGCGGGATGAAGACGGCAATCAGCGACAGGCTCATCGACAACACCGTAAAGCCCACTTCGCGGGCGCCGCGCAATGCGGCGGCCAGCGGTTTCATGCCTTCCTCGATATGGCGCGAGATGTTTTCCAGCACCACGATCGCATCGTCCACCACGAACCCGGTGGCGATGGTCAGCGCCATCAGCGAAAGATTGTTCAGCGAGAACCCGGCCAGGTACATGATCGTGAACGTGCCCACCAGCGACACCGGCACGGCCACGCTCGGGATCAGCGTGGCGCGCACATTGCGCAGGAACACGAACACCACCATGATCACCAGTGCCACCGAGATCATCAGCGTGTTCTCCACCTCGCGCAGCGACGCGCGGATGGTGGGCGTGCGGTCCATCATCACGTCCATCGAGATCGTGGCCGGGATCATCTTGCGCAACTGCGGCAGCATCTCGTTGACGCGGTCCACGGTCTCGATAATGTTGGCGCCCGGCGAGCGGTTCAGCACCAGCAGTACCGATGGCTTGCCGTTGGCGGAGCCGGCATTGCGGATGTCCTGCACCGAATCGACCACATTGGCCACGTCCTGCAACCGCACCGGCACCGCGAACGAGTTTGGCCCCGCGTTGGTGGCATTGCCGCCGGTAGCGCCCGTGCTGATGGTGGTGGTACCGCTGCTGGTGGTAATGGTGGTGGTCGTGACGCCGTTGACGGTCTTGCTGCTGACATTGCCGCCGGCCGCGGCATTGGCCGTACTGGCAATCAGCGCGCCGGCCGAGGTCGACGAAAACGTACCTGGCGTGGCGTAGCGGATGATCAGCGGCATGTAGTCCTTGGCCGCCATCGCCTGGTCGTTGGCGTAGACCTGCCATGCCGTGTTGGGGTTGTCGAGGATGCCGAGCGGACGGTTGGCGTTGGTGGCGCTGATCGTGTTGCGCACGTCCTCGAGCGAGATGCCGTACTTGTTCAGTGCGGTAGGGTTCAGTTCGACCCGCACCGCCGGCAGCGACGAGCCGCCGATCGTGACCTGACCCACGCCTTCCACCTGTGACAGCTTCTGCGACAGGATCGTCGACGCGGCATCGTAGAGCTGGCCGCGCGTCATGGTCGGCGAGGTCAGGCCGATGATCATGATCGGCGCGTCGGCCGGGTTCACCTTGCGATAGGTGGGATTGTTCGGCAGGCTCGTGGGCAGCGTGGCGCGTGAGGCGTTGATGGCGGCCTGCACGTCGCGTGCGGCACCATCGATATCACGCGACAGGTCGAACTGCAGCGTCACGCGCGTGGAGCCGAGCGAACTGCTCGACGTGATTTCGTTGACGCCGGCAATGGCACCCAGCGCACGTTCCAGCGGCGTGGCCACGGTGGCGGCCATGGTCTCGGGGCTGGCGCCGGGTAGCGACGCCGACACCGAGATCGTGGGGAAGTCCACTTGCGGCAGCGGCGACACGGGCAGCAGCCGGAACGCGGCAATGCCCGCCAGCAGGATGCCGATGGTCAGCAGCGCGGTGGCTACCGGGCGATGGATAAAGGAGGCCGACAGGTTCATCAGGCGTTCGGCTCCTGTGGACGCGGCGTCGCCGCGTGGCCACCGTGACCGCCGTCATGGTCACCGTCATCGCCACCCTCGTCGGGGTTGCCGAACTTGCGGTTGCGCCATCCCTTGAGTCGATAGGCCACGCGGTCGAAGGCCAGGTAGATCACCGGCGTGGTGAACAAGGTCAGCACCTGGCTGACCAGCAGGCCACCCACCATCGTGATACCCAGCGGCCGGCGCAGTTCCGACCCGATGCCGGTGCCCAGCATCATCGGCAACGCGGCCAGCAGTGCCGCCATCGTCGTCATCAGGATCGGGCGGAAGCGCAGCAGGCAGGCCTGGAAAATGGCGTCGCGCGGCTTCATGCCGTGTTCGCGTTCGGCTTCAAGTGCGAAGTCGATCATCATGATCGCGTTCTTCTTGACGATACCGATCAGCAGGATGATGCCGATGATCGCGATGATGCCGAGGTCCTGCCTGAACACCAGCAGGGCCAGCAGTGCGCCCACGCCGGCCGACGGCAAGGTCGACAGGATCGTCACCGGATGGATCGTGCTCTCATACAGCACGCCCAGCACGATATACATCGTGACCACCGCAGCCAGGATCAGCCACAGCGTGTTCGACAGCGAGGCACGGAAGGCCAGCGCGGCACCCTGGAATTCGGTGGCCATCGAGATTGGCAGGCCGATTTCCTGCTCGACCTTGGTAATCTTGTCGACCGCCGCGCCCAGCGATTCGCCCGGGGCAAGGTTGAACGAGATCGTCGCCGCCGGGAACTGGCCCTGATGGTTGATCACCAGCGGGCCGGTGCGCTCGGAGATGCGCGCGATCGAACCCAGCGGCACCTGGCCACCCGATGACGACGGCAGGCGCAGTTCCGCCAGCGACGCCGGGCTGGTGCGGAATTCCGGCATGGTCTCCAACACTACGCGGTACTGGCTGGCCTGCGTGAAGATGGTCGAGATCAGGCGCTGGCCAAATGCACTGTACAGCGCGCTGTCGATCACGGCCGTGGTGATGCCGAAGCGCGCGGCGGCGTCGCGGTCGATTTCCACGAATGCGCGCAGGCCGTTGTTCTGCTGGTCGCTGGCCACGTCGCGCAGCTCGGGTTCCTGCTTGAGCCGTTCCACGAGCTTTGGCACCCATTCGGCCAGTACGGTCGGATCCGGATCTTCCACCGTGAACTGGTACTGGGTGCGCGCCACGCGGTCCTCGATCGTCAGGTCCTGCACGGGCTGCATGTACAGCGCAACGCCGCCGAGCTTCTGTACCGAATCCTGCAGGCGCTGCGTGACCACTGCCATCGAGTCACGATCGCCCTTGGGCTTCAGGTTGATCAGCATGCGGCCCGCATTGATGGTCTGATTGGTGCCATCGACGCCGATGAACGACGAGACACTGGCGACGGCCGGGTCTTCGAGAATCACCTTTTGTACCGCTTCCTGCTTGCGCCCCATCGACTGGAACGAACTGGTCTGCGCGGCTTCGGTAATGGCCTGGATCACGCCCGTGTCCTGCACCGGGAAGAAGCCCTTTGGCACCAGCAGGTACAGCAGGCCGGTCAGCACCAGCGTGCCGACCGCCACCACCAGCGTGGCGGTCTGGCGTGCCAGCACCCAGTCCAGTGCCCGGCCGTAGTGATGGATCACGTTATCGAAGAAGCGGCCGGTGGCGATGTGAAAGCGCGATTGCTCGCTCTCGGGCACATGGCGCAGCAGGCGCGCGCACATCATCGGCGTCAACGTCAGCGATACCACGGCCGAGATCAGGATCGACACCGCCAGCGTGATCGCGAACTCGCGGAACAGCCGGCCTACCACGTCACCCATGAACAGCAGCGGAATCAGCACGGCCACCAGCGAGAACGTCAGCGAGATGATCGTGAAGCCGATCTGTTTCGAGCCCTTGAGCGCGGCCTCCATCGGGGAATCGCCTTCCTCGATGTAGCGCATGATGTTCTCGATCATCACGATCGCATCGTCGACCACAAAGCCCGTGGCGATGGTCAGTGCCATCAGCGTGAGGTTGTTGATCGAGAAGCCTGCGAGGTACATCACGCCAAAGGTGCCCACCAATGACAGCGGCACCGCGACACCCGGGATGATCGTGGCCGACACATTGCGCAGGAATACGAAGATCACCATCACCACCAGCGCGATGGCCAGCAGCAGCTCGAACTCCACGTCCTTGACCGAGGCCCGGATCGTGGTGGTACGGTCGGTCAGCAACTGCACATGCACCGAGGCCGGCAATGCCGACTGCAACTGCGGCAGCAGCGTCTTGATGCGGTCCACCACCTCGATCACGTTGGCGCCTGGCTGGCGCTGGATGTTGACCACGATGGCTGGGCGGGCATTGGCCCACGCGGCAAGCCGGCTGTTCTCGGGCCCGTCGACGATCTCGGCCACGTCGGTGATGCGGATCGGCGCACCGTTCTGGTAGCCGATGATGATCTGCTTGTACTCGTCGGCCGACTTGAGCTGGTCGTTGGCGTCGATGGTGGAGGCGCGCGACGGACCGTCGAAGCTGCCCTTGGCGCCGTTCACGTTGGCGCTGCCGATGGCGGTGCGCAGGTCGTCGATCGACATGCCGAGTGACGCCAGCGCGGTGGGGTTGGCCTGGATCCGCACGGCCGGCCGCTGGCCGCCGCTGATGGTGACCAGGCCCACGCCCTGGATCTGCGAGATCTTGGCCGCCACGCGCGTATCGACCATGTCCTGCAGCTTCGGCAGCGGCAAGGTGTCCGAGGTCATCGCCAGCGTCATGATCGGCGCATCGGCCGGATTGACCTTGCTGTAGACCGGCGGCATCGGCAGGTCGGCCGGTAGCAGGTTGCCACCGGCATTGATGGCGGCCTGCACTTCCTGCTCGGCCACATCGAGCGACAGTGTCAGTTCGAATTGCAGCGTGATTACCGACGCGCCGCCCGAGGACGACGACGACATCTGCTTGAGGCCAGGCATCTGGCCAAACTGGCGTTCGAGCGGCGCGGTGACCGACGAGGTCATCACATCGGGACTGGCGCCGGGGTAGAGCGTGGTGACCTGGATGGTCGGGTAATCGACTTCAGGCAGGGCCGACAGCGGCAGCAGCCGGAATGCCACCAGCCCCGACAGCAGGATGGCGAGCATCAGCAAGGCCGTGGCCACCGGCCGCTCGATAAAGATGCGTGAGGGATTCATGCCGCTTCTCGACTCCTTGCCTTACTGCTGTGGCCGCTGGCCAACGTTGGCACCGGGGTTCGCCGGGGTGTTCGTGGTCGGGTTCGGGTTGGCGTCGGCGTCGCGCATGCGGCGGCGCTCACCCGGCGCACCCGCGGCATCGCTTGCACCGGCATGTGCGCCGCTGGCACCGCCATGGGCACCGCTGGCGCCACCCCAGTTACCGCCGTTGCGGCGACCGCGCGCGCGCGGCGCGCTCGATGGCGTCAACGCGGCGGCGCGTGCCGCGGGATCCACCGCTTCCACGACCATGCCTTCCTTGAGACGGTCCGCGCCATCGACCACCACGCGCTGGCCAGCCTCCAGGCCCTTGAGCACGGCGGTACGGCTGCCGTCGCTCGGGCCCAGCGTTACCACCTGCACCTTGACCGCACTATCGTCGCCAATCACATAAACGAAAGTGCCCTGCTGGCCGCGCTGGATCGCTGCCACCGGAATTACGGTAGCGTCTTCCATGGTGTCGACGCGCGTGCGCACATTGACGAACTGGTTCGGGAACAGCATTCCGTCGGTGTTCTGGAAAATCGCCTTGAGCTTGACGGTACCGGTGGTGGTATCGATCTGGTTGTCCGTAGTCAGCAGCGTACCCTCGGCCAACTGGTTGCGCATCTGCCGATCCCATGCCTGTACCGACAGCTTCTCGCCGGCGTTGAGCTTCCTGAGCACGGCCGGCAGGTTGTCCTCCGGAATCGTGTACAGCACCGTGATCGGCTGGATTTGCGTGATCAGCGCGATGCCGTTGGTATCGCTGGTGTTGACGATATTGCCCGGATCCACCTGGCGCAGGCCGATGCGACCCGACGCCGGAGCCACGATGCGCGTGTAGCCCAGTTGCAGGCGTGCGTTGTCGACATTGCCCTGGTCGGTCTTGACGGTGCCTTCATATTGGCGCACCAGTGCGTCCTGCGTATCGACCTGCTGCTTCGAGATCGAGTCCTGCGCCAGCAGCGTCTTGTAGCGCTGCTGGTCGAGACGGGCGTTCTGCAACAGCGCCTGGTCGCGCGCGAGCTGGCCCGAGGCCTGGTCCAGCGCGGCCTGGAACGGGCGCGGATCGATCTCGGCGAGCACGTCGCCGGCCTTGACCATCTGGCCTTCCTTGAATAGTACCTTGAGCAACGGACCCGAAACCTGTGCGCGCACCGTGACGTTGGCCACCGGCGTCACATTGCCGAGGCCATTGAGCACCACGTCCATATTGCGCTTGCTCACGGTGTTGACCACCACCGGCGAGCGCGGCATTGCGTTCGGGCCACCGGGGCCGCCAGGGCCGCCTGGACCGCGGCGCCCCGCACCCATGCCTGCCGCACCGCTGGCACCGTTGGCCGCGCCCGCGCCGGCTTCCTGCGCGGCCTGGCGGTGGCTGTGCCAGTACCAGCCGGCACCGGCCAGCACCACGATGACTGCAACGGCAATCCAGGTGCGGCGGCGCGAACGGGTGGAGCGCGCGGGGGGCGTAGGACCTGTCTCTTATACACATCTCCGAGCCCACGAGACTGCAGCTAATC
>CAUUBQ010000055.1:0-55544 GCA_963543405.1 uncultured Cupriavidus sp.
GCGAGCAGCGTGAGCCGCGTGGCGAACGCCAGCCGCGCGCGCCGCGCGAAGGCCAGGCTACGCCGGCCATCGCACAGGCCACCGAACGCACTGAAGTCCGCCAGGAAGATCGCCAGGAAGCGCGCCGCGAGCGCAACCAGGAACGCCGCGAACGTCAACGGGAACGCCAGCGTGAGCGCACCGAGGCACGCGAGACCGACGAGCCGCTGAACGCCGCCGGCACCACTGCGCAGACCGCGTTTGAAGCCGCCCAGGCAGCGCCGGCAGTCGTTGCCGCCGTGGATATCCCGGCTGGCGCCGAAGACGGCGAGGCAGTGTCCGCCGACGCAGGTGAAGGCGAGGAACGCCGTCGCCGCAATCGTCGCGGTCGCAACCGCTACCGCCGCGAGCGCGAGGATGGCACACCGAACCTCGAAGTCAACGAAGCGAACCTGGCCGAAGTCAGCGCAGGCGTGACCGAATCGGAAGCTGAATCGGCATCGTCGCCGGCCCTGGTGGCCGAAGTGGCGGCACCGGTGGAGCAACCGGTGGCACAGCCGGTGGTGGTCGAGGCGGCCGCTGCTGCTGGTGCGCTGGAACGCGTGGAACCGGTAGCCAAGCCCGAGCCGGTGGCGCCTGCCCAGGCAGCCGAACCGGTGTTCGCCGCGGTTGCCGCACCGCAATCGGCACCGGTGGTCCCGCCCGCCCCTGCCTATGTGGAGCCCGCTGCGCCGGTCCCGGCAAGCCCGGCCGTGGAAGCCCCGGCACCGGTTGCCACCGCGCCGGTGGTTCCCGAGCCGGTCATCGTGACGCCGGACGTGGCACCTGCCCCCGCCGCATCGATCGCAGCGGTTGAAGCACCTGCCTCCACCCCTGATCCTGCCGTCGTGGCAAGCTATGCAGCCGCTCCGGTTGTGGCAGAAGCGAGCGCCAGCAAGCTGGAGCCGATGCTGGAAGCCGCTGGCCTGCAGTGGGTACACACGGACAGCGCCAAGCATGCTGCCGCGCAGGAAGCCGCCGCACGCATCGCACCTGCCCCGCGCGTGGTGCGTGAGCGCAAGCCGCTGCCGCCGCTGCCGGAAGGCCCGATGGTCCTGGTCGAAACCGGTAACCAGCAGCAACAACAGCAGCAACAGCAGTAACGCGCTGCAGGCTGGCAAGGGAAAGGGACGGCAATGCCGTCCCTTTTTTATTTTGTGGCGCCAAACTGACTTGGGACAAACCCGCCCACTATTCCCGCGCTGTATTCCCGTTCACGACCATTATCTGTACTGTTGTCACCACAGTGTTGCGCACGGCGTGATACCGCACTCGGCTAGAATGGCAAGCAGAATGGCTATCCCGGACGCCCTGCGCGCCGGTCAGCCGCGGCCCCACACATCATGACCGAAACTGTCATTCCGATCTTCGACCTGCGCGACCATCGATACAAATCGATGGTGCCGAGCATTCCGTCGCGCCTGCAGGCACCGACCGGGCTCGTGGCCGACACGCGGGGCCGGCCGCTGCATGACCTGCGCATCTCGGTGACCGACCGCTGCAACTTCCGCTGCGTCTATTGCATGCCGAAGGAAGTGTTCGACAAGGACTACACCTTCCTGCCGCACTCGGAGCTGTTGAGCTTCGAGGAAATCGAGCGGGCCGCGCGCCTGTTCGTGGCGCAGGGTGTCGAGAAAATCCGGCTCACCGGTGGCGAGCCGCTGCTGCGCAAGAACATCGAGCGCCTGGTGGAAATGCTGGCCCGCATCGATACCGTATCGGGCAAGCCGCTGGACCTGACACTGACCACCAACGCCTCGCTGCTGGCACGCAAGGCCCAATCGCTGCGCGATGCCGGCCTGACACGCGTGACGGTCAGCCTGGACGCCATCGATGACACCACGTTCCGCAAGATGAACGACGTCGACTTTGCCGTGCGCGATGTACTGCACGGCATCGAGGTTGCGCAGGCGGTGGGCCTGGCCCCGCTCAAGGTCAACATGGTGGTCAAGCGCGGCACCAACGATCAGGAAATCGTGCCAATGGCTCGGCATTTTCGCGGCAGCGGCACCATCGTCCGCTTTATCGAGTTCATGGATGTCGGCGCCAGCAATCACTGGCAGATGAATGAGGTATTGCCATCGGCCGACGTGGTGCGCCGCATTGACGAAGTTTTCCCGCTGGAAGCCATTTCCGCGAATTACTCGGGAGAGACCGCCGAGCGCTGGCGCTACCGGGACGGCGGCGGAGAGATCGGCGTGATCTCCAGCGTGACGCATGCCTTCTGTGGCGATTGCAGCCGGATTCGCCTGTCCACGGAAGGCCGTCTCTACCTGTGCCTGTTTGCCACCGAGGGCTACGACCTGCGCGCGCTGCTGCGCGATGGCCACAGCGACCTGGAAATCGGCAACGCCATTGCCCAGGTATGGCAGGCGCGCACCGACAACTATTCCGAGCAGCGCAGCGACCCCGCCGTACGCGCCGCACGAGCCGAAAGCAAGATCGAGATGTCGTATATCGGCGGCTGACCATGGTGCGCGACGACATCACGGGCCTGATCCTGGCCGGCGGCCGAGGCAGCCGCATGGGTGGCACCGACAAGGGCCTGCAAGCTTTCCAGGGCATGCCGATGGTGCAGCACACGCTGCAGCGCCTGGCGCCGCAGACTGGATCCATGCTGATCAATGCCAATCGGAACCTGGATCGCTACAGTGCGTTTGGCGTCCCGGTGATTCCCGATGCCATCCCTGACTTCGCCGGGCCGCTGGCCGGCATGCTTGCCGGACTTGCGCAATGCCAGACGCGCTGGATGGTCACGGCGCCCTGCGACACCCCTTTCCTGCCGACTGACCTGGTCGACCGCCTGGCGCATGCGATCGACGCGGAACAAGCCGAGATCGCGATCCCGGCCACGCTCGATGCCGATGGTCGCCGACGGCTGCAACCGGTGTTCTGCATGATGCCGGTCACGGCCGCCACCAGCCTGCGCGCCTATGTCGACGCGGGCCAGCGCAAGATCGAAACATGGGTCACCAGCCAGCGCGTGGCGCTAGTCGTTTTCGAGGATGCCGCCGCGTTTGCCAACATCAATACGCTCGACGAACTGCACTGGCACGAGACCACTGACCGAACAGGTCAGACAACAGGTTAGACTTCACCCGAACCTTCCATTGCCGCGGCGCGCCACGCGCGTCAGCATCACGACCATGCCTTCGCTGCAATCCGTCATTTCGTGCCTGTCCGACTACGATCCGTCCGCCCTGCCGGTCAACCAGGCCAACGCCATCATCGCCGAGGTACTGGAGCCAGTGCGCGCTATCGAGCAACTGGCAATCCGCTCGGCATTGGACCGCGTGCTGGCCCACGACGTGACGTCGCCAATCGACGTGCCCGCGCATGACAACTCGGCCATGGACGGGTACGCGTTCCCCAGCCAGGCATTGACACAGGCTCTGGCGCAGGGGCACGGCGACCTTGCACTGGAAGTCATTGGCACGGCCTACGCGGGCAATGCGTTTGCAGGCGAGGTCCAGGCAAACCAGGCGGTCCGCATCATGACCGGTGCGGTCATGCCGGCGGGCTGCGACACCGTGATACCGCAAGAGTTTGTCGAGATCCAGGCCGGCGGAAACCTGATCCGCTTCGCACCCGACCAGGTGCGCGCCGGAGACAACCGACGCCTGCGCGGCGAAGACCTGGCACGTGGTCAATCCGCACTGCGCGCTGGCCGCATCCTGACACCGGCCGATCTGGGTCTGCTGGCCTCGCTCGGGATACCCGAAGTCAAGGTGCGCCGACGCTTGCGTGTCGCCTTCTTTTCCACCGGCGACGAGTTACGCTCGGTCGGCGAACCGCTCGACGCGGGCTGCGTCTATGACTCGAATCGCTATACGCTGCATGGCATGCTGCGCCGGCTCAATGTCGAACTGATCGACATGGGCGTGGTGCGCGACGACCCCGAGACCATGGAGGCCGCCTTCCGCAGCGCTTGCGAAAACGCCGATGCCATCATTACGTCGGGCGGCGTGTCAGTGGGCGACGCCGACTATACCAAGCAGATCATGGCCAAGCTCGGCGATGTCACGTTCTGGAAGATCGCGATGCGACCGGGCCGCCCGATGGCATTCGGGCGCATTGCCTCGAATGGCCATGAAGCCATGCTTTTCGGCCTGCCCGGCAATCCGGTCGCCGTGATGGTGACGTTCTATCATTTCGTGCGTGCGGCCCTGCATCGGTTGATGGGTGCCGACGTGGCGCCCTTGCCGCGCATCCGTGCGCGCAGCACCACGCCAATCCGCAAGAAGCCCGGTCGTACCGAGTACCAGCGAGGCATCGCCGCGATGGGTGCCGACGGCAATCTGGAGGTCCGCCTGACCGGACAGCAAGGGTCAGGGGTATTGCGCTCGATGAGCGAGGCGAATTGCTTTATCGTGCTCGATCATGATCAGGACACCGTGCTGGCCGGGGATCTCGTCGAAATCATGCTGTTCGACGGTCTGATCTGACGCCTCCCCACGCGCCGCAAGCGCTGCGAACCCGGCCGCGTAGTCCCGCCACGCGGAACTACCGGGACACCACTCGCTCGAAGCTTCGTCGGCAGCGCCAGGCATGAATGGATACGATTCATGCGTCACATCGATTAGCGATAGTCAGCCGTGCGCCGGTGTCGTTTTTGTGCCGCACTCTTTCCTTGAAAGCTCGTATCGCGCTTGGAAATGCCTCATCCGTCAGTGGGGCAGGCTAGGCGTCGCAGGCACCAGTCGCTACACTTGCAGCACGAAAATCTGAATCCCCCAATATCTTGTCTGTCGTCATGAACCAGGAGATCGCGTACCTCCACCCCGTCAAGACCGCCCGCGCGCTGGTGCTGGTTTATCTCTGCTTTTCCGTGCCGATCGTTGCCATGGGCCTGTTCGTGGCCTTCGTGCGCTACGGCGACCTGCCGGGAATTGCGGTCTTCACGGCCCTGATCCTCAATGCGTTGATCGGCTTCGGCCTGCTCT
Source organism: uncultured Cupriavidus sp. (assembly GCA_963543405.1). Lineage (GTDB taxonomy): Bacteria > Pseudomonadota > Gammaproteobacteria > Burkholderiales > Burkholderiaceae > Cupriavidus. Next base: position 4,962 of record CAUUBQ010000055.1, read on the forward strand.
GGCTGGGCTGCAAGGCATACAACTGGGTGGCGGCACGCTTTGGCGGCATCGAAGTCCACGTGCGTGAACTGACTCCCGAAGACCGCCACTAGGCATCAAGCAGGCCGGCAGCACTAAGCAAGCCGGCCCTCGTGCTGCCCCGCCGCGTCAGTTGGCGATGCCGGGGCGACCCCGGTTGTGTCATCGCCAGCATCGGCAGCATCGCCAGTTCCAGCAGTTTCGGCAACCGGCCCCGCCGACGTTCCCAATAGCTGCTCCGCCAATTCCCCCGGCAGCGCTTCCACGGTGCGCAATTTGCGCTCCATCTGCCGCGTCCGCACTTCCGCCTGCTCGATATTGCGAGCGGCACGCACCAGCGTATCGCGTGTTTTGGCGAGTACCTCACCGAACTTGCCGAACTCGGTCTTTACCGCACCGAGCACCTCCCACACTTCGCTCGAACGTTTCTCCAGCGCCAGCGTGCGGAAGCCCATCTGCAGACTGTTGAGCAATGCCGTCAAGGTAGTCGGCCCCGCCACCGTGACACGGAAATCGCGTTGCAGCAGATCCGTGAGCCCTGGCCGGCGCAGTACTTCAGCGTAGAGTCCTTCGGTCGGCAGGAACAGGATCGCGAAGTCGGTGGTGGCAGGCGGCGCCACGTACTTCTGTGCAATCGTCTGCGCCTCGCGGCGCACGGCCATCTCCAGTTCACGGCTGGCCGTATGCACGCCGTCGACATCGCCACGCTCCTGCGCGTCGATCAAGCGTTCGTACTGTTCCTTCGGAAACTTGGCATCGATCGGCAGCCAGACCGGACCACCGCCGGTATCGCGCCCGGGCAGGCGAATCGCGAATTCCACGCGCGCACCCGAGCTGCGCACGGTCTCGACGTTCTTGCCGTATTGCTCTGGCGTCAGGATCTGTTCGAGCAACATTTCCAGCTGCACTTCACCCCATGTGCCGCGCGACTTCACATTGGTCAGCACGCGCTTGAGATCGCCCACCCCCTGCGCCAGCATCTGCATTTCGCCGAGACCACGATGCACCTGCTCCAGCCGGTCGGACACCAGCTTGAACGACTCACCAAGCCGCTGTTCGAGCGTGGCGTGCAGCTTCTCGTCCACCGTGCGGCGCATCTCTTCGAGCTTGGCCGCATTGTTGGCCTCGATGTCGCGCAGCTTCTGCTCGAGCGTCACCCGGACATCGGCCAGCCGTCGTTCGTTGGCTTCCGACATCTGGGCCAGTTGCTGCTGCTGCACCGTGGCGATGCTTGTCAGTTGCGTCGACAGTTGCTGCTGGAAACGCAGCATGTGTTGTCCGGCTTCCCCGCGATTGGCACGGGAGGTCTCGGCCAGTTCGGTGCGTAGCTCACGCTCGAGCCGTTCCAGGCCACGCGCGGTGTCCTCGCGCACATCGTCACGCAGGTCACCGAGCATCGGCTGCAAATCCGCCGCTGGCTGACGCGGCATGCGCACGATCAGCACCAGCAGCAATATCACCGCCACCACGGCGGCGGCAAGTGTCAGCAAGGGTATCAACGTCATGAGAACTTCAAGGGAACTTCACGGGGACTGAGAGCCCGGAATGGTCAGCGGCGACGCGTCATCACTTCGGGGTTGATCACGGTCGGCGGCTTGCCGGCTTGTGGACCGGCATCGAGTGCGGCGATCAGGTTGTCCGCGGCCAGGTTGGCCATTGCGCGTCGCGTCTTTTCTGATGCACTGGCGATATGCGGGGTCAGCACGACATTGGACACGGTCAGCAGATCGGGATGCACGGCAGGCTCGCCTTCAAAGACATCGAGTCCAGCGGCAAAGATCTTGCGATCGCGTAGTGCTTCCGCCAGCGCTGCATCGTCGACGATGCCGCCGCGCGCCAGGTTGATCAGCGTCGCGGTCGGCTTCATCTGCGCCAGCTCTGCCGCGCCGATCGAGTGGTGGCTTGCCGCGCTGTAGGGCAGCACCAGGATCAGATGGTCCGACTGCTGCAGCAATTCCGCCTTGCTGACATAGCGCGCATTGAGCGACTGCTCGACATCGGCCGGCAACTGGCTGCGGTTGTGATAGAGCACCTGCATGCCGAAGCCTCCCGCACGCCGTGCCAGCGCCTGGCCAATGCGGCCCATGCCCAGGATACCAAGCGTGCTGCCATGGATGTCCATGCCGACCAGCATGTCGTAGCTCCAACGCTCCCACTTGCCCGCGCGCAGGTAGTGCTCGCTCTCCGTCACGCGGCGCGCGGTAGCCATCAGCAATGCCCAGCCAAAATCCGCCGTGGTCTCGGTCAGCACATCGGGCGTATTGGTCGCCACCACGCCGGCCGCGGTCAGCGCAGGCACATCGAGGTTGTTGTAGCCCACGGCCATATTGCAGACCGCGCGCAACTGGGGCAATGCGCCCACCAGTTCGCCATCGATCCGGTCGGCTGCGTTGGCCAGCACGCCGGCCTTGCCCGCCAGGCGCGCGCGCAATGCGGCGGCGCCGAGCACCAGGTCTTCCTGGTTGGCGTCGACGTCGAAATACTGTGCAAGGCGATCGATCACATCGGGGTAGATCGCTCGGGTAACCAGGACGGAAGGCTTCATCATGCAGTCACACGTGGAAGAAAAGGAACGTCATCACCAGGAACAGCGGCACCAGCACGGCGCAGGACCACGCCATGTAGCCAAAGAAACTTGGCATGCGCACGCCACGGCTTTCGGCAATCGCCTTGACCATCAGGTTCGGGGCGTTGCCGATGTAGGTGTTGGCACCCATGAACACGGCCCCGGCGGAGATCGCCGCCAGCGTCGAGGCATCGCGTGTCATGAGCGTGGCCGCGTCGCCGCCGGCCGTATTGAAGAACACAAGGTAGGTAGGCGCATTGTCGAGGAATGACGACAGGATGCCCGTGGCCCAGAAGTACATGCTGTCGATCGGCTGGCCGTTGCCGTCGCTGACCGTGCGGATCACGGCCGCGAACGCCCCGTCCGTGCCAGCCTTGAGCATGGCGATGACCGGGATGATCGTCAGGAAGATGCCGGCGAACAGCTTGCCTACCTCAAGGATCGGCTCCCAGTTGAACTCGTTGCCGCTGCGTGCCGCATGCGGCGTCGCGAACAGCGACACCACGGTGACCACCACCAGCAGCACGTCGCGCACCAGCGCGGGCAGCGGTACCTCGGTGCCCATCACATCGAACGCGATGCCTGGCTTCCACAGCCCGCTCATCAGCACCAGTGCGATCACGGCCAGCAGCAGTACGAAATTGATCCGGCCCTCGATGCGGATTCCCGCCGAATCGGGCGTCGGATCATGCGCCGGCGGCAAGGCCTCCTCGCGATGCAGGAAGTAGTGCCGGTCAATGACATAGAACAGCGCCAGCAGCACCACCCAGATAAACAACGTCTCAGGCAGGATGTTCAACAGCGTCCAGGAAAACTCCACGCCCTTGAGGAAGCCAAGGAACAGTGGCGGATCGCCAAGCGGCGTCAGCGCGCCGCCCGCATTGGCAACCAGGAAGATGAAGAACACCACGACGTGCGCCACATGGCGACGGTTGTCGTTGGCGCGCAGCAATGGGCGAATCAGCAGCATCGCCGCACCGGTGGTGCCCATCAGGCTGGCCAGCACGGTACCCAGCGCAAGGATGCCCGTATTCAGGCGCGGCGAACCATGCAGGTTGCCACGCACACAGATGCCCCCCGCCACGACATAGAGCGCGGTCAGCAGGACGATGAAGGGGATGTACTCGGCCAGCAGCGCATGCACGGTATTGGCGGCTGCCGCGTGCAGGCCGAACTGCAGGCCGAACGGCACCAGGAACAGCGCAGCCCACGCCGCGGCGATCTTGCCGTAGTGGTGATGCCAGAACTTCGGCGCGAACAACGGGAACAAGGCAATCGACAGCAGGATGCCGGCAAACGGCACGCCCCAGGCAGGCGACAGCGTGGCGCCGTCGAGATCGGCCGCCCGCGTCCAGGCAGGCGACATCAGCATCGCGGCAAACAGAAACTGGAAAGGCAGCGTAACGACACGACGCATCGAGCGGGATTCTCCTTTATCGCAACACACGCCACGCGGTGTAAGGCAGGCGGTGAAACAGACAAAAAGGCGCACGCGTCCGGGGTTACCAGGGCGTCGGGACGTCAGCACGCAGCGAAGGGCCAAGTGTAAAGCAAAGCCCTCTGAGAAAGGTCTCAAAATGCGCGGAGGACTGCACCGGATGTGCCTCGGAATGCGGTACGCGGTGCCGCTCGCCGCGTCACCCCTGGTCGACCAGGATCACATGCACGCGATACGGACCATGCGCGCCCAGCACAATGGTCTGCTCGATATCGCCGGTGCGCGATGGACCGCTGATGATGTTGGTGGCGCGCGGCAACTGCCCATGTTCGGCGCGCATGCGTGCGAACGCGGCCTCCAGATTGGCGACGATGCGCGAAACAGGTACCACCGCGATATGGGTTTCAGGTAGCAGCGCGGCCGAGGCAAAGGTATCCGGCCCCGACAGCAGCATCAGCGAGCCCGTCTCGGCAATCGCCACGAAGCAGCCCGTAATGCCAACCAGGTCGCCATGATCGTGATCGCCCTGCGGATCGCGCACCGGAGGGCGGCATTCCACATCGAGCCCTTGCTCGGCCCATGGCAGTTCACCGAGGCTGGTCCAGGCCACCGCGCGACGCGCGAGCTTCAGGGCGTCGACATAACGCGCCACGGCACCGGGCACGTCGGCGAGCGTGGCCACGCGATCCACCGTCGATGCCATCTTCTGCGCCTGCACGGTGAAAGCTTCGACGCTATCCTCCGCAATGGCCGGCTGCGGACCTTGCGGATGGCGGGCCAGGTAGTCGGCGACCGCCTCGCGCTCACCGTCGGTGACCTTCGCTCCCCTGCCCTGCGCGGCGCGAATGCGGGCGAAGATGCGGTCACGGGCGGCGTTGGTTTCCATGGCGTTGTCCTGAGGGGCTGAGCTGCCCGATTATAAGAAGGCCGCGCCTGCGCGCGTGAATCCGGTGCATCCGGTCAAGCAGGCACCTGAACATCAAACACCTGCCGCAGATAGGCAAGATAGCCCGGATCGTCGCACATGGTCTTTTCGGGGGTATCCGACAGCTTTGCCACCGGCTGGCCATTGCAGCGCACCATCTTGATCACGATTTGCAATGGCGTGTAGCCGAGATCGTTCGTCAGGTTGGTGCCCACGCCGAAGGCCAGCTTGCAGCGGCCGCGAAAGCGCTCGTAGAGTTCGATCACTTTCGGGATGTTGAGCGCATCGCTGAAAATCAGCGTCTTGCCACGCGGGTCCACGCGATTGGCGGCATAGTGCGCAATCATCCGTTCACCCCATTCGAACGGATCACCGGAGTCATGGCGCACGCCGTCGAACAGCTTGCAGAAATACAGGTCGAAATCGCGCAGGAAGGCATCGAATCCATAGGTATCGGACAACGCGATGCCCAGGTCTCCGCGATATTCGCGCGCCCAGTTGTCGAGTGCATAGACCTGCGAATCGCGCAGGCGCGGCCCTAGCGCCTGGCATGCCTGCAGATACTCGTGGGCCATCGTGCCAAGCGGGGTCATGTCGTGCAGCCGCGCGAAATGGACATTGCTGGTACCCGCCAGTTGCGGCCCAAGAATATCGCGCATCGACAGCAGGACTTCTTCCTGCCAGTCGCACGAGAAACGCCTGCGCGTACCGTAGTCGGCGATCACACAATCGGTGTATTGCGGATTCTTCAACAGCGCCAGCTTGGCCTTGAGCCGGCGGCGACCTTCGTCCAGATCCGGTTGCGGCTGCGTGCGGCGGAAATACACCTCGTTGACGATTGCCAGCAGCGGAATCTCGAACAGGATCGTATGGAGCCACGGACCACGGATCGTGATCTCGATCTCGCCATTGCCCTGGGCCGACGGCTGTACCACGACATACTTCTCGTTGAGGTGGAACAGCGCGAGGAATTCGACGAAATCGCTCTTGATAAAGCGCATGTCGCGCAGATAGTCGAGTTCTTCCGTGCTGAAGCGCAACTGGCATAGCTGCGTGATCTCTGCGCGGATCTCGTCGATGTAAGGCGTCAGGTCCACGCCGGCATTGCGGCATTTGAAACGGTATTCGACATGGGCCTGCGGAAAATGGTGCAGCACCACCTGCATCATCGTGAACTTGTACAGGTCGGTGTCGAGCAGGGAGCGAATGATCATAACGAAGCCAGGCGCGGGGCGTGCCGATGTCAGGCCACCATGCTAACCGAAAGTCACGCCGGTGTTGGCGCTCATGTCGGCGTACATGGCGGCGTACATAGCGGGGCCATTTCCTTCACCCGCCGTCGAGGTTGCGCAACGCGGGCGACTCCAGCGCCCGTGCCCGCCGCGACTGCAGGCACCAGAATCGCTGGCCCTGACCGTCATGGCAGGTCACCAGCGTGGCCTGTGCGCGCGGCACGGATGCCGGCAGCGGTTCGGCGAAGTTGGCGGATGCCACCATGATGCGCTCCTGATAAACGGCCTGCCCGGCCCGATCGAAGCGCAAGACCTGGATCAGCGCATCGGGCGGCGGTTGCAAGTCCTTGTCGCAAGGCAGGAAACCTTCGCGATTGCAATTCGCCATGGCCATGCCCGCGGGTGTGCGTATGACGCTGAAGCTGTCCCATTCGAACGCGGTCAATGCGGATAGCGTCACGGGCTGGTCCGTGCGCGCGCGCCACGCCACCAGGCGCGACACCACGCTGTCAGCCATCTCGCCCTGTTGCGGCAGCGATGGCTGGGCCCACGCACCCGGTGCCGTTACCCCCAGGCAGGCGCCGAACGCGATGGCGCAGCAGATCAGACGGACACTTGGACGAGCTGGCATGGCGGCATCTCTCGTACGAAACAGTTGGAATAGTAGTTCGTTGACCTGCGGCAAGATACCGGCCGTCGCTCCGAAAGCGGCCTTGCAGGCCGATTCTTACGCCGAACGAAGCAAAAAGTACATAAAGAAATAAGAAAACTATCTGACCCGGCTATATAGACTGGCTATCCTTGCGGAATGGCTCGGCTACAATATCGATCTCTGAAAGGCCTCGGCCCCCGCTCGCCCCAAGTTACCCCGATTGCGGTCGCTGACGGTAATACCCGTTGACGCGCAATCCGTAACCAGCAAGAGCGGCCGGTAAGAAACAGGCCTTGGACAATATCCCCATCGAAGACCGATCCGTTTTTCTGGAACCGAAATGACTCACGTTGTCACCGAATCCTGCATCCGTTGCCGCTACACCGACTGCGTTGATGTGTGTCCGGTCGATTGTTTCCGCGAAGGCCCGAACTTCCTGGCCATCGATCCCGACGAATGCATCGACTGCGCCGTGTGCGTGGCCGAGTGCCCGGTGAATGCGATCTACGCCGAGGAAGATGTGCCGGGCGACCAGCAACAGTTCATCGAACTGAACGCCGACCTGGCCCGTAGCTGGCCGTCCATCACCAAGACCAAGGCCCCGCTGGCCGAGGCCGAGGAATGGAAGGACGCCACCGACAAGCTGCAGTACCTGCAACGATAAGAAAGACCGGCGCTCTCGGAGAAACGGTCCGGTAGCCGCGCCAGCGGCACCGGAACCGGCCTGCGGGCGCCACAGAAAGCCGTCCCCGCGCTTTCCCGCAATACCGGGCCCCCGCGTGCCCGTAACGTATCAGGACGAATATGGACTTGAGCATCCCAAACACCGTGGCCGACACGACCCTGCAGGTCAGCGGCAGCAACGGCGGCCAGCCGCTGGAAATCGACGCGCTGATCGTGGGCGCGGGCCCGGTTGGCCTGTTTCAGGTGTTCGAACTCGGTCTGCTTGAAATCAAGGCGCACGTGATCGACTCGCTCAAGGTGGTGGGCGGCCAGTGCGTGGAACTGTATCCGGACAAGCCGATCTACGACATCCCGGCCGTGCCGATCTGCACGGGCCAGGAACTGACCGACAACCTGCTCAAGCAGATCGAGCCGTTCTCGCCCACATTCCACCTGGGCCAGGAAGTCAGTGTCGTGGAACGCCGCGAAGACGGACGTTTCTTCGTAGAAACCTCGCTCGGCACCCGCTTCATCACCAAGACCATCTTCATTGCCGCCGGCGTGGGCTCGTTCCAGCCGCGCCTGGTCAAGGTGGAAGGCATCGACAAGTTCGACGGCAAGCAACTGTTCTATCGCGTCAAGGATCCGAGCCGCTTCCACGGCCGTAACCTCGTGATCGTGGGCGGCGGCGACTCGGCGCTGGACTGGACGCTCGACCTCGTCGGCAAGGCCGAGTCGGTCGTGCTGATTCACCGTCGCGACGGCTTCCGGGCCGCGCCGGCCTCGGTGGCCAAGATGCGCGAGTTGTGCGAGCAGATGGAGATGCAGTTCATGGTCGGCCAGATTGGCGGCTATGAAGAGAAGGACGGCGTGCTTACCGATATCAAGGTAACCGGCGGCGACGGCGTAACCCGCCGCATGCCGGTGGATGACCTGCTGGTGTTCTTTGGCCTGTCGCCGAAGCTCGGGCCGATTGCCGAGTGGGGCCTCGACCTGGAGCGCAAGCAGATCAAGGTGGATACCGAGAAGTTCGAGACGAACGTTCCCGGCATCTTCGCGGTGGGTGACATCAATACCTACCCGGGCAAGAAGAAGCTGATCCTGTCGGGCTTCCACGAAGCCGCGCTGGCAGCGTTTGGCGCCGCGCCATATATCTTCCCGGACAAGAAGATCCACATGCAATACACCACGACTTCGCCGAAGCTGCACAAGGTTCTGGGCGTCGAATCGCCGGTGTTCGACTGACGAAATCGGACCCAATGCAAAAAAACCGCCGCATGGCGGTTTTTTTGTTTGCACAAATCAAAAAGCTGGCTATAATGCGGCCTCGCTGTTGAACACGGCAACGCAGCAAAAGGCGGAAACGCCCGCTGCAAGCCAGTTCCAAGGCGAACCAGAGTTATGGCAACAACTTCTGACGAAAACAAAACGTTAAAAAGTTGTTGACGAAACGAAGAGAGGCTGGTTATAATTTCTTTCTCAGTTGTTCCCCGATAGCTCAGTTGGTAGAGCGCCGGACTGTTAATCCGTAGGTCCCTGGTTCGAGCCCAGGTCGGGGAGCCAAAAAATTCAAGGAAAGGCCGATGCGAAAGCATCGGCTTTTTTCTTTTCCGCAGCCGATTCGCACTACCCCCGGAAGAACGCCGGTTGAAGCTCGATCGTTGCCGGACATCCCAACTACCACCCTTCTTCTGGCTCACGCTGTTGCAGTGGCCCCACGACACCGATTGCCAACTTCCGGGCACATTTTTCGGTGTATGATCTTGGATTGCCCTGACTTACTTGACTCTCGTTCGGTATACCTGTAAAAGCTTACCGGCGTATTTCTTGCGCAAGATCCACGGAAACAGGTAGTAGTCGCCAAGTTTTTACCTACGTAGGAAAATTTGGCCTGTCACCCCTGACACAGGCAGTACGGATTTCGGTCCATGCAGGTTTGAGGGGGCGCACCGCGGCGTTCGCCACCAGGTGCAATACCACCGTCACTGAAGGCTCCGGAGCCCCACCGTGACGACGTTTCCCCCCTATGAACCCACCGCCTCCCGGCGGTTATTCCTGAAGGACTGAATTGACTAAGATCGTTCTGAAACCGGGCGAGCCCGTTGAAGTTGCAATGCGTCGTTTCCGTCGCGCCATTCTGCAGACTGGCCTGATCGTGGAACTGAAGAGCCGCACCTCGTATGAAAAGCCGACGACCGAGCGCAAGCGCAAGAAGAAGGCTGCCGAGGCTCGCCTGCGCAAGCGTCTGCGCATGCAAATGCTGCCGAAGAAGCTCTACTGATTCGCGCATTGCCATAAAAAACCGCCAGCTAGCTGGCGGTTTTTTTTCGTCCTGCCATCGGGCTCGGCGCGCCCTGCGCCGCTCAACTGCGCGAGGCGATCAGTGCCCCTGCCCCGATCAGCGTAATGCCGCCAGCGCGCTGCACATTCGTCTGCGCACGCTGCGAAGTCAGCCGGGTAGCCAGCGAGCGCGCCAGCATGGCGTAGAGCATTGCGTTGGCACTGGCAAGCACCACGAACGTCGGGATCAACACCACGGCCTGCGGCCAGAACGCGAGCTTGGCATCAATGAACTGCGGCACAAAGGCCACGAAGAACACGATGCTCTTCGGATTCAGCGCCGTCACGAGCCACGCCTTGGCGAAACGCTGGCGGCCGCCTCCCGCTTGCGACGACATATCGAGCGGTTTGGCCCGCTTGGCCGTGCGTAGCGCCTGCACCCCCAGGTACACCAGATAAGCGGCTCCTGCCCACTTCAGGCCCGTAAAGAGCGTGGCAGAGGCTGCCAGCACCGCCCCCAGGCCCACCATCGACAGCGTGAAGGCCGTCAGGTCTCCGGCCGCGACGCCCGCCACCGTGGCATACGCGCTGCGCCCGCGATGCGCCAGTGCATCGCCAATCACCAGCAGGATCGTCGGCCCCGGAATGATCAGCAGAACCACGCTGGTCAGTACGAACGTGATCCAGTGTTCCAAAGACATGCTCGCCCCTCCCTTGCTTTCGGATTGTTATTGGATGGCTTTCGCCCTGAATCGCCAAGATTACGCCTGACGCGCGTGCCTCGCCAGCCCGGCGATATCCCTGCCGGTGGAATTGTCTTGCTGCGATGCGCCAACAATGCGCCACGCGATGGCCGGCATAATGCGGGATATCGCTTCATGGGGCCCATGCCTTGACTGCCATCCTCCAGATGCGCAATGTGCGCAAACTCTATGGCGACCAGGTCGTCGTCGACAACCTTGACCTGGAAGTCCAGCCCGGCCAATGTTTTGGCCTGCTCGGCCCGAACGGGGCGGGCAAGACCACCACGCTACGCATGCTGCTGGGCTTGACCACGCCCGCATCGGGCACGTTGACGTTGTGCGGTGAACCGATCCCGCAGCGCGCCCCCCAGGCGCGCATGCGCGTGGGCGTGGTGCCGCAGTTCGACAACCTTGACCCCGATTTCTCGGTGATCCAGAACCTGCGGATCTTCGGCCGCTACTTTGGCCTGTCGTCGGCGCAGATCGCTGAGCGGGTGCCGAAGCTGCTCGAATTCGCGCGGCTGGAGAACCGGGCCGAGGCACAGGTGCGCGACCTCTCGGGCGGCATGCGCCGGCGCCTGACCGTGGCACGCGCGCTGATCAACGATCCCGACCTGCTGGTCATGGACGAGCCCACTACAGGGCTGGACCCGCAGGCACGCCACCTGATCTGGGAGCGGCTCAAGTCGCTGCTGGCCGCCGGCAAGACCATCCTGCTGACGACCCATTTCATGGAGGAAGCGGAACGGCTTTGCAACCACCTGTGCGTGATCGACGCCGGCCGCAAGATCGCCGAGGGCAAGCCGCATGAACTGATCGACCGCGAGATTGGCTGCGACGTAGTGGAAGTCTACGGCGATGAACTCGAACCGTTGCGTGCCACGCTGACACCGCTGGCCGAGCGCTGCGAGATGCGCGGCGAGACGCTGTTCTGCTATGTGCGGCAGCCCGATGCGCTGCTGGCCGCGCTGCATGGCAGGGGCGGCATCCGTTACCTGCACCGGCCCGCCAATCTCGAGGACGTATTCCTCAAGCTGACCGGCCGCGAGATGAGAGACTGAGATGAGCGAACAGGACCCACGCAACCCCGACGTCGCCATGCCCGCCACCCGAGCCGCGGCGCCCCCGCACCAGCACTATCCCCAGCCGCTGTTGCCGCGCAACGCGCGGAACTGGATGATGGTCTGGTACCGCAACTTCATGGTCTGGAAGAAACTGGCGATCCCGTCGATGATCGGCAATCTGGCCGACCCGATGATCTACCTGTTCGGCCTGGGCCTCGGCCTGGGCCTGCTGGTGGGCCAGGTGCATGGCGTGTCGTATATCGCCTTCCTGGCGGCCGGCACCACCGCATCGAGCGTGATGATGTCGGCCAGCTTCGAATCGATGTATTCGGCGTTCTCGCGCATGCATGTGCAACGCACCTGGGAAGCCATCATGCACGCGCCCCTGACGCTCGGCGACGTGGTGCTGGGTGAGGTGCTGTGGGCCGCCAGCAAGGCGGTATTGTCAGGCTCGGCGATCATGCTGGTAGCGGGCCTGCTCGGCTACGCACAGTTCCCTGGCGCGCTGGCCGCACTACCGGTGATCGTGCTGGCCGGCATCGCGTTTGCAAGCCTGGCCATGATCGTCACGGCCCTGGCGCCGAACTACGACTTCTTCATGTTCTACCAGACCCTGGTGATCACACCGATGCTGCTGCTGTCGGGCGTGTTCTTTCCGCTGGAACAGTTGCCGGAAGGCGCGCAAAAAGCCACGCAGGTGCTCCCGCTGGCGCACGCAGTGGCATTGATTCGTCCGTTGATGCTGGGCAGGCCGGTAGAGAACGTTACGCTGCATGTGGCCGTGCTGGCCGGTTATGCGGCGGTGGCTTTGGTGGCGGCGCTGGTGTTGCTGCGCAGGCGGTTGCTGCGCTGAGGGAAGGACTTGGAGGAAGTTGGCCCCCCTCTCCCATGGAATGGGAGAGGGGTTGGGGGAGAGGGCAACGCGGTTCAAACAGCGATATCGCGTATTGAAAGCCCCGCCCTCTCCCCCACCCCTCTCCCGCGCGCGGGAGAGGGGAGAAAAACGTCGCTACTGACCTAGACCCCGCAGCAAATCGGTCTTCAAATCTTCCACCGACTCCAGGCCCACGGCCAGGCGGATCAGGCCTTCGGTGATGCCGGCGGCAGCCTTTACGTCCGGCGCTACACGACCATGGGTGGTCGTGTACGGATGGGTGATCGTGGTGCGCGTGTCACCGAGATTGCCGGTGATCGAGCACAGCTTGGTACTGTCGATCACGCGCCAGGCATTGGCACGCATCTGCTCCGGTGTTGCGCCCTTCAGTTCGAACGACACGATCGCACCGCCGCCGCTTTGCTGGCGCTGCGCAATCTCGTACTGCGGATGCGATGTCAGCGCCGGATGGAACACGCGGTTCGCGGCCGGATGCGATTCCAGGAACCCGGCAAGCGCCAGCGCGCTTTGCGAATGGCGCTCCATGCGAATCGCCAGCGTCTCCATGCCCTTGAGCAATACCCACGCATTGAACGCCGACAGCGTCGGGCCCGCGGTGCGCACGAATGGAAACACCTTGCCCATGATGTAGTCGTGCTTGCCCAGCACGGCGCCGCCAAGGACGCGACCTTGCCCGTCGATATGCTTGGTGGCCGAATGCACCACCACATCGGCGCCAAACCTGATTGGTTGTTGGAGCGCCGGCGAGCAGAAGCAGTTGTCGACCACGAACAGCGCGCCCGCGTTGTGCGCAATGTCGGCAACCGCCGCGATGTCCGATACCTCGGTCAGCGGGTTCGACGGCGTTTCCAGGAAAAACAGCTTGGTATTCGGCTTCACCGCGGCACGCCACGCCGACAGGTCGCCGCTGTCGACATAGGTAGTCTCGACGCCGAACTTGGCCAGGATCGTATTGAACAGCGTCATCGTCGACCCGAAGATCGAGCGAGAACTGACCAGGTGATCGCCAGCCTGCAGCGATGCCAGTGCCACCGACAGGATCGCGCTCATGCCCGACGCCGTGGCCATGCAGGCCTCGGCGCCCTCCAGCGCGGCCAGGCGCGACTGGAACATCGATACGGTTGGATTGGTAAAACGCGAGTACGTGTAACCCTCTTCCGAGTTGGCAAAGCGCTCGGCAGCTTCGGCGGCGCTGTTGAAGCAGAAGCTCGAGGTCAGGTACATGGCCTCGGAATGCTCCATGAACTCGCCGGAACGCAGCGTTCCGGCGCGTACGCCAAGGGTATCGATACCGTAGGAATCAGGGTTGAACGGTTCGCTCATGCTGCTCCCTACCCAATGATGGTCGTCGGTCGTTACTCGTTACCGCCCGAGCGCTGCAGGTGCAGCTGCGAACGTTCGGTTTCGCCAGCGTTGCCGCCCTCACGGTCCGCCTGGCTGCGCGCAGCCTCCAGACGATCCAGGTAAGCGTCGTCGATATCGCCGGTGATGTACTTGCCGTCGAAGCAGGACGCATCAAAGTCGCGCAGGTTCGGGTTGATGTCGCGCACCGCCTGCTTCATCGCTTCCACGTCCTGGTACACGAGCTGGTCCGCACCGATCATGCGCGCCACTTCTTCGTCGGTACGGCCGTGTGCCACCAGTTCGCCGCGCGTCGGCATGTCGATGCCGTACACGTTAGGGAACTTCACCGGCGGCGCGGCCGACGCGAAGATCACCTTCTTGGCGCCGGCGTCGCGGGCCATCTGCACGATCTCGAACGAGGTGGTACCACGCACGATCGAATCGTCGACGATCAGCACGTTCTTGTCCTTGAACTCCACGCCCATGGCGTTGAGCTTCTGGCGCACCGACTTTTTGCGCACTGCCTGGCCTGGCATGATGAAAGTACGGCCCACATAGCGGTTCTTGAAGAAACCCTCGCGATACGGCACACCCAGCGCATTGGCCACCTGCATGGCAGCCGGGCGGCTCGAATCGGGAATCGGCATGACCACGTCGATCTCGCCAGCCGGCACTTCGCGGCGGATCTTCTCGGCCAGGTAGTCGCCCATGCGCAGACGCGCGTCATAGACCGGCACACCGTCGATGCACGAGTCCGGACGGGCCAGATACACGTATTCGAAGATGCAGGGCGTCAGTTGCGGATTTTCAGCGCACTGCTTGCTGTGGAGCTTGCCGTCCAGGTCGACGAAGATGGCCTCGCCCGGCGCCACGTCGCGGTCCATGGTGTAGCCCATGCCTTCCAGCGCCACCGACTCCGAGGCAATCAGGTATTCCTTGCCGGTCGGCGTATCCACACTGCCGATGCACAGCGGACGAATGCCGAACGGATCGCGCACGGCCAGCAGGCCATAGCCGGAGATCTGCGCGGTAATGGCGTAGGCGCCCTTCACGCGGCGATGCATGCCGGACACGGCCTTGAAGATGATCTCGGGGTCCAGAGCGTTGCCACCGCTGGCACGTTGCAGTTCGTCGGCCAGCACGTTCAGCAGCACTTCGGAGTCCGAATGCGTATTGATGTGGCGACGGTCGCGGCGGAACATTTCCTCGCGCAACTGTTCCGAGTTGGTCAGGTTGCCGTTGTGGGCCAGCATGATGCCGTACGGCGCGTTCACATAGAACGGCTGGGCTTCCTCCTCGCTCGACGAGCCGGCGGTCGGGTAGCGCACCTGGCCAATGCCCGAGGTACCGGGCAGGCTGCGCATGTTGCGCGTGCGGAACACATCGCGCACCAGGCCATTGGCCTTGTGCATGTGGAAGGTGCTGCCGTTGGCCGTGGCGATGCCGGCTGCATCCTGTCCGCGGTGTTGCAACAGCAGCAGGCTGTCATAAATGAGTTGGTTGACAGGGCTGGTGGAAACCACGCCGACGATACCGCACATGCCGAACTCCCAGGAAAGGCAATTAATTCAGGGGCGCGATCCCGTCATGGGCGAGACGGGATCTGCGTTGATACTGCGCCACGGGCACGCGTGATTCAAGTGCCCGCGTCTTCAATCATGTCTTTACATACTTCGCCAGGTCGGGCGGCAGCCACTGCCGCAACTCGCCCATCGCCTGCACCACATACGGACGCGACACCGCGTCACGCCAGAACTGTTCTTCGGGCAGCTTCGTGAGCCCCGCCAGCACGACGACCAGCATCACGATCAGCACCCCGCGCGCCAGCCCGAATACCAGGCCCAGGCCGCGATCCGCAGGCTTGAGGCCAGTGGTTTCAAGCAACTGGCCCAATACCGCCCCGGCCAGTGCCGACACGATCCACGTGCCGAAAAACACGGTCAGGAAGCCCAGTGCGCTGCGGGTCAGTTCGCCGCCGGGCAGCGAGCCGGGCATCCACTGCGCGGCCATGCCGCCGAAGTGATAGGCCAGCACAAACGCCACGACCCATCCCACCAGCGCCAGTACCTCGCGCACCAGGCCCCGCAGCACGCCAATCAATGCCGACGCCACCAGGATGAAGGCAACGCCGTAGTCAAAAAAAGTAAAAGCCATGCGTGCGACGTGGGTCCCTGTCAGATGGGGGCGATCTGCCGCCCTGCAATTGCCGGGTAACTGGCGTGATTACTGCTCGACCACCTTCGAGGTCAGGCCGATGGCCCGTACCTTCTTGTCGGCCGCATCGGCCGCATCGCGACTGGTAAACGGCCCGGCACGCAGCAGAAGCCGGTCACCATCGGCCAGCGTCTTCTTTTCCACATAGGCCGGTACCTTGCTCTCCTTGAGCTTGGCCAGCCAGTTCTTCGCGCGCTCCTCTGAAGAGAACGCGCCAATCAGGATCAGGTATTTGGTGTTCGCGGCGGCCGGCTTGTCGGCATGTTTATCGGCAGGCTTGGCATCTGCCACCTTGGCGTCGGGCTTGGCATCGCCCTTGGGCTTGTCCGCCGCCGTCGTGCTGACGATTTCCTCGCCGGCGTCGAGTGCCGCGTCATTGCGGCTGGCATTGGCCGAAGGCGGCAGCGGATCGGCCTTGCGGGGCTCGACCTTGGGCTTCTGTGTGCCCTGCCCGTTGGCCACGCTCACGGCCACGTCGTCCGAGACCGGGCGCGGCTTGTGTTCGAAGACGATCGGCAGCACGATGACCGCGGCAGCCAGCATTACCACGGCACCGATCAGGCGGCGCCGCGCGCGTTGCTTCTGGGGAAAGTCTGGATCGAGGGTATCGTCGGCATATTCCTCGGCCGACCGGCGCGACGCGCCAATGCCGGCGCTCGACTCTGCGCGCGTGCGGCGACCGCGTTCGGGTGCCGGATCAGTGCCCTTGCGGGACGAGAACAGCGAAAGCAGGCCCATAAATGCCCAAAGAGTGGTGTTCGGTGCGATCAGTACGATCAGTTGAATCGGTGCGATCGGTGCGATGTCGTTCCAGCCCGACCGATGACCTCTCAGTTGGCCTGGGTTGCACGGTATGCCAGCACGCCGGCCACGGTGTAGAACGACCCGAAGACCAGGATTCTATCATTCTCGGTGGCTCTCTCGATGGCATCGCGATACGCCAGTTCCGGACTTGAAAAGCATGCGGCGGTATTGTCCGGGCCTTCGCGGAAGCCCGTTGCATCCAGCTTTTCGCGCAATTCGGCGGCGGTGGCGGCACGTGTCGTGGGCAGGTCGCACAGGCACCAGTGATCGACCTTGTCGGCCACCTGATGCAAGACACCGGCAATGTCCTTGTCCTGCATCGATCCGAACACCGCATAGGTGTAGCGGAAAAATCCCATGTTATCGAGGTTCTGACCCAGCGTGGCGGCTGCATGGGGGTTGTGGGCCACATCGAGGATCACGGCCGGACGCCCGGGCATGACCTGGAAGCGCCCCGGCAACTCCACGAACGCCAGGCCGTTGCGCACTTCCTGCGCACTGACCGGCAGGCGCGGACGCATGGCCTGCAGCGCGGCCAGCGCCGCCGATGCATTCAACAACTGGTTGGCACCACGCAGCGCCGGATAGCCCAGGCCATTGAGCTTGCGCTCACGGCCGGTCCAGTCCCACTGCTGGCGCTCCTGGCCCCCGGCAGCCTGATGGCGGAAATCGCGGCCCACCAGCCACAGGTCGGCGCCAATGGCCTCGGCGTGATCGATCAGCGACTGCGGCGGCACCGGGTCCCCACAGATTGCCGGTACCTGCGGGCGGAAGATACCAGCCTTTTCGTAGCCGATCTTCTCGCGCGTATCGCCGAGGTACTGGGTATGGTCGATATCGACGCTGGTAATCACGGCGCAATCGGTGTCGATCACGTTGACCGCGTCAAGGCGACCGCCCAGTCCGACTTCCAGCACCATGGCATCGAGCCCGGCCGATGCAAACATGTGGATGATCGCCAGCGTCGTGAACTCGAAGTACGTCAGGCTGACCGGATCGGCAAAGCTCGTGCGGGCGCGCTCCACGGCCTCGAAATGCGGCAGCAGTTGCGCATCGGTCGCCTGCTCGCCATTCAGGCGTGCGCGCTCGTTGAACGTGATCAGGTGCGGCGAAGTGTGCAGGCCCACCTTGTAGCCCGCTTCCAGCAGGATGCGTTCGAGCATCGCGCAGGTCGACCCCTTGCCGTTGGTGCCACCCACGGTAAAGACCACGGCGTCGATGCGCAGGCCCAGCGCTTCCTTGACGCGCGTGATGCGCGTCAAACCCATGTCGATGCCCACGGGATGGGCGGTTTCCAGGTGCTGGAGCCAGTCGGGAAGATTATGAAAAATAGGCATGCTGTTCGACGACACTACAAAAACAAAAATGGCGCGGGGGTTGGCCCCGCGCCATTGTCCTGCAAATCATACGATCGCGTCAGGCCACCGCATCGGCCGGCTGCTTCTGCAGCAGCGCGAGCAACTGGGCCAGTTCCGCGCGCAGCTTGCGGCGGTCGACGATCATGTCGATGGCGCCCTTCTGCAGCAGGAACTCGGCGCGCTGGAAGCCTTCCGGCAGTTTCTCGCGCACGGTCTGCTCGATCACGCGCGGGCCGGCAAAGCCGATCAGCGCCTTCGGTTCCGCGATCACCACATCGCCCAGGAACGCGAACGACGCCGACACACCACCCATGGTCGGGTCGGTCAGCACGCTGATGAACGGCAACTTGGCATTCGACAGCTGGTTCAGCATGGCCGTGGTCTTGGCCATCTGCATCAGCGACAGCAGGCTTTCCTGCATGCGCGCACCGCCCGTGGCGGTAATGCAGATGAACGGCACCTTCTGCTCGAGCGCGGCCTGCGCGCCGCGGGCAAAACGCTCGCCCACTACCGAGCCCATCGAACCGCCCATGAACTCGAACTCGAAGCAGCTCACCACCACGGGAATCGTGTGGATTGCGCCGCCCACGACCACCATCGCATCGGTCTCGCCCGTTTCATCCATGGCGACCTTGATGCGGTCCGGGTACTTTTTCGTGTCCTTGAACTTCAGTGCGTCCACCGGCACGATTTCCTGGCCGATTTCATAGCGGCCTTCGGCATCGAGCAGCTTGTCCAGCCGCTCGCGCGAACGAATGCGCATATGGTGGTCGCACTTCGGGCAGACGTGCAGATTGGCCTCGACATCGGTGCGGTACAACGTGGACTCGCACGACGGGCACTTGACCCACAGCCCTTCCGGAATGCCCTTGCGGGTGGAGGGGTCGGTCTGTTGAATCTTGGGAGGCAGGAGTTTATCCAACCAGCTCATGAAAGCTCCTTTCGGATAGCTGCCGCACGCGCATCAACGCCTCATTCCGAGAGGTCGGACACGGGGACGGCAGGGAATCAGGTCGCGAATTTACCACGCCGGACACCACCAGCCGAAACAAATCGCGCCAATTGTGCTACGTAAAGCACAAATGACGCGAGTTTCTCGGCGGGACGTCACGCCTTGGACACGATTTCAGGCGTCCAGTGCCTGCCGGATATCGGCGATAAAGGCACGCAGCGATGCCACCGCCTGGTCGCGTGGCGCGTCTTCGAGCAATTGCACGAGGCGGCTGCCGATCACCACGGCGTCGGCCACGCTACCGATTGCGCGTGCGGTTTGCGCGTCGCGAATGCCGAAGCCCACACCCACCGGCAGGTTGGCGTGTTGCTTGATCAGCGGCAGGCGCGCGGCCACGCTGTCGAGATCCAGCGTGGCCGAACCGGTCACGCCCTTGAGCGACACATAGTAGAGATAGCCGCTGGCCACCCGCGCCACCGCGGCGATGCGGTCGTCGGTCGAAGTCGGCGCCAGCAGGAAGATCGGATCCATCTGGTTGGCGCGCATCAGCGCGGCAAACGACTCGCATTCCTCGGGCGGATAGTCCACCACCAGCACACCATCCACGCCCGCCGCGGCCGCCGCCTTGGCGAACGTTTCCTCGCCCATGCGTTCGATCGGGTTCGCGTAACCCATCAGCACCACCGGCGTGGTGTCATTGGTCTTGCGGAATTCGGCAACCCATCCCAGCACCTGGGTCAGGGACACGCCTTGTGCCAGGGCGCGCTCGGAAGCACGCTGAATCACCGGGCCATCGGCCATCGGGTCCGAAAACGGCACGCCGAGTTCAATCACATCGGCGCCACCCTCCACGAGCGCCTGCATCAGCGCCACGGTCAGGCCGGGTTCCGGATCGCCGGCGGTGATGAACGGGATCAGGCCTTTCTTCTGCTGCGCGGCCAGTGCCGCGAAAGTCTTCTGGATACGGGACATGTCGTTGGCCATCGGAATCAGATAAGACGCTGCACCGGCGCTGCCTCGTCACTGGCATCGTCGTTGGCAGCCGCCGTGGTCGTTTCGGAAGTATCGGGAGCGTCGGGCTGGATCTGCGCGTACACCGGCTGCGCGGCCGTTACGCGCTCGCGTACCAGCGTCGCATATTGCGGATTCATTTCGTACCCGACAAAGCGCCGGCCATGGCGCACGCAGGCCACCGCCGTGGTGCCGCTGCCCGTGAACGGGTCCAGCACGACGCCACCCGGGGGGCAGCTCGACAGCACCATGCGCTCGACAATTTCCAGCGGCTTCTGCGTCGGATGATCGGCGCGTTCCGGGTCCTGGCGGTGAATGCGCGGCACGCTCCACAGGTCCTTCGGGTTGTAGCCCACCTCGAGCCACTTCTTGCCCTCGAAACGCGGGCGGCTGCGCGCCTTCTTGGTCTCGGCGTCGTACGGAATACGGACCGGATCGAGATCGAAGTAGTAGTCGCGCTGGCGTGCAAAGAAGCCGATATTGTCGTGCACCGACGAGAACTTGCGCGTGGTGCCGCCCATGCTCGGCACGCGGCGGTCCCAGATAATCTCGTTGATCATCGTCAGCCGCTTCTTGAGCATGACAAACAGCTCGGGCGAATATTGCCAGGTGCAGAACAGGTACAGCGTGCCACGCGGCGCCAGCTTCGGAATGATGGCGTCCATCCAGCGTTCGGACCATTCCAGGTAGGCGTCGCCGGACAGCAGGTCGGAATCGTTGCCGTAATCCTTGCCCAGCCCGTAGGGCGGGTCGGCGATGATCAGGTCCACCGAGCCGTCGGCAATCCGCTGGATGCCTTCGAGTGCATCTTCCTGGTACAGGCGTACGGCATTGGTATCGAGGATGTCGAACGGCGCCGCGGCGCCGCCCTCTTCCGCTTGCGACGATGAAGTGTCAGGGGGCAGCGCGCGCATCAGAGCTTCAACCCCGCACGTTCGGCCACGGTGTGCATGTCCTTGT
Source organism: uncultured Cupriavidus sp. (assembly GCA_963543405.1). Lineage (GTDB taxonomy): Bacteria > Pseudomonadota > Gammaproteobacteria > Burkholderiales > Burkholderiaceae > Cupriavidus. The sequence goes on from CAUUBQ010000055.1 coordinate 26,081, forward strand.
CGCCACGGCCGGACAGGTTCACCAGCAGCAGCTTGTCGCGGCCCAGCGTCGGCGCAAGCTTGCACGCGTAGGCGATGGCATGGCTCGATTCCAGCGCGGGAATGATGCCCTCGATCCGGCAACAGTCGTGGAATGCCTTCAGCGCTTCGTCATCGGTGATCGGCACATACTGAGCGCGGCCGATGTCCTTGAGCCAGGCGTGTTCCGGGCCCACGCCCGGGTAGTCCAGGCCAGCCGACACCGAATGCGTCTCGATGATCTGGCCATTGGCATCCTGCAGCAGGTAGGTACGGTTGCCATGCAGCACGCCCGGCGAGCCGCCGGTCAGCGACGCCGCGTGACGGCCCGTGTCCAGGCCATCGCCGGCTGCTTCCACGCCAATCAGTTCCACATCCTTGTGCTCGATGTACGGATAGAAGATACCCATCGCATTGGAGCCGCCGCCCACGCAGGCGATCACGGCGTCGGGCTGGCGGCCGGCCAGCTCGGGCATCTGCACCTTGGACTCTTCACCGATCACGCACTGGAAATCGCGCACCATCATCGGATACGGGTGCGGGCCCGCCACGGTACCGATAATGTAGAACGTGGTTTCGACGTTGGTCACCCAGTCGCGCATCGCTTCGTTGAGCGCGTCCTTGAGCGTGCGCGAGCCGCTTTCCACCGGCACCACGGTGGCACCCAGCAGCTTCATGCGATAGACGTTGGCAGCCTGGCGGCGCACGTCCTCGGAACCCATGTAGACCACGCATTCCATGCCGAAGCGCGCGGCGATGGTCGCCGTGGCCACGCCATGCTGGCCGGCGCCGGTTTCGGCAATCACGCGCTTCTTGCCCATGCGCCTGGCCAGCAATGCCTGGCCAATCACGTTGTTGATCTTGTGCGCGCCGGTGTGGTTCAGGTCTTCACGCTTGAAATAGATCTGCGCGCCGCCCAGCGTCTCGCTCCAGCGCTGTGCGTGGTAGATCGGCGACGGACGGCCGACGAAATGCTTCAGCTCGCGCTGGTATTCGGCAACGAACTCCGCATCGTGCTGGAAGTGCGCATAGGCTTCGCGCAGTTCGTCCAGCGCGTGGACCAGGGTTTCGGAAACAAAGGTACCGCCATAGGGGCCAAAGTGGCCACGGGAATCGGGCAGGTCGTACATGTCCAGGCTCTCAGGTAACGTCGCGCGCACACCTGGGCGGCGCAACGCAAAAATTCGGAATCGGGCACGGCCGGAGGCGGCCAGGGATGGTGCCGGCCAGGCTTTCGCCTGTTTGCCGGCTGGCTTACCCTGCGTCCGCCAGGCGCACCGCGCGCACGAATGCGGCAATGCGGGCGTGGTCCTTCACACCCTTGGCCGCCTCCACGCCGCTACTGACATCCACGGCATAGGGGCGCACGCGTTCAATCGCACCAGCGACGTTTTGCGCGTTCAACCCACCACTCAAAACGATGCGAGGAGCGTCGCTTGCGGGCAGGCTGGCAGGATTGGGCGGAAGCCATTGAGCAGGAATCAGGGTCCAGTCGAAAACGTGACCGCCTCCGCCATAGCCTTCCACGAAGGCGTCGAGCAACAGGCCGGCGGCGTCACGGTAGTGATCGGCGAATTCTACCAAATCAAGGCCCGCGCGAACACGGGCCGCGCGCATGAATGGCAGCTGGCAGCGCCGAGCGATTTCCGTGCATTGCTGCGGGGTCTCGTCACCGTGGAACTGAAGCAGCGTCAGCGGCACACGCTCGGCCACATGTGCCACTTCCTCGGCATCGGCATTGACGAACAGGCCCACCACCGAGACAAACGGCGGCACCTGCTCGGCCAACGCGGCCGCCCGCGCCACATCCACATGACGCGGACTCTTGTCATAGAACACGAGGCCAATGGCATCGGCCCCCGCATCCACGGCCGCGCGCACATCTTCCGCGCGCGTGAGACCGCAGATCTTGATACGCGTGCGGGCCGGCACGCGGCTGGAATCAGGCGCCATGATCGACATCGTCGGCAAATACTCCGTGGAAGAAGCTGGCGGAACGGTTTGCCTGGGGCAAACGGTATGGCTCAGGATACTTCACGTCCGCCAGATACAGGCCATCGGGCATGAAGGTCGGGGCGGCCTTGCCGCGATTGCGACCGGCCATGACCTCGGCCAGCCATTCGGCCGGGTAACGCCCGCGCCCTACCGCCACCAGGCAACCCATCAGGTTGCGCACCATGTGATGCAGGAATGCGCTGGCGCGAAAGCGCAGGAATACCCAGTCGCCATCGGCCTTGAGCGTTACGTCGTACATGGTCTTGACCGGCGATTTGGCCTGGCACTCCGCAGCGCGGAAGGCCGAGAAATCGTGCTCGCCCAACAGGCAGGACGCGGCGGCGCGCATGGCCTCGACATCGAGTCGCTGGCCCGGTGGCAGCATCAGGTAGCCGGCGCGGCCATGGATCATCGGCACGCGATGCGGACCGGTATAGAGCGCGTAGTAGTACATGCGCTCGAACGCCAGGAAGCGCGCGTGGAAACCTTCATCGACCGGTTCGGCCCACTGCAGTGCGATCGATGACGGCAGGAACGCATTGACGCCACGTACCCACGAGAACTTGTCGCGATTGAGTTCGGTGTCGAGGTGGATCACCTGCCCCAGCGCGTGCACGCCGGTATCGGTCCGCCCGGCCACCGTGGTCAGCAGGCGCACGCCGGCAAAACGCTCGATGGCGTCTTCCAGATGGTCCTGCACGGTATTGCGGTGCGGCTGCGACTGCCAGCCCGAGAAGGCCGAGCCGTCGTAATGAAGTCCGATGGCGATGCGGTTCATGAATATCGTGATGCGCAAAAACAAAATGCGCCGGAAGGGACGCTTCCGGCGCATCGCTTCGGGCACCGCACGCCGCTGAGCTGGCGTGCCGCAAACCCTGCATCATACCGGCCTTTGGGGCAAGCCCCCAAGGCCGTCAACCCGTCAGGCCACGTCGCGCAGCAACGTGCGGGCCTCGGTCTGCAACGGGTCTTCCGACTGGTCGACCACTTCCTGCAGCAGCTCGCGAGCCCCTTCCTTGTCACCGATCTCGATGTAGGCGCGCGCCAGATCGAGCTTGATCTGCATGTCGCGGCTGCCATCCATGCCAGTGGCCGACAGCGTGCTGGCCGACACGCCATGCGTCGACTCGCCATTGCCTTCCGACGTCACACGGGTCAGGTCGATCGGCTCGACCAGCCTGCCGTTCTGGAGCATCGTCGGCGCCGGCAGCGGCACGGTCGATTCGGTCAGCGACGGTACGTCGAACGAGGCTGCCAGCGGAGCCGGCTCCATCACAGCCTGGGCATCCGCATGCGCGCCGTTCACCGGGTTCAGGTCCAGCGACAGGCTCGACATGTCGAACTCGAGCGGACGCGAGCGGGTCGGCGTATCCAGCGCCGGCACGTCAGCGATTTCCGCCGGCATGTTCAGGCTGTCATCGTGGCGCTCATCGAGCACGTCGTCCAGACGTGCCACCGGCTCCGCCTGGAAGTCGTTGCCGAACACCAGCGAGGCCGACTGCGGTGCCACGATGGGCTCGCCCGGCGCCGGCGCCGGGAAGGCGTCGAGCGGCAAGGCCAGGTCCGGCATGGCGGCGGACGCCTGCGGCGCCTGCTGCAGCGTGTGCGCCGGATCCTGCGTGCGCCACTGGTCGGCCACCGGGGTGGTCGTATCGGCTTCCGCGGTAGCGTCCGGTGCGACGGACAGGTACAACGCATTGCCTGGATCCAGCTTGCGGCCCATTTCGGCCACCTGGAGCCAGTCAGCACTTTGTCCGCCTACCTGGGCGAACATTTCTTCTGCAATCACTCGGAAACCTTCCACATCCTGGCGAGTGTTGTAAATCTCCAGCAGCTTCAGGCGAATGGCCTGGCGCTCCGGATTCTGTTGCAACGCTTCACGCAGGATTTCCTCGGCCTGCACGTCGCGCCCGTAGGCGATATACACCTCGGCCTCGGCGATCGGATCCACTTCCGTCGCTTCGGGCGAATTGTTGCCGATGCGGAAGTCAGCGCCGAACACACTGTGCTGCGACGTGTCGACACTCTGGCCACCGGCCGTGCCGAACAGCGAGTGTCCGCCGGCCATGACCGTGCTTTCCTGCGACAGGATGCTGTCACCGAAACCGGTGTTCTCGCTACCCTTCTGCTTCTGGCGGCGGCGATAGTACGCATATCCACCAAGCAATGCAACCAGCACACCGCCGCCGGGCAGCAGCATCGGGTTGCCGAGCAGTTCGTCGACGAACGAGGTTTCGACCGGTACCGGCTGGATGACGGGCGGCTTCTTCTTTGCTACCGCTGGTGCGGAGGCCGGTGCGGCGGCCGCAGGCGTGGAAGCAGCGGCGACTTGCGCGGCCGAAGCAGCAGTTCCCTCGGGGGCCGAGGCCGCCGCAGTGGCGGCCGGTGCGGGTACCGGCGTGGCGGTGCTGGTGGCCTCCGCGGGCTTGGCCGTCTCGGCCGGCACGACGGTCGGCGCCGGTGCGGCAGCGGTGTCGGCTGCCTTGGCCGCCGTAGCGGCTGCGGTTGCTGCAGCCGGGGCCGCGCCTGCCGCCGGCTTGGCGGCTGCCGCCTGGTTGGCCTGGTTGAGTTTGGTCAGCTCCGCATTTTTCAGCTCCATCAGGCGCTGCATGTCGGAGATGTTCTTCTCCAGGTCCGTGACGCGCGACTCGGCATCCTTCAGCTTGCGCTGGTTGGCCACGTCGGCTTCAGCCTGGGCTTGCGCCTTGGCTTGCGCACCCTTCTCGGCCTTCGACAGCTTCAGTTCGTCACGCGGGCCCGCCGACGGCACCGTGGTGTCCTGCACCCGCGCCGTGACGTTGCCCGATTGCTCGCGGCCCGAACCGGCCTCGACCGACTTGGCTGCCGCCGCGGCCGCCAGGCGGCTGCGATAGCTGTCGAAGCCCTGGGTGCGCGCCACCACTTCGCGGCGCGCCTCGCGCGGGCTCACGGACTGGGCCTGCTGGGCGCTCGGCACCTTCAGCACGGCACCAGAGCGGATCCGGTTGATGTTGCCGCCGATAAAGGCATTGGGGTTGTTGCGATACAGGGCCAGCAACATCTGCTCGAGCGAGACCGAATCCTGTCCCTGCGCGGCTTCGCCGGCAATTGCGTAGAGCGTGTCGCCCTGCTGGACCGTGTAGCTACCGTGTGCGGCAGTGCCATCGGTAACGGCAGGTGCGGGGGCGCGGCGCGGCTGGCGGACCGGGGCCGGCCGGGCTTCCGCCGCAGGGGCGGCAGCAGCCGGAGCCGGGGCCGGCGCCACTGCAACCGGAGCCGGCGCGGTGGGCGCCACGTCCGGCGTGGCGGCCTGTACGACGGTAGTCGGTGCGAACGACTGGTTCGACGGCTTGGCGCCAGCCGGATCCAGCAGGAATGTATAGGCACGCGTGACCTTGCCGCTGGACCAGCTCATGTCGACCAGAATGTCGACAAACGGCTCGCTGAGCGGCTGGTTGGAGCGCACGGTGGCCACGTAGCTGCCGTTGGGACGCTTCTGCACGTCGAGCTTCACGCCCGAGATCGCCGGCAGATACGTCAGGCCGGCACGCGAGTAGGCAGACGCCGGGGCCAGCTTGACAGCCAGGCTATCGGCTTCCTCGGCCGAAACACCGGTGATATCGATTTCGGCCTGGAGCGGCTGCCCCAGATTGGACTGTACCCTTAATTGTCCGAACCCCGCGGCGTACGCAGCCGGCTGGGCTAGCAGCAGACCAAGAGCCGTGACGGCCAGCGTTGACCAGCGCTGACGGACAGTAGGCGCATCTTTCCGGCGATGTAGGCTCACACTCACCTTGTGCTCCATTATTTTTTAGTAGCGAAAAAGTTACCCGACCCCAATGGCTGGCTGGCGGACGGACGGCTGGTGCAGACCGGTGATCCCGGTCGTGCCCGCCTCTCGCCCTTTTCGCCTCCCGGTGCACCGGAAACTTCCCGGACGCAGGGTGACGACGACCCCGTGGCCAAGCGCATGCCGGCTGTATTGTGACCCAAGCCCGGGAAAAATAGGAACCCGGATGCAACAACGCCGCGCTGGGGCGCGGCGTTGCAGGTAAAGCGGTGATTTCTGTTGCCTCCCCGCAACGAAGCAGGAAGGCAAGGCGGGCCGGTCAGGCCTCGATCAGAATGCGCAGCATACGGCGCAGCGGTTCGGCGGCACCCCACAGCAATTGATCGCCAACCGTAAAGGCCGACAGGTACTCGCCACCCATCTGCATCTTGCGCAGGCGACCGACCGGAATCGTCAGCGTGCCGGTCACGGCAGCCGGCGTCAGGTCCTTCATGCTGGCCTCGCGCGTATTCGGCACCACCTTGGCCCACTGGTTGTTGGCTGCCAGCATGCCCTCGATCTCGTCCAGCGGCACGTCGCGGCGCAGCTTGATGGTCAGTGCCTGCGAATGGCAACGCATTGCGCCAATCCGCACGCAGAGGCCGTCCACGGCGATCGGGCTGGCGCCCGTGGCACCTACGAAGCCTTCGCCGCGACCCAGGATCTTGTTGGTCTCGGCGCCGCCCTTCCATTCTTCCTTCGACACGCCGTTGCCCAGGTCCTTGTCGATCCAGGGAATCAGGTTGCCGGCCAGCGGCACGCCAAACTGCTTGGTTTCGTCGGCGGACAAGCCGTGCTGGGTCGACAGGATCTGACGGTCGATTTCCAGGATGGCCGAGGCCGGGTTGTCCAGCAGCGGCTTGACCGCGGCATTCAGCGTACCGAACTGCGTCAGCAGCTCGCGCATGTGCTGGGCACCGCCGCCAGAAGCGGCCTGGTAGGTCATCGAGGTCATCCACTCGATCAGGTCATGCTGGAACAGGCCACCCAGGCCCATCATCATGCAGCTGACCGTGCAGTTGCCGCCGATGAAATTCTTGACGCCCTTGGACAGCGCGTCCTTGATCACACCGAGGTTGACCGGATCGAGCACGATGATCGCGTCGTCCTTCATGCGCAGCGACGAAGCGGCATCGATCCAGTAGCCGTTCCAGCCAGCGGCGCGCAGGCGCGGGAACACATCGTTGGTGTAGTCGCCGCCCTGGGCGGTCAGCACCACATCGCACTTCTTCAGTGCCTCGATGTCGTTCGCATCTTTCAGCGTGGATTCATTCTTCGCCATGGCCGGGGCCTTGCCACCAGCGTTGGACGTGCTGAAGAAAACGGGCTCGATATGGTCGAAATCACCTTCTTCCTGCATGCGCTGCATCAGGACGCTGCCGACCATTCCTCGCCAACCGACGAGACCTACAATCATGACTTACCTCGGATGTGATGTGAACTTCCCCGCCATTTTCCTCGCCCGGCGTGGCTGCGCGGGGAAGACGGGCAGGCACGACGAACGATCTAGCGGATCGTTTTTTTGGTAATGGTTTTAATCGTCGTTGCGGTCAGGCCGGACGAATCCATGCCAATCGCGCCGCAGGTAGCGGTACGAGCAGCAAAAGCAGTCAGGAGGGACTGGTGGATACGGGCCATGACGGGAGAGTCTACACGAATTTGCGGCAATGCCGCAGCGGAAATACTGGTGTTTTCTTGCTTTTGAGGGGGAATCTGCGCGCTCTCATGCGTAAGAGCGGGGACGGGAGGCCGGGAAAGCGGCATCAAATTGCGTTGTCGCATCTTGACGCGCCTTACCCTCTCCCCCGGCCCCTCTCCCGCTCCGCGGGAGAGGGGAGACCACATTTGGCAAAGCGATCGCTTACAGCGCGGCCAGCACTGCTTCGCCCATCTCGCGCGTGCCGACCTGCTTGCAGCCCGGCGTCAGGATGTCGCCGGTGCGGTAGCCCTGGGCCAGCACCTTCTTGACGGCGGCCTCGATGCGGTCGGCCTGCTCGGCGCGATTCAGCGAGTAGCGCAGCATCATCGCGGCCGACAGAATCGTGGCCAGCGGGTTGGCCACGCCCTTGCCGGCGATGTCGGGTGCGGAACCGTGCGACGGTTCGTACAGGCCCTTGTTGTTGGCGTCGAGCGATGCCGACGGCAGCATGCCGATCGAGCCGGTCAGCATGGCTGCCTCGTCCGACAGGATGTCGCCGAACATGTTGCCGGTGACGATCACGTCGAAGCTCTTCGGCGCCTTCACGAGCTGCATTGCGGCGTTGTCCACGTACATGTGCGACAGCTCGACGTCCGGATATTCCTTGCTGACATCGATCATGATGTCCTTCCAGAACTGGAACGTCTCGAGCACATTGGCCTTGTCCACGCTGCACAGCTTCTTGCCGCGCTTGGCCGCGGCCTGGAACGCCACGTGAGCGATCCGGCGGATTTCCGGTTCGCTGTAGCGCATCGTGTCGAAGCCTTCGCGGGCACCCTTGAACAGGCCGTCCGGCGCCTCGCGCACACCGCGCGGCTGGCCGAAGTAGATGTCGCCGTTCAGCTCGCGCACGATCAGGATATCGAGGCCAGCCACCAACTCAGGCTTCAGGCTCGATGCACCGGTCAGTTCCGGGTAGCAGATCGCCGGACGGAAGTTGGCGAACAGCTGCAGATGCTTGCGCAGGCCCAGGATGGCCTGCTCCGGACGCAGCGGGCGTTCCAGGCTGTCGTACTTCCAGTCACCCACGGCGCCGAACAGGATCGCGTCGGCTTCCTTGGCCAGCTTCAGCGTGTTCTCGGGCAGCGGGTGGCCTTCGGCCTCGTAGCCGGCACCGCCCACCGGAGCGGTTTCCATTTCGAACTTTTCGTCGAGTGCGTTGAGCACCTTGACGGCTTCGGCAATGATCTCGGGACCAATGCCGTCGCCCGGCAGGACTGCAATCTTCATTTGTCTTCCTAAAGGTTTGTTATCCAACCAGACGATTGGCGAGCCACGGCATCTTCGTCAGGCGCTCGGCCTCGTAGCTCTTGATCTTGTCCTTCTGGCGCAGCGTCAGGCCAATATCGTCGAAGCCGTTCAGCATGCAGTACTTGCGGAACGGGGCGATATCGAAAGAATAGCTGTCGCCGCCCGGCGTGACCACGACCTGGCGGTCGAGGTCGATCGTCAGCTTGTAGCCCGGGAACGCATTGGTCTCGTTGAACAGGTGGTCGACCTGGAGTTCGGTCAGCACCACCGGCAGCAGGCCGTTCTTGTAGCAGTTGTTGAAGAAGATGTCGGCGAAGCTCGGCGCGATCACGGCGCGGAAGCCGTATTGCGTGAGCGCCCACGGTGCGTGCTCGCGCGAGCTGCCGCAGCCGAAATTGTTGCGCGCCAACAGGATCGAGGCGCCCTGATAGCGCGACTGGTTCAGCACGAAGTCCGGGTTCAGCGGACGCTTGCTGTTGTCCTGGCCCGGCTCGCCCACATCCTTGTAGCGCCATTCATCGAACAGGTTCGGACCGAAGCCCGTGCGCTTGATCGACTTCAGGAACTGCTTCGGGATGATCGCGTCGGTGTCGACGTTTTCACGATCGAGCGGCGCTACGAGGCCGCTGTGTACGGTGAACTTTTCCATGATGATGTCCTTACTTCCGGGCCGCGTTTTCGAGCGAGCGTCCGGCAGCCTGCGTGTCCTTGCCCAAACCGGCCATCGTGTTGCAGCCAGCCAGTTGCAGCATGCCCAGGCATGCCAGCAGCGTGATCACGATCTTTTTCATGTTCTCTCTATTCGAAAGTCGTGGTTGACCAATGGTTGACCGGTTGACCGGTTGACCCTTGCCAGCTCAGCCGAGCTTGCGGATATCGACGAAATGGCCTTCGATGGCAGCCGCGGCAGCCATGGCCGGGCTCACCAGGTGCGTACGGCCACCGGCGCCCTGACGGCCTTCGAAGTTGCGGTTCGACGTCGACGCGCAACGCTCACCCGGCTCCAGGCGGTCGGCATTCATCGCCAGGCACATCGAGCAACCCGGCTCGCGCCATTCGAAGCCGGCGGCCTTGAAGACCTTGTCCAGCCCTTCCTGCTCGGCCTGCGCCTTGACCAGACCCGAACCCGGCACCACCATCGCCAGCTTCACGTTCGATGCCACCTTGCGGCCCAGCTTCTGCACCACCCAGGCTGCCGCGCGCATGTCCTCGATCCGGCTGTTGGTGCAGGAACCAATAAACACCTTGTCGATCGTGATCGATTCCATCGGCACGTTCGGCTGCAGGTTCATGTACTCCAGCGCGCGCTCCATCGCGTTGCGCTTGTTCGGATCCTTTTCGCGGTCGGGATCCGGCACACGGTCTTCGATGCTGACGACCATCTCGGGCGAGGTACCCCAGGTAACCTGCGGACGAATCTCCTCGGCACGCAGTTCCACCACCTTGTCGAAGTGGGCGCCGGCGTCCGAATGCAGCGTGCGCCAGTAGGCCACGGCCTGCTCCCACTCCACGCCCTGGGGCGCGTAGGGGCGGTTCTTCACGTATTCGAGCGTGACATCGTCCACGGCCACCATGCCGGCGCGCGCGCCTGCTTCGATGGCCATGTTGCAAACCGTCATACGGCCTTCCATGGTCAGGTCACGAATTGCCGAACCGGCAAACTCCATCGTGAAGCCCGTGCCGCCGGCCGTGCCGATCTTGCCGATGATGGCCAGCACGATGTCCTTGGCGGTGCAGCCGCGCGGCAGCTTGCCTTCCACCGTGATCAGCATGTTCTTGGCCTTCTTGCCCAGCAGCGTCTGCGTGGCCAGCACGTGTTCCACTTCCGAGGTGCCGATGCCATGCGCCAGCGCGCCGAACGCGCCGTGCGTGCTGGTGTGCGAGTCACCGCAGACCACGGTCATGCCGGGCAGCGTGGCACCCTGCTCCGGCCCGATCACGTGCACGATGCCCTGGCGATGATCGTTCATCTTGAACTGCGTGATGCCGTAGGCGTCGCAGTTGGTGTCCAGCGTGTCGACCTGGAGCTTCGAGATCGGATCGGCAATGCCTTGCGTGCGGTCGGTGGTCGGCACGTTGTGGTCCGACACGGCCAGGTTGGCGCTGATGCGCCATACCGGACGCTCCGCCAGCTTTAGTCCCTCGAAAGCCTGCGGGCTCGTGACTTCATGCAGCAGGTGTCGGTCGATGTAGAGCAGCGTGGTGCCGTCTTCCTCGACGTGGACGGTGTGGTCATCCCAGAGTTTGTCGTAGAGCGTCTTGGCCATGATGCGGGGGGCAGACCGTCCGTTCGTACCCATCGGAGACGAACGGCGCGAATCCGCGCGGTTGTTTGCAGGGGAATTGTTTTCCGGATGCCTTCGCGGGCAAGCAGGTTATTTTGCTGCTTTTCCGGACGCGCCGGTGATTGCTTGACATCGCAAGCGATTATGCCATGTGCGCCAGCCGCCGACGGGCCGGCCAGACCACCCGGGCGGCGGTCATTGGCGAAAGGGGGATTTCGTGGATCGCGAAGGGACTTGAATGACCCTTGGTTTGCTCCCCTCGCCCGCATCGCGGGAGAGAGGAGCCTCAACATCAACCGCCCAGGTACGCAGCCCTGATCCGGTCGTTGGCCAACAGGTTGGCGCCGGTATCGGCCAGCACCACCTTGCCGGTTTCCAGCACGTAGCCGCGATCGGCCACCTGCAGCGCCTTGTTGGCGTTTTGCTCGACCAGGAACACCGTGACGCCTTCCTGGCGGATCGTGCGGATGATGTCGAAGATCTGCGCGATGATCAGGGGCGCCAGGCCAAGCGTGGGCTCGTCCAGCAACAGCAGGCGCGGCTTGCTCATCAGTGCGCGGCCAATGGCCAGCATCTGCTGCTCACCGCCCGACATCGTGCCCGCGCGCTGGCTGGCGCGCTGGTTCAGGCGCGGGAACAGCTTGAACACGTGCTCGACGCCATCCTCGATCTCATGACGGTTGGCGAAGAACGCACCCATCTTGAGGTTCTCGAGCACGGTCAGGCTCGGGAACACACGACGGCCCTCAGGCGAGATGGCCATGCCCATGCGCATGATCTCGTGCGTGTTGCGGCGCGTGATGTCCTGTCCTTCGAACAGCACGCGGCCACTCGACGCCCGCGGCGTACCGCACACGGTCATCATCAATGTCGTCTTGCCGGCGCCATTGCTGCCGATCAGGGTGACGATCTCCCCCTTGTTGACTTCGATCGATACGCCAGACAACGCCTCGACGGCGCCATAGTGGGTATGGACCTGTTCCAGCTTCAGCATCAGTCCTCTCCCAGATAGGCCTTGATCACGCGCGGGTCGTTGCGCACTTCCTCGGGCTTGCCAACCATGATCGGCTTGCCGTGTTCCATCACCAGAATGCGGTCGGACACACCCATTACCAGGCTCATGTCGTGCTCGATCAGCAGCACCGAGATATTGAATTCGCGGCGCAGGCGGTCGATCAATTGCTGCAACTCGATCTTCTCCTGCGGATTCAGGCCCGCGGCAGGTTCATCGAGCATCAGCAGGCGCGGCTTCGTGATCATGCAGCGCGCGATTTCCAGGCGACGCTGATGGCCATACGACAACGTACCGGCCTCGCGGTTGGCCACACCGGTCAGTCCCATCCGTTCGAGCCATTCCGCGGCGCGCCCCAGCGCCTCGCGTTCGGCACGGCGATAGGCCGGCGTGGCCAGCAGGCCGTGCAGCAGCCCCGCCTTCACCTGCTGGTGCTGCGCGACCATCAGGTTTTCCACCACGGTCAACTGCTTGAACAGGCGGATGTTCTGGAACGTCCGCACCAGGCCATGGCGTGCCACCACGTGGCTCGGCTGACGGGCAATCGAATGACCGTCCAGCATGACCTCGCCGGCGGTAGGCTTGTAGAAGCCGCCCACGCAATTGAACACGGTGGTCTTGCCGGCGCCATTTGGGCCGATGATGGCGAAGACCTCGTCGCGACGCACATCGAACTCGATGCCGTCGACGGCCAGCAGACCGCCAAAGCGCATCTGCAGGCCGGATACTTTCAGCATTTCAGCGCTCATCGCGGCAACTCCACGTGGGGACGGCTCGCGGGCAACAGGCCCTGCGGACGCCACATCATCATCAGCACCATCACCAGGCCGAAAATCAGCATGCGGTACTCGGCAAAGTCGCGCGCCACTTCAGGCAGGATCGTCAGCAGGACGGCCGCCAGGATCACGCCCAGTTGCGAACCCATGCCGCCCAGCACCACCACGGCCAGGATCAGCGCCGATTCGATGAACGTGAACGACTCCGGATTGACCAGGCCCTGGCGCGCCGCAAAGAACGCACCGGCCAGGCCCGCAAACGACGCACCCAGCGTGAATGCCGACAGCTTGATGCGCGTGGGATTGAGGCCCAGCGAGCGGCAGGCGATTTCGTCCTCGCGCAAGGCTTCCCAGGCGCGGCCCATCGGCATGCGGATCAGGCGACTGGTGACAAACAGCGTAAAGCCCACCAGCAGCAATGCCAGCAGGTACAGGAAGATCACCATGTGCTGGCCGGCATACGGCAGACCGATCAGTTCGTGGAATGTCTTCACGCCTTCCACGCTGGCACTGCGCGCCATCTCGATGCCGAACACGGTCGGCTTCGGAATGCCCGATACGCCATCCGGGCCGCCTGTCAGGCTGGTCAGATTGTTCAGCAGCAGGCGGATGATTTCGCCAAAGCCCAGCGTCACGATCGCCAGGTAGTCACCGCGCAGGCGCAGCACCGGGAACCCGAGCACGAAGCCGAAGGTGGCCGCCAGGCCCGCCGACAACGGCAGGCATTCCCAGAATGTCAGGCCGAAGTACTGGTTCAGCAGTGCATAGGTATAGCCACCCACCGCGTAGAAGCCCACGTAGCCCAGATCGAGCAGGCCAGCGTAGCCGACCACGATGTTCAGGCCCAGCCCCAGGATCACGTAGATCAGGGCCAGCGTGGCCACGTCCACCGCACCGCGCGAGCCGAAGAACGGGAACACGAGGCCCACGGCCAGCAGTACCCACACCATGCTGCGTTGCTGCCGTGCGCCCATGGCGAGCAGCGTCGGCAGCTTCACGGCGCTGCGCGCGCGCGTGAGCATCGGCTTGAACAACTGGAACAGGAACACCGCGGCCACCGCGATCCATACCGGACGCCAGTGCGGTTCCAGCACAACCTTGTAGCCGTCGAGCTTCAGTTGCAGGCCCAGCACCGGAATGGTCAGGATGGCGGTCAGCACGGCGGCGGTCACCGCGTTCTTGAGTGTGTCGGAGACCGACGTTTGCGGGACCGATGCCCGCGCAATCGAAGTTGCCTGAGTCATGTCGTCTCCCCCTTACACCTTTTCCACATCGGGCTTGCCGAGCAGACCCGTGGGACGGAACAGCAGCACCAGGACCAGCAGGCCAAAGGCCACCACATCCTTGTATTCGGCCGGCATGTAGCCCGTGGCAAACGTCTCGGCCAAACCCAGCAACACGCCGCCGAGCATCGCACCCGGAATGCTGCCGATGCCGCCCAGCACTGCCGCGGTGAACGCCTTGATGCCGGCGATAAAGCCGATGAACGGATTGAGCTTGCCGATGGTCAGGCCGATCAGCACGCCGCCCACCGCGGCCAGCATGGCGCCGAGCACGAACGTGAACGAGATCACGCGGTTGGTGTCGATGCCCAGCAGGTTGGCCATGCGCATGTCTTCGGCGCAGGCACGGCAGGCGCGGCCCATGCGCGAATGGCCGATAAACAGCGTCAGCGCAATCATCAGGAGCAGCGTCACGCCAACGATCAGCAGGCGCGAATACGGCACGGTCACCGTAAAGTCGCTGCCCATCTGGAATTCGATGGCACCCGAGATCAACAGCGGCACGGATACATCGCGCGCGCCCTGCCCGATCTGGACATAGTTCTGCAGGAAAATCGACATGCCGATGGCCGAGATCAGTGGCACCAGCCTGGGGCCGCCGCGCAGCGGCCGGTAGGCCACGCGCTCCACGGCGTAGCCGTAGCAGCCGGTCACGGCGACCGAGACCAGCAACGCCGCGCCCAGTACCAGCGGCAACGGATAGCCGGCTTGCGCACCGATGGCGGTCAGCGTCACGAGACCCACATAGGCGCCGATCATGTAGATCTCGCCGTGGGCAAAGTTGATCATGCCGATAATGCCGTAGACCATCGTGTAGCCGATGGCGATCAGCGCGTAGATCGCACCCAGCGTCAGGCCATTGACCAGTTGCTGGGTGAACTGTGGAAGGAATTCGTTCATGCGGGGGACCTTGTGGATCGGAAAGTCCGATGCGCGATGTCAACCGCCGTTATGTGGCGAATAATCGACATCGAACCGATACCAAAACGCCCCGCATGCCGGATCGGCAGCGGGGCGTTTCGCCAGGATGGCGCCGGGTTTAGTTGGCGGCGGTCTTGGTGGCGTCCTTGTGCCACGTGTACACGACGAACTTGAACGACTTCAGGTCGCCCTTGGCGTCGTACTCGACCTTGCCGATCGGCGTGGTGAACGCGTTCTTGTGCATGTAAGCGGCCACCTTGGTCGGATCCGTGCTCTTGGCGCCAGCAATGGCGTCGCCAATGATCTTCACGGCGGCGTATGCAGGCATCTGGAATGGACCGTTGGCGTCACGCTTCTTGTCGGCGAAAGCCTTCACCAGCGCGGCGTTGGCCGGATCGGCCGAGAAGTCCGCCGGCAGCGTCACGAGCATGCCTTCCGAGGCCGGGCCGGCAATCGCCGTCACGTCCTTGTTGCCCACGCCTTCCGGACCCATGAAGGCCGCTTTCACGCCCTGCTCGCGCGCCTGGCGCAGCAGCAGGCCCATTTCCGGGTGGTAGCCACCGAAGTAGACGAAGTCCACGCCTTGCGACTTCAGCTTGGTGATCACGGCCGAGTAGTCGGAATCGCCGGCATTGATGCCTTCGAACACGGCCACGGGAATCTTGGCCGCTTCGAGGTCCTTCTTCACCGAGCTGGCAATGCCCTGGCCGTACGATTGCTTGTCGTGCAGGATCGCAACCTTCTTGGGCTTGATCTTGCCAATGATGTATTGGGCGGCTGCCGGACCCTGCTGGTCATCGCGGCCGATCGTGCGGAAGATGAAGTTGCGCTTCTTGGTTTCGGTCAGCTGCGGCGCGGTGGCCGACGGCGTGACCATCACGATGCCTTCGTTCTCGTAGATGTCCGAAGCCGGAATCGTCGAACCCGAGCACACATGGCCGATCACGTAGTGGATGCCCTGGCTGACGACCTTGTTGGCCACGGCCACGGCCTGCTTCGGTTCGCAGGCATCGTCCATCAACACGGCTTCGAACTTGTTGCCGTTGGCACCGCCTGCCGCATTGATCTGTTCGATCGCGGTCAGCGCACCGGCCTTGACCATGTCGCCGTACTGGGCAACCGAGCCGCTCATCGGGCCGGCAATCGCGATCTTGATGGTTTCGGCGTTGGCCGAGGTGAAGGCGGCGAGACCGGCAGTGGCAAGCACGGCGGCCATGGCAGTGGACGTGAGACGGGACAGCGTCATCAGGGAGCTCCTCGATTATGTTTGGGTCGTTCCGGGCAGAGTTGGCATGACCGGCGCAATCGAACAACACCCGCGGGAGGAAGCGCCGCCTGACGTGGCGAACGGTGAGGCCCAAAGCGGAAGACGGGCCTGCGGTGAAGACAGTAAAGCGATGCGGGGCCCGGCATGTGTCGGCGCGTGCTCATTCGATGAATGTGGCGCACACCAAAAGTTCGGAAAGACAACGTTGATGCGTTCTCTATTGCGCAAGCGCTTCGCCTGCCCCGCTTCGCCAACGCGGCTGGCCGGAAGGGTGGCCCGGCTGCCGGTGGTAAAGCAGCCCGCATTATAGGGGGAAAGTTGCACCCCGATGAAGTGAAGTTGTTCGGTTTTAGGGAAAACCAGACAATTTATGAAGCCTGTTGCAACCGTGAAAAGGCAGGAAGCGTCGCCAAAATGTGGTTTCACAACAGTTGTGCATGAGGAAAGTCCGACCGGGTTGCTCCGGCGGGGTTGCTCCCTCGGACCGCCCCTGATCCGCAAAAAAAACGCCCCGGCATGCCGGGGCGTTTCTTACTGCGGTCGGACCAGACAGCGGTCCAGACAGCGGACCAATCAGCGCGTGGCCATGTCCGGCACGTCGCGGGCGGAGTTGCCGTTGAACAGCTGGCGCGGACGACCGATCTTGTATTCCGGATCGGTAATCATCTCTTCCCACTGCGAGATCCAGCCCGGCGTACGTGCCAGGGCGAAGATGCAGGTGAACAGCGAGGTCGGGATGCCCAGCGCGCGCTGCACGATACCCGAGTAGAAGTCCACGTTCGGGTACAGCTTGCGGCTCACGAAGTACTCGTCTTCCAGCGCGATCTTTTCCAGTTCCATGGCCAGCTTGAACAGCGGGTCGTTGTGCAGGCCCAGTTCGTTCAGCACTTCATGGCAGGTTTCGCGCATCAGCTTGGCGCGCGGATCGTAGTTCTTGTACACGCGGTGGCCAAAGCCCATCAGGCGCACGCCCGAGTTCTTGTCCTTGACCTGCTTGATGAACTCGTTGATGTTGTCGACGCTGCCGATTTCTTCCAGCATCTTCAGTGCGGCTTCGTTCGCACCGCCGTGAGCCGGACCCCACAGGCAGGCCACGCCGGCGGCGATGGCTGCGAACGGGTTCGTGCCCGACGAACCGGCCAGGCGCACGGTCGAGGTCGACGCGTTCTGCTCGTGGTCGGCGTGCAGGATGAAGATGCGGTCCAGTGCGCGCTCCAGCACCGGGTTCACGGTGTACGGTGCGCACGGCGTGCCGAACAGCATGCGCAGGAAGTTGCCCGAGTAGGACAGGTCGTTCTGCGGATAGATGTACGGCTGGCCGATGTTGTACTTGTACGCCATGGCGACCATGGTCGGCATCTTGGCGATCAGGCGGATGGCCGAGATCTCACGCTGGTGAGGATCATCGATGTCCATCGCGTCGTGGTAGAACGCGCTCATGGCACCCACCAGGCCGGTCAGTACCGCCATCGGGTGCGCATCGCGGCGGAAACCGCGCATGAAGAATTGCAGCTGCTCATGAACCATGGTGTGGTTCATCACGTGGCCGGTGAACTCTGCCTTCTGCTTGGCGTTCGGCAGTTCGCCCTTCAGCAGCAGGTAGCAGGTTTCGAGGTGATCGCACTTCTGCGCGAGTTGCTCGATCGGGTAGCCGCGATACAGCAGTTCACCCTTGTCACCATCGATGTAGGTGATCTTGGAGTTGCACGAAGCGGTCGACATGAACCCCGGGTCATAGGTGAACTTGCCGGTTTGTCCGTACAGCTTGCGAATGTCGATCACATCCGGGCCAACCGTGCCCTGGTAGATCGGCAGCTCAACGCTGGGGGAACCATCGGAAAACGATAGCGTGGCTTTCACATCGGACGGCGTCATGTCGATTCCTTCAAATACTGTGAATAATATTGTTGACCAAACTCAGACCGAACGCAGCAGGCTGAGTACCCGTTGCATCGGGGGCGTGTCGAGCTCACCGTCCAGTTCCTTGCGGACCAGCAGCAGGTCCATCAACTCGTAGTCGCTAAGCTCGAACAGCTCGCTCAGCGAAGCCACGTCCTCATCGGACAGGCTCTCCTCGTAACGGTTGAAGAAACGTTCGACGATGATGTCGTTCTCCAGGAGGCCGCGGCGGGCGCGCCAGCGCAGACGGGCACGCTTGTGCGGATCGGCCTGATGGGAGAATGTGGTGGAAAGACTCATGGTCAGCCTTCTTGCGACCGGTGCGCCGGCCCGATTGAACCGCATCGGACTGACACACCGCTTACATCAACTTCTGCAGACTGCCTGTCTGCGCAACATCCGCGAAATCCGCGACTGGCGCAGAAGGCAGTTTATACCGGGCAATTAAACAGCGCGGCGAACCATCAATTCCTTGATCTTGCCAATCGCCTTCGTCGGGTTGAGGCCCTTCGGGCACACGTCGACGCAGTTCATGATGCTGTGGCAACGGAACAGGCGATACGGGTCGTTCAGGTTGTCCAGACGCTCGCCAGTGGCCTGGTCGCGGCTGTCCGCGATAAAGCGGTAAGCCTGCAGCAGGCCGGCCGGGCCGACGAACTTGTCCGGGTTCCACCAGAACGACGGGCACGACGTGGAGCAGCTTGCGCAAAGAATGCACTCGTACAGGCCGTCCAGCTCGTCACGCTCCTGCGGCGACTGCAGACGCTCTTTCTCGGGCGGCGGCTCGTCGTTGATCAGGAACGGCTTGATCGAGTTGTACTGCTTGAAGAAGTTCGTCATGTCGACGATCAGGTCGCGCACGACGGGCAGGCCGGGCAGCGGACGCAGCACGATGCGGTCCGGCAGCTCGCGCATGTTCGTCAGGCAGGCCAGGCCGTTCTTGCCGTTGATGTTCATCGCGTCCGAACCACACACGCCTTCACGGCACGAGCGGCGGAACGAGATGGTTTCGTCCAGCTTCTTCAACTTGACCAGTGCGTCCAGCAGCATGCGCTCGTGACCGTCGAGCTCGACCTCGTAGGTCTGCATGCGGGGTGCGGCGTCCTTGTCCGGATCGTAGCGGTAGACTTCGAAAATACGCTTCATTTCTGTGGGTCCTGTTTTCTCTACGAGGCGTCGCTTAGAACGTACGGGCCTTGGGCGGAACCGATTCCACCGTCAGCGGTTGCATCTTCACGGGCTTGTAGTCAAGGCGATTGCCTTCGCTGTAGAACAGCGTGTGCTTGAGCCAGTTGTCGTCGTCGCGATTCGGGAAGTCGCTGTGGGCATGCGCGCCACGCGATTCCTTGCGGGCCGCGGCCGAGATCATCGTGGCCTTGGCCACTTCCACCAGGTTGGCCACTTCCAGGGCTTCCACCAGCGCGGTGTTGAAGACCTTGGACTTGTCCTTCAGGTGGATGTTGTCGGCACGCTCCGCCACTTCCAGAATGCGCTCGACGCCTTCGTCCATCAGCTTCTGCGTACGGAACACGCCGGCATGCGACTGCATGTTGCGACGGATGTCGTTGGCCACGTCCTGGGTGTATTCGCCCGAGGTCGTTGCCTGCAGCTTGGCCAGACGGGCCATGGCGCGGTCGGCGGCATCGGCCGGCAGCGGCTTGTGTTCCTTCTGCTTGCTGGCGTTGGCAACGATATGGTTGCCGGCCGCACGGCCGAACACCACGAGGTCCAGCAGCGAGTTGGTGCCCAGGCGGTTGGCGCCGTGCACCGAAACGCACGAGCATTCGCCGATTGCGTAGAAACCGTTGACCACGTCGTTCGGGTTGCCGTTCTTCGGCGCCACGACCTGGCCGTGAACGTTCGTCGGGATACCGCCCATCTGGTAATGGATGGTCGGCACGACCGGGATCGGTTCCTTGATCGCATCGACGTTGGCGAACTTCACGCCGATTTCGCGGATCGACGGCAGGCGCTTCATGATGGTCTCGGCACCGACGTGAGTCAGGTCGAGCAGCACGTAGTCGCCGTTCGGGCCGCAACCACGGCCTTCCTTGATTTCCTGGTCCATCGAGCGCGACACGAAGTCACGCGGCGCCAGATCCTTCAGCGTCGGGGCATAGCGTTCCATGAAACGCTCGCCATCCTTGTTACGCAGGATACCGCCCTCGCCACGCACGCCTTCCGTGATCAGCACGCCCGCGCCGGCCACGCCGGTCGGGTGGAACTGCCAGAATTCCATGTCTTCCAGCGGGACACCGGCACGTGCCGCCATGCCCAGGCCGTCACCGGTGTTGATGAAGGCATTGGTCGACGCAGCGTAGATACGGCCGGCACCGCCGGTCGCGAACAGCGTGGTCTTGGCTTCGAGGATATAGACTTCGCCGGTTTCCATTTCCAGCGCGGTCACGCCCAGCACATCGCCTTCTTCGTCACGAATCAGGTCCAGTGCCATCCACTCCACGAAGAAGTGGGTCTTGGCGCGCACGTTGCGCTGGTACAGCGTGTGCAGCAGCGCGTGACCGGTACGGTCAGCAGCGGCGCAAGCGCGTTGCACCGGCTTTTCGCCGTAGTTGGCGGTGTGGCCGCCGAACGGACGCTGGTAGATCGTGCCATCGGCGTTACGGTCGAACGGCATGCCGAAGTGTTCGAGCTCGTACACGACCTTCGGGGCTTCACGGCACATGAACTCGATGGCGTCCTGGTCGCCGAGCCAGTCCGAGCCCTTGATGGTGTCGTAGAAGTGATAGTGCCAGTTGTCTTCGCTCATGTTGCCCAGCGAAGCACCGATACCGCCCTGCGCCGCAACGGTGTGCGAGCGGGTCGGGAAAACCTTGGACAGCACGGCCACGTTCAGGCCGGCTTCCGCGAGCTGGAGGGATGCGCGCATCCCGGCGCCGCCCGCCCCGACGATGACCACGTCAAATTTGCGACGCGGCAATCCAGTCTTGACTGCGACCATTTATTACACCCTCCAGAGAATCTGAGCAGCGTAGCCCGCACAACCGACGAGCCACAGAATCGTAAGAACTTGCAGCACGAGGCGCACGGCCATCGGCTTCACATAGTCCATCCAGATGTCGCGAATGCCGATCCACGCGTGGAACAGCAGGGACAGGATGGTCAGGAACGTCAGGAGCTTCATCCATTGATTGGCGAAGAGACCCGACCAGCCTTCGTACGAAGGATTGCCGAAGGCGAGATACACCACGGCGAGCACCACGGTGAACACCACCATGATGACAGCGGTAACACGTTGCGCGAGCCAGTCTTTCAGACCGTAATGCGCACCGACGACAAGACGCTTGGGACCGATATTATTGTTTGCCACCTTGATTCTCCTCAGAACAGGCCGAAAAGCTTCAGCCCGAAAATCAGGGTGAGCAGCAGGCTGATGACCAGCACCAGCTTGGCCGACGTGGCCGATGCGGGCTTGGTGACGCCGACGTGCACATCGAGCAGCAGGAAGCGGATACCGGCGCAGAAATGATGCAGATACCCCCAGATCAGGGCCAGGATCACCAGCTTGACGAAGCCGTTGGACAGCAGGGCCGAGAACTTCGCGAAGCTCAGTTCGGAGGTGACGCTCTGTTCGAACAGGTACAGAACGAAAGGAAGGAGGAGAAACATCAATGCGCCGCTTACGCGATGCAGGATGGATACCTTGCCGGCCCAGGGCAACCGGTAGCGCGAGATTTGCGCGATACCGATGTTCCGGAACTCCGGCCTGGCTTGTTTGGCGGCTTCAGCCATGCGAGACCCCATTTGCGATGAAAAGAAAACTGCAAAAGAACGACACTGCCGTTGCACCCGATTGCATCGGGGCCTCACAGCGGGTACCGTGAATGCACCGCGCTGAATGCACCGGATTGCATCCGGTGTCGTGGGTAACACTGGATGCAAATGAATGCAGCGGAGCAAATCGACGTGATTTTAGCGCCTTTGTTGCGCAGCGCACCAATAATTTTCGACTATCGCGCACCAATGCGGCGTGCCCGACAATCGCACGCGACAACGCGCGCACCATTGCAAATCTGAAAAATCCGACGATTCCATTCACGACCGACAATGGTTGGCGCCAGTCCCATATACGCGCCGCAATAGTTGGCCGCCAGGACTGCGCTTGCATCGCCATCGCGCATCAGCTCAAGTCGTTTTGATAATAGTGCCGCGTCGTGACATACAGGCCACGGCGGACTTCCACCGGGCGGTCACCATAGGTGAACGACACACGTTCCACCGACAGCAGCGGCGCACCAACCTCCACGGACAACAGCTCGGCAGCCGTGTTATCGGCAGCCACCGCGCGAATCTTTTCCGTGGCGCGGATCATGCGCGTACCGAACTCGGCTTCGAAGAGCGCGTACATCGGGCCCTTCCACTCGTTGAGCTTCTCGGCCGTCAGGCCCTTGAAGTTGGTGCCCAGCAGCCAGATCTCGTCCAGCACCGTGGCTTCATTCGAAAACGTCAGCACGCGCCGGATCTGCACCACGCTGTCGCCGGTGCGGATGTCGAGCAGGCGGGCAATCTCGGCCGGCGCGCGCAGGCGCTTGCACTCGAGTACGCGGCTGGCGCCATAATGCGGCTCGCCCTCGTCGGGCACCAGGCGGAGGAAGCGGAACTTGACCACATCCTCGTAATGGGTTGTCACGAACGTACCCTTGCCCTGGCGGCGCGCCACCAGGTTGTCCGCGGCAAGTTCGTCGATGGCCTTGCGCACGGTACCCTGGCTGACCTTGTAGCGGGCAGCAAGGTCCATCTCGCTCGGGATCATGTCGCCCGGCTTCCACTCGCCCGTCTGCAGGCTCTGCATGATCAGGGCCTTGATCTGCTGGTAGAGCGGGCTGAAAGTAGGCGACGGCGTGGCCGGTGCGACAGAGGCGGCGGGCGTGGCGGATGCGCCCGGAGCGTTCGCGGACGACTGCGTCCCGGCGCCGCTCTGTGGGGCGCCCGACTCCGGCGAGCCATTGGTGGCAGCGGCGGACGGGGACGTGGGCAGGGATGACATAGGCCGGATTCAACCACAAAAGCCAGAATGGCGTCCAGCACGCTATGAAATGTCTTATGTCTTATATGAGACATATGAATTGACATCAATCAGGGCGCACCCTAAACTCGCGCAGTCCGCGCCGCCGCCCCCGGCTGGTCTCTCTCCCGGGCTACCCTGCCCTGTCTTTTGAAACCTTCCGGATGCGGCGCACCACTCAGCAGTAGTAGACTTACGCCTTGTCGCCCTCGACGCCTGCCCACGGCCCGCGCGCTCCTCGTTGCCGGCCAGACGCAGTGCCGCGGGCTCCCGGCGGATGCCCGCCTGCCCCGTGGCGACACGCGAACCAGCACCCGGTGACGCGCAGGCCTGCTCCATACCCTGGATGGCCAGTCGCCACCGACCGGTTACCCCCTCTTTTCGTTTGGAGACTTACTCATGGCTAAAGCCCCAATGCGCGTCGCAGTCACCGGCGCCGCTGGCCAGATCGGCTATTCCCTGCTGTTCCGCATCGCCAACGGCGACATGCTCGGCAAAGACCAGCCGGTCATCCTCCAACTGCTAGACCTGCCGCAGGCCCAGACCGCCGTCAAGGGCGTGGTGATGGAACTGGAAGACTGCGCGTTCCCGCTGCTGGCCGGCGTGGTCATTACCGACGACCCCAAGGTTGCGTTCAAGGACGCCGACGTGGCCCTGCTGGTTGGCGCCCGTCCGCGTAGCAAGGGCATGGAGCGCAAGGACCTGCTCGAAGCCAATGCACAGATCTTCACGGTGCAGGGCAAGGCGCTGGACGAAGTGGCCAGCCGCGACGTCAAGGTGCTGGTGGTGGGCAACCCGGCCAACACCAACGCCTACATCGCCATGAAGTCGGCGCCGAACCTGAAGCGCGAGAACTTCACCGCCATGCTGCGCCTGGACCACAACCGCGCACTGTCGCAGGTTGCCGCCAAGACCGGCAAGCCGGTGTCGTCGATCGAAAAGCTGTTCGTGTGGGGCAACCACAGCCCGACGATGTACGCCGACTACCGCTACGCAACCGTTGACGGCAAGAGCGTCAAGGACCTGATCAACGATCAGGTGTGGAACAACGACGTGTTCCTGCCGACCGTTGGCAAGCGCGGCGCCGCGATCATCGAAGCGCGTGGCCTGTCGTCGGCTGCTTCGGCCGCCAACGCAGCCATCGACCACGTGCACGACTGGGTGCTGGGCTCGAACGGCAAGGTCGTCACGATGGGCATCCCGTCGAACGGTGAATACGGCATTCCGAAGGATGTCATGTTCGGCTACCCGGTGACCACGGCCAACGGCAAGTACGAAATCGTGCAAGGCCTGGAAATCGACGCCTACAGCCAGGAAAAGATCAACATCACGCTCAAGGAACTGGAAGAAGAGCGTGCCGGCGTGCAACACCTGCTGGGCTGATCGCCAGAGCTTCCCGCTCATGAAACCGGGGTCCGCATCGATTGAAGAATCGGCGCGGACCCCGGTTTTTTCTTTGGGCGAGCGCTTTGTCTTCACAATAACCCCCTGATCCATACGTATATAACGTGCATCCATCCGAGGTCTTGTTCCAGGGCGAAGCCATTCCCGTGCAACTGCCGGTCTGCGACCACTATGCCGGCAGCGAAAAGCTCATGCGCAAATCGCTGGCCCTGCAGCAGGCGCTTGGGCCCGTGTTCGACATCACGTTCGACTGCGAGGACGGCGCCGCCGTCGGGCTCGAACGCGAACACGCACAGCTCTGCGCCCAATTGATCAACAGCGCCGACAACGCACACAACCGCGTGGGCGTGCGGATCCACGATCCGATCCATCCGAGCTGGCGCGACGATATCGATACGCTGGTGACCGCCGCCGGCGCCAAGCTGGCCTATATCGTGATTCCGAAGGTCACCGATGTCGTCGAAGTGGCCCGCGTCACCGATCACGTCAACCAGGTTGCCCGCAGTGCCGGCATTGCACGGCATATCCCGATCCATGTGCTCATAGAGACACACTCAGCACTGGAACAGGTGTTTGATATCGCCGCGCTGGTGCAGGTGGAATGCCTGAGTTTCGGCCTGATGGACTTTGTATCGGCCCACCATGGCGCAATCCCCGGTGAGGCGATGCGTTCCCCGGAGCAGTTCCAGCATCCGCTGATCCGCCGCGCCATGCTCGAGATCTCCGCGGCCTGCCATCGCCATGGCAAGGTGCCGTCGCACAATGTGAGCACCGACGTGCAGAACCCGGAGCGCGCCGGCGATGACGCAGGCCGTGCCCGTGCGGAATTCGGCTATCTGCGCAAATGGAGCATTCATCCGGGCCAGATCGAACCAATCGTGAAGGCATTCCGCCCGAGCGACAGCGAAATCGGCGCAGCCAGCCAGATCCTGCTGGCCGCCCATGAAAACAACTGGGCACCGATCCGCCACGATGGCCAACTGCACGATCGCGCCAGCTACCGCTATTACTGGTCATTGCTGCAGCGCGCACATGCCACCGGTACCGGCCTGCCGACTCCGGTAGAGGAGCTGTTCTTTGACTGAGCACCACTGATAAATGCGGTGAAGCGCGAGTGCTGCTCATTTTTTCGGCCAAGTGGCCGATGACAAACCGTTCCCGCGCGATTATGTAACCAATCCCTGACGGGCTTCGCCCGGTCAGGCAAATCGTAGAGAATAGCGGCGGAAAGTTGCCGGGGCGTCCCCGTAACACCATTGCGGATCGCCTCCCGGACTGTTCACCACAACAAGCCCCATTGACTACTTAGCAATCCGGAAGGAAACCCACATGAAACAACTCGTGCTGGCAGCCTGCATTGGCGCCCTGACCCTGACCTCTGCCGGCGCCGCGCTGGCCCAGGAACCCGCCAAGAAGCCGGCCGCCACCAAGAAGTCGACCAAGAAATCCACCAAGACGGCCGCCGCTGCGCCCGCCGCGGTGGAGCCCTCGGGCGAAAAATGGCAGTGCGAACTGGGCCATGCGATCTGGATCAGCGGCAACATGCAGCGTGACGAAGTGCTGACCGTGCACTGGGAAGGCAAGGACTACCGCCTGCCGCGCCAGAGCACCGTGACCGGCGCCGACCGCTACTTCGACGCACGCTCGGGCCTGGATCTGGTCGTGATTCCGAGCAAGGCCATGCTGTTCAACAAGAACCTGGGCCAGCGCCTGGCCGACGAATGCCAGAGCGCCGACATGCAGGCCGGTGGTTCGGCGCCGACGCAAGCCGGCGCCCTGCGCGCTCCGGTGACCACGCCGCTGCTGATGGCACCGGCGCAACCGGCTGCCCAGCCGGCCGACGCTGCACAAGCCGCACCGAAGCAGTAAAGTCTTACCTTGCCTTACCCCGCGCGCCGCTGCGATAGGCGCCGCGCGGGTCCAAGCTGCACCGAATCGTTGTAACGGTGCGCGTCCGGGGTCTGCCGGCCGCGCCGCTGCATGGCGGCGGAACCCTTTCGCGCACCGGGGTCTGAAGAAGAAGAGCATCGAGTCCCGCGTCATCCTTCGATTGGAGTCAGGCAATGCCCCACAATCTCAATAAAACCCTGAAAGAATTCAAGCTCGGCACCGGCGGCCGCGGCCAGTACTATTCCCTGCCGCAACTCGGCAAGGCCCTGGGCGTGAAGATCGAACGCCTGCCTGTATCGATTCGACTGGTCCTCGAATCGGTACTGCGCAACTGCGATGGCAAGAAGGTGACCGAGGAACACGTGCGGCAACTGGCCAACTGGCAGCCCAATGCCGACCGCGTGGACGAGATCCCGTTCGTGGTGGCACGCGTGGTGCTGCAGGATTTCACGGGCGTGCCGCTGCTGGCCGACCTGGCCGCAATGCGCAACGTGGCCGAGAAGATGGGCAAGAACCCCAAGAAGATCGAACCGCTGGTGCCTGTGGACCTGGTGGTGGACCACTCGGTGCAGGTCGACCACTTCCGCGAGAAGAAAGCGCTGGACCTGAACATGCAACTGGAATTCCAGCGCAACAACGAGCGCTACCAGTTCATGAAGTGGGGCATGCAGGCATTCGACACGTTTGGCGTGGTGCAACCCGGCTTCGGCATCGTGCACCAGGTGAACCTGGAATACCTGGCGCGCGGCGTACACAAGAAGGATGGCGTCTACTATCCGGACACGCTGGTTGGCACCGATTCGCACACGACCATGATCAATGGCATCGGCGTGGTGGGCTGGGGCGTGGGTGGCATCGAGGCTGAAGCCGGCATGCTGGGCCAGCCCGTGTACTTCCTGACGCCGGACGTGGTGGGCGTGGAACTGAAGGGTCGGCTGCGTGAAGGCGTGACCGCCACCGACCTGGTGCTGACGATTACCGAAATGCTGCGCCGCGAGAAGGTGGTGGGCAAATTCGTCGAATTCTTTGGCGAAGGTACCGCCAGCCTGGCGCTGCCGGACCGTGCCACGATCGGCAATATGGCTCCCGAATACGGCGCCACGATGGGCTTCTTCCCGGTTGATGAGAAAACCATCGACTACTTCCAGGGCACGGGCCGCACCGACGAGGAAATCGCCGCGTTCGAAGGTTACTTCCGCGCGCAGGAAATGTTCGGGGTGCCGCGTGCTGGCGAGATCGACTACAGCAAGACGGTGACGCTGGACCTGGGCACGGTGGCCCCATCGCTGGCCGGCCCGAAGCGTCCGCAGGACCGTATCGAGATCGGTCACGTGAAGAGCACGTTCGCGTCGCTGTTCGAAAAGCCGGTGGCCGAGAATGGTTTCAACAAGGATCCGGCCGACCTGGGCAAGGAATACGTCAACGCCGACGGCGTGAAGGTCCACAACGGCGACGTGCTGATTGCCGCGATCACGTCGTGCACCAATACCTCGAACCCGAGCGTACTGCTGGCCGCCGGCCTGCTGGCCAAGAAGGCCGTGGAAGCTGGCCTGAACGTGGCGCCGCATATCAAGACTTCGCTGGCTCCGGGCAGCCGCGTGGTAACCGAGTACCTGAAGGCCACCGGCCTGCTGCCGTACCTGGAAAAACTTGGTTTTGGCGTGACGGCTTATGGCTGCACGACCTGCATCGGCAATGCCGGCGACCTGACCCCGGCACTGAACGAAGCCATCGTGCAGAACGATATCGTGGCTGCGGCCGTGCTGTCGGGCAACCGCAACTTCGAAGCTCGTATCCATCCGAACATTCGCGCCAACTTCCTGGCCTCGCCGCCGCTGGTGGTGGCGTATGCCATCGCGGGTACCGTTACGCGCGACCTGATGACCGAGCCGGTTGCCAAGGGCAAGGGTGGCAAGGACATCTGGCTTGGCGACATCTGGCCGACGTCGGAAGAAATCCACGCGCTGCTGAAGTACGCGATGGATGCCAAGACCTTCAAGGGCAACTACGAGCAGGTCAAGAAGCCGAGCAAGCTGTGGGCCAACATCAAGGGCACGAAGGGCCAGGTCTACGACTGGCCGACCTCGACCTATATCGCCGAGCCGCCGTTCTTCCAGGACTTCACGATCGAACCCAGCACCGAGACCGTCAGTATTCGCGGCGCCCGCGCGCTGGGCGTATTTGGCGATTCCGTGACGACCGACCATATCTCGCCGGCCGGTTCGATCAAGGACACCTCGCCCGCGGGCAAGTACCTGCTGGAACACGGCGTGCTCAAGGCCGACTTCAACAGCTACGGTTCGCGCCGCGGCAACCATGAGGTCATGATGCGCGGCACGTTTGCCAATGTGCGCATCAAGAACCTGATGATTCCGCCCAAGGCCGACGGTTCGCGCGTGGAAGGCGGCATTACGCAGCATCAGCCCACTGGCGACGAGATGTCGATCTACGACGCCGCCATGAAGTACATCGCCGAGGGTACCGCTACCGTGGTGTTTGGCGGCGAAGAATACGGCACGGGATCGTCGCGCGACTGGGCCGCCAAGGGCACGCAGTTGCTGGGCGTCAAGGCCGTTATCGCGCGCAGCTTCGAACGTATCCACCGCTCGAACCTGGTGGGCATGGGTGTGCTGCCGCTGCAGTTCAAGGGCAGCGACAGCGTGCAGTCGCTGGGCATCATCGGTAACGAGACGTTCGACGTGGAAGGTATCGAGGGCGAACTGAAGCCACAGCAGGATGTGGTGCTGGTGATCCACCGCGCCAATGGCGACACGCAACGCGTGCCGGTGCTGCTGCGCATCGACACGCCGATCGAGGTCGACTACTACAACCACGGCGGCATCCTGCCGTTCGTGCTGCGCCAGCTGCTGGTGGCGTAATCTTTGGGGCCTGTCTCTTATACACATCTGACGCTGCCGACGAAGCTAGAAGTGT
>CAUUBQ010000056.1:0-52907 GCA_963543405.1 uncultured Cupriavidus sp.
GCCCTCTCCCCCGCCCCTCTCCCGCGTGCGGGAGAGGGGAGAAAAACCTCAGCGGTAATGCTTCTCGCGGCGGATCAGGCCTACTGCCAGCGTGAACGTCAGGATGACCAGCCAGATCAGCGACCATGCCGGGATCGACAGGCCGAACAGCGGTGGCAGCGGCGCGGTGCACAGGCCGTCCGAATAGAACACTTGCGGCAGCAGCTTGGCCGTGGGCAGCGCGTTGACCCAGTTTTCCAGCGGGTCGATGCCGCATGAGGCCTTCGGGTTCAGCAGCAGCGACACGTGATAGCCCGCCACGGCAATCCCGGCCACACCGGACAGCATGCCCAGCCCCTGCCACAGCGTGCGCGTGTTCTGCGCGATGGCGGCCAGCAGAGAGAACACCCCAATGCCGACGAAGGCAAAGCGTTGCATGATGCAAAGCGGGCATGGCTGGTAGCCCTCCACATATTGCATGTAGAGCGCGGCGCCGAGCATCGCGAACGAGACGATGGCGATCAGCAGGAAATAGGCACGGGAATTGGCTTGCATAGGCGCGTCAAGGGGCAAGGATTGCTTCGACGCGAATTATTACCCATTTTTTGCCGGACCATCACGGTGCCTGAACAATCCGCCACAGTGTCCGCTGTGGCGGATTGACGCAGCCAGCTGTCTCCGGGGCGCTCAGGCCGTTGCCGGAGCTGCCAGATAGCGGCGGCGCCAGGGCTTCAGTATCGCAATGGCCAGTACCGCCGTGATGATGTCGAGCGTGATGGCCACGCCGAAGACCGGCATCCAGCTGCCCATGCGTTCATGCATCAGCGCGGCCAGCGGACCACCGAAGATCGAGCCGATGCCTTGCGAGATATAGAGCCAGCCGTAGTTGGTCGTGGCAAATTTCGTACCGAAGGTGTCGGTCAGCGTCGACGGGAACAACGAGAAGATCTCGCCCCAGCCCAGGAAGACCACGCCCGACAACAGTACGAACAGCACCGCATTCTCGCGCGTCAGCAACCACAGCGTCATGGCCACCGCTTCCAGTGCAAATGCGAAGCACATCGTGTTCTCGCGCCCCCAGCGGTCCGAGATCCAGCCGAACATCGGGCGGGTCAGGCCATTGGTCAGCCGATCGATGGTCAGCGCCAGCGGCAACGCGGCCATGCCGAACACCACGGCATTGGCCACGCCAAAGTCCTTGGCAAAGGCCGCCATCTGCGATGTCACCATCAGGCCCGAGGTCGACATCATCGTCATCATCACGAACAGCAGCCAGAACAGCGGCGTCTTGAGCATCTTGCGCGTCGGCACATCCGCCACGTTCGACGGCGTAAAGGTGGGACGCAACGGCAGTTGTTCGCCTGCGGCAGGAGACCGCAGCCCCTGCGACGCCACGAAGCCGATCGCTGCAAACACCAGGCCGAACTGCCACAGCGTGGTCTCGAGCCCCTTGCCGGCCAGTGCCGCGGCAATCGGGAACGTGGTCACGATGGCCCCCATGCCATAGCCGGCCGCCACCATGCCCACGGCAAAGCCGCGGCGATCGGGGAACCAGCGCACCATCTGGCCCACCACGCCAACATAGACAATGCCGGTACCCAGCCCACCGATCACGCCATAGGTCAGGTACAACATGCCCACGCTCTGCGCCGAGGCCGCCAGCACCCACGACAGGCCCGCCAGCACCGTGCCCAATGCGATCAGCCGGCGCGGACCGAAGCGTTCGATCATGGCACCCTGGAACGGCGAGAAGAACGTCTGCAACACGATCAGCAGCGAGAACGTGATCTGCAGTTCGGACAATGGCACGCCAAGCTTGGCCGAAAGCGGCTTGGTAAAGAGCGTCCACACATACTGCGGACTGGAAATCGCCATCATGCACACGAGCCCCAGCAATAGCTGCAGCCAGCGCGTGCGCGCCAATGGCATGGCTTGCGGCACACCTAGTGTCGCGTTATCGGCAACGGAACGCATCGAACCACTCCTTCAAGCGAACATCGAGAGAGACACGCGGCCGGGCTGCACCACGCATTGTTGGAATTCGTACGGCGCTCACCACGCGGCCACGGCGCCGTCGCTGCGCGGGTCGCTGCCGCCCTGGTAGAGCCGGTCGGGCTGCAATACGATGGCGCCGGCGTGGCCCATCGTTTCGTCATAGGGGCGCAGCGTCTCGACTTCATGCCCGAGCTCGCGCAACGCGTGCTGCGTGGCCACCGGGAAGCGCGCCTCGAGCTTCAGCGTGTCGCTGGTCTGGCCCCACGTGCGGCCCAGCAACCAGCGCGGCGCATCGATCGCTGCCTGCGGGTTCATGCCGAAATGGACGATGCGCGAGAACACCGCCGCCTGCGATTGCGGCTGGCCATCGCCGCCCATGTTTCCGTAGACCAGCGTGCGGCCATCGTGCAGACGCGCCATGGCGGGGTTCAGCGTATGGAATGGCTTGCGACCCGGCATCAATGGATTGCGCGCGGCCGGGTCCAGCGAAAAACTGCAACCGCGGTTCTGCCAGTTGATGCCCGATCCGGGCAGCACGATGCCGCTGCCGAACTCGTGGTAGATGCTCTGGATAAAACTGACGGCCACGCCGTTGCCATCGATCACGCCCATCCATACCGTGTCGGCGGGCCCCATGCCCTGCCCCCAAGGCAAGACGCGATCGGGACGAATGCGCGCGGCCGCCGCGTCGAGCCAGGGAGGCGCCAGCAGATCCTGCGGGTCGATCTCCATATAAGCCGGGTCGGTGATATGGCGATCGCGCACATGGAACGCCTGCTTGGTCGCTTCCACACACGCATGCACGAACGCGGGTCCGAACGGATCCATGTCACGCGTGAGAATGCGATCGAGCTGGCCCAGGATCAGCAGCGATACCAGCCCTTGCGTGGGTGGCGGCATGTTGTAGACCGTGCCGTGCGAATGCGGCAACGCCAGCGGTGCTTTCCAGGTAGCGCGATGCGCGTGGAGATCGGCCGCGGTCAGCGGACTGCCACTGAGTTCCAGTTCGCGAGCCAGCAGGCGCGCGAGATCGCCGTGGTAGAAATCCCCAAGCCCCGCGCGCACCAGTTGCTCCAGCGTGGCGGCCAGGCGCGGCTGGCGGAAGCGGCTGCCGGGCGCGGGGGCGACACCATCGACCAGGAAGGTGTCGGCAAACCCGGCCAGGTCGCGCAGTTCGTCAGCCTTGCCGGCCACGCACGCGGCCTGGCTGTCCGTGACCGGCACGCCAACGCGCGCATAGTCAATCGCATCGGCCAGCAGGCGCGACAACGGCAGGCGTCCGCCGAGCGTATCGCGCGACCAGTCGAGCGCGGCCTGCCAGCCCGAGACCGTACCCGCCACGGTATTGGCCGCCATGCCACCGCGCACCGGAATCGACGCGAAGCCTGCCTCGCGATATCGCGCAATCGTGGCCGCACCGGCGGCGGCACCACAGGCATCCAGCGCACGCGGTGCTTCGCCAGGACGCGCGATCAGCCAGAAACTGTCGCCACCCAGGCTGTTCATGTGTGGGTACACCACGGCAATCGTGGCTGCGGCAGCGACCATTGCCTCGACGGCATTGCCGCCCTCGCGCAAGACAGCCAGTGCGCTCTGCGATGCCAGCGCGTGCGGTGCCACGGCCATGCCCCGGCTGCCCCGGATCGGATTCAGGTGGATGCTCACCATGCTTATGCCAGTTCCGCGATTTATGTATACATAAAATTCCTGCGCAGAACGATTGCAATAGGCGTGCCATACCCTGCCCTGTCGGCAGGCACGATGAGGCTTGCGGCCCGCGAAGCCGCATGAAATCTGGAAATCGGAAAATTAAGCCGAGGCACGCCCAGCGTTGCCGGACGTTGTGCGGATGGGTGAAGCGCCAGTCAGCCGAAGCGCCTGCGCCGCCCGGGTGCAACCGCGTCGGCCGGCCGCACGAGGCTGGTGCGCGCCTGCTCCAGCCGCTCCATTGTCAGGCGGCTGACTTCGGCGCGGCCATCCTCGATATGCGCCGACAGCAAGGCCACGGCGCGCCCCCCATCGGCGGCATCCAGCGCGGCCAGGATGGCGCTGTGCTCGTCATAGGTCAGCGCCATGCGGTCGTCGTAGGCAAAATCGAGCCGACGGATGATGCGGATGCGATCGGTGACCTGCTGATGTACGGCGGCGGACTCGGGATTGCCAGCCGCATCGACGATCGACAGGTGAAACGCCTCGTCGAGTTGCGCCACGGTATTGCCGTCGGCAAGGCGTTCGCCGCGGGGCACACGCCAGATCGGGTCGAGGGTAGCCACCAGTGCCCTGCGCTGCGCGGCGTGGGAAGGTTGGCAGAGCCGCGTTACCGCATGGGTTTCCAGCAGCGTGCGCAATTCATAGAGCGCTTCGAAGCGGGCCAGGTCCAGCGGCACCACTTCCCAGCCATTGCGGTAGTAGCCGCGCACCAGGCCGTCGCCCTGCAGACGCTGCAGCGCCTCGCGCACCGGCGTGCGCGAGATGCCGAGCCGCTCGGCCACATCGTTTTCGGTAAAGCGGTCGCCGGGCAGCAACCGGAACGCGAAGATGTCGTCGCGCAGCGTCTGGTAGGCAGCCTGCGAACGCTTGGCGCGTGCAAAAGAACGTGCCGCCGCACTGTCCTCGGGTTCCACGGCGGCGTCGGTCATGGCGTGTCAGTCCAGGTTTCGTACGCGGTCGATGGCCTGTTCCAGCCGATCCACCGCAATGACTTCGAGTCCGTCGACCGGCTGCTTCGGGGCATTGGCCTTCGGTATCACCGCCATCGTGAAACCAAGCTTGGCGGCCTCCTTGAGGCGCTCCTGCCCGCGCGGGCTGGGACGGATCTCGCCGGCCAGGCCCACTTCGCCAAACACCACCAGGCCACGCGGCAACGGCTTGTTGCGCAACGACGAGTGGATCGACAGCAGTACGGCCAGGTCGGCCGCCGGCTCCGTGATCTTGACCCCGCCCACCGCGTTCAGGAACACATCCTGGTCGAAGCAGGCAATTCCCGCGTGCCGATGCAGCACGGCCAGCAACATCGCCAGCCGGTTCTGTTCCAGGCCCACCGCCAGCCGCCGCGGGTTGGGAACGTTGGCCGTATCGACCAGCGCCTGTACTTCCACCAGCAGCGGCCGCGTGCCCTCTTGCGTCACCAGCACGCACGATCCGGCCACCTGGTCTTCATGCTGCGACAGGAACAGTGCCGACGGATTGCTGATACCCCGCAACCCGCGCTCGGTCATCGCGAACACGCCCAGTTCATTGACCGCGCCAAAGCGGTTCTTGAAGGCACGGATCAGCCGGTGCGAGGAATGGGTGTCGCCCTCGAAGTACAGCACCGTATCGACGATGTGCTCCAGCACGCGTGGCCCGGCCAGGCTGCCTTCCTTGGTGACATGGCCGACCAGGATGATGGTGATGCCGCTGCTCTTGGCAATGCGCGTCAGTTGCGCCGCGCATTCGCGCACCTGGGCCACCGAGCCCGGCGCCGAGGTCAAGGCCTCCGAATACAGCGTCTGGATCGAGTCGATCACGGCCACTTCGGGCTTGTCGATTTCCAGTGCGGCCTGGATCTTCTCCAGCTGGATCTCGGGCAACAGACCCAGCGTGGCGGCTTCCACGCCAAGCCGTTGCGCACGCAGTGCAATCTGGGCGCCGGACTCCTCGCCGCTGACATACAGCACCCGCTTGCTGGCCGACAGATTGGCCAGCGCCTGCAACAGCAGCGTGGACTTGCCGATGCCGGGGTCGCCGCCAATCAGCACCACCCCGCCCGATACCAGGCCACCGCCCAGCACGCGGTCGAATTCGTCGATGCCCGACGAGAAGCGCGGCACGTCGGCCGCCTCGATATCGCTGAGCTTGCGAACCACGGCCGACGCGGCCAGCGGCTGGAAGCGCCGGGCCCCGGACGGACCCGAGTCCGCCACGGTTTCCACCAGCGTATTCCAGGCATTGCATTGCGGGCACTGGCCGGCCCAGCGCGGCGAGCTGCCGCCGCACTCGGTACAGGTATAGACAGTCTTGGTCTTCGCCATCGATCGGAATTATCAGGCAGGTCAGGCCGAGACCACGGGGTCCGCGGTGGTCAGCGTGGCAACCGTGGTCGGTACACGCGGAGCCAGTGCGCACATGAGTTCATAACCAACCGTACCGCTGGCCGCGGCCACGTCATCGATCGGCAAGCCGTGGCCCCAGAGCGTGACCGGCGAACCGACCCGGGCTTTCGGGCATGGCGTCAGGTCCACACAGATCATGTCCATCGACACGCGGCCCACCAGCTCGGTACGCACGCCATCGACCAGCACCGGCGCGCGCTTGTCGCCCCATCCGGCCGCGTGGCGCGGGTAGCCGTCGGCATAGCCGCAGGCCACCACACCGATACGCATCGGGCGGTCGGCCGTAAACATCGAACCGTAGCCAACCGTATCGCCAGGCTGCAGGTCCTGGACACCAATCAGTTCACTGTGCAGCGACATGGCCGGCTGCAACCCGGTAGTGGCGATATCGGCAGACAGCCCGGTTGGCGAGGCGCCGTACAGGATCACGCCGGGACGCACCCAGTTACGGTGCGCCGACGGATGCCAGAGCACCGCGGCCGAATTCGACAGCGTGGCCTCGCCTGGCAAGTTGGCTGTGGCGGCGTCGAACGCTTCGATCTGGTGCGCAATGCCGCGCGGGCTGTCGGCATCGGAAAAATGCGTCATGTGGACGATACTGCCCACGCACGGCATGGTCCGGGCCCGTTCCCAGGCCGTTCGGTACTGCTCGGGGCGGAAGCCCAACCGGTTCATGCCGGTGTTGAGCTTGAGCTGGATGGCCAGCGGCCCCTTGGGCCGGGCAATCTCCAGCATGCGCAACTGCTCTTCGCAATGGATGGCGGTGGTCAGGCGGTATTGCTCGAGCAGGGGAACGTCCTGCGGCTGGAAGAATCCCTCTAGAAGCAGGATCGGTCCCTGCCAGCCAAGTTCGCGCAGCAGCACGGCCTCGTTGAGGTCCAGAAGTCCGAACCCGTCGGCGGCCTTCAGGCCGGCAAAGGCGCGGCGGATGCCGTGGCCGTAGGCATTGGCCTTGACCACGGCCCAGACGCGGGCGTCCGGCGCATGGCGGCGCACCACGTCCAGGTTGTTGGCCAGCGCGGGCTGGTGGATGACGGCGTGAATGGGTCTAGGCATGGATATGACAACTGACGTGGGCTACCGAACGCGTCTTGCACCAGATGCGGGAAGACCCGGTCGGCAGCCCACTGGATTCGGGCGTTGAGATGGCACGTACTGTGCGGCGGCAGGCATTTCGGAAAATTGCCTGCGCAATCGGGCGATGCCATCCCGCGCAGACGATATTTGACCACATCCGCAAGAAGATTCCGGGAATCCATACGGGCATGTACTGTCCAATGCGCGTCCGCCAGTGTGCTGAAATGTCGTGGTTTCGTGATATAAAGCCGGACGCTACGGCCATGTTTTAAAAGAGAAGCAATATGTCAATGACGGTCAGGCAAGCCGCAAGGCGCGCTAAAGTTGCGCACCCGCCCCAGTTTGACAGAGCCGGCGCTACAGGTTCCGCGCAAGCCGCGACGCTACCCGCCGGCTCGCTCTTGCCCGTCCACACGGACATCCGCGATGGAGACAGAGTCCAAGGTATGAAGAAGGGTTTCTACACGATCATGGCCGCGCAGTTCTTTTCGTCGCTGGCCGACAATGCCCTGCTTATCGCGGCCATTGCCCTTCTCACCGAATTGCATTCCCCGCAGTGGATGACCCCACTGCTCAAGCTGTTCTTTGTCTTGTCGTATGTGGTGCTTGCCGCATTCGTGGGCGCATTCGCCGACTCCATGCCCAAGGGCAAGGTGATGCTGATCACCAATGCGATCAAGATCGCCGGCTGCGCCATCATGATGTTCGGGCTGCACCCGCTACTGGCCTATGGCATCGTCGGCTTTGGCGCCGCGGCCTACTCGCCGGCCAAGTACGGCATCCTGACCGAACTGCTCCCCCCGGAAAAACTGGTCATGGCCAATGGCTGGATCGAGGGCCTGACCGTTGGCTCGATCATCCTGGGCACGGTCGTGGGCGGCGCATTGATCTCGGTCCATCTGTCGACGATCCTGTTGCGCTTCGACCTGCCCTATGTCGATACCGGCATCAATACCCCCGCCGAAGCGGCGATGGTGGTGATCATGCTGTTCTATTTCATTGCGGCGCTGTTCAACGTGTTCATCCCTGAGACCGGCGCGCGCTATCCCCAGCAGGAAAAGAACCCGATCAAGCTGATTGCCGAATTCGGTGACTGCTTTATCGCGCTGTGGCGCGACAAGCTGGGCCAGATTTCCCTGGCCGTGACCACGCTGTTCTGGGGCGTGGGCGCCACGCTGCAGTTCATCGTGCTCAAGTGGGCGGAAAAGTCGCTCGGCCTGAACCTGTCCCAGGGTGCGCTGCTGCAGGCCGTAGTGGCCGTAGGCGTGGCCGTGGGCGCCATCGCGGCCGCCGCGCGCATTCCGCTGCGCAAGTCGCTGTCCGTGCTGCCGTTCGGCGTGGCCATGGGCGCGACCGTGATGCTGATGGCGTTCTACACCAAGGACACCATCCCCGCTGTCATGCTCGACGTAATGGGCATGCACATGCCGCTGTACATGGCCATTGCCTATGTGTTCCTGATGATCGTGGGGGCGATGTCCGGGTATTTCGTGGTACCGATGAACGCCCTGCTACAGCATCGCGGCCATGTGCTGTTGTCGGCCGGCCATTCGATCGCCGTGCAAAACTTCAACGAGAATGTTTCGGTGCTGCTGATGCTGTGCCTGTACGCACTGCTGATCAAGCTCAACATTCCGATCGGCTTTGTCATCGTCGCGCTAGGCCTGTTCATCGTGGCGACCATGCTGTTGGTCATGCGCTTGCACAAGCACAACGTAAAGCTCTACAACTCGCTGGCGATGATCGGCGAAGACAAGCACCACTGACCAGGGTCGCAATTGCGACTTACCGTAAAGAAAAGAAAAAGCCGCCTGATTACCGGGCGGCTTTTTCCTTTCCAGGGGGCTTCAGGTTCGGCTGACTAGGGTTCGGCCGCCCGGGCATGGGCCTTCGATTCCCATCCCGGTGGCACCACGAAGCCGCGTGAACGCTCGATCCAGATGCCGGGCTCGGCGGCACCCGCCGGTTCCAGTTCGCAGATCATGACCGGCGCCTCGCGCCGCCATGCCTGGTGCGGATCGGTAAAGCGCTGCCGCAGGGTTTCGCCCAGTGCGGCGGCGCACTCCGTATCCGCCTCATCAACGCGTGCCCCCGAAAGCCAGTCCACGCGCGGCAGCCGGCACCAGCGCACGCCTTGCTTTTCATGCTCGACGGCCCACGCCGACCACGCGTCGAGCGTCGACCACCAGCCATGCTGGTGGTCGGGCGCAATCCCGAGCGCGTCGAGTCCCGCCGGCACCACGCCGTCGCGATAGAACAGCCAGCCCAGCAGATAGACCTCGCTACGATGCACCGCCTGGCCAACGATGGCCTGTGCCTCGGCGGTACGGCCCAGCGGCAACTGCCGGCGCACGATGTGGTCGAGCTTGTCGCCCAGCCGGTCAACGAGGTTCGGACCGACAAACGCGCGGCGATCCACCGTGCCTTCGACCATCAGGTAGAACTTGGCCGCCATTTCCCAATGCACCGTTTCGGCCGTGGCAGGATCGCGCCAGACCACATCGAGTTCGCCGAGCGTCTGGATGCCATGGCCATTGGCGCGCCGGATCGGCACATTGGCAGCCAGCAGTTCGATGCCGGTGCCATGCTGCAAGGCAAAGTGGAGCAGTCGCTCGGCGTGCCGGCCGAGCCGCAGGCTGCGGCTACCGGTAGGATCGGGATGGCCGCTCAGTTCGGCGATGGTCTCGGGAAGCAGTGCCGGATCGGCCTGCGCCAGCCATGCCTGCCACGCGTTACGCGTCCCAGTGGGCCAGCGGGCCAGTCGCGCCGCGCCTGCCTGGTACTCGTCGGGCAACCGCGACAGCAACATCGGCGACAGTGAACACCAGGCCAGATCGCGCGTGCGCTGGGAGGCCGCGCCGCGCCACAGTGGCAAATGCGGCGGCGGCAGCGGCGGATGCGCGTCCGCACCGGTCAGCGCGGAGCCACCCGGTGCAATGGGTTGCGCGGGATCAGGCTTGAGCTCCCGCACGATCATGTACCTCACGGGCCAGGCACAGGTCTTCCCACGCACGCGCCTTGTCGGTCAGCGTGCGCAGCAGGTATGCCGGGTGATACGTCACTACGACAGGAATGCCTTCGTAGGTATGCACCGTGCCCCGCAGCTTGCCGATCGGGGTGGTCGAGCGCAGCAGTGACTGCGCCGCAAAGCGGCCCAGCACCACGATCACCTTCGGCTTGAGCAGCGCGATCTGGCGCTTCAGGTAGGGCTCGCACTGCGCCACCTCGTCGGGCTCGGGATTGCGGTTGCCCGGCGGACGGCACTTGAGCACGTTGGCGATATAGACATTGCGGCCGCGCGCCAGTCCGAGCGCGCCGAGCATGTTGTCGAGCAGCTTTCCTGCCTGGCCGACGAATGGCTCGCCCTGCAGGTCTTCATTCTCGCCTGGGGCTTCGCCAACCAGCATCCATTCGGCCTGCTGGTCACCCACGCCGAACACGGTATTGGTGCGCGTGTTGCACAGGCCACAGGCCGTGCAGGCGGCCACGCTGTCGGCAAGCACCGGCCACGCCATCTCCGCGATCGCGGCCTCGCGACCGGCCTGCTCCACTGGCCGCACCGGCACCGGCGCTGCCGGACGCCCCGGATCGGGCGCATCGAACGCCTCGACGGTTTCCGCCAGATCGGTCAGATCCGCAAGATCCGCTTGTGCAACGGCTTGCGCATCGGGCTCGGCGATGACCTCGACCGGTTGGTCGGCCCGGGCCGCCGGCGCATCGATGATCCTCGGCGCTTCAACGGCAACCTCGGCAATCTCGGCGACTTCAGCGACTTCAGCGACTTCAGCCACGTCCTGGACCAGGGCGACCGGCTGGTCGACCACGGCGACCGCATCGGCCTGCGCGGCAACCTCGACCGCCAGGGCATGGCGCGGCACCCACTCGGCCGGGATGCCCAGCACCTCGAGAAACATCGCGCGACGGCTCATTGCGGATCTCCGCCATCGGTTGCCGGCCAGACCCGGCGTAGCACCAGCGCGTCCTCGCGCCCCAGCGCCGTGGCCGGGTAGTACCCCTTGCGGCGGCCAATCTCGGCAAACCCGGCTTCGACGTACAACGCGAGCGCGCCCAGATTCGACGGCCGAACCTCGAGCAGCATCGTATGCAGGCG
Organism: uncultured Cupriavidus sp.; assembly: GCA_963543405.1. Classification (GTDB taxonomy): domain Bacteria; phylum Pseudomonadota; class Gammaproteobacteria; order Burkholderiales; family Burkholderiaceae; genus Cupriavidus. Next base: position 11,257 of record CAUUBQ010000056.1, read on the forward strand.
ATGGGCATGCGAGGTGGCCAGCGCGATGGCCAGCATCAGCCGCCCATAGCCACGACGCTGCAGCAACGGCTCGACCGTGATATTGAGCAGATGCATCTCGTCGACCACGGGCATCAGCATCGCGTACCCGACCAGCGCGGCCGACGGATCGCGCAGCGTCAGGCCAAAATGTCCGGCCTTGAGTGAGTTCTCAAAATTGCCACGTGTCCACGGATGGCTATAGGCACGTTGCTCGATCTCGGCCACGGCCTGCAGGTCGAGTGCGCTCATATGGTCGAGCGCCCAGCCGCGCGGTAGCACCGGCATCACCGGTACCGCCGGCCACTCGGGGCGCTCGGACGATTCCGGCATCAACGCGGCGCTCATGCGGCATCTCCCTGTGCAGCCAGCGCTGCCGCCTTGGCGGCCGCCACTGCTTCACGCTCGACAATGGTCTGGGCGACCTTGTCGCGTACGTAGATCGGCATTGCATCGGCGGCATTGACAGTCTCGCCCCGCGCCAGCGCGCGCAGGCCGATCGTCACCATGGCGCGGGCATCGGGCATGGCTTCGGGTATTACGCGCGCGGCGCGTGCCGCGACGGCCAGGCGTTCCCCGAAAACCGTTGCGGCATTACCGGCCAGCCAGAAATCGCCCTCAGGCGCGGCAATGGCTTCGGGCGCATCAACGTGCATGGCAACGTCCATCAGCCATTCGCCCGCGGCAGCATCCCAGCGGAACGTGGCGGCATAGGCCTGATCCATGCGCGCATCGAGCGCGACCAGTACCGAGGTACCGGGCGGCAGCGCAGGCGTGCCGGCACGCGCACTTTCGGCGCATGCCATCAGCACGTTGACGGGAATGACAGGCAGTTCGGCGCCGAACGCGAGGCCCTGCGCCACGCCGCACGCGGTGCGCAGGCCGGTAAACGAACCAGGGCCAGCGCCAAACGCAACGGCGGCACAGTCCGACAGGCGAATACCGGCTTCGGCCAGTACTTCGCCGGCGGCGGGCAGCACACGCGACGACGAACGCGCGCCCGTGTGCTCATGGCGGGAGAAACACTCGATGGCGCCATCAGGGCCGGCGCGGCCGAGTGCGACGGAACACCACTCAGTGGAGGTCTCGACAGCAAGAATCCAGGACATGGCAGCGATTGTATCCGTTGCCGGGGCAAAGCTGTATTGGCAACGGCACGCACCACGCCCTTGCAGCGGCAGTGCAACCGAAAGCTTCCTCGGTTTTTTTGCACCGAAACGGACCAGTGTGCCGCGTATCATCGGCACTGTTATCGACTTGCCACCCCGGAGACACCATGAGCGACCTGCAGGCCCGTTTCGACCAGGCTCAAATCGACGTCAAGACACTGTCCGAACGCCCCAACAACATGACGCTGCTGCGCCTCTATGCGCTGTACAAGCAGGGAGCGGAGGGCGATGCCCATGGCGACAAGCCCGGCATGACGGATTTCGTCGGCCGCTACAAGTTCGAAGCCTGGGAGGCGCTCAAGGGCACCAGCCAGGACGACGCCAGGCAGAAGTACATCGAACTGGTAGGCGACCTGCTGGCGGGCAACGCCAGCTGATCAGCCTTGCGGCACCGGCCGCGGGCGAATCCGCCACGCGGCCAGGATGGCCGTGGCGATCACCACGCCCACGGCCAGGAACGTTTCATCGAACGCATGGATGCGCGCGGCCTGTGCCGCCGCATCGCCGCCCTGGCCCAGCACCGCGCCGTGCTCGGCCAGGCGCCACTGCAAGCCCACGCCGGCCAGGCTCACGCCAATCGCCCCGCCCAGTTGCCGCAGGAAATTGATGCAACTGGAACCTTGTGCGATCAGCGAGAAATCGATGCCCCGCATCGAACCCAGCGTCAGCGACGGCAGGACGCAGCCAAGTCCGATCCGCCCGATTACCGCGTACAACACCAGCAGCAGGTATGGTGTGGCCATCGACCCGGTGGCCATCAGCAGGAATGACCCCGCCAGCAGCGCCAGTCCGAATGACACCAGCCGGTGCGGCGGGATGCGATTGGTCAGGCGGCCCGCCACGGCGATCGTCACGGCCAGCGCGATACCCGCCGGCATCAGCACGATGCCGGCCGCCGACGGCGTATAGGCCAGCGCCATCTGCATATAGACCGGCAGCAGATAGGTGGAACCAAACAAGCCTGCCCCATAGATGAACGCCACGATCGCGCCAGCCGAAAATTGCCGATAGCTGTACAAGCGCAAGTTCATCAGCGGGTCGGGCGCGCGCAGTTGCCAGGCCACGAAGCCCGCCAGCATGACCACGCCGAAGGCTGCCAGCCCGAGCCCTTCGCCCACGCTGTTGCGCATCTCCACCAGTCCGTTGAGCAGGCTTACCGTGGCCACGCCCACCAGCGCCAGGCCGCGCCAGTCCAACGGCTTGCGCTCGCCCATCATGGCCGAATCCACCGCCATGTAGCGACGCGCCATCCACAGCCCGGCCAGGGTCAGCGGCACCACCACAAAGAAGATCGAGCGCCAGCCAAACAGTTCGACCAGAAAACCGCCGAGGCTCGGCCCGATGGCCGGCGCCAGCACCACCCCGAATCCGAACAGCGACAGCGCCTTGCCCTGCTCGCGCTCTTCGAACACGCGCAGGATGAAGATATTGGGTAGCGGCTGCATGATGCCCGCGGCAACACCCTCGGCCGCTCGCATGGCCAGCATCACGCCAAAGGTTGGGGAGAAGCCGCCGATCAGGCCACCGGAACCGAGCAGCACCAGCGCGCCTATAAAGGTACGCCGCAGGCCGTAGCGGTTCAGCAGCCACGGGGTGAGCAGCATCGACAGCGTCATGGCAATCATGAAGCTGGCCGCCACCCACTGGGCGCGCTCCTGGCCCAATGCAAAATGGCGGCTCAGGTCCGGAATGGCCACGTTGACGATCGTCGACGACATGATCGACGACATCGTCCCGAGCATCAGCGTGACCAGGATCAGCCAGCGCAGCCGGTCACCATAACGCGCCCGCAACTCCGCGCGCGTGGGCCCGCCCCGCTTGCCGGACGGGTCGTTCGGCCCGGATCCGCCCGAGCCGCCTCCTCCCTGAGAATCCCCGCTACCGGTACGTGCCGGCGCAGTGGACGGGCGGTTCACCCGAGCTGCCCCGTGGCAGCGATTTCGCGGATCTTGCGCACGGTGTCGAGGTCCGCCTCGTGATAGGCGGACTTGACGATTTCCGCATAGCGGTCGTCGCCGGTCTCGTCAACGTTTGGCAACGTGGTCTCGTAGATGAAGCGCACCAGCAGCGCGCTGGGCGTAGGTGTCTCGATGATCATCGACAACGTGCCGCCAGCATGCTCGGCCGTGGCGGCGGTTTCATAGCGCACGGCGCTGCGCGGTTCGTAGACCACGCGATCCCGCACACTGGCCTTGCCGAAATGCAGCACGCGCCCGATCCAGCCATCGCCGCGCTCGACGATCTCGGCGCGATCCAGCCCGAGCACGAACAGCTCGGGCGACTCCGCCCGCAAAACAAGCCCCTGCCAGAGTTGTTCCGCGGTCAGCGGTTCCAGTGCGGGGCTGCCTGGGTCATTGATTTCCACCAGGTGTTCGAAGCGCAACTTGAATCTCCCAATCATGAATGGCCATATTATGAGCCCTCCGGGCCAGTCGTTGTCGGCCGTTTCGGGTGGGCTACTCCACATCACTCCTGACAGCGGCTGTCAGGAGCGCGGGCGCACAATGCCTGCCCGGTGTCCAGCCAGCGTCAGGAGTCGTCAGGAGCGGCTGCGCAGCGCACACGCCGGACGAACGCTCAGGAGGCAGGCATGGAGTTGTTAATAAACATCGACGTCGATGACCTGGAACGTGGCATCGGCTTCTATGAGGCAGGATTGGGGTTGCGGCTCGGCCGCAGGCTGTTCGACGGCACGGTGGCCGAATTGCACGGTGCCTGTGCACCGATCTATCTGCTGGCCAAGGCACCCGGGACGGTGGCGACCACGCGAACTGATTCCCGGCGCGACTACGCCAGGCATTGGACCCCGGTGCATCTCGATTTCGTGGTCGAGGCACTGGAACCGGCCATCGAGCGGGCGCTCGAGGCAGGCGCCGAACTGGAGGACTGGCCACGCGAGTTCGACTGGGGCCGCCAGGCCATGCTGTCGGACCCGTTCGGGCACGGCCTGTGTTTCATCGAGTGGAAGGGCGAAGGGTACGGAATGCCCAACCAAAGCTGAAGACACGGCTCCCCTCGCCCGCCATGCGGGCGAGGGGAGCAAGACAGCATCTACCCTCAGACTTCCTCGTACAGCGGCAGCGTCAGGAATTCGGCAAAGTCTTCCGAAGTCGACATCTGCTCGAAAATCTGCGCAGCACGGTCATAGGTTGCGCCGTTGCCCGCCACTTCCTTGACCTTGGCCAGTTCTTCCGGAATCAGCGCGCGCACGAGTTCGGCGGTTACCTTGCGGCCGTCTTCGAGCTTGCCCTTCGGCGAGCGGATCCATTGCCACACCTGCGAGCGCGAGATCTCGGCGGTAGCGGCGTCTTCCATCAGGTTGTGGATCGGCACGCAACCGTTGCCGGCCAGCCAGGAACCCAGGTAGTGGATGCCGACGTTGATGTTCATGCGCAGGCCGTGCTCGGTGATCGGGGCTTCCGGCTTGAAATCGAGCAGGTCGGCGCCCTTCACTTCCACATCCGGACGTTGCTTGCCGAACTGGTTGGGCTTGTCGCCCAGCACGGCCACGAATTCCTTCATTGCCGGCTCCACCAGGCCCGGGTGGGCCACCCAGCCGCCATCGTAGCCATCGGTAGCGTCACGGCGCTTGTCGCTGATGATGCCTTCCATGGCGATGGCGTTCTTTTCCGGATCGTTCTTGATCGGGATCAGCGCGCTCATGCCGCCAATGGCGGGCGCGCCGCGCTTGTGGCAGGTCTTCAGCAGCAGCAGCGCGTACGAACGCATGAACGGCGCGGTCATCGTCACCTTGGCGCGGTCGGCCAGGCAGAAGTTCTTGTCCACCTTGAACTTCTTGATGCACGAGAAGATGTAGTCCCAGCGGCCGGCGTTCAGGCCAGCGCTGTGGTCACGCAGTTCGTACAGGATTTCTTCCATTTCGAACGCGGCCAGGATCGTCTCGATCAGCACCGTGGCCTTGACCGTGCCTTGCGGCAGGCCCACTTCCTTCTGCGCCATCACGAAGACATCGTTCCACAGGCGCGCTTCCAGATGGCTTTCCATCTTCGGCAGGTAGAAGAACGGGCCATCGCCGCGAGCGATCTGCTCCTTGGCGTTATGGAACAGGAACAGCGCGAAATCGAAGATGCCGCCCGACACACGCTTGCCGTCGATCGTGACGTGCTTTTCGTCAAGGTGCCAGCCGCGCGGACGCACCTGCAGCGTGGCGATCTTGTCGTTGAGCTTGTAGTGCTTGCCGTTGCTGTCCAGCGTCAGCGTGCGGCGCACCGCGGCCTTCAGGTTCACCTGACCCTGCAACTGGTTGTGCCAGTTCGGGGTGTTGGAGTCCTCGAAGTCGGTCATGTAGCTGTCAGCGCCCGAATTGAAGGCGTTGATCACCATCTTGGCTTCGACCGGGCCGGTGATTTCCACGCGGCGGCATTCCAGCGCCTTGGGCACCGGGGCTACCTTCCAGTCGCCTTCACGGACACTCTTCGTTTCGGGCAGGAAGTCGGGGATCTCGCCGGCGTCCAGGCGCTTGGCGCGTTCCACGCGCGCGGCCAGCAGTTCCTGGCGGCGCGGCTCGAAGGCGCGATGCAGCTTGTCGACCAGGGCCAGGGCTTCCGGCGTGAGGATGTCTTCGTATGCCGGCAGGATCTCGCCGGTAATCTTCATGCCCGAGGGCAGCGTGATAGCCATCAGTCTTCTCCTGTAGGTGCGATGGTGTGTTGAGGGGTAGCCTGACGCGTCAGACCGTGGCGCCAGATGCGGCCACGAACGCGAGCAGGTCGTTCATGTCATGCCCGGTACCGGTGGGCGCCACGTCGAGGCGCTCCACCGGATGCCCGGCACGGTTGATCCAGAAAGTGGTGTAGCCATACCAGGTGGCCCCGCACGCGTCCCAGCAATTCGACGAGACAAACAGGATCTCGCTTGCCGGCACATTGAACGCTTGCGGACCCAGTGCGTAGGCTGCCGGTGCCGTCTTGTACTGTTTCACGGCATCCACCGACAGCACGTGGTCGAACAATCCATGCATGCCGGCGCTCTTGACCGCGATGTCGAGCATTTCCGGATTGCCGTTCGACAGGATGCCCAGCGGCAGTTCCGCGCGGCGCAGCCGCTTGAGCGCGCCCAGGTTCTCCGGAAACGCCGACAGGCATGCGTACTCCTTGAGCAGCTGCGCCTGCGTGGTGTCGTCCAGCTTCAGCGCCAGACGCTCCGCCGCATAGCGCAGCGCGTCGATCGTGATGTCCCAGAACGGCTTGTAGCGGGCGCCGTCGGGCGCCGCCAGCGAACGCAGCCGCGTGTAGTCGATCTGCCGTTCGCGCCACAGCAGCGCCAGCGCCTCGCCCTTTCCAGGGAACAGTTGCTCCGCACGCGCGGTGACCGAGTACACGTCGAACAGCGTGCCGTAGGCATCGAAAACGACTGCGCGAATCTTGTTCATCTAAGCACGCCAGAGACTGAATGGACCTGTACACGATTGAATGCATCGAATTGTAGAGAGACGTTGCAGTGCGGCAAAGCCGCACACGGTCACTTGATCTTTTACTTTTGCACTACTAATCTTGGCCATTCTCATCAAGACTTGTGTACAGACAAGCGAACATCCGTGGACCACTTCAAGCAACTGGAGACTTTTGTATCGGTCGCATCACGTGGCAGCCTGTCCGCCGCCGCTGCCGCCGAAGGTGTCGCACCGGCCATCATCGGGCGCCGCATCGACGCACTGGAAGAGCGCCTCGGCGTCAAGTTGCTGGTGCGCACCACGCGCAAGATCACGTTGACGTTCGAAGGCTCCGCGTTCCTGGAAGACTGCCAGCGCATCCTCAACGACCTCCACAATGCCGAAGCCAGCGTCTCCGCCGGCGGCGTCAAGGCCAGCGGCCACCTGCGTATCACGGCACCCGCCGGCTTTGGCCGCAAGCATGTGGCACCACTGGTACCACTGTTCATTGAATCCCACCCCGACGTGACGCTCACGCTCGATCTTTCCGATCGCGTGGTCGACCTCGTCAACGAGGGCTTCGACTGCGCGATCCGCCTTGGCGACCTGCCCGATTCGAGCCTGGTCTCGATCCGCCTGGCCGAGAACCGCCGCGTCGTGGTGGCCTCGCCCGAATACCTGGCGCGTGCCGGCACGCCGCAACTTCCCGAAGACCTGGCGCGCCACAACTGCCTGGCCTTCGGTGCCAGCGCCAACGTGCAGCGCGGCTGGGTGTTCCAGCAGGACAACCGTACCGTCACCGTCAAGGTGGGCGGCACCATGGAGTGCACCGACGGCGCCGTGCTCCATGCCTGGTGCCTGCAGGGCCACGGCCTGGCCTGGCGTTCCTGGTGGGAAGTCGGCCAGGAAATCGTCAGCGGCCGCCTGGTGACCGTGCTCGACGAATTCCAGGCGCCGCCAATCGGCATCCACGCCGTATTCCCGCAGCGCAAACACCTGCCGCTGCGCGTGCGCCTGTTTATCGACCATCTCAAGAACACCTATGGCAATCCGGCCTACTGGCGCCGCGCGGAACAGGCCCCGAGCAGTGCTGCCGCCGAAGTCCATGCCGTGGTTGCCTGATCCAACTCACCAGTTCAAATCCGTGCGCAATCGCACAACCTTGATATTTCGCAATGACGCAGACTGCACACTGACTACAATCAAGTCAGACAGGCGCAGGTCCGGCCTGCCACCTGCCCCACTCGTGAAAGGAGGTCCGGTATGTTCAAGCACATCCTGCTACCCACCGACGGTTCCGAGCTGTCCAAGAAAGCCATTGATGGCGGCCTGGAACTTGCCAAGGTGATTGGTGCACGCGTCACCGCCTACGTCTGTCTAGAGGAGTATCCGTATACGCCCTTCAGCGAGATCGTGGTCGAGGCCCCGCAGGCGTTCAAGGAACGTATCGAGAACCAGGCCAGGCTGTACTTGAAGGAAATCGAGGCCGCCGCAGTGGCCGCGGGCCTGCCGTTCGACGCGGACATGACCACCTTCGCGGTGCCATACCTCGGCATCATCGACGCGGCAGAGCGTCATGGCGCCGACGTGATCTTCATGGCGTCGCACGGCCGACGCGGCCTCTCGGGCCTGCTGCTAGGCAGCGAAACCCAGAAGGTCCTAACGCATACGGATATTCCAGTAATCGTCTATCGATAAGCGCCCTTAAAAAACCGCGCCGCAGATCGTGCGGCGCGGTGCCAAACTGACGGCGCGATGGTCGCGCGCCGTCCCCGAATTTTCCTTCCCTACCCGAAGGCTCAGGCCACCTTCTTGTCGAAGAACTGTTCGTCTTCGGTCGAGCCCTTGAGCGCGGTCGTCGACGACTGGCCGCCTTCGATGGTCTGCGTCACGGCGTCGAAGTAACCGGTGCCCACTTCGCGCTGGTGCTTGACGGCGGTGAAGCCCTTCTCGGCAGCGGCGAATTCCGATTCCTGCAACTCCACGAAGGCCGACATCTGGTTGCGGGCGTAGCCGTAGGCCAGGTTGAACATCGAGTAGTTGAGCGAATGGAAGCCCGCCAGCGTGATGAACTGGAACTTGTAGCCCATGGCGCCGAGTTCGCGCTGGAACTTGGCAATCGTGGCGTCGTCGAGGTTCTTCTTCCAGTTGAACGACGGCGAGCAGTTGTAGGCCAGCATCTTGCCCGGGAATTTGGCGTGCACGGCGTCGGCAAACTTCTTCGCAAACTCCAGGTCCGGCTTGCCGGTTTCGCACCATACAAGGTCGGCCACTTCGGCATATGCCAGCGCACGGGCAATCGATTGCTCGATGCCGGGTCGGGTACGGTAAAAACCTTCCACGGTGCGCTCGCCGGTCAGGAACGGCTGGTCGCGCTCATCGACGTCCGAGGTCAGCAGGTCGGCGGCTTCGGCATCGGTACGGGCAATCACCAGGGTCGGCACGCCCGACACATCGGCAGCCAGACGTGCGGCGGTCAGCTTGGCCACCGCCTCGCGGGTCGGCACCAGCACCTTGCCGCCCATATGGCCGCACTTCTTGACCGAAGCCAGCTGGTCTTCGAAGTGCACGCCCGCGGCGCCCGCCTCGATCATCGACTTCATCAGTTCGAACGCATTCAGCACGCCGCCGAAACCGGCTTCGGCATCGGCCACGATCGGGGCGAAGAAGTCGGTATCGCCGGTGCCTTCGCTCCACTGGATCTGGTCGGCACGCTGGAACGTGTTGTTGATGCGCTTGACGACCATCGGCACCGAGTTGGCCGGATACAGCGACTGGTCGGGATACATCTCGCCGGCCAGGTTCGCGTCGCCGGCAACTTGCCAGCCCGACAGGTAGATCGCCTTCAGCCCGGCCTTGACCTGTTGCATGGCCTGGTTGCCGGTCAGCGCGCCCAGCGTGTTGACGAACGGCTCGGTATTGAGCAGATGCCAGAGCTTCTCGGCGCCGCGGCGGGCCAGCGAATGCTCGATGTGAACCGAACCGCGCAGGCGCACGACGTCTTCAGCGGTGAAGTTGCGCTGCACGCCTTTCCAGCGCGGATTGGTGTCCCAGTCCTTCTGCAGGGCGTCGATCTGTTGTTGGCGCGTCGTCATGTTCGCACTCCCGATAACTATTGCGGATTTGGCGTGGAAATCTGTGACACCGCCCGGCGCTGTGTCCGGGGCATCGTAGCGCCGCTTTTTGGCGCCAAGGTCATGTGTCTTATATAAGAGTGTAGAGAAGGCTGCCGCGTCGCAACAAGCGCCGAATGTAAATGAATTACGGTTTTTTTATTATTCAAATTCAACTAGTTACGCAGCTCATTTCACGATACGGCACGTGGTCTTTCATCATGAGAAATGCCGCTTGTGCCCCGCACCCAAGGATTTTTGCGCATCAAAACAACATTCCGCATCGTGAAAAATTGGCAGCCTCAGGGGTAACATGAAGCAGGCGAGACGAAGCCGCGCCCTGGCTGGCAGCCAAGGCGCATCGACAAGAAAACCGGGCGGGGAAAAAACAGGAGGGAGGTGAAGCGGGGAAAAACGGGGGGATCAGGCCGCCGCAGCGGTATCGCGTGCCTGGCGGTAAGCCACCCAGTCACCGCTGTCGATGCGTGCGAGCCCGGCCACCGCGCTGTCCGCTACCGGGTATAGCAGGCAGTCCAGCGGCGCGCCATCGCGCATCACCGGCCGGGATTCGCGAACAAACAGCGTGGCCTGCCCCGGATAGACTTCCTCGATCTCGTCCAGCACCGGCAGCAAGGCATCGGGAATCTCGTAGATATCGCCGATCACGGCGCCAGCCGCCGCGTCCAGTACGAAGCCCGGATACGTGCCGAAGTCATACAGGCGGCCCGCGATGGTGCCGGTCCCGACCAGCGTCGGGGCCTCGATACCGTGACGCTCGGCCGCACGGTTCAGATCGTTGACTTCGCCGGCACGCAACGTGCCATAGACAAACACTCGCAGCATCGTGCGCATTCCCGTCATTTGCAAAGTGCCTATGGTAGTGGATTACGTGCGCGTCTTGCTGCGCTACATCTGCTTGAACAGGTGCGCATACTGCCTGGCAACCGGCAGTGACTCGGGGCGATCGCGCAGTTTCAGCGACAGGCGTCCCAACGACTGGTTCACCGCACTGGCCACGCAATCGATATTGACCACGGTACCGCGATGGATCTGCCAGAACCGGTCCGGATCAAGCTGCTGGGTCAGTTCGCGCAGGCTGGTGCGGATCAGGGCCGCGCCGCTGGTGGCCACCACATTGACGTACTTGTCGGTCGCCTCGAGGTAGACCACCTCGTCGACGGGAATGATGCGTACCTCCTGCCCCACCAGCGCCTTGATAAAGCGCAGGTACTGGCCCCGCGCCGCTGCCGGCCGTTCAAGCGATTCGAGCCGTTGCAGCAGTTGTGCGAGCCGGTCGGTGTCGACCATCGTGCCGATATCGGCTTCCGCATCGTCATCGTCCTCGCCAGTCTTGAGCTCCATGCGCGCCTTGAGCCGCGCCACCGTGGCTTCGAGCCGCTCGTGCTGCACCGGCTTGAGCACATAGTCGACCGCCGCACGCTCGAATGCTTCCAGTGCGAACTGATCATAGGCCGTGACAAATACCACCAGCGGCGGACGGTCGAATTCGATCAGCTCGCGCGCCACGTCCATGCCGCTCATGCCCGGCATGCGGATATCGAGAAAGGCCACATCGGGCTGGTGCTCGCGCGCAGCATCGAGCGCCGCCATGCCGTCGTGCACCACGGAGACGATCGTGGCCTCGGGCCACAGGGCTTTCAGTTCGGATTCGAGCACGCGTGCGAGCAGCAGCTCGTCATCGGCGATCAGCAAGGTTGGGGACATGAGGGGCGTATGCCAGGGGCTGGCGGTCAGGTGCGTGAAATCGCGGCAGCAACGGTGGTGGCAGGTACCGGTGGGCGATGGTCGGGGCTGCTGTGCATTGGCGCGAAGGTCGGATCATTGCTGCGCGTCAGCGGCAAGGTCAACCGTACCACCACGCCGCGTGGCGTGTTCTCTTCCATCTGCATCGACGCCGCCGCTCCAAAGATGCGCGCCAGTCGCTCGCGTACATGGGTCAGGCCCAGACCCGAACCGCCCTTGCCACCCTGGCAGAAGCCCACCCCGGTGTCGGTAATGCTGACCTCCAGGTTGCCATCGCCGGTTTCACGTGCGGAAAGCAGTATCTTGCCGCCGCGCATGCAGGGTTCGATACCGTGTGTCACGGCATTCTCCACCAGTGGCTGGATCAGCATCGGCGGAATCTCGGCCTCGGCCAGCGCCCGCGGCAAATCGATCTCGTACTCGAGCCGCGCGCCAAATCGCATGCCCTGGATGTCGAGGTAGCTGCGCAGCAGTTCGAATTCCTGCGCCAGCGTGCAATGCTCGGCGCGTGTGTGCGACAGCGACATGCGCAGGAAACCGATCAGGCGCTGCAGCAACTGGCGTGCCGCGCGCGGGTCGGTGGCAATCAGCCCATCGAGGTTGGCCAGCGAATTGAACAGGAAGTGCGGCTCGATCTGCGCCTGCAGCGCCATCAACTGGGCGCGCACCAGTTGCTTTTCGGCTTCCTCGCGCTGCAAGGCGTCCAGCGCGGCCTGGCGTTCGAGGTAGGCGAGTTTCTCGCGCGACCAGTAGAAATAGATCATGCTCGCCGAGGCCAGCATCCCGACGATCAGGCACATACGCAGCATGTCGCCAGTGGCCGCGGCGGACTTCTCGGGCAGGCTCAGCAGTTCGCGCGTGGCCCAGCTGCCCAGCACCACGCCCAGCGGCACCGCCACCACGGCCAGGCACATGAATGGCCAGCGGCGCGGACGGTCGTTCCACCAGATCAGCACGCGTGGAATGTCGATCAGCATCCAGATCGACAGCCCGATCAGCTGGCTGTAGACAAAGTTCTGCACCAGCGTTCCGCCGGTCTGGAAGCCATAGTTGAGGCTGACGGCGATGACCGTGTTCATGCAGACCACGAACAGCAGGTCTCGCGCCAGAATATTGAGCCGCGACGGCACCGCGCATGACATGCGCATGGGTTCTCCCTCCTTCTGCTCCACAATCCGCGTGCAAATCTGTGATGCACTGCAGCACAAGCAGCATCCCGGGCATTCGGTCGGACCCGGGTAGCTGCGTTGAAGGGCACTTTACGCCGGACCGGCGCGGGAGGAAAGCGTCGTGCGACGAACCGGCGGCAGACGGCGCGAGAGGTTCAGGGCCCGGACCGGAAGGGGCCACGCGCGCTGGAACGCGCGTTTGACAACCGGCCCGGTCCTGTCTGAGTGGCGCTCAGGCGGCCACGGCCAGTCGGCTCGACGCCTCGGCCAGTGCGGTCGACACGGTGTCCCGTGACAGGTGCGGGGCGAACATGTTGATGAACGCATGCGCATAACCACGCAGGTAGGCGCCACGCCGCACGGCCACGCTGGTGGTGTTGGGCGAGAACAGATGGTCGGCCTTGATCTGCACCAGGCCGGCATCCTTGCGTGCGTCGTAGGCCATCGACGCAATGATGCCCACGCCGAGATCGAGTTCCGCATAGGTCTTGATCACGTCGGCGTCCATCGCGGTCAGCACGATTTCGGGCTGCAGCCCCGCCTCGGCAAACGCGCCATCGATCTTGCGGCGGCCCGTAAAACCCGCGTCGTAGGTGATGATCGGGAAGTTGCTCAGGTCTTCGAGCGTGGGCTCGGGCAGCCGCGTCAGCGGGTGCTCGGGCGATACCACGATCACGTGCTGCCAGCTGTAGGCCTCGAACGACGTCAGCCCCGCCTCGTTGGCCACGGCCTCGGTGGCGATACCGATATCGGCCTGCCCCGTCAGCAGCAGCTCAACGATGTGCGATGGCGACGCTTCCTGCAGCGCCAGCGTCACGTGCGGATACTCGCGCCGGAAGCTTTGCACGACTTTCGGCAACGCATAGCGTGCCTGCGTGTGGGTCGTGGCCACGGTCAGGCGACCGGTATGGCGACCCGCGAACTCGTCGCCGGCCTGGCGCAGGTTCTCGGCCTCGAGCAACAGACGCTCGACGATCCTGACGATCTCACGCCCCGGCTCGGTCAGCCCGGTCAGGCGCTTGCCGTAGCGCTCGAAAATCTCCACGCCGAGTTCTTCCTCGAGCTCACGGATCTGGCGCGACACGCCCGGTTGCGAGGTGTACAGCGCGTTGGCCACTTCGGTCAGATTGAACTGGCGGCGCACCGCCTCGCGAATCGATCGCAGTTGCTGGAAATTCATCGTGCCGCCCCCTGTTCTTGTGTAGTTGTCTGGCCCCGGTTGAAGACCCGCAACTGGCGCGGACGCACCGCGAGCAGTTCGCCTTCGCGGAAACCCTGATGGCGGAAGCGTTCGAGCGGCAGCGCCACTTCGATCACATCCTGGTTGTCTTCGCGTTCCAGTTCGAGCTGGGCCACCGGACCCAGCGTCAGCGCACGGCGCAGTGTCACGGCGATACCGTCGGTGCCCGGTGCATAACGTTCCAGTTCCAGGTCATGCGGGCGCACATACGCCACCGCGTCGCCGGCCGTCTCGTGGCCGCTGCCAATCACCGGCAGGACCGAATCGCCGGTATGCAGCAGGCCGCCGCTGTCGCCCACTTCAAGCCGGCCATGGAACAGGTTCACATTGCCCAGGAAGCCGAATACGAATGGCGTGGCGGGGTGGTTGTAGACCGCTTCGGGGGTGCCGAACTGCTCCACGCTGCCGCGGTTCATCAGCACCACCTGGTCGGCCACTTCAAGCGCTTCTTCCTGGTCGTGCGTGACGAACACGCTGGTCACATGCAGTTCGTCATGCAGGCGGCGCAGCCAGCGGCGCAGTTCCTTGCGCACCTTGGCATCGAGCGCGCCAAACGGCTCGTCCAGCAGCAGCACGCGCGGCTCCACCGCCAGCGCGCGGGCCAGTGCGATACGCTGGCGCTGGCCGCCCGACAGTTGCGTCGGGTAGCGGTCGCCCAACCAGTCGAGCTGCACGAGTTCGAGCAGCGACTTCACCTTCTCGCGGATCTTCTCTTCCGACGGGCGCTCGGCGCGCGGCTTCACGCGCAAGCCGAAGGCCACGTTCTCGAACACGGTCATGTGCTTGAACAGCGCGTAATGCTGGAACACGAAGCCCACGTTGCGCTGGCGCACGTGCTGCGTCGACGCATCGCGCCCGGCCAGCACGACCTGCCCCGCATCGGCACGTTCCAGGCCGGCGATGATTCGCAGCAGCGTGGTCTTGCCGCAGCCGGATGGCCCCAGCAGCGCGGTCAGTTCACCTTCGGCGAAATCCAGCGAGACGTCATCGAGCGCCACGAAGTCGCCGAACTGCTTGTGCACGTTACGAACCTGAATGCTCATGATGGCTGCCCTTGCGTTGCATGTTCCTTGCTGGCGCGAATCTCGACCAGCGTCTTGATACCGAGCGTGACCAGCGCCAGCAGCGTCAGCAGTGACGCCACCGCGAACGCGGCCGCGAAGTTGTATTCGTTGTAAAGAATTTCCACGTGCAGCGGCATCGTGTTGGTCAGGCCGCGGATATGGCCCGACACCACCGACACGGCGCCGAATTCGCCCATTGCGCGCGCATTGCAGAGAATCACGCCATACAGCAGGCCCCAGCGGATATTCGGCAACGTGACATGCCAGAAGGTCTGCCAGCCCGATGCGCCCAGCACGATCGCGGCCTCCTCTTCCTCGCTGCCCTGCGCCTGCATCAGCGGGATCAGCTCGCGCGCCACGAACGGGAACGTGACGAAGATCGTGGCCAGCACGATGCCCGGCACCGCGAACATGATCTTGATGTCATGCGCTTCGAGCCACGGGCCGAACCAGCCCTGTGCGCCGAACATCAGCACGTAGATCAGGCCCGAGATCACCGGCGACACCGAGAACGGCAGGTCGATCAGCGTGATCAGCAGGTTCTTGCCGCGAAAATCGAACTTGGCAATGGCCCAGGCCGCAGCCACGCCAAACACCAGGTTGAGCGGCACCGCGATTGCCGCCACGGTCAGCGTGAGCTGGATGGCCGCCACGGCATCGGGCTCGACCAGCGCCGCCAGGTAAGTGTCGGCGCCCTTGCGCAACGCTTCATAGAACACCGAAGCCAGCGGAACGAACAGGAACAGCCCGAGAAACAGCACGGCCACACCGATCAGCGTGTAGCGCACCCATGGCGATTCGCCGGTGGCGTCGTGCGGATGCGCGGCGCCGTGCGCGCCAAGACGGGAAATTGCGCCGGCCATGTCAGTTCACCTCCGGGTTCGCATCGGGCAATGCCGCGGCGCGGGCACCGGTCTGGTGGCGGCGCGTCCAGGCTTGCAGCAGGTTGATCAGCAACAGCAGCGCGAACGAGATCACCAGCATCACCACGGCCACGGCGGTGGCACCGGCGTAGTCGTACTGCTCCAGCTTCGAATAGATCATCAGCGGCGCAATTTCGGAAACCATCGGCATGTTGCCCGAGATAAACACCACCGAGCCGTACTCGCCGGTGGCCCGCGCAAACGACAACGCAAACCCGGTCAGCAGCGCCGGCAGGATGGCCGGCAGGATCACGCGCCAGAACGTCTGCAGTCGCGACGCACCCAGGCTGGCGGCAGCTTCCTCGAGCTCACGCTCCACGTCTTCGAGCACCGGTTGCACCGTGCGCACCACGAACGGCAGGCCGATGAAGGTCAGCGCCACCACGATCCCCAACGGCGTGAAAGCCACCTTGATACCGTGCGGTTCCAGCCAGCGGCCGATCCAGCCATTGCCGGCAAACAGCGCCGTCAGCGCGATACCGGCCACGGCGGTGGGCAAGGCAAACGGCAGGTCGACCAGCGCATCGATGAACCGCTTGCCAAAGAAGCGGTAGCGCACCAGCACCCAGGCCACGATCAGTCCGAAGACGGTATTGATGATGGCCGCGACCAGCGAGGCGCCAAAGCTCAGTTCCAGCGATGCCACCACGCGCGGGTTGCTCACGGTCGTCCAGAAGCCGTCCCAGCTCAGCGTGAACGTCTTCAGGAACACCGCCGACAGCGGGATCAGGACAATCAGCGTCAGGTAGAAGATCGTGAAGCCCAGCGACAGACCGAAGCCCGGCAACACGGTAAAGCGCTGGCTGGCGGGCAATGGTCGCCGTGGGGCGGCGTCGGCCGTCGGCGGGGGCGCGTCCGCCAGGGAAATCGTGGAAGGCATGCGTGTCTCGTCTTTATGAAACCGGCGCATAAGGCGCCGGTGTACGAGACAAATTTTGCAGATACGCCCTTATAAGTGAAACGAATCTTTTCGAATTTTCTTAGACGTTTTAGATATATGGAGCGGACTGCGTCACCTCTGCGGACGCTTCCCAGGTGTCCGTTCCGTCACCCATGGCCAGAATCCGGCCATTCGAGTCGATCCGCTGCAGCAAAGCGGCGAGCAAGCCCTGCCCTGCCGACCAGTCGTCGAGGCGTGAGTCGGCATTGATATGCCCGAGCGCGCCAGCATCGACGAGTTCGCTGCCCCATAAGGTGCCCCAACTGAAAGCGGTGCGTTGCGACATCCACGGATCGTTGGTGCTGGCGACCAGAACCGTCGGGAACGGCAAGCGCCATGTCGGCAACAAAGCACCCACGCCGAACTTGTCGGGATCGGCCGGCGCCACCAGCAAGGCCCCGGCAATTCCCACCGGGTCGAGCGATGCCTGCCGTAGCGTGGCCAGGCACCCGAAGCTGTGTGCCACCAGCACCGCCCCGCGCGACGCCACGCGCAACGCCCGCGACACGCCTTCGGAAACGCGCTCCGCCCACAGCGGCAGGCTGGGACGCCCCCAGTCATGTTGCTCGATTCGTTGCCAGTCCGGATAGGCCGCTTCCCAGCGGCTCTGCCAATGTGCCGGGCCGCTGCCATGCAGCCCCGGAACGGTCAGGATCTGCAAGCCACGCGGCACTTCCAGCCGCGCGGAACCGCCCGATAGTGTCGATGCCGCCATACGCGCTCCTTCTCCGTCTTCCCTTCGTTATTCACATCCTTATGGAGTACTGCCTGCCGTTTC
Source organism: uncultured Cupriavidus sp. (assembly GCA_963543405.1). Classification (GTDB taxonomy): domain Bacteria; phylum Pseudomonadota; class Gammaproteobacteria; order Burkholderiales; family Burkholderiaceae; genus Cupriavidus. The sequence continues at coordinate 28,827 of CAUUBQ010000056.1, forward strand.
ATGCCCGCGCAATTGACGCGCGGGCACCGGCCCGCCGGCCACCGCCTCGCCCTGCCCCAACGCAATGCCTGCGTTCTGCAGACGCTCGACCACTTCATCGTTCTGCAGGCGCCGGCCGATCAGCGTGACGCCGGCACCATCGGCACTGGCGCGCAGGCCAGCCAGTTGCCGGTCGGTCCAGGTACGGCGCATGTCGAGCTTGAGCCAGTCCGGCAACGCATGCGCCATCAGGGCACCGGCTTCGGCCGGATCGGAAGCCTGCAGGCTCACGGCAAAGCCATTGCGCCGATAGTTGCCCACCACGTGCAGCAGCAACGGCAGATCGTCGTTGGCGCTGGCCGGCACCTGGATCACGAAGCGGTCCACGGGCAGGCCCAGCGATTCCAGCGCGCGCCGGAACGCCGCGCCATGATCGTCGGCTACCGCGGCCAGCAGGCGGTTATGGACATTGAGCACGAGCTTGTGCTCGCCATGTGCCGCAAAGTAGTTCATTGCATGCACCAGCCGCGACAGGCGGTCCAGCGACACCAGCGACGCATCGTCCGCCGCCATCGCGAACAGCTTCCATGCGGCCAGCCCCACGCCGTCCTCGGCGTACGTGCGGATCGACCCCTCGTGGGCCACTACCTCACGTCCGGCCAGCGTCACCAGCGGTTCGAATGCGCTGGTCAGCGAGCAGTTGAAATACTGGCCCTGCACCTGCCCGCGCGCGTCGCGCCACAGCTCGCGGCCGGGCACCGGTTCACGGGGCAGTGTTTCAAGATAGCGTTCGAGTGCGGCAGCAATGGTCATGGTTGTTCCATGTCGTTACGCGCCAATCGCCTGATTGCTCATGATAGGAGCTCTCCGGCAACCGGGGCATGAAGTTTCGTTGATGTCGAAGGGGGCAACGATGGCTGCTGCATTACGCGGCGCAGCACCGTGTCCTCGAGTTGCGCAAACGCCGCCGCGCCGCGCTGGCGCGGCCGTTCCAGCGGTACGCGCTGGTCCAGCGCAATGCGGCCATCCTCGATCAGCACCACGCGGTCGGCCAGCGCAATCGCCTCCGACACATCGTGTGTGACGAGTAGCGCCGTGAAACCGAGTCGGCGCCACAGCGATTCAATCAGCGCCTGCATGTCGATACGCGTCAATGCATCGAGCGCGCCCAGCGGCTCGTCGAGCAGCAACAGGCGCGGATGGTGTACCAGCGCACGCGCCAGTGCCACGCGTTGCCGTTGCCCGCCAGACAGGCGCGCGGGCCATTCGTCCGCGCGCTCGGCCAGTCCCACCTGGGCCAGCACCGCGGCGGCATCGGCACGGCGCTCGCGCGACAGGCCCAGCGCCACGTTGTCGAGTACACGCTTCCACGGTAGCAGCCGTGCATCCTGGAACATCACGCGGATGCTCTCCTGCAACGCCCGGCCCGCTTGCTGGTCGAGCGTGATCGCGCCGTCATCGGTGTCTTCCAGTCCTGCCACGAGCCGCAACAAGGTACTTTTGCCGCAGCCGCTGCGACCCACGATGGCGACGAACTCGCCCGGCGTGACCTCCAGATCGATGCCGTGCAAGACCTCGCGGCCGTTGTAGCGCTTGACCACCTGCTGCACGCGCAGCGCGATGCCACCCTCCACGCGCGCCGGACGTACCTCGGGACGCGCAGCCTCACGCCGGGCGAGATCGCGTTCGAGCCACGCCTGCGCTGCCTGTTCCACCGGGAAAAGCGTTTGCATGATTTTTTCTCCTGAGGTTACTGATCAGGTTGCCGGTCAGGCCGTCTGGTAGCCGGGATGCCAGCGCAGCCAGAAGCGTTCCAGCGTGCGCGACAGCACATCGGCCAGTTTGCCCAGCAGCGCATAGAGCAGGATGCCCACCAGCACCACATCGGTCTGCAGGAATTCGCGCGCGTTCATCGTCATGTAGCCGATCCCCGATTGCGCCGAGATGGTCTCGGCCACGATCAGGATCACCCACATCAGGCCCAGCGAAAAACGCACCCCTACCAGAATGTTCGGCAACGCGCCCGGCAGGATCACCTCGCGATACAGGCGCCAGCCGGACAGGCCATAGCTGCGTGCCATCTCGACCAGGCCCGGGTCCACCGCGCGAATGCCGTGATAGGTGTTCAGGTACACGGGGAAGAACACGCCAAGCGCTACCAGGAACAGCTTGGCGGTCTCGTCGATACCGAACCACAGGATCACCAGCGGAATCAGGGCCAGCGTGGGAATGTTGCGCACCATCTGCAACGTGCTGTCGAGCAGCGTGGCGGCAGTGCGGAACGTGCCGGTCAGCAGGCCCAGTACCAGGCCCAGGCCGCCGCCGACGGCCAGCCCCACTACCGCGCGCCATGTGCTCACCCAGACATGGCGCCACAACTCGCCGGACACCGCGAGCGACCACGCGGCCTCCACCACGGCCAGCGGCGCGGGCAATACGCGATTCGACAACCAGCCCAGCTGCGATGCCGCCTGCCAGACCACGATCAGCAGCACGGGCACGATCCACGGCGCGATGGCCTGTGCCAAGCTCCGTTTCGACTTCAGTTCGGAAGCAGCCATACTCGTCTCCTTAACTCTGCGAGGCGCGCGGCACGATGCCCGTGGCCATCACTTCGCCAAACGGGCCCGACAGCACTTGCCCCGGCAACTTGTCGCGCACCTGGCGCGGCAGCAGCGGGAACACCAGTTCGGCAAAACGGTAGGCCTCTTCCAGGTGCGGGTAGCCCGAGAAGATGAAGGTGTCGATGCCCAGCGATGCGTATTCCTCGATGCGCGCGGCCACGGTCTTCGGATCGCCAACCAGTGCGGTTCCGGCACCGCCGCGCACCAGGCCCACGCCGGCCCAAAGGTTCGGGCTGATCTCGAGCGCCTCGCGGGTCCGCCTGGCGCCGCCGGCATGCAGCGCGGCCATGCGGCGCTGCCCTTCGGAATCCATCTTCGCGAACACCGCCTGCGCACGCGCCACGGTCTCGTCATCGAGCCGGCTGATCAGGTTTTCCGCGGCGGCCCATGCCTCATCCTCGGTCTCGCGCACAATCACGTGAAGGCGGATGCCAAAGCTGACCTTGCGGCCGTGCTGCGCGGCGCGCGCACGCACATCGGCAATCTTCTTTGCCACCTCGGCCGGCGGCTCGCCCCATGTCAGGTACTTCTCCACCTGTTCGGCAGCCAGGTCATGCGCGGCTGCCGACGACCCACCGAAGTACACCGGCGGATGCGGGCGCTGCACCGGCGGATACAGCACGCGCGCACCCTTGACGGTCAGGTGCTTGCCTTCGAAGCTGATTTCGCCGTTGTCGTGGCTCGCCGCCAGCACGTCGCGCCAGATCCGGATGAATTCGGACGAGGCCTCGTAGCGCTCGGCATGATCGAGAAACAGGCCATCGCCTTCGAGTTCGGCCACGTCGCCGCCAGTCACCAGGTTCACCAGCAGTCGCCCACCCGAAATGCGATCGAAGGTGGCGGCCATGCGCGCGGCCAGCGTTGGCGTCATCAGGCCCGGCCGCACCGCCACCAGGAACTTGAGCTTTTGCGTGACCGCGGCCAGCGCCGATGCGGCCACCCAGGGGTCCTCGCACGAGCGGCCGGTCGGAATCAGCACGCCTTCATAGCCCAGCGTATCGGCAGCCACTGCGATCTGCTTCAGATAGTCGAAGCTGACTTCGCGCGCGCCTTCGGACGTGCCAAGGTAACGGCTGTCGCCATGAGTGGGGATGAACCAGAAGACTTGCATGTCGTGCCTCTCTAATTGGAATTGGGGGTTCAGCGTTGCGCCTGCTGTGGCAACGCAGGGGCCGTCCAGGCGGCGTCGGATACCTTGATCGGCTTCGGAATCAGCTTCAGGGTCACGAACGCATCGGCAATCCGTTGCTGTTCAGCCAGCACCTCGGCCGTGACGGGCTTCGCGCCGTACGAGAAGCGCGAGACGGCCAGGTCCAGCACACTGGTATCGAGGCCGGTTTCCTTGACCAGCACCTGCGCTGCTTCCTTCGGGTTCTTTTCGGCCCACTGACCGAGCGCGAACAGTTCGTCCAGAATCACGTTGACCACGTCGGGCCGGGCATTCGCATAGGGGCGCGACGCCAGGTAGAACTGGTGATTGCTGACCACGTTCTTGCCGCCGGCATCGCGACCATCGGCCAGCACGCGCGCGCCAAGCTGCTTTTCGGCGGCGGCCAGGAACGGGTCCCAGATCACCCAGGCATCGACAGCACCGCGCTCGAAGGCCGCGCGCGCGTCGGCAGGTGGCAGATAGACGGGCTGGATGTCGCCATAGGCCACGCCCGCCTTCTCAAGCTGTTTCACCAGCAGGTAGTGAACGTTCGAACCCTTGTTCAGCGCCACGCGCTTGCCCTTCAGTTCAGCCACGCTCTTCAGCGTGGAGCCCTTGGGCACGACGATGGCCTCGGCGGTAGGGGCCGGCGGCTCATTACCGATATAGGCCAGTTGCGCACCGGCAGCCTGCGCGAAGATCGGCGGGGCCTCGCCCACGGTGCCGAAGTCGATCGCCCCCACGTTGAGGCCTTCCAGCAATTGCGGGCCGGCCGGGAATTCGGTCCATTTGACGGTGATGCCTTGCGGCGCAAGACGCTTTTCCAGCGTGCCGCGTGCCTTGAGCAGCGTCAGCGTGCCGTACTTCTGATAACCGATGCGCAGTTGCTTCGGATTCACGGTTTGCGACTGCGCGGCGGCCGGCGTGGCCGTCAGTCCGTAGACCAGGCCGGTGGCCAGCACCAGCGCACCAAGCAGCAGGCGCCGGCGCAGCGAGATTGGTTTGAACGAAGCGTTGAGCGAGGTCATGTCAGGTTCCTGAAGATGGGGAAAGCGAATTCGATGGCGGCACGACGCCCTGCCGGCTTGCATCAGCGGCATGCGGAACATCAGGCGCGGGGAGAGTCAGGTCAGGCGGGACATCGCCCCATGGCGATGCGGGATGGCAAGACGGGGACAGCGCGGACAGCGGACATCGCAGGCTCCTTCCTCAGGACTGCCGGGGCAGCTGGACCGCCCCGGCATCAGGATTACCGCTTGCCAGGCTGGTACACCTGGTCAAACGAACCGCCGTCGGCAAAGTGTGCCTTCTGCGCCTTGGCCCAGCCGCCGAACGCCTCGTCGATCGTGAACAGCTTCACCTTCGGGAAGTTGGCGGCATACTTGGCTGCCACTTTCTCGGAGATCGGACGGTAGTAGTTCTTGGCCGCGATCTCCTGGCCCTCGTCGGTGTACAGGAATTGCAGATAGGCCTCGGCGGCCTTGCGCGTACCCTTCTTGTCGACCACCTTGTCGACCACGGCCACCGGCGGCTCGGCCAGGATCGACACCGACGGCGCAACGATATCGAACTTCTCCGGTCCCAGTTCCTTGATGGCCAGGATCGCTTCGTTTTCCCAGGCAATCAGCACGTCGCCAAGGCCGCGCTCGACAAACGTCGTGGTGGCGCCGCGCGCGCCGGAATCGAGCACCGGCACGTTCTTGAGCAACTGGCCGACAAATTCCTTGGCCTTGGCCTCATTGCCACCCGGCTGGCGCAACGCATAGCCCCACGCGGCCAGGTAGTTCCAGCGCGCACCACCCGATGTCTTCGGATTCGGCGTGATCACCTGCACGCCCGGCTTGACCAGGTCGTTCCAGTCCTTGATATGTTTCGGATTGCCCTTGCGCACCAGGAACACGATCGTCGACGTGTACGGCGATGCGTTGTGCGGCAGGCGTTTCTGCCAGTCCGGCTTGATCAGGCCCTTCTCGGCAATCGCATCGATGTCGTAGCCCAGCGCCAGCGTGACCACGTCGGCGTCCAGCCCGTCGATCACCGAACGCGCCTGCTTGCCCGAACCCCCGTGCGACTGGCGGATCTGCACCGTATCGCCGCCCTGCGCCTTGTAGGCCTTGGCAAACGCGGCATTCACATCGACATACAGCTCACGCGTCGGGTCATAGGACACGTTCAGCAGATTGGTATTGGCCGAGGCGGTCTGGGCGGCGCCGATTACGGAAAGTGCGGCGAGGCCAATGGCCAGCTTGCGAATCATCTTCTTTTGCTCCCGTCAGAGTGTCGTGAAATGTCCCTGTCTTGGTGCGACAAGGCTTCTGTCAGGGAGAAAGGCTACCGGCCGGCCTATCTGAACGGAACGAATGGTTTCGCCGATCCAAGCACGTTTTCTGCATAAGATCGGACGGGAATATGGACATGCCGGGGAAGGCCAGAAAATGACTTGACACCGCAACATAAATGTTGCATTTTGCTTCTTGCGCAACACAACATATATGTTGCAGAATCATCCCCTCTCAACCGACAAGGGAGGGACATGAAATACAGCGAGTTCAAACGGTGGCTCGAACAAAACGGCGCGACGTTCCAAAAGCACCGTGCCGGCTCCAGTCACTACCGGGTCACGCTTAATGGCTTCACGACTATCTTCCCCTTTCACGGCGCCAAGGAGATGGGGAAAGATCTGGAACTGAGGATCAGGAAGCAACTCGGCCTGAAGTAAAAGGCAGGCCCGCGAAGGGCCTTCCCACTTCTCCACTCGCCATGCCTGCACCCCTGGATTGATTAACCACAGGATTCAAGCAATGTTCTCGTACCCCGTAACGCTGACGCCCGACAGCAATGGCACCCTGCTTGTCACGTTCCCGGATATCCCGGAGGCCAACTCGGTTGGCGTCGATGAAGCTGACGCACTGGAACAAGGGCTGGACGCCCTGGAAGCGGCGCTCGACATCTACTTCGACCTGCGGCGACCGATTCCGCTACCGTCGAAGCCAAGGCGCGGCCAGCGCACCGTCACATTGCCTGCACTGGTGACGGCAAAAGTGCTGCTCGCCAACGAGATGCTGGCGCAAGGCGTTCGCAAGGCCGAACTGGCACGCCGACTGGATGTGCATATGCCGCAGGTAGACAGGCTGCTGAACCTGCGGCATTCCTCGAAACTGGAAATGATCGAAAAGGCGTTGGGCTCGCTGGGCCGTCGACTGGACGTACAACTGGCCTGATCGGACACCGCCGTCCGACGCCCCAAAAGAAAAAACCCGCAGCGCCGGAGTTGCGTTGCGGGTTAAGTTTCCATTCCGGAAACGGGTAGACAAGTCATGAAGAGCGCCCCCGCATCTCCATGACGGTTTAGATATTAGCCACCCATTCCCATTTGCAGGTTGATGCAGGTCAAGCGGTTGGCAATCATGGCTAGAAGCACTGGAAGCGCTGCTTATGCCCTGGGTTGCCTCCCCTCTCCCGCACGGCGGGAGAGGGGAGTAAACCGTCAGTGCACCATCCGTCCAAACGTGAACTCGCCGTCCACGTAGTCCACCGGCACCACGTCCTTTGCCGCGAACTTGCCTTCCAGGATGGCCTTGGCCACCGGGTTTTCGATCTGCTGCTGGATCGCGCGCTTCAATGGCCGCGCGCCGAACACCGGGTCGTAGCCCGCGCTGGCGATCTTCTCCAGCGCCTTCTCGCTGACTTCCAGCGTCATGTCCATGCGCGCCAGACGCGACTGCAGGCGATGCAGCTGGATGCGGGCGATCGACTCGATGTTCTTCTGGTCCAGCGAGTGGAACACCACCACCTCGTCGATCCGGTTCAGGAACTCGGGCCGGAAATGCGTCCGCACTTCCTGCCACACCGCGCCCTTCACCGCTTCCTGCGGCTCGCCGCTCATCGACTGGATGATGTGCGAACCAAGGTTCGAGGTCATCACGATCACCGTGTTCTTGAAGTCCACGGTGCGTCCCTGGCCATCGGTCAGGCGGCCATCGTCCAGCACCTGCAGCAACACGTTGAACACGTCCGGGTGCGCCTTCTCGACTTCGTCGAGCAGGATCACCGCGTACGGCTTGCGGCGCACGGCCTCGGTCAGGTAACCACCTTCGTCATAGCCAACATATCCGGGCGGCGCGCCGATCAAACGGCTGACGCTGTGCTTCTCCATGAATTCGCTCATGTCGATGCGGATCAGGTGTTCTTCGGAGTCGAACAGGAACTCCGACAGCGCCTTGCACAGCTCGGTCTTGCCGACCCCGGTCGGGCCCAGGAACAGGAACGAGCCATATGGCTTGTTCTCGTCCGACAGGCCCGCGCGCGAACGCCGGATGGCATCGGACACCAGCCGCACGGCTTCGTCCTGGCCCACCACGCGCTGGTGCAGGCGCTCTTCCATCTTCAGCAGCTTCTCACGCTCGCCCTGCATCATCTTGGCCACCGGAATACCGGTGGCGCGGCTCACGACCTCGGCAATTTCCTCGGCACCCACATGCGTGCGCAGCAGCTTGTTGGGCTGCTTCTGCTCGCTGGCCTCGGCCTTGCTGGCGGCCTGCAGCTTGCCCTCCAGGGCCGGCAACTTGCCGTACTGGAGCTCGGCCACCTTGTCGAGCTTGCCTTCGCGCTGCAGGCGCGTGATCTCGAGCTTGATCTTCTCGATCTCTTCCTTCAGTGCGGCCGTGCCCTGTGCAGCACCCTTCTCGGCACGCCAGATCTCGTCCAGGTCCGCATACTCCTTCTCCAGCCGGACGATTTCCTGCTCGATCAGCTCCAGACGCTTGCGCGAAGCCTCATCGGTTTCCTTCTTGACAGCCTCGCGCTCGATCTTGAGCTGGATCGTGCGACGCTCGAGCTTGTCCATCGCCTCGGGCTTCGAGTCGATTTCCATCTTGATGCGGGCGGCAGCCTCGTCGATCAGGTCGATTGCCTTGTCCGGCAGGAAGCGGTCGGTAATGTAGCGGTGCGACAGCTCCGCCGCGGCCACGATGGCCGGATCGGTGATCTCCACGCCGTGGTGCAGTTCGTACTTTTCCTGCAGGCCGCGCAGGATGGCAATGGTCGATTCCACGCTCGGCTCATCGACCAGCACCTTCTGGAAGCGGCGTTCGAGCGCGGCGTCCTTCTCGATGTACTTGCGGTACTCGTTCAACGTGGTGGCGCCGATGCAGTGCAGTTCGCCGCGCGCCAGCGCCGGCTTGAGCATATTGCCTGCATCGATCGCACCCTCGGCCTTGCCCGCACCAACCATGGTGTGGATCTCGTCGATAAAGACGATGGTCTGGCCTTCGTCCTTGGCCACGTCGCTCAGCACAGCCTTGAGCCGCTCCTCGAACTCGCCACGATACTTGGCGCCGGCCAGCAGGCCCGCCATGTCAAGCACCAGCACGCGCTTGTTCTTGAGCGTCTCAGGCACTTCGCCGTTGACGATACGTTGCGCCAGCCCTTCGACGATGGCGGTCTTGCCCACGCCGGGTTCGCCAATCAGCACCGGATTGTTCTTGGTACGGCGCTGCAGGATCTGGATCGCGCGCCGGATTTCGTCGTCGCGACCGATCACGGGATCGAGCTTGCCCGCACGGGCGCGCTCGGTCAGGTCCACGGTGTACTTCTTGAGTGCTTCGCGCTGCGACTCGGCATCGGCGCTGTTCACGCTGTCGCCACCGCGCACGGCCGTGATGGCCGCTTCGAGCGACTTGCGCGACAGGCCGTTCTCGCGTGCGATGCGCCCCGCGTCGCCCTTGTCGTCGGACACGGCAAGCAGGAACAGTTCGCTGGCAATGAACTGGTCATTGCGCTTGATCGCTTCCTTCTCGGTGGCATTGAGCAGGTTGTTGAGGTCGCGTCCGATCTGGACCTCGTTGGTGCCCTGAACCTGGGGCAGGCGCTTGATGGCCGCGTCCAGCGCGGTCTGCAGGCCGCTGATATTGACGCCGGCGCGCGACAAAAGCGTCTTGGCGGCGCCGTCGTCCTGGGCCAGCAGCGCGCGCAGCACGTGCTGGGGTTCGATGTACTGGTTGTCGTTGCCCAGGGCCAGGCTTTGCGCTTCGGCGAGCGCTTCCTGGAACCGGGTAGTAAGTTTGTCGATACGCATCAGGATCCCTCTCTCTTGAACGAAAGTGTGTCCTGTTACGGGGCCACGTGCCGGCAGCATGCCAGTTGCCGTTTCACGTATGCCCTGCCGGACACGTTACTTCCGAAAGATAGGGCTTGAGTGAGCCATTTCAAGATTCCGCCACACAACTTGTACAGACCGCAGGTGCATGGCGGGTTACCTGATCAAAACAAGGCTAGTTCGGCACATCCACGGTCCCGCCCGCAGACAGGATGGCATCGCTGCCGGACGGCGCCAGCAGGATCGGCGGCACGTTGGACGGCAGGATCTGCGGCCCGACGACATCGGTGTCGTTGCCGCCACGCGGGGTAGTCCGCACGACTTGTGACGGCGGCAACACCGCCCCGGTCTTCAGGTTGGCGTACACCGCATCCAACGCCCGGTTCACGTAGACATGCATCGGGATAAAGCGCTTGGCGTAGCCCGGCACCACATCGATAAAACCGTCGAAATGCTGGCCGTTGGTTACCTCGATATACGACAGCTTGCTCTCCGGCCCTTCCACCGACTTGTTCAGCCCCAGGTACGGGCGTGACGTATGGTTGACCGGCAGCAGCGCATCGCTGCGCCCATGGACGATGATCGCAGGCTTGCCGCGCAGGTTGCCGGTGCGGTAGGTCTGCTTGATACCGGCCAGCAGTGCCGCATTGCTGGTATCGAGCAAGTTGCGCAGGCACAGCGCGCCATCGAGGTTGGCGTCGGCAACACTGTTCGACTTCGACTGCGACGCGAAATCACGCACCGGGCCGCCCGGTGCATCGTCATTCATGATCGTCACCGAGGTGGTCGGCGGAATGCCATTGCCGGTGGAGAACAATCCCGCCAGCGAGATCGCCGGGATCGTGGTCGGTACGAGCGTCGAGGCGGCCGGCGAGGCAAAGCTGAAGTTGCACAGCCGATCGGTCACGCTGGCGCGTGAATACGAGTTGGCATACGTCAGCGAAATCGAACTGGCCACCTCCAGCAGCGACAGCGAGGTATGCAGTTCATCGGACTCCGGTTCCCAGCCGGCATTGCGCAGCGCTGCCAGTGCCGCGCTCGCCTGGGCCGAGGTCGACGCACCGGCGATCTTGCCCGCGGTCACCAACGACGCGCAGCGGTTGACGGTCTGCGGCGGGAAGGTGCCGATCTTCGGCGCATTGGCCAGCGCCGGATCCTGGCTCGCACAAAGCTGATACAGGTTGGCGATGGTCGTGTAGTCGTACAGATGCTTGCCCGTCGATGCCACCACCGCCCCGCCGCGACGCACCGTGATGGCCGGTGAGGGCGGCATTTCTACATTGGGCTCGCCCACGGCCACACCGTCGATCAGGCCGGTGGTGTCCTGTTCGGCGGCGGCAATCGCGGCGCCTCCGCCGTTGGAGATGGCCGAGGCAATCACGATCGTGTTGGCGCGCGTGAATGTCGAGGTCGCAGCCCCGCTGGCATTACGCACGCCAAACTTGTCGTTGATCGCGAACAGCGTGAACTCGATCGCCTGCAGCGTATTCAACCCCCAACTGGCTTCGGGGTTCTGCTTCGAATGCGCGTGCTTGAACGCCAGCCGATGCGGATTGGCGGTGGTGAAATCCGCCAGCGATTGCGCACCAGGCTGGGCGGCAAACTGTGCCAGCTTGGCCGCGCCAAGTCGCGTCGTGCGGGTGCCATCGATCAGCGGCACGGTGTCGCTGTCGAGGTCATGCGGCGCGGCGCCCGTGCCCTTGTCGGTATAGGCCACCGCGCAGCCACGCTTGAGCCCCCATTCGGCCACGGCGATCCCGCCGTAGATGCCCCGCGACCCTGACGAGGTAGCCGAGATGATGCAGGGGTTCTTCGGATCGAACGTGTCGGGCACCTGGGCCATGAGCGTGACGTTCAACTGGCCGGTACCGTCGTCGGCGTAGGCAATGTACTCGGTGCCCGGCACCTTGCCCTGCCCTGCGGTCACATTGCCCTGCGCATCGATGTTGGGCCCATAGAGCGAGCCATAGCCGCCCGCCGCCGAGACATCGACGATGGCGCGGTAGTTGACGAAGATTGCGTTGCGGCGCAATTCGGCGGCCGTGGGCGCATTCGGGTTGGCAAACACTGGCGCAGTCCCGCCCAGTCCATCCTTGCCCAGCCCGCCGGTGGCGAGATCGTCGGATACGCCGTCATAGGTCTTGACGCTGATATTGCCCGACACGAAGGCCGGGCGCGTAATCGGATCGCCAACACTGGTGCCATTGCCGGGCGAGACAATGGTGGTCGAACCGCCGCCGCCACCGCAACTGGTGGCAAACAGCACCCCCACGGCGGCGGCACTGGCGGTCAGGTATCGGGAAGCAGGCAAGGAACGCGTGGAACCACGGGCATTACGGGGCTGCATGGGGATGTCTCCTTGTTATGAACCGAAGCGGGCAAGAACCGAAGCGGGTAACACACAGGGACTGCAACTGCCGAACTGCTGCCGGATACTTGGCTGCCACGGCGAACCGGCTGGCGCGCGTGGCTGAGTGGAAACGAACCTGGCAAAGACGTGAAATCCGGCAGGACGCCGGAAAAAAGGCGGGCAGGCGTGGAGAGGCGCGTTACGCACCCGCATGCCATGCCGCAATAGTAGACGCTCCGCGCCTGCTAAAGGGGAGCGTTTGTATCGGGACTGTTACCTAGTGAACAGCGTGGTGGAACCTGCTTGCCCCTACCTTCAGACATTCGGTCAGACATTCACTCACCGGCATGGATGTCACCAGGACACCAGAAACGGGGAGCCCGGCACATCAGGACAGCACGCGATACGTCCAGATGCCAAATGCCGTCAGCACCAGCGAGCCGCCGAGATGCATCACCAGGTGCATCACTGCCCAGCGGTAATCGCCGGCCAGCAGGTTACCAATGACTTCGCTAGAAAACGTGGAGAACGTGGTCAGGCCGCCCAGGAAGCCGGTCACGGCCAGCAGGCGCCATTCCGGCGGCAGCGTGGGATGGGTATCGAAGAACGCCACGGCCAGGCCGATCAGATAGCCGCCCACCAGGTTCGATGCCAGCGTGCCATACGGCAACGCCGGATTGACGGCATTCCACATGACCGAGAAAAACCAGCGCAACCAGGCGCCCACGGCGGCACCGACGCCGACCGCCACAAAACCCAACGGAGCCATTATTCGCCCTTGTTCTTGTCCGGATTGTTGGAGGTCGTGACTGCATTGAACGATTCGATACCCCAGCGGCGCAGCGCCGCATCGTCCGACACACGCGCATCGACCCAGCGCGCGCCTTCCGGCGTGGCTTCCTTCTTCCAGAACGGCGCCTCGGACTTCAAATAGTCCATGATGAATTCGCACGCGGCGAATGCATTGCCGCGATGGGCCGAGGCCACCGCCACCAGCACGATCTGGTCCAGCGGTTGCAGCAGACCCACGCGATGCACGATGGTCACGCCCAGCAGTTCCCAGCGTTGGCGCGCGGCGGTCTCGATCTGCGCCAGCGCCTTCTCGGTCATGCCCGGATAGTGTTCAAGCTCCATCGTGCTGACACGCGAGCCATCGCTGACATCACGCACGGTGCCGATAAAACTGGCTACCGCACCCACGCCGGGATTGTCCGCCCGCAGGGACGCCACCTCGGCGCCCAGGTCGAAATCCTCCAGTTGTACGCGCACGGTCATCTCAGCCCCCGGTTACCGGCGGAAAGAAGGCCACTTCGCAGCCATCGGCCAGCGGCGTATCGGCATGTGCCACGGCATGGTCCACGGCCATGCGCAACGCCCGGCCCTCGGCCAGCGTCTCGCCCCAGGCCCCGCCACGCTCGCGCAGCCAGCCGCGCAATTCACCCACGGTGCGGACTGAGGGCGGCACCTCGACACGCTCGGCGCCCTGCCCTAGCTGTTCGCGCACGCTGGCGAAGAATCGAAGTTCAAGTTGCATGATCAGGCCAGCAGGCTGGCAAACGGAATGAACTGCACGGTATCGCCCCGCGCAATCGTCTGGTTAGGTGGATTGTCGATCAGGCCATCGCCCCACACCGTCGACGTCAACACGCCCGAGCTCTGGTTCGGGAACAGGTCAAGGCCGCCGGCATCGTTCAGGCGCGCACGCAAGAACTCATTGCGGCGGTCTCCCTTTGGCAGGTCGAAGTCGGCACGCATCGCGATGCGGCGCGGGGTCACGTCCGCCACACCCTGCAGGCGCAGCAGGAACGGCCGCACGAACAGCAGGAACGTGACAAAACTCGATACCGGGTTGCCGGGCAGTCCGATGAAAAACGTCGGCTGCGCCGTGCCATTCGCCACCTGCCCGAATGCCAGCGGCTTGCCGGGCTTGATTGCGATCTGCCACAGGTCCAGGCGTCCTTCGGCAGTCACGGCCGGACGAATATGGTCTTCTTCGCCAACGGAAACACCGCCCGAGGTAATGATCAGGTCGTTGCCCTCGGCGGCACGGCGCAGCGTATCGCGCGTAGCAGCCAGCGTATCGGGCACGATGCCAAAATCGGTCACCTCGCAGCCCAGGTTCTCAAGCAGGCCACGCAGCGTAAAGCGGTTCGAGTTGTAGATCGCCCCGGGCTTGAGCGGTTCGCCTGGCATCGCCAGTTCGTCGCCGGTAAAGAACACGGCAACCCGCACGCGGCGAATCACGTCCAGACTCGCCTGCCCCACCGAGGCCGCCAGCCCCAGCGCCTGCGGCGACAGCCGCGCCCCCACCGGCAGGATCTGGCTGCCCGCCTCGATATCCTCGCCGGCGCGACGAATCCACTCACCCGAGCCCGGCACATGATTGACGATCACCGCATCGCCATCGGCCTGGCACTGCTCCTGCATGACCACCGCATCGGCACCCGGCGGAATCAGGCCGCCCGTAAAAATCCGCGCCGCCGTACCCGGTGCCAACTCGGCGCCAACGTGGCCGGCCGGAATCCGCTGCGACACCGGCAGCCGCGTACCTGCTACCGGTACGTCGGCCGCACGCATTGCATAACCATCCATCGACGTATTGTCGGCGGGCGGCACACGCAGCGTGCTCGTGACCGGCGCAGCCAGCACGCGGCCGTTGGCCTCAAGGGTGTCGACGGTTTCCGTATCGGTGATCGGACGAACGCCGGCCATCAGGGCTTCAAGCGCCTGGGCCATGGTCAGCATCGGGGGACGCGCTGCGGATTGGGTCATGGAATCGTGATCATCAGGGTTGGCCCCGCAAATGAAACGGCCCCCGGCGTGAACGCCTGGGGGCCGCGGCAGCGGCGCCCGGCAAACCCGATTGTAGCGAGTTGGCGCCGGGACCGTAGGGGTACGGAAGCAATACCCGTTATCAGAGCCCCGTGTGCTGTGCGATGTACGCCTTGACCTGATCGGCGTTGGCGGGCATGACCTCGAAACGCTGCGGCAGCTTCTCGATGCCATCGAACGCGGCCGGACGCTCGGGTTCATGACCCAGCGCCTCGCGAATCGTATCGGCAAACTTGGCCGGCAGCGCCGTTTCCAGCACCACCATCGGCACGCCCGCGACCAGATGCTCGCGCGCCACCTTCACGCCATCGGCGGTATGGGTGTCGATCGTCACGCCGTAGCGGCTGTTCACATCGCGAATCGTCGCCAGGCGGTCCTCATGCGTACTGCGGCCCGAGACAAAGCCGAACTGGCGGATACGGTCGAATTCCGGCGTGCCGGCCAGGTCGAAGCCACCCTGGGTATCGACGTCACGGAACAGCGCCGCCAGCTTGCCCGCATCCTGACCCAGCAGGTCGAAGACAAAGCGTTCGAAGTTCGAGGCCTTGGAGATGTCCATGCTCGGGCTCGACGTATGGTACGTCTGCGCCGAGGAACGCACGCGGTAGGTGCCGGTGCGGAAGAACTCGTCGAGCACGTCGTTCTCGTTGGTGGCCACCACGAGCTTGTCGATCGGCAAACCCATCATGCGCGCGATATGCCCTGCGCACACGTTGCCGAAGTTGCCCGACGGCACGCAGAACGACACCTTCTGGCCCGGGCCATCGGTGGCCAGCAGCCAGCCCTTGAAGTAGTACACGACCTGGGCCACCACACGCGCCCAGTTGATCGAGTTCACGGTACCGATGCACTGGCGCGCCTTGTACGCGTGGTCGTTCGACACCGCCTTGACGATATCCTGTGCATCGTCGAACACGCCTTCGATCGCCAGGTTGAAGATGTTCGGGTCCTGCAGGCTGAACATCTGCGCGGTCTGGAACGCGCTCATCTTGCGATGCGGGCTCAGCATGAACACGCGGATGCCTTCCTTGCCGCGCATCGCGTACTCGGCGGCGCTGCCGGTATCGCCCGACGTCGCGCCCAGGATATTGAGCTTGAGCCCGGCACGCTTGAGCGCGTACTCGAACAGGTTGCCCAGCAACTGCATGGCCATGTCCTTGAAGGCCAGCGTCGGGCCATTCGACAGGCCCAGCAGTTGCAGCTTCGTGCCACCTTCCTCGCCCAGCGTACGCAGCGGCGTGATGTCGGCGGTATTGTCGCCGGGGCGCGCGTTGCAGTACACGTCAGCCCGGTAGGTCTTGCGCGTCAGCGCACGCAGGTCTTCGGCCGGAATGTCGTCACAGAAACGCGACAGCACTTCGTACGCCAGGTCGGCGTACGGCAGCTTGCGCCATGCCTCGAGTTCGTCGGCCGTGATTTGCGGGTACTGCTTCGGCAGGTACAGGCCGCCGTCCGGGGCCAGGCCACCGAGCAGGATCTCAGAGAACGTTTGCGGCACGTCATGGCCGCGCGTCGACTGGTATTTCATGGGCGCCTTAGTTCAGTTCTTCCATGCGCAGGCGCGTCACGGCGGACAACACCGTCGACAGGCCCTCGATGCTCTTGATCGCAGCATTGACGTGCTTTTCGCGCGTCAGGTGCGTCAGGATGATGATGTCGGTCTGCGGCTCACCTTCACGCGATTCCTTCTGCAGCATCGCGTCGATGCTGATGCCCGCCTCGGCCAGGATGCGCGTGATCTCGGCCAGCACGCCGGTTTCGTCGGACACGCGCATGCGCAGGTAGTACGAGCTCGTGACTTCGTCGATCGGCAGCACCGGTACGCTCGACAGTTCGTCCGGCTGGAACGCCAGGTGCGGCACGCGGTGGTTCGGATCTGCGGTGTGCAGGCGCGTCACGTCGACCAGGTCGGCGATCACGGCCGAAGCGGTCGGCTCGGCACCGGCACCCTTGCCGTAGTACAGCGTGGCGCCCACGGCGTCGCCCTGCACCAGCACGGCGTTCATGGCGCCTTCCACATTGGCAATCAGGCGCGAGGCCGGCACCAGCGTCGGATGCACGCGCAGTTCCACGCCCTCTTCACGGCGGCGCGTGATACCCAGCAGCTTGATGCGGTAGCCCAGTTCCTCGGCATACTTGATGTCGATGGCGGACAGGCGCGTGATGCCTTCCACGTGCGCCTTGTCGAACTGCACCGGCATGCCGAACGCAATCGCGCTCATCAGCGTGACCTTGTGCGCGGCATCGACACCCTCGATGTCGAACGTCGGGTCGGCTTCGGCGTAACCCAGTTGCTGCGCTTCCTTGAGCACGGAGTCGAAGTCCAGGCCCTTGTCGCGCATCTCGGACAGGATGAAGTTCGTGGTGCCGTTGATGATGCCGGCAATCCACTGGATGCGGTTGGCCGTCAGCCCTTCGCGCAGCGCCTTGATGATGGGGATGCCACCGGCCACGGCCGCTTCGAACGCCACGATCACACCCTTCTTGCGCGCGGCCTCGAAGATCTCGTTGCCGTGCACGGCCAGCAGCGCCTTGTTGGCGGTGACCACGTGCTTGCCGTTCTCGATGGCCTTGAGCACCAGCTCGCGCGCAATGCCGTAGCCGCCAATCAGTTCCACGACGATGTCGATGTCGGGGCGCGTCACCACTTCGTTGGCGTCGCTGACCACGTCCACGGCGCCACCGGTCAGTTCGCGCGCGCGTTCGGTATTGAGGTCGGCCACCACCGCAATCTCAATGCCGCGGCCTGCGCGGCGGCGAATTTCTTCCTGATTGCGCTGGAGCACGTTGAACGTGCCGCTACCGACGGTACCGATGCCGAGAAGGCCGACTTTGATGGGATTCATGGACGTCTGACTCTGGGTTGCTTGATACGGAAAATGGGGACGTACGGCGGCTCAGGCCGTGCCGTGGCGCTTGCGATAGTTTTCAAGGAAGCGTGCCACGCGGCCAATGGCCTCGCGCAGGTCTTCCTCGTGCGGCAGGAACACGATCCGGAAATGGTCCGGTGCGCCCCAGTTGAAGCCCGTGCCCTGTACCAGCAGCACTTTCGATTCCTGCAGCAGTTCGTAAATGAATTCCTGGTCGTCCTGGATCGGATACATCGACAGGTCGAGCTTCGGGAACAGGTACAGCGCGGCCTTGGGCTTGACGCAGGTGACGCCCGGGATCTGCGACACCAGTTCATGGGCCAGGTCGCGCTGGCGGCGCAGCCGGCCGCCTTCGGCCACCAGGTCGTTGATGCTCTGGTAGCCACCCAGCGCGGTCTGGATTGCCCACTGGCCCGGCACATTGGCACACAGGCGCATCGACGACAGCATGTTCAGGCCTTCGATGTAGTCCTGGGCGGGACGCTTGTCGCCCGACACCACCATCCAGCCCGCGCGATAACCGCACGAGCGGTAGTTCTTCGACAGGCCGTTGAAGGTCACGGTCAGCACGTCGGTGGACAGCGAGCCGATCGACGTATGCGTGTTGCCGTCGTACAGGACCTTGTCGTAGATCTCGTCGGCGAAGATGATCAGGCCGTGCTCGCGCGCGATGACCACGATCTCCTTGAGCAGGTCGTCCGAGTACAGCGCGCCGGTCGGGTTGTTCGGGTTGATGATGACGATGGCACGCGTGTTCGGCGTGATCTTGCGACGGATGTCGTCGAGGTCGGGCATCCACTCGTTGGCCTCGTCGCAGACATAGTGCACCGGCGTTCCGCCGGACAGGCTGACCGCGGCCGTCCACAGCGGATAGTCGGGCGCAGGCACCAGCACTTCGTCGCCGCTGTTGAGCAGCGCGTTCATCGACATCACGATCAGCTCGGATGCGCCGTTGCCCACGTAGATGTCTTCCAGCCCCACCCCCTGGATCTTCTTTTCCTGGGTGTAGTGCATGATCGCCTTGCGCGCCGCGAAGATGCCCTTCGAATCGGAGTAACCGGCCGAGTTCGGCAGGTTGCGCATCATGTCCTGCTGGATTTCCTCCGGCGCATCGAAGCCAAACACGGCCAGGTTGCCGATGTTCAGCTTGATGATCTTGTGGCCCTCTTCTTCCATCTGCCGGGCCTTTTCCAGCACCGGGCCGCGGATGTCATAGCAAACGTTCTGGAGCTTGTGCGATTTCTGGATGGGTTTCACGGCGATGTTGGCGATGTCAGGGCAAGCTGCCGGTCTCTGCGGCAGCGGTCTTGGGAATCTTCTGGATTGTCCTGGGCGTCTGGCGGCGCGAGTCGCCGTGCGGCGGGCGAGCGTGGCAGACCGGGAGGCAAAAGCTATAAGATATCGGATTATGACAGACTTCGGCATGGATTCTTGCATTGCAGCGAGGCTTTTGGCCCGGCGCGCGCACGATCCTGCCACCAACCCGCCGCCAGCCCGCCCCGCCATCGGGACCGGACACCCGGAACGCCCGGCGGCATGAGGCCCCCGACTTGAAACTCCACGCCGATAAAGCCCAGAGCCTGAATACCGTGACCAGCTACGGTCCCGGCTACGTTGAAATCAACGCCGTACGCCATGGCCAGTCCGTGCTCGTGATGCCCGAAGGCGACATCGAGCCCTGGCCTGTCAACCGTTTCGAGGACCTCGAACCGGCTCATTTCGAGGCGTTGCTGGAACGCAAGCCCGAAGTGGTGCTGCTGGGAACCGGCGACCGCCTGCGCTTTCCGCACCCCCGCCTGACCGCGGCACTGGCGCGGCGCCATATCGGCGTCGACGCCATGGACCTGCAGGCCGCATGCCGTACCTACAATATCCTCATGGCCGAGGGCCGCAAGGTGGCGGCGATCCTGCTCGTGGAGCCCGCCATTCCAGGCTGAGAGCTGGCCGCATCGCCGTTGCCGGCCTGATTTCGTCCAGGTTAAGCCTGCGCCACGCTTGAAGTCTGGCGGACTGCCCCAATCTGCACCCGCCATGGCGCAAAGCCCAGCCCAGGCCATTCAGACCGGCCAGATACATGGGCCCGCGCCGTCACCGATGATGCATCGCCATCCAGGAGAGCCACCAGCATGACCGTCAGTCTCAACAAGGCCATTCCCGACTTCCAGGCGCCCGCTACCGGCGGCGACTTCCGCCTTGCCGACCAGCGCGGCAAGACCGTGGTGCTGTACTTCTACCCGAAGGACAACACGCCCGGCTGCACCACCGAGGCCATGAACTTCCGCGACCAGTACGATGCATTCGAGAAAGCCGGCGCCGTGGTGTTCGGCATTTCGCGTGACAGCCTGAAGTCGCACGAGAACTTCAAGGCCAAGCTGGAGTTGCCGTTCGAACTGATCTCGGATGGCGACGAGGCGATCTGCCAGATCTTCGACGTCATCAAGATGAAAAAAATGTATGGCAAGGAGGTGCGCGGCATCGAACGCAGTACATTCATCGTCGACGCCAAGGGTGTACTGCGTCACGAGATGCGCGGCATCAAGGTGCCCAACCACGTTGACGGGGTGCTGGAGATCGTCAAGGGGATGTGAAGCGGGACCTGAAACGGGATGTGCAGCACGGCATCCTCGGGCTGGTGATGCAGGACCCGCGCATGCCAAAGATAGTTGCGTGGCAACGACGCGAATCTGACCGATTGCAAAACCGAAAACGTTCGGGTAGATTGGGCCTCAATGCGTTCAGATCCCAGTTGCCACGCTGCCTCTTCGTACCGGCCCAGGAGCCTCAGTCCCCGGGCTGGTAGCGGACCTGCAGCGTCGCGGGTCCGCCAGCAAGCCGCCACACCTGTTCATCAGGCCTGGCGGCTTTTTTGTTTCCCCTCCAGCTTTTCTTTTTGCTTCTCCATTCCTTCAACCCCTGACCCCTCCGGTTTTCCGGAGCTTTGCCGTTCATTGGTTGTACGCCAGCTTTTTCGCCCCCTTTAGACGCCCTGAAAGGAAAGCCAAGCATGCCGCTGCCTACCATGCCCGCCAAGCCTGCCCAACTGCTGGACCCGAGCGAATTCGCCCCGGTCACACTGCCCAAGGCCAAAGTCGCGCAGGGTAAGAAACCTGTGCCGGTCCTCGAGCGTGTGTCCTTGCTCGAGACCGGCGATACCCAGGCGCCCGCCACCCGCGCACGCGCCGGCAGCACAACCCGCGCCAAGACCGTCGATGCTCCGGCACCGGCCACCACCGCGCCCGCGGCGCCAGCCGTGAGCCTGGTCAAGCCTGCCGCCGGCCCGACGCGACGCACGCGCAAGACCGCCGGCCCGAGCAAGCTGTTCGTGCTCGATACCAACGTGCTGATGCACGACCCGAGTTCGCTGTTCCGCTTCGAAGAGCACGACGTCTATCTGCCAATGATGACGCTCGAGGAGCTGGACAACCACAAGAAGGGCATGAGCGAAGTCGCGCGCAATGCGCGCACGGTCAGCCGCACGCTGGACCAGCTGGTCGGTGGCACCGATGGCGTGCTCGACGAAGGCCTGCCGCTGGCCAAGCTTGGCAACCGCGATGCGGCCGGCAAGCTGTTCTTCCAGACGCGCCTGAACGACATCAAGCTGCCGGAGGGCCTGCCACAGGGCAAGGCCGACAACCAGATCCTGGGCGTGGTCAGCGCGTTGCAGCAGCAGTTCCCGGAGCGCCAGGTGGTACTGGTGTCGAAAGACATCAACATGCGCATCAAGGCGCGCGCACTGGGACTGCCGGCCGAGGACTATTTCAACGACCAGGTCCTGGAAGACAAGGACCTGCTCTACTCGGGCGTGATGCAACTGCCCAATGATTTCTGGGCCCGGCATGGCAAGGGCGTGGAAAGCTGGCAGGACCCGAAGTCGGGCACGATGTTCTATCGCCTGACCGGTCCGCTGGTGCCGTCGTTCCTGGTCAACCAGTTCGTCTACCTGGAACCGATGGACGGCAGCCTGCCGCTCTACGCACAGGTCAAGGAAATCAACGGCAAGACCGCACTGCTGCAGACGCTGAAGGACTACACCCACAACAAGAACAATGTGTGGAGTGTGGTGGCGCGCAATCGCGAGCAGAACTTCGCGCTGAACCTGCTGATGAGCCCCGACGTCGATTTCGTGACGCTGCTGGGCCAGGCCGGTACCGGCAAGACGCTGCTGGCATTGGCCTCGGGCCTGGAGCAGGTACTGGACCAGAAGCTCTACAACGAGATCATCGTCACGCGCGCCACGGTGCCCGTGGGCGAGGACATCGGCTTCCTGCCGGGTACCGAGGAAGAGAAGATGCAGCCGTGGATGGGTGCCTTCGACGACAACCTCGAAGTCCTGCAGAAGAGCGATGACAGCGCCGGCGAATGGGGTCGCGCGGCTACGCAGGAACTGATCCGTTCGCGCATCAAGGTCAAGAGCATGAACTTCATGCGCGGCCGGACCTTCGTGAACAAGTTCGTGATCATCGACGAGGCGCAGAATCTGACGCCAAAGCAGATGAAGACGCTGGTCACGCGGGCCGGCCCGGGCACCAAGATCGTCTGCCTGGGCAATATCGCGCAGATCGACACGCCGTACCTGACCGAGGGTTCGTCTGGCCTGACCTACGTGGTGGACCGCTTCAAGGGCTGGAGCCACAGCGGTCACGTGACGCTGGCCCGCGGCGAACGTTCGCGGCTGGCCGATCACGCTGGCGACGTGCTGTAACGGCAGTCGAAAGTCTGGCGACGCCATTGGCCGGCCGGTTCCATGGCCGGCCAATGGCCGCATCGCGTAGTGTGGCGAACCCCACGGCGTCGGCGTTTGACCGACAGCCAGCGTCGCACGGCCCGGCTATGATGGCCAGGTGTTCATGTCGATACGGGAGGCGTCGATGAACAGGCAGCAGTCATTCAGCAGGTACCTGTCGAGCAGCAGGACCCTGTTTTCACAGAACGCGCGTACAACGCGGCGCAAGCGTATTGCGCTGGCCACGCTGATTGGCGCGACGGTATTGATCGCCGCCGCCTGGCACCCGGCCAATGCGGCCGACGAGATGGTGATTCGCACCATGGGGCCGGTCAGCTATGTTTGCGGCGGCATTGCCGAGGACGAACGCGCAAAACTGGACCAGCAGGAAAAGAACTTCAACATGGGCATCCTGTTCACGCAGGGGGCCAATGGCGAGTTCCTGTCGGACGTTGATGTCAAACTGACACGCGATGGCCAGACAGTGGCCGATTTCCGCGCAGGCGGACCGCGTTGCCTGATACGTGCGCCAGAAGGCAGCTACAATATCGAGGCCAGCTACAAGGGTCAGCCCAAGTCCATCAAGATCAGCACCGGCACGCGTAACGCGCAGTTGCGCTGGTAGGTTTTTTTATCCGGCGGACGCATGACCCGGCTACCCAACGACAGGAAGGATGCCGCAGCGCCCGCTTTCTCTCCCCTTTTCGCCCCGCCTCGCGCTGGCTACGCTGTGTGCGAGCGCCCTGCTGCTGGCCGCATGCGCGGGCCCGCCCGCGCGCCACACGTCTTCGCTACCGCGCGCCCCGGGCAAACCAATGATCGACCCCAGCGCCGGACTCGAGGAAATCTCGATCCAGGCCATGTCGCTGGTTGGCACGCCCTACCGCTACGGCGGCAACACCCCTGATTCCGGATTCGATTGCAGCGGCCTGGTGCGCTACGTGGTACAGCGCGCCGCCAACGTCAATCTGCCCCGCACCACCGAGCAGATG
This sequence comes from uncultured Cupriavidus sp., assembly GCA_963543405.1. Taxonomy (GTDB): domain Bacteria; phylum Pseudomonadota; class Gammaproteobacteria; order Burkholderiales; family Burkholderiaceae; genus Cupriavidus. The sequence goes on from CAUUBQ010000056.1 coordinate 52,444, forward strand.
GGCCAGCGCGGCACATCGCTGGAACGCAGCGATGTTGCATCTGGCGACCTGGTGTTCTTCAACACCACCGGCCGCGCCAACTCGCATGTTGGTATCTACGTCGGGCAGAACCGCTTTGTTCACGCGCCGGCCACTGGCGGAACGGTGCGGCTCGAGGACATGGGGAAGTCCTACTGGGCGTCGCGCTACAACGGTGCAAGACGCGTGGTGGCAGTCGGCAATCTTCCAGTGACACCGGTGCCGGAGCCGGTGCCGACTCCGGCGGACGACGATCCGATCGCCGCGTTCGCGAATCAGTAGCGTAACGCTGTTTTGCTTTGGTTTGCTCCCCTCTCCCGCAGCGCGGGAGAGGGGTTGGGGGAGAGGGCATGAGGTTCAAATTGCGACTTGTCTCAGCTTGAGCCGCTGGCCCTCTCCCCCTGTCTCTTATACACATCTCCGAGCCCACGAGACTGCAGCTAATC
>CAUUBQ010000057.1:0-52589 GCA_963543405.1 uncultured Cupriavidus sp.
CCGACAGCGGTTCACGAATGATGCCGCTCGCAAACGACGACGCCGCTGCATTGGGCTTGCCCGGGCGTACGCTGATGGTCGGCAGGCGCAGCACGCGGCCATCGACAAAGCCCCGGCGGCTGTAGTCGGACAGCAGCAGCTCGCCAATTGCCTTTTGCGCGCCGTACGACGATTGCGGATTCAGCGCGGTGTCGTCCTGCACCACCGGCGGCAGCTTGCCGCCGTAGACCGCCACCGAGCTCGTGAACACCACGCGTGGCTGGTGACCCAGCTGGCGGCAGGTTTCCAGCAGCGCGCGCGAGGCATCCAGGTTCACGCGCATGCCCAGGTCGAAGTCGGCCTCGGCCTGTCCGCTGACCACCGCGGCCAGGTGGAAGATGGCGCCGGTGTCCTTGTCGATGGCCTGCGCCAGCACGGCAGGATCGGACAGGTCGCCCGTAACGACACGCACGCGCGCATCGTCGATTTGTGGTGCCACCACGTCGAGCAGCGTAAGTTGCTCGATCGTGACGGCCTTGCCTGCGAGGCTCAGCGCGCCGCGCTTGAGCAGCAGCCGGGCCAGTTGCAGGCCCAGGAAACCGGCGCCGCCGGTGATCAGTACTTTCATGGTTGCAGTGATCCGGTGATTAACGTTGCAGATATGGCTTGAGCCAGCCCAGTCCGTCCGAGGTACCGGCACGTGGCCGGTATTCGCAGCCGATCCACCCGCTATAGCCCAACTGGTCGATCACGTCGAACAGGTACGGATAGTTCAGCTCGCCGATATCGGGCTCGTGCCGTTCGGGTACGCCGGCAATCTGGATATGGCCGATGCCGGCAAAGTCGCGCTGGAGCTTCTTCGCGAGGTCGCCTTCCATGATCTGGCAGTGGTAGCAGTCGAACTGCACCTTGAGGTTGGCTGCGCCCACCTGCTGGCAGATGGACTGGCCGTCGCCCTGCAGGTTCAGGAAGTAGCCCGGCATGTCGCGCGTGTTGATCGGCTCGATCAGCACCGTGATGCCATGGGCCGCGGCCGAGGCCGCCGCATAGGCCAGGTTCTCCAGGTAGACGGCACGGCAGCGCGCACGGTCGGCATCGGCAGGGATAATGCCGGCCATCACGTGAATGCGGTCGTTGCCGATCACGGCCGCATATTCCAATCCCTTGGCAAATGCGGTGCGGAACTCGGTCTCGCGGCCGGGCAGGGCGGCCATGCCGCGCTCGCCGGCGGCCCAGTCGCCGGGGGGCGCGTTGAACAGGGCCTGGGTCAGGCCGTGGTCGTCGAGCCGTTGGCGGATCTCGGCAGCCGGATGATCGTACGGGAACAGGTACTCCACGGCCTGGAAGCCATCCTTCGCGGCAGCCGCAAAGCGGTCCAGGAAATCGTGCTCCGTGTACATCATCGAGAGGTTCGCGGCAAAGCGCGGCATGTCAGGTCTCCTTGAACGACAGAATCAGAATCAGCGGTTCACCATCTTGGCCGGGGTCAGCCATACCAGCAGCGCACCCATGACCAGGATCGCGGACAGCACGTACATCGGCAGCTGCGTGCTGTGGGTCAGGTCCTTGAGCGCGCCCACCATGTATGGCGAGACAAAGCCTGCAAGGTTGCCGACCGAGTTCACCACGGCAATGCCCGATGCGGCGGCAATCCCGCTCAGGAAGGCGGTTGGCAGCGACCAGAACAGCGGCGCGCAGGTCAGCACACCGGCGGCGGCCAGCGACAGCGCCGCGATGGACACCGTCGTATTGTGGGTGAACGACGCCGCGATGGCAAAGCCGGTTGCGCCCATCAGCGCCGGCACGATCAGGTGCCAGCGGCGCTCACGGCGCGCATCGGCGCTGTGGCCCAGGATATTCATGACCACGATCGCGCACAGGAACGGGATTGCCGACAGCAGGCCGATGTTCAGGTTGCCGGTCACGCCGCTGGCCTTGACCAGCGTCGGCATCCAGAACGTCAGCGCATATTGGCCGGTCACGAAACAGAAGTAGATCAGGCACATCCACCACACGCGGCGGTCACTGAAGACCGCGCCCAGCGAGTGCACGTTGCGTCCACCCGCAGTGGTGGCGGCGGCAGCGGCGGCGCGCTCGTCTTCCTCGACATTGCGCTTGAGCACGCGCTTCTCGTCATTGCTGAGCCACGGGGCCTTGTCGATGCCGTCGCGCAGCACGAAGATCGTCACGATACCGATGGCGAATGCGGGCAAGGCTTCGATCAGGAACATCCACTGCCAGCCGGCCCAGCCGTGCGTGTTATGGAACGCGTCCATGATCCAGCCCGACAGCGGGTTGCCGAACATGCCGGCTACGGGAATGCCGGACATGAACAGCGCGATCATCTTGGCGCGGCGGTGCGACGGATACCAGTAGGTCAGGTACAGGATCACGCCCGGATAGAAGCCCGCTTCGGCCAGGCCCAGCAGGAAGCGCATCACATAGAACTGGGTCGGCGTCTGCACGAACACGAAGGCGGCCGAGATGATGCCCCATGTGATCATGATCCGCGCAATCCAGATCCGCGCGCCGATGCGGTGCATCAGCAGGTTGCTGGGTACCTCGAACAGGAAGTAGCCGATGAAGAACAGCCCGGCGCCGAGCCCGAACACGGTCTCGGAGAACTGCAGGTCCTGCGCCATCTGGAGCTTGGCAAAGCCCACGTTGACGCGATCGAGATACGCGATCACGTAGCACAGCATCAGGAACGGCATGATGCGCCAGAACACCTTGTGATAGGCGCGTTTTTCGATCACGCTGTCGGCGTCTAGCCGTGCGTCGGCGGCAGGGGTCCCCACCGCGGGGTTGGATGCGGTCATCTGGAAGTCTCCTTGGATCTTGAACCGGCTGAGGGTTGCGCCCTCTCCCGCATGGCGGGAGAGGGCCGGGGAGAGGGCAGGGCGTTGTTATAAGACGTCGCCAGAACTGGCGCTTGCCCTCTCCCCCAACCCCTCTCCCGCGTGCGGGAGAGGGGAGTAAAACCGTGCGTGCTACAACGTGGTCACCACCTCGCCTTGAATGTGTCGCGCAGTTCCACCAGCGCCGCTTCGTCAAGCGGTGCGGGCCTGTCCCTGAGCATCATCCACAGCTTGGCCGTTTCCTCGAGTTCCTCTAGCGCGTACGCGGCGCGCGAAACGCTGTCTTCCCAGACCACCGGGCCCAGGCGCGCCAGCAGCACACCGCGCACGTCGCGGGCCAGTTGCGCCACGCGTGCGGCCACGGCCGGATCGCCGGGACGGTGGTACGGAATCAGCGGGATATGGCCAACCTTCATCACGTAGTAAGGCGTGATCGGGGGCAGCACATCGTCGGGTTGCCAGACGCCGGCCAGCGTCAGGGCAACCAGATTGGTCGAATGCGTGTGGACCACGCCATGCGCATCCGGGTTGTTGTCATAGACACAGCGATGCAGCGTCAGGGTCTTCGACGGCTTGTCGCCCGAGACCCAGCTGCCATCGCTGGCCACCTTCGCGACCTTGGCCGGATCGAGCGTACCCAGGCAGGCATCGGTCGGCGTGATCAGCCAGCCATCGTCGAGCCGCGCACTGATATTGCCAGCGGTGCCAACCGTATAGCCACGCTGGAACAGGCTCGCGCCGACGCGGCAGATCTCTTCGCGCAGTGCGTTTTCCTTGCTCATTGCGCGGCTCCCAGCGCCTGCAGCGCCTCGTCGAAGAAATTCTCGGCGCCGAAGTTGCCCGACTTCAGGGCCAGCGCCAGCGGTTCATCGTCGAGCGTGACGGTGGCGGGTACGCCCGGTGCAATCTGCTTGCCGATGCGCAGCGATTGCACGCCCAGTGCCTGTACCACGGCGCCCGAGGTTTCGCCACCGGCTACGACAAAGCGCCGCGTGCCGCGTGCCTTGAGGCTGGCCGCGATGCAGGCCAGCGCGTGTTCAACCAGTTCACCGGCGCGGGCCACGCCAAGCTCGGCCTGCACGGCCTTGACCTGCTCGGGAGTTGCTGTCGCGTAGATCAGCACCGGTTGGTCGTGCTCGCGTGCAAAGGCCAGCGCTTCATCGACCACGGCTTCGCCGCGCGCCAGGCGCAACGGGTCGATCCGCAGCGCGGGGCGCCGCTGGGCGATCCAGTGGGCGACCTGACCATTGGTGGCACGCGAGGCGCTACCGGCCAGCACCACACCATGACCGATGACGGCCGGTACTTCGGCGGCATCGGTACGCGCCGGCAGCAAGCCGGCACGGCGGAAATTCTCGGGCAGGCCCAGCGCAATGCCCGAGCCGCCAGTAATCAGTGGCAGCGCGGCGCAGCCTTCGCCCAGTGTGAACAGGTCGGCGTCGGAGATCGCATCGGCAATGGCCAGCTTCACGCCTTCGCCGCGCAGGGCATCGATGCGTGCGCGCACCGCGTCGGCACCCTTGGCCACGGTGTCATAGCGCAGCAGGCCCACTTTCGACTGGCTTTGCCGCTGCAGCACGCGTACCAGGCTTGCATCGGTCATCGGCGTGAGCGGATGATGTTCCATGCCCGATTCATTGAGCAGGGTGTCGGCCACGAACAGGTGGCCACGGAAGATGGTGCGGCCATTCTCGGGGAACGCCGGACAGGCAATCGTGAAATCGCTGCCCAGCGCTTCGAGCAGCGCTTCGGCCACCGGGCCGATATTGCCGGCGTCGGTGGAATCGAACGTCGAGCAATACTTGAATACGAACTGGCGGCAACCCTGCTCGCGCAGCCAGTGCAGCGCCGCCAGCGATTGTTCGACCGCCTCGCTGGCGGGGATCGTGCGCGATTTCAACGCGACGACGATCGCATCGGCCTGTACGGTCGACGTGGGTACGCCAATGGTCTGCACGGTACGCATGCCATTGCGTACCAGCGTGTTGGCAAGGTCGGTGGCGCCGGTGAAGTCGTCGGCGATGCAGCCCAATAGCGGGCGATTCACGGTCATCGCGTTACTCCTTGGCCTTGGCCGCGGGCAACTCGATGCCCGGGAAAATCTTGATCACGGCTGAATCGTCTTCGCCGCCATGGCCAGCGGTGGACGCCATCATGAACATCTGGTGAGCGGCAGCGGACAGCGGCAACGGGAATTTGCTGGTGCGCGCGGTGTCGAGCACCATGCCAAGGTCCTTGACGAAAATGTCGACGGCGGACAGCGGCGTGTAGTCGCCCGACAGGATGTGCGGCACGCGGTTTTCAAACATCCAGGAATTGCCCGCGCTATGCGTGATCACGTCGTAGAGCGCGTCCGGATTCACGCCTTCGCGCAGGCCCAGTGCCATGGCTTCGGCAGCGGCCGCGATATGCACGCCGGCCAACAACTGGTTGATGATCTTGACCTTCGAGCCGGCACCGTGGGCATCGCCCAGGCGATAGACCTTGCCGGAGATGGCCGCGAGTACGTCTTCGGCCAGTGCATAGGCTTCGGCCGGGCCCGATGTCATCATCGTCATTTCGCCACTGGCCGCGCGCGCGGCGCCGCCCGAGACCGGCGCATCGAGCATGTGCAGGCCCTTTGCCGCCAACCGCTTGCCCAGTGCTTCGGCAAAGCCGGGCGGCACGGTGGCGCTGGCAATCACGAGCTTGCCCGCGGCCATCGTGGCCACCGCGCCTTGCTCGCCGAACAGCACGGCTTCGGTCTGCGCGGCATTGACCACCAGCGTGACGACCACCTCGCAGCGCTCGCCGAGTTCGGCAGGGCTGGCGCACGGCACGCCACCGGCATCGGCAAAGCGCTGCAGCACCTCAGGGCGCAGGTCGCATGCATGAACCTTGAAACCGGCGCGCAGCAGCGATTGCGCGACGCCGTTGCCCATTGCGCCCAAACCGATGACGCCAATATTCCTGGACATGGATAACTCCTGAATTGAGTGCGATTAGTGCGACGGGCCGGATGGCAGGTCGCTGGCGGTGGCATCGTCTTCGCCCAGTTGGGAAAGACGGCGCGCCGCGTTGTACATGTGGTTCTGTGCCGCATTGCGCGCGGCATCGGGATCGCCCGCACGAATCGCGGCGACGATGGCCTGGTGTTCCTCGCGCACCTGGCGCGAGAAATCCTCGCGGCGCGCTTCGTTGGTCCGCGTGACGCGCGTGGCGGTCTCGAGGTACTGGCTCAGGAACGCCAGCGTCTTGAGGAAATAGGGGTTGCCGGTGGCCTCGGCAATGGCACGGTGAAACGCCACGTCGGCGGCGACACCATCGCCACCGACCGAGACTTCGGCATCGATGCGTGCCAGTGCGGCGTCGATGGCGGCCATGGCCGAATCGCTGCGGCGGCGCGCGGCCTGCGCGGCGACTTCGGCTTCGATCGAGCGGCGCAGTTCAACGATCTGCAGCACCGATTCCAGCGCGTCGAGATCGGTGTAGTCGATGCGCAGTGGGCGAATGCCAGCCTGATCGGTCACGAACACGCCGCTGCCCTGGCGCGATTCCACCAGTCCTTCGTACTTGAGCCGTGCAATCGCTTCGCGGATCACAGTGCGGCTCACGCCGAACTCTTCGGACAGCACGGCCTCGGTCGGCAGCTTGGCGCCACGCGCAAACACGCCGCCCTGAATCTTTTCGAGCAGCTGTTCGGCCACGCTGTCGGTCAGTGCACGGGCTGGAATTTTCTGGAACATGGTTATCACGTCATCCGGTAGTCAGGTCATCATACAAATTTCACAGAAGGATGGCAGGGGGGTTATCCCTAGGCTGGTGCAACGTGGTGGTCGATAATCGCACCGACGCAATAAGCACCCGGATCGGGCACGGCGTATGATTGCGCCTCTCTTCAGCTTCTGCACAGCCAATCATCATGTCCGCATCCAATGTTTCCGTTCTGGTCTGTAACTGGGATGACGCCCGCGAACGCGCGCGCGCCATCCGCTATGCCGTGTTTGTGGAAGAACAGGGCGTACCGGTGGAACTGGAGTGGGACGAGATGGACGCGCCGAGCTGGCACGCGCTGGCGTTTGCCGCCGATGGCACACCGATGGCGACCGGCCGGTTGCTACCGGACGGCCATATCGGTCGCATGGCGGTGCTCAAGGCGGCACGCGGCACGGGCATGGGTGCCCGGGTGCTGGATGCATTGATGGCCAAGGCTGCCGAGCTGGGCTATCCGGAACTGATCCTCAATGCCCAGACCCATGCGGCGCCGTTCTATGCGCGCGTCGGATTCGAGCAGGTAGGGGATGAATTCGAGGAAGCTGGCATCCCGCATGTGGAGATGCGCAAGCGGATCGGGTAAGCGCGTTATCAGTCGTTATGCGCTCCCCTCGCCCACGAAGTGGGAGAGGGGTGGGGGAGAGGGTATCGAGGTTCAAATTGCGACTTGTCTCAGATTGAGCCGCTGGCCCTCTCCCCCGGCCCCTCTCCCGCGGTGCGGGAGAGGGGAGAACCCAGTCTGGGTTAACGTGGCGCGGGTACGGTTCCCGGATCGCGCGCTACATTAAGGCGGCCCTGATAGGCAACTTCGCCCGTCTGTCCATCGGCATCGAAGCTGCGTTCAACAAAATCGAAGCGGCCATCGTGCTTGACGCGCAGTACGGTGCTGGCACGCGTGCCGTAGCTTGGCGAGCGGATAAACGCCGACGACAGCAGTTTTTCCCATTCCGGCGCCACGCCGGTACTCGGCAATTCCCAATCGGGCGCCTGGCGTGCGTCGGCCAATAGCTGCAGGTAGGGCTCGGGACTGGCGCCAAGCTGTCCGCGATCGGCGGCCAGCACCTCGCACAGCGCACCGACACGGCTGCGCACCTTGGGCCATGGCGTATCGAGCAGCGCGTTCGACATGCCATACAGGCCCGGTTTCAGCTTCTGTGGCTGGCGCGACTTGGATCGGTTGCTGTACCACCAGAGATCGTGCAGGTCGCTGGCCAGCAGGTTGAAGCCGTTATAGGCGCCATGCGCGCCGGCCAGTTCGTGCAGGTATTCGTCGGGGGTCTGTTCGCCGCGCAGGAAATGCGCCACCAGTTCACCGCGCGAACGTGCGTCGGTGCGTTTTTCGGAAGGGGCGCGATAGTTGGTCAGCGCGGCAAAGCGCGCGCCAGGGGCGTGACGCGCATGGTGCGCGTCGCCGCCGGCAATGCCCATCCAGGTTCCGGCATCGCCAATCACCTCCGCCAGGTCGCGGCCGCCCAGCACCTCTGGGGCATCCTGCCACCAGTGCGCAGCCGCCGCGGGGCGGGCATAGAATTCGTCGCGGTTGCCAGCAACCACCAGGGCATAGTCCGGGTGCGATTGCCAGGCCACCAGAATCAGGCACATATTGCTTCCTTTACCACTTGCGGATCGCCGATGTCAGAGGACATCGAGATCGACGAAGCACTCGCTCATGCGGTCGCCGCTGATCCATTGCGCCAGTCCGCTCTGGCGCCACAACCCGTCCAGCGTGGCTTCGAACGCGGGCGGTATGTCTGCATAGCACTCCATCCACGTCTGCTGGCCGGCACGAGTCTCCGGCCTGCGCATCAGCGTACCACCAATCCCGGTCGCCTCGGCGACCGTTTCCATCCAGCGGTGCCAGTGCGGCAGCGCTGCGGCGGCGCGGTCGTCCGGTACCTTGAAGTAGACGTAGAGATGATCGCTCATGACGAAGTTCCCGTGGCGTTCAACCGGCCGCTTCGGCCTCGTTTGGCAGCGGCACTTCGTACGGCAGCGCACGTGTGCTCACCGCGGCGCCGTCCGCGGACCCCAGATGCAGGGCGCCGGCGGCCGCGTCGATCTTCAGTTCGGCCAGGCCATCCCAGCCACCTTGCGGCGCGGCAGCGGCATTGACGATCATGCCGCAAGGCTGGCCCGGATCTTCGGGACGGAAGATCTCGGCAGCGGCGGGCGGTACGTCGCCTTCGCCATGCACCAGCCACATGCGACGCTTGAGCGTACCGCGATACTGGCTGCGCGCCACCACTTCCTGGCCGGGATAGCAGCCCTTGCGAAAGTTGACGCCGCCGATCAGTTCGAAGTTGATCATCTGCGGCACGAATTGCTCCTGCGTGGCGGTGGCGATACGCGGGATACCCGAGCCGATATCGAGCCAGTCCCAGAAAGCCGGTGCGGCCGTGGCCAGCGTAGCGCCCAGTGTCTGGCGCAGCGCATCGATCCGGTCGGCAGGGCCAACCAGTTGCCAGCGCGGCTCACCAGCGGCATCTGCGAGGCGGATCACGGTCACGCCGTCGGCATGTGCAACGGCCAGAGGGCCTTGCGGTGCGGGCAGGCCGGCTTGCGCGAGCGCGCTTTCGGCGTTCGCGCCGGCCACGCCGAGCACGCGGTGGGTGGTGCCCAGGTCGGTCAGCTTTGCCTTGGCGCGCAGCACGAACATGCTCAGGCGCTTCTGGATCGGCGGCTGGATCTCGGCCGATAGCTGCAGCACGATGCCGTCGGCATCGCGCCACATCAGGAAGCTGGCCATCAGGCGGCCTTTCGGCGAGCAGTAGCCAGCCAGCCGCGCGGTATCGACCGACAGGTCTTCCACGGCATTGGTGAGCTGGCTGTGCAGGAACGTGGCGGCATCGTCGCCGGCCACGCGGATCAGGCCAAGCCCGGCGGGCGCGGTCACGATGCCGGTGCTGGTCAGGGTGGCAAGACTGTCGGCGAGGGACGGGAATTCAGTGGCGGACATGCAGGCGGATCCTGGGAGACTGTTGGATGCGGGTTGGATACGGTAACTGGGGGCGACCGGGTCATTGCGCAAGGCAGGGCCGCGGCGCATGCGTTGCAGTAACGCTCGGTGACACATTGGGCACAAGGCTCCCGGTATTATATTGGCCTGTCGTCATTCCGACCGGCCACTCCAAATGATCCCGACCTGCCGGCGGGGGCATGGCGTCCGGTCTTTGTCCTGCTTACATGAAACGTCTGTTCCTGCGCCTGGTCGGGGTTGTGCTGATTTTCGCGGTTGCCGCCGCGGGCGGCTTTGCCTGGTGGGCCCATCAACCGCTCCGCCTGTCGGCATCGCCGGTCGAAGTCATTATCAAGCCGAATTCCGGCGTGGCCAGCGTTGGCCGCCAGATCCAGCGTGGCGGCGTTGCCATGGATCCGCGCCTGTTCCAGATGCTGGCCCGTGTCTCCGGACATGGCGCCGACCTGAAGGCCGGGGGCTACCAGTTCGAAACCGGCGTCACACCGCTTGACGTGATTGGCAAGCTTTCCAGGGGCGAGGTTACCCATTACGTGGTCACGGTGATCGAGGGCTGGGAATTCCGCAAGATGCGCGCCGCCGTGGATGGCAGCCCGGCCCTGAAGCACGACACGCAGGGCATGTCCGACGGCGATCTGATGAAGGCAATTGGCGCCACGGAACCGTCGCCGGAAGGGCTGTTCTTCCCGGACACCTATCTGTTTGCGCGCGGCAGTAGCGATATCGAGCTGTACAAGCATGCCTACCGCGCCATGCAGAAGCGCCTGAACGACGCGTGGAATGCCCGCGCGTCGGACTTGCCATACAAGACCCCGTACGAGGCCCTGGTCATGGCTTCGATTGTCGAAAAGGAAACCGGGCAGGCCGCCGAACGGTCGATGATTGCCGCGGTGTTCGTGAACCGGCTGCGCAAGAACATGATGCTGCAGACCGACCCGACCGTGATCTACGGCATCGGCCCCGACTTCGATGGCAATCTGCGCAAGAAGGATCTGCTGACCGACACCCCGTACAATACGTACACCCGGACTGGTCTGCCACCGACGCCCATCGCGCTGCCAAGCCTGGCCTCGCTGGCCGCGGCCACCACGCCGGCGCCGTCCGATGCGCTGTACTTCGTGGCCCGTGGCGACGGCAGCAGCCATTTCTCGAACTCACTTCCCGAACACAATCGCGCGGTCGACAAGTACCAGCGCGGCAAACCATAACTTCATGCGCGGCAAATTCATTACCTTCGAAGGCATCGACGGCGCGGGCAAGAGTACCCATATCGAATGGGTGGCCGAGCGCCTGCGTGCACGCGCCACTGTCGTGACGACCCGCGAGCCCGGCGGCACGCCGCTGGGCGAAGACCTGCGCGGACTGCTGCTGCATCGCAAGATGGATCTCGAAACCGAGGCCTTGCTGATGTTCGCGGCACGGCGCGAACACATCGCGCAAGTCATCGAGCCTGCGCTGGCGCGTGGCGACTGGGTGATTTCCGACCGCTTCACCGATGCGACCTTTGCCTACCAGGGCGGCGGCCGCGGCCTGCCACGCGAGCGGCTGGAAGTACTGGAGCAGTGGGTGCAGGGCGGCTTGCAGCCAGACCTGACGCTGCTGTTCGACGTGCCGCTGGAAACCGCCGCCGCACGCCTGGCCAATGCGCGCGAGCCGGACAAGTTCGAGGCCGAGTCGCGAGCCTTCTTCGAGCGCACGCGTGCCGAATACCTGCGCCGAGCTGCCGAGGCACCCGCGCGATTCCGCGTGATCGACGCCACGGAGTCAATCGATGAGATTCGCGTAAAGCTTGAGAAGATAATCTCAAGTATTTGATTTTAATTGTTTATATTTTCGGAGTGATATCGCTGCGCGAAGCTCCGACAATACATGAAGCCCGAAGGCTAACTGACTGAACTGGCATGCTTTATCCCTGGCAACGAGAAGACTGGCAACGCCTGACCGCGCTACGTGACCGACTGCCGCATGCGCTGCTGCTGCACGGCCAGCAAGGCATCGGCAAGCGTGACCTGGCGCTGCATTTCGCCCAGGGGCTGCTTTGCGAAACGCCACTGGCCGACGCCCAGCCATGCAATACCTGCGGTGCCTGCCACTGGTTCGGCCAGGGCAATCACCCCGATTTCACGGTGGTGCGGCCCGAAGCGCTGGACGCCAGTGGCGATGCCGAGGGCGATGGCGAGAGTGGCGGCGGCGGCAGCAGCAAGAAGAAGGCGCCGAGCAAGATCATCCGCATGGAACAGGTGCGTGGGTTGATCGAGGCGGTGGGCGTGGGTACGCACCGGGCGGGCCTGCGCGTGGTGGTCGTGTATCCGCTCGACGCCTTGCAGACCGAGGGTGCCAATGCGCTGCTGAAGACGCTGGAGGAGCCGCCGCCGTCGACGGTCTTCCTGCTGGTCACCGACCGTATCGATCGCGTGCTGCCGACCATCCTGTCACGCTGCCGCCAGTTTTCGCTGACCCGGCCCACGGGCGCCGCCGCGCTGGACTGGCTGCGCAGCCAGGGTGTGGCCGATGTCGAGGCGCAACTGGCCCTGGCAGGCGGTGCGCCGCTGACCGCGCTGCATGCTGCCGAGGCGGAAGAGCAGCCGTTGCAGCGCTGGCTGGTGGGCCAGCTTGGCGCGGGTGCGGCCTTTGACGCGCTGGCCGCCGCCGAGCAGTTGCAGAAGCTGCCGGTGCCGGCGGTGCTGGGCACCTTGCAGCGCTGGAACTACGATCTGCTGGCGTTGAGCCTGGGGATGGGCGGGGCGCGCTATTTCCCGAAAGAGCAGGCCGCACTGGGCCGTTGCGCTGGCGCCACCGATGCCCACCGGCTGCAGGCGTTTGCCGCGCGGCTGGTCAATCACCGGCGCAGCGAGAACCATCCGTTGGCTGCGCGCCTCGTGATGGAGTCGGTTTTCCTCGATTACCGCCAATTGTTCCGCTAGCCCATACAAAGGCGTAGGCATCGCGGGGCACACGTGGTAAAAATCGAGGCACGTATTTCCCAAATCCAATAGCTCGCGCAAAGCGGGCAAAGCCAAGGGGTCAACCATGAACGCACCAGTCACGATACCGGCACGGCCGGCGTCGCCTGCGCCAGCCAGTCCTAGTCCTTCAGGAACTGCCGCCCCGCAGCGGCCCAATGTGCTGTCCTTGTCGATCAAGGATCAGGCCGGGCTCTACGGCGCCTATATGCCGTTCCTGACGCGTGGTGGAATCTTTGTGCCGTCGAACCGGCCATTCCGGCTCGGCGAGCAGGTATTCCTGGTGCTTTCATTGCTGGACCGGCCACAGAAGTACCAGGTGCAAGGTACCGTGGCATGGATCACCCCGGCCGGCACGCCGATGAAGACGCCCGGCGTGGGCGTGCATCTGCCGGACGATGACAACGGCCGCTCGCTCAAGCGCGCGGTTGAGGAACTGCTGGGCAAGACGATTGAATCCGGGCGGCCCACGCAGACCCTATAACCTAATGAATGACGCGAGGTCTTCCTCGCAAGTCTTTGGATGTATGAGTAATTCTGGTTTTACAGTGCGCCTGGCGACGCGCGATGACCTGGCTGGCATCGTCGACATATACAACAGCACGGTGGCGTCGCGCATGGTGACGGCCGATACCGAACCGGTCTCGGTGGCGTCGCGCGAAGCGTGGTTCGACGCCCATCAGCCCGAGCGCCGTCCGCTCTGGGTATGCGATGCCGCCGATGGCCGCATGGCCGGCTGGGTCAGCTTCTCGGACTTCTATGGCCGCCCGGCGTATGGCGCCACGGCCGAGGTGTCGATCTATCTGCACGAGGATTTCCGTGGCCAGGGTTTGGGCCGCTTCCTGCTGGAAGCAGCGATTGCCCATGCCCCAAAGGTTGGCGTGGATACGCTGCTCGGCTTTATCTTTGGCCATAACGCACCGAGCCTGGCGCTGTTCGAGCGCCATGGGTTTGCGCGCTGGGGCGACCTGCCGCGCGTTGCGGTGCTGGACGGGGTCGAGCGCGACCTCGTGATTCTCGGCCGCCGCCTGGCCTGATCCGTCCGGGGTACGCGATGTTTGTTGATTCCCACTGCCATATCGATTTTCCAGACCTGGCCCAGCGTCTGCCCGAGTTGCTCGAGAACATGCGGGCCAACCAGGTCACGCATGCGTTGTGCATTTCGGTGACGCTGGAAGACTTTCCGCGTGTGCTGGCGCTGGCCGAGCAGCATCCGAACCTGTATGCCTCGGTCGGTGTGCATCCCGACTACGAGGAGGATGCAGAGGAACCTACGCTGGAGCGCCTGGTAAGCCTGTCCGCGCATCCGCGCGTGGTAGGTACCGGTGAAACCGGCCTCGATTATTACCGCCTCAATGGCCGCAGCATCGCCGACATGGAGTGGCAGCGCGAGCGCTTCCGCACCCATATCCGTGCCGCGCGCCAGACCGGGAAGCCGTTGATCATCCATACGCGTTCGTCGGCCGATGACACCTTGCGGCTGATGCGCGAGGAAAACGCCCGCGAAGCCGGGGGCGTGATGCATTGCTTCACCGAGACCTGGGATATCGCCAGGCAGGCGCTGGACGAGGGTTTCCATATTTCGTTCTCGGGCATCGTCACGTTCAAAAGCGCTGCCGACCTGCAGGAAACCGCACGTAAGGTGCCGCTGGACCGGATGCTGATCGAAACCGATTCGCCGTACCTGGCCCCGGTGCCGTATCGTGGCAAGACCAATGAGCCGGCCTGGGTGCGCCATGTGGGCGAGTTCATCGCCAAGCTGCGCGGGGTGCCGGTGGAAACAGTTGCGGAACAGACGACGGATAATTTCTTTCGTCTTTTCAAGCACATAGATAGGAATTCTCATGCTTGAGATGAAGATTCGACGGCTGGCATCGACCATTGTTCTGGTCGGTTGCACGGCCATGGCGGGCTGTGCGCTGGTGCACGCGGCGCCCGCAGACGATATGCGCAAGGCGGTGGAATTCGACGACGGCAACACCGTGCAAAAACTGCTGGCGCGCGGTGTGGACCCGAACCTGGTGGATAACCGCGGCAATCCGATGCTGGTGGTGGCGCTGCGCGAAAAGTCGACCAAGGCGGCCACGGCACTGATCAAGGCCAAGAACATCGACTTCGAGAAGACCAATCCGGCCGGCGAGAACGCCGTGATGATGGCTGCGCTGCAGGGTCAGCTCGACATGCTCAAGCTGATGGTCGACGGTGAAGAAGCCGAGGTGAACAAGAAGGGCTGGGCGCCGTTGCACTATGCGGCCACGAATGGCCACAACGACGTGGTCAAGTACCTGGTGGACCATGCCGCGTATATCGACGCGGAGAGCCCCAACGGCACCACACCGCTGATGATGGCCGCGCGCGGCGGCCATATCGAGACCGTCAAGCTGCTGCTCGACGAAGGCGCCGACCTGCGCCTGAAGAACCAGCAAGGCATGACCGTGATCGATTTTGCCGAGCAGTACAACCAGAAGGAAATTGCCGACGGCCTGAAGTCGCGCTGGCAAAAACTCTACGGCAACGTGCCGGCGCCGGCGCCCAAGCCCAAGCCTTATACACCGCCCAACGGCCAGCCACAGCCGCAAGCCCACTAGGCTGACGGCTGAAGCCGGCTGCTACGGAAACTCGCGCTCGGAGATCGGTACCGAGCGCGACGTGCCGCCCGGCACCGCATAGAGCTTGAACAGGTTACGGTTGGCGCTGGTGCCGCCAGCCTCGCGGATTTCCGCCAGTTCAAAGCGCTCCGAACGGTAGATCTCTCCTGTATCGAGGCTTTGGTAGCGCAAGTCATAGCTGCCGGGCGCGATGTTTTCCATCGTGAAGGTCGATTCACCGCGCACGAAGCTGGTGCGCACGGGCAGTGGCGTGTTGCCGTCGATGGCCACGAGCTTCAATAGCACATCCGACCGACTTCCCGAATTGTCGACCGTCAGCGTCGATAGCCCGCTACCGGCAAGCACCGGATAGCCAGGCAGATAGCCCGAAGTGTCGGGCCACGGCAGCCCGCGCGGTGTCAACGACGGGCGCACATATCTGGTATCGCGTACCACGCTAGCCGTGCTGGGCGTCACGGATCTTGCCAACACCTGCACGGCGCTGGCTGGTGCGGGCCTGGCAATGGCACGTTCGGCGGAGGCTTCGCTGACTGCCGACCAGTCTCCCAGCATGATCACGATGACGGCGCCAATCGCCGCATACAACGCGAACGATCCATACTTTGGCAGCGGGGTGGCCGGGCCATGGTTGACCGGACGCTCGGCGCGCTCGCGGCGGGGGCGGCGTGGCCGCGGTGGAGGTTCGGATGCAGGCTCGGCTTCCCGGGTGCCGGCACGCGGGCCGGGCTTGGCCGCCTGGCGTGGTGGCGGCTGCCGATGCGCGGTCTGGGGATGGCCCTGGGCTTGTGCCGCTGCCGCGCGTTGCGCTTGCGCACGCCGCTGCTTCCGTTCGGCATCGATTTTTTCCTGCGCCGTGATCCACTGATCGTGCTCCGCGCGCCGTTCCGGATCGCGCAGCACGTCATAGGCCGCGTTCAGCAGCCGCATGATGCGATTGGCTTCCTCGCTGTCGGCGTGGCGATCAGGATGGTATTTCTGGCTCAGGGACTTGTACGCGGCCCGGATGACTTCGGGCGGTGCGTCGCGTGAAACCTTGAGGTTGTCGTAGTGGGTATGCATCAAGCGGAATGGACGCAATAGCGGTAGTCGACCACAAATAACGGCAAGCCTCCGCCATTTTCAAGTCCGCATGCGCGTGCCCTGGGGCGGCGACGCAAGTTTTGCGCGATCGGCAGTGCCAGTCTGCGGCTTGCCGAACAAAGCAGACAATTGTGGTGCCGCTGCGTCAGAGCGCCCTGGCCAGGCGCGTCAGGCCAGCCTCGATCTGATCCACGCCGATGCCGCCATAGCCGAACAGGATGCCGGGCCGGACCCGCTGGGTGCCGAACATGCCCGAGATGCCATACAGGCCCACCGAGGCCCGCGCGGCGCTTTCTATCACGGCGGCCTCGTCCACGCCGTCCGCCAGCACTGCCACCAGATGGATGCCGGCTGCCGATGGTAGTGGCTTGAACCAGCGCGACAGTTCGCGATCGAGACCATCCAGCAACATCGCGCGCCTGGCCGCGTATTCCTTGTGCATGCGGCGCAGGTGCTTGGCGAAGTACCCGTCGAGCATGAACTTGGCCAGCGCAGTCTGGGTCATCGTGCAACTGTGCCAGTCACCGACCTGCTTGGCCTTGCGCAACGCCGCGGCCAGTGGCGCGGGCGGAATCACATAGCCGATGCGCAGTTCAGGAAAAATGGTCTTGGAGAAGGTGCCCACGTAGGCCACCACGCCCGCGTTGTCGAGACCCTTGAGCGATTCCATGGGCCGGCCTTCGAAGCGGAACTCGCCGTCGTAATCGTCCTCGATCACCAGCGCGCCATGCTGCCGCGCCCAGTCGAGCAAGGCGAGACGCCGCTCCAGTGCCATCGGCATGCCCAATGGAAACTGATGCGATGGCGTGACATAGACCAGCCGCGCATCGGCGGGCAGGGCGTCGACCACCAGGCCATCGGCGTCGACAGGCACATGCACCACGCGCGCGCCGAGCGCCGCAAAGATGGCGCGTGCCGGCGGATAGCCAGGGTCTTCCATGGCCACCACATCGCCGGGCCGCAGTACCACGCGTGCCAGCAGGTCGATGGCCTGCTGCGCGCCCTGGGTGATGACGACTTCGCGCCAGCTACCGACCACGGCACGGCTGAAGGCAAGGTAGCGTGACACGGCCATGCGCAGTTCCTGTTCGCCGGCCGGATCGCGATAGCTGCCGCGGCCGCGCGCCTGCACGCGTAGCGCATGATTGATGCAGCGGCGCCATTGGTCGAACGGAAACAGTTGCTTGTCGGTGACACCACCCACGAAGTCGTATTCGGGAGGTGCCTCGGAGCGCGTGAACGGCAGGGCTTCGGGCAGTGTGTCCCAGACCGTGTCCGTGGCCTGCAAGACCGGGCTACGTGTTGCTGCCGGGGTCAGCCGGGTCATCTCAGCCGCCACGAAGGTGCCGTCTCCAGTACGGGTACGCAGATAGCCTTCGGCGATCAGCCGTTCAAACACATCGAGCGTGGTCTTACGCGACACGCCGAGCTGGCTGGCCAGTTCGCGCGTGGAGGGCAGGCGTTCGCCCGGCGCCAGGCGGCCGTCGACCACGCCGGCGCGCAACTGCCGATAGATCTGGCCGGCCAGCCCCTGGCGGCCGTGAAGGGTCAAGTGCACGTTCATGGAGTTTGGCAACAGGCGTGGTCTGGGCCACGGTTCGAGGCTGCGCTGGCTACCTGTACGGCCAGTGGATTGGCTGCATATTATGAACCGGTGACGCGGCCTGCCAGTTGCACCTAAGGATGATTGCCGCGATTCTATTTAAAAGGTATTTGTAATGCAAGATTTTGGGTGGTTACCCGAAAAATGAAAAAAATGGCTATGTGCCATGAGCCGGCTTCAGTCGTAATCTCCGCTCGAAACGCCCCTTTGTGCGGCGCCATATCCGAGTTGTTCCGCCCCCGATGTCCGCCTCGCATGCGAGCCTGCCATGAACACCGTAGCCATACTGTTGTCGGCCTTCCTGCTTTCCGTGATTGCGCTTGCGGCGTTTATCTGGAGCATGCAGAAGGGCCTGTTCGATACCTCGCCAGCCGCCGCGCGCGTGATCTTCGACGATGGGGAGACCGGCCATCCGGAAGATCCAGCGTCAAGTACTGGTGACCACGATATCGGCGCAGCGTCGCGCGAGGCGGCCGACCAGTCTTCAGCGCCGGTGGTCTTCCTGTTCATCTGTTGCGCGATGGTGTGGCTGCTGGTGGCTTCGGCCGCCGGCCTGACCGCATCGGTCAAGCTGCACGAGCCCGATCTGCTGGCATCGGTGCCGTGGCTGTCGTTCGGGCGCATCCGTACCATCCATCTCAATGCCGTGGCTTACGGATGGGCGCCGATGGCGGGGCTCGGCATCGCCATGTTCCTGTTGCCACGGCTACTCAAGACCGAACTGGTCGGGGCGCGCTGGGCCGTGCTGGGCGCCGCGCTGTGGAACGCGGGGCTGATTGCCGGCATCGGCAGTATCGGCGCCGGGATTTCCGATGGGCTCGAATGGCTCGAGATTCCATGGCAGGTCGATATCCTGCTCGTGATTGGCGGTGCCTTCGTGGGCATTCCGCTAGTGCTGACACTGGTGAACCGCAAGGTCGATCACCTGTACGTGTCGGTTTGGTACATGGGGTGTGCGCTGTTCTGGTTCCCGGTGCTTTTCCTGGTCGCCAATTTCCCGGGACTGCATTTCGGCGTGGAGCAGGCCACCATGAACTGGTGGTTCGGCCATAACGTGCTGGGCCTGTTCTATACGCCGCTGGCGCTGGCATCGATCTACTATTTCCTGCCGAAGATCATCGGCCAGCCCGTGAAGTCCTACGGTTTGTCGCTGCTGGGGTTCTGGGCACTGGCGTTCTTCTACGGGCAGGTTGGCGGCCACCACCTTGTGGGCGGTCCGGTGCCGGGCTGGCTGATCACGCTGTCGATCGTGCAGAGCATGATGATGCTGATTCCGGTGATTGCGTTTTCGATCAACCAGCACCAGACGCTGCGCGGCAATTTCCGGCGGCTGATCGATTCGCCGACGCTGCGCTTCGTGACCTTCGGCGGCATGATGTACACGCTCAGTTCGATCCAGGGATCGTTCGAGGCGCTACGCGCGGTGAACCGCGTGGCGCACTTCACGCACTACACCGTGGCGCATGCCCATCTGGGCCTGTACGCGTTCGTCAGCTTCGCATTCTTCGGCGCGATCTACTTCATCGTGCCGCGTGTCACGGGGCGCGAATGGCCGTACCGCTGGCTGATCTATTGCCACTTCTGGCTGGCGGTACTGGGCATCGGCATCTATTTCATCAGCCTGACCATCGGCGGCTGGCTGCAGGGGCTGGCCATGCTCGATGCCGCGCGCCCGTTCATGGATTCGGTGCTGCTGACCGTGCCATACCTGAAGGCGCGCTCGCTGGGCGGGCTGTTGATGCTGACCAGTCATCTGTGTTTCGTGGCCAATTTTGTCTGCGCGATC
Organism: uncultured Cupriavidus sp.; assembly: GCA_963543405.1. GTDB lineage: Bacteria > Pseudomonadota > Gammaproteobacteria > Burkholderiales > Burkholderiaceae > Cupriavidus. The sequence continues at coordinate 19,606 of CAUUBQ010000057.1, forward strand.
TTCGGCATGGGCCCGAATCGTGATCGGCCGGCGCTGTTCCACCAGGGCCGCAAGCCTGCACAGGGAGTCTGACCGTGAATAACGAAAGCGTCCTGTTGGCAGGCGGCATGACGATGCTGGCGCTGGCCACCAGCGCACTGGTGGTGCTCCCGTATCTGCAACTGCACGACGTGAAGCCGACCGAGGGCCTGAAGCCCTATACCGCAGCCCAGTTGCGCGGCCGCGAAGTCTATATCGCCAATGGCTGCATCTACTGTCATTCGCAGCAGCCGCGCGACAGCAGCTTCGCGCCCGATGCCAAGCGCGGGTGGGGTCGGGCTGCCGTGGCCAGCGACTACTACTACGACAAGCCGCACCTGCTGGGCACCATGCGCACGGGCCCCGACCTGATGAATATCGGCGTGCGCCAGCCCAGCGCCGACTGGCACCTGGGTCACCTGTACCAGCCGCGTGCCTACGTTGGCGGCAGCATCATGCCGAGCTATCCGTACCTGTTCGACGTCAAGGACGCGCCCGAGACCGGCGAGAAGGCCGTGCCGCTGCCACCCGGCTATGCGCCCATCGGCAAGGTCGTGGTGCCCACCGCCGCCGCGCTGGACCTGGTGGCCTATCTGCAATCACTGAACCGCACCGGTGCCGTGCTGCCGCCGCCAGAGGTTCCGGAGACCCGCACGCCATGACCGATCAACAGGAAAAACGACAGGCCGATGCGGCGCGTGCCCGCGAGCTGGAAGACCCGCACGAGAACCGCATGCCGATTCCACGCTACGTGCTGGCGCTGGTGGCCGTGCTGGTGGCATGGGGCGCCTGGTATATCGTGACGGCGCCGATCGACCAACCGCCCAGTCTCGGGGACCAGCGCACGACCGCCGACCTGCAGGGCAAGCCGAAGGCCGCCGGTGGTGGCGCCGCCGTGGATGGCGCGGCAATCTTCCAGGGCCGTTGCGTGGCTTGCCATCAGGCCAACGGGCAGGGTCTGCCCGGCGTGTTCCCGCCGCTGGCGCAATCGGAATGGGTCAATGGCAAGGATGCCAAGGCAGCGCAGATCGTGTTGCGCGGCGTGACCGGCAAGCTGACGGTCAAGGGTACGGCGTACAACGGTGCCATGCCCGCGTTTGCCGATCAGTTGAACGATGCCGAGGTTGCGGCTGTGCTGACCTATGTGCGCAGCCAGTGGGGCAATGCCGCGCCGCCCGTGACCGCGGAGACCGTTGCGGCGGCGCGCGCCGACACCGCGGCCATGAAGGTGCCGTTCGATGGCGATGCCGCACTGGGCGCGCCGGGCGGCTAGGCCGGCTCCGTGGCTGGTGTTATGTGCCGCACTGGTGTGCGGCGCGGCAGCCATCCATTACCTCACATACGGGCTGCGTGCGTGGACGCTGGACCAGCGGCGCGAGGCGCGTATCGCCAGCCATGCGTTGATGCTGCCTGCCATCGATCTGCTCAACCAGCATGGACAACGGTTGCGCCTGTTCGCGGATTCGGCGCAAGGATCCGTGCCAGCGGTTTACATCGTCGATTTCATCTATACGCGGTGTCCGTCCGTGTGCCGGGCGCTGGGCGCCGAGTTCGCCCAACTGGCGCGGCAACTGGCCGCCGACGGCATGTCAGGCCGTATCGGCCTGGTGTCGCTGTCGTTCGATCCGCGCGATACCGTTGCCGATCTGCTGGGCTATGCGCAAACCTATCGCGCCCGCACGCCCGACTGGCAGGTGGTTGCCGCAGGGTCCGCTGAAGCCATGGCCGCGCTGTTGCGCCAGGCCGATGTGATTGCGATTCCAGACGGGCAGGGCGGCTTCGAACACAACGGCGGGCTCCATGTCGTTGACGCGCATGGCCGCGTGCTGGCCGTCTACGCGCTGGAAGATTTTCACGCTGCCTATGCATTCGCGCTGGCCCATACGCGCGGGAGCCGGCCATGATGCGCCGTCGTACATGCCTGACTGCGTGTCTGGCCCAGGTCGTGTGCCTGTTGCCGGCGTTGCCACCGCTGCGTAGCCGGTTCGAGGCGTCGATGGCTTTGCTGATGCTGGGCCTGCTGCCATGCCTGTTCGCGGCTGGCTGCCTGGCGCCGTTGCTGTTGCCGGAGCGTCGCCGTGCCCGCCTGATCGTTCGGCTGCGACCCCATGCACTGACCCTGCTGGTGGTGGCATCGGTCGGCTATGGCATCTGGATGCTGCCGATTGCAATCGATCTGTCGCGCCTGTCAGCGGGGCTCGGATTGGTCCGCGACCTGTCCGTGTGGGTGGCAGGCATGGCCGCTGTAGTCGCCATGCGTGTGGCGCCATGGCCACTGGTGTTGTTTTTTGGCGGCAACATGGTCTGGATGGGCCTGACTTTTGGCATGCTGTTCGTCGACGCGCAAATGCGGCTCTGCGCGAATTACCTGCTTGGTGACCAGCGCATTGCGGGTGCTGGCCTGGCGGCATACGCAATCGCGCTCGGTACCTGGCTGCTGGTCTGGGCGACGCGGCAGGCAGAGGGAGCGAAAACGGCTTCCAGTCAAAAAATACTAAAGAAATCCGGTCGGCTGCCGATAAAGGCGGCCAAAGATAAGAATCAGAGCAAGGGGCCTGACAAGAGCCCCGCTTGAACGGGAAACGCGAAGGCCGCTTCGCGCCCATTGATAGGGGCTAGTGCATGCTGAGAAGAATCAAGGCAGAACAACTGCAGGTAGGCATGTTCGTGGCCAGACTGGGTGGGCCGTGGATCAACCACCCGTTCTGGCGCTCGCGCTTTCTGGTTACCAGCGACGAGCAGGTAGAGCAGATCCAGTCCGCCAGTGTGCAGGATGTCTGGATCGACATCCTCAAGGGGCGCAATCTTCCGACGCCGGCCACGCCGGAAATGATGGAGGCCGATGTCAGCAACGACCCGGAATCCAGCTTCGAGGAAGAACTCGAACGCGCGCGCGAACTGATCAAGACCGGGCGCGCGCTGATCGGCAACCTGTTCAACGACGTGCGCATGGGTCGCGCGCTGGAAGCCAATGGCGCGCTGCTGCTGGTGGATTCGGCGTCCACGTCGCTGTCGCGCCATTCGCAGGCACTGCTGGCCATGGCCCGGCTCAAGGCCAAGGACGACTACACCTACCTGCATTCCTTCTCGGTCTGCGCCCTGATGATCGCGGTGGGCCGCAACCTGAAGCTGCCGGATGGCGAAGTGCGTGAACTTGGCGTGGCCGGACTGGTGCATGACATCGGCAAGCTGACCTTGCCGGAATCGCTGCTGATGAAGGCGGGCGACCTGACGCCACGCGAGGAAGAGCAGATGCGCCGCCACCCGTCGGCGGGCTACCGGATCCTGAACGAGGCCAGGCTCTATACGAACATCCCGCTCGATGTGTGCGTGCATCACCACGAGCGCGTGGACGGGCGCGGCTATCCGTTCGGCCTGGTCGAGCACGAGATCAGCATCCACGCCAAGATCGCGGCAATCTGCGATACCTACGATTCGCTCACCTCGCCGCGTCCGAATCATCAGGCGTGGTCGCCGGCGCGCGCCATGGAATACATCGCCGTGCGCGTGGACACGCTGTTCGACCGGCGCGTGTTCAAGGCCTTTACGCGTACGGTTGGCATCTATCCGCTGGGTACCGTGCTGCGCTTGCGCTCGGGCCGCCTGGCGGTGGTCTGCGGCCAGAACCAGGACGAAGCGTTGCGCCCGCGCGTGATGACGTTCTATTCGGTGGCCGAGTCGAAGCCCTTGGCGCCCGAAGTGCTGGACCTGACCCAGAGCGAAGACACCGTGATTGCGTTCGAGGAAGCCAGGCATTGGGGCTTTACCGACGAGCAACTGATGGCGATGTACGCGCCGCACGCGCAATAGGGCGGCTTGCCGGTTCGGCGCACTGAGATTATTCCGAATTTTGTAGCAAATGCACGTGAAGGGTGGCAGTCCGGCGCATGGCTAGTAGACTTGTGGCCTGTCCGGACCGAACGAAGCTTTACCCGTCATGACATTCGACGCCCTGCTGGACCTGTTCCAGCAACGCATTCCAGCCCATCCGTGGGCGCAGATCTCGTTGTACGTACTCGCGCTGGTGCTGATCGCGGCCTTGGCGCAATGGCTGATCGCCCGCGTGGTGGGGCGGGTCGTCTATCGCGTCCTGAGCCTGTCGGGCAATCGCGAGTGGGCGGCGGCGCTGATGCGCCACCGTACCTACCGCAGGCTCGGCTACGCGGTATTCCTGGCCGTGATCACGGTCGGCATCAGCCAGGTGCCGGATCTGGGCAAGTTCTCGACATTGATCGAGCGGCTGGCCCATGCCGGAACGTGGGTCAGCGTGTTCCTGATGCTGTCCGGCGTGCTCGGCGCGTGGCAGACCGTGTTCGCCAACAGCCGGCGCGCGCAGACGCGCTCGATCAAGGGCTATGTACAGATTGCCCAGTTGGCCTTGTGGCTGGTCTGCGGTGTACTGGTGCTGTCGATCCTGATCGACCGTTCGCCGTTGTGGATGCTGTCCGGCATCGGTGCAATATCTGCGGTGTTGCTGCTGGTGTTCAAGGACACGCTGCTGTCGCTGGTAGCCAGCACGCAGCTGACGTCGAACGACATGCTGCGCATCGGCGACTGGATCGAGATGCCGCAGTCCAATGCCGACGGCTTCGTGATGGATATCGCGCTGCATACCGTCAAGGTCAAGAACTGGGACAACACCGTAACCACGGTGCCGACCTACAAGCTGTTCTCGGAAAGCTATCGCAACTACCGGCACATGTTCGAGTCGGGCGCACGCCGCATCAAGCGCACGCTGCGCATCGATGCCACGACCGTACGCTTTCTCAGCGATGATGAAATCACGTCGCTGATGCGCTTCCGCTTGCTGCACGATTACCTGGAGGTCAAGCAGCAGGAGGTGGAGCAATCCAACCGTGCGCTGCTGGGCGAGAACACCGATCCGGTCAACCGCCGCCGGCTAACCAACCTGGGCACATTCCGCGCCTATGGCATCGCGTTCCTGCGCGCGCATCCCGATATCCATCATGACCTGCTGCTGAACCTGCGCATGATGGAACCCGATTCGCAAGGTATCCCGATCGAGGTCTACTGCTTCAGCACGCGTACGGGCTGGACGGACTACGAACGTATCCAGGGCGATATCTTCGACCACCTGTTGGCGATCCTGCCGGAACTGGGATTGCGGCTATACCAGGCGCCTTCCGGCGCCGATCTGAGCGGCCTGCGCGAGCATTCGCAGTATGGTGCCCATGCGGCGCTGGCGGCAGCGGCGACGGATCCGGGCGCGCGTGATCCGATGGTGGCGCATACAGATAGAGCAGACCGGATCGCTTGATTATGGCGATTTGTGGGTTTGCTCCCCTCTCCCGCGTGCGGGAGAGGGGAGCAGACCGTCGGTGAAAATTTGGCGATAGCCGTCGCTATGCGCTCCCCTCGCCCACGAAGTGGGAGAGGGGTGGGGGAGAGGGCATGGCGCTTCAAATAGCGACTTGTCTCAGCTTGAGCCGCTGACCCTCACCCCCGGCCCCTCGCCCGCGCGCGGGCTGAGGGGGCAAACTGTCAGCAGAATCTTCAGGCCTTGCGCGGCTTGACCTTGCTTGCGGCTTCCTTGGCGCGGTCGCGTGCGGTGTCGACATCCGCGGCATAGGCCAGTGCCACGCCCATGCGACGCTTGGTGAACGATTCGGGTTTGCCGAACAGGCGCAACTCGGTCTGCGGTACGCGCATTGCTTCATCGACGCCATCGAACACAATGCCTTCGGCATCGACGCCGCCGTAGATCACGGCGCTGGCACCCGGAGCGCGCAGCGTGGTGTCGACCGGCAAGCCCAGAATGGCGCGGGCATGCAGTTCGAACTCGTTCTGCCATTGCGAGATCATGGTCACCATGCCAGTGTCGTGCGGACGCGGGCTGACTTCGCTGAACCAGACCTGCTCGCCCTTGACGAACAGTTCCACGCCGAACAGGCCCTGGCCGCCAAGGTCGGCGGTCACGGCGTGCGCAATATGCTGGGCGGTCTGTAGCGCCTTGGCGTGCATCGGGTGCGGCTGCCAGCTTTCCACATAGTCGCCGCTGACCTGAACATGGCCGATCGGTTCGCAGAAATGCGTTTCCACTTCGCCGTTGGCGCCCAGTGCGCGTACAGTCAGCAGCGTGATCTCGTAGTCGAAATCGATAAAGCCTTCCACGATCACGCGGCCATGGCTGACGCGGCCACCGGCCATTGCGTAGTCCCATGCTGCCTTGACGCCTTCCGGGCCGTCGATCTTGCTCTGGCCCTTGCCCGAGCTGCTCATCACGGGCTTGACCACGCAGGGATAGCCGATGCCGCCATCGATGGCGGCCTGCAGTTCTTCGAGCGAATCGCAGAACTTGTACGGGCTGGTGGGCAGGCTCAGCGTCTCGGCGGCCAGACGGCGGATGCCTTCGCGGTCCATGGTCAGGCGGGCGGCGCGCGCGGTAGGAATGACGCGGACCACGCCAGCAGCTTCCAGTGCTTCAAGCGTCGGGGTGGCAATGGCTTCGATCTCGGGCACCACCAGGTCGGGGCGCTCGGCTTCGATCAGCGCCTTGAGCTGGTCGCCGTCGCTCATCGTGATCGTGCGCGCATGGTGGGCTACCTGCTGGCCCGGTGCGTTCTCGTAGCGATCCACGGCAATGGTTTCCACGCCAAGCCGCTGCAGCGCGATCAACACTTCCTTGCCAAGCTCGCCGGAGCCCAGCAGCATGACTTTGGTGGCGGACGGGGAGAGGGGGGTTCCAAGGGTGGTCATGGCGGGCGGCTCGCGGCAGGAAGAAAAGACGCGATTGTAGCAAGCCACCCCGGGTTTTTTCCCACTCCCGCGTGCGGGAGTGGGGCGCCAGGCGGCGCGATCAATACCGGATCAATACGCGATCTTCGCGCTCAGGCTGATGGCGCGCGGGTCGGCCGGCTGGATGTAGTTTTCATACTGGAAGCCCCAGTAGCGCTTGTTGGTCAGGTTGGTCAGCGCCGCACGCAGCGTGAGTTCCTTGCCAGCCACACGCGTGTTGTACGTGGCACCGAGGTTGAATACCGTGTAGCCGCCCAGCGTCAGGTCGCCCGCGGCACGTGCCTTGGTGGTGCCCGTGTACTTGCCGTCGACCCCAAGCTTCAGGCCCGGCACGAATGGTACGCGGTAGGCCACGCGGCTGGTCAGGATGAAGTTCGGCGCGCCCGCCACGCGGTTGCCGATATTGTCCTGGCCCTTGCTGTAGTAGCTGTCCAGGTACATTGCGCTGCCACCCACTTCCCATTGCGAACCGATGCGCGTCGAACCGGCAACTTCCAGGCCCTGGTAGATCGACTGGCCGTCCTGTACGAACGTGGGCAGGGCGCTGGTGCCGTTGAACTGGCTGAACTCGCTGCGGCGTTCGATGCGGAACAGGGCAGCCGTGGCGTTCCACAGGCCCTGGTCGGTCTTCACGCCCACTTCATACTGGCGGCTCTTGGCCGGCGTCAGCCCCTGGCCCGCGTTCGCATACGAAGTACTGACAATGCCACCACCATCGAACGATTCCACGTAGCTGGCATAGAACGTCGTGCTGGCCAGCGGCTTGTACATGATCGCCGCCGTGGGCGTCAGCAGGCCGTTCTTGGTGAAGTTCGTGTCGCCCACGCCGGTACCCGTGAAGCTGTTCTGCTCGTAATTGGTTACGCGCAGGCCGGCCAGTACCGACCATTGATTGGTCAGGTGAATCGTGTCGCTGACGAAGGCGGCTTTCTGGGTGGTATCGCCGGCGCGGTACTTGTTGAAGCCAACCTGGCTCCAGTAGACGCCCGTATACGGCGCAAAGATATTGCCGTTGGCCAGTTGCGTGTACACGAAGTTGTTGCTGTAGCGGTCGATCTGCTTCTGCCAGCTCAGGCCCGCCACCAGTTCATGACGGAATGGGCCAGTGCGGAACTTGCCCTCGACCTGCGTGGTCCAGTTGCTGAATTGCTGGCTTTCGGCACCGTCGTAGCGGAAATCGGTGTAGTCGCCCGCCGAGTTGTACAGGTTCAGCGTGGTTTCGTTCCGGCTGCGCGACTGCTTGCTGAAGCTGTAGGTCGTGCTGAGGGTCCAGTCCGGGTTGAGGTTGTAGCGCAGACCGGTCTGGTACACCTGCAGGTTCGAGTAGAAGTGTGCGTCCGGACCCGCCTGCAGGCCGCCGCGGCCATTGATCACGCCCGGGATCTGGCCGTTGGTGGGGATACCGCCGATATAGAACGACGGCGTCGCGCCAAAGGTATTGCGATCCTGGTAGATGCCGTCAAAGGTCCAGGTCAGGTCGCGCGTGATGCGGGCATCGAGGCCCAGCGATACCGAATTGCGGTTCAGTCCAACGGCATTGGACGGCTTGCCTTCCTCGTGCGTCACGTTCAGGCGGTAGCCGAACATGTTGTCCGGGCCCGCGCGGCCACCCAGGTCGACGTGCTCGGTCCACACATGCGACGAACGGTAGCCCAGTTCCACGCTGGCCGTGAACTGGTCGGTCGGCTTCTTGGTGACGTAGTTCACCGTGCCGCCAGGATTGCCGAAGCCGTACATGAAGCCCGACGCGCCCTTGAGCAGTTCAACCTGTTCGAGTTGCTCGTACGGCAGGGTCAGCCCGTAGCTGATGAACGGCATGCCGTTGATCTTGTACGCGTTGCGCCAGTCCAGCTGCAGGCCCCGCACCGTGGTGTACGACGCCCACGCGTTATTCCCGTTGCTGTTGTCCGAGACCGAGGCGTCGTTGAAGAAGATGTCGCCGACCTTGGTCACCTGGCGGTCAGCCAGGTCTTCACCGGTAACCACCGTGGTGGAGAACGGAGTGTCGAGCTGCGAGCGGCTACCCAGCGCGCCGCCCGAAGCTTTCTTCTGGAGCTGCGGGCCGATGTCGACTTCCTGCTTTGCACTGACGGTCACCGACGGCAGTGCCTGATCGGCCGGTGCCGTGGGTGCCGTTTGTGCCAGCACGGTTCCGCAGAGCGGAAATCCGGCCAGTACCGCAATGCGGGCGAAAGCGGCAAGGGGGCGGATGCGCGAAGGGGCGTGCTCCCGGCGATAGGCCGGAGTCTGGCAGGACATCATGATGCGTTGGCTCGTAATAAGAATGTAAACACAAATGCGAACGACTCGCATTAGCTTTAAGGGCGAATAATCCCAGCGCGCCGTTACGGCGTCAAGCCATGTCCCGGCCGGGCAGTGACTACTGTGGTATTTCGATCAAGCGGGGAGTTGACTGCTCAAGTGAGGGCGTGGTGTGCCTCAGCGGCTCAGCGCAAGCCAAGCAGACTTTCGAGGTGATGGACCACCGTTACCAGCCGTGGCCCGACAAACTTCTGCATGTCCGGAAATGTGCCGGCACGCGCGCGCACTCCGCTGTTGAGCACGAACCATTGCGAATCCACTGGCCTGCACAGTGGAACCGCAAATGCAAAGACGTCGTGGCGCCATTCCGCACGGTTGGAGCAGAAGCCAAGCTGTTCCAGATCCTGGCGCGCCTGCGTCAGTCCCGCTTCGGCACGGCGCACCGCGTCGGGGTCTTCAAGGCGTAACCGGTTCAGCACCGGGTCGCGCAATTCGGCCGGCACCCGGCATAGCCAGGCTTTGCCAATGGCCGTGGTCAGCATCGGCAATGCCGCGCCAATGTCGGGTGGTACGACGAGGTTGTCGGTAGATCGCGCCGTTTCGACGTAGATCATCTGGGTGCGATCGCGAATGCCCAATGACACGGCACCATCGACTTCATCGGCCAGCGCCTTCATCAACGGCCGTGCCACCTGGCGGATCTGCATGCTGGCCAGCAGCGGATACCCCGGCGCCAGCACCGGTGCGCCCAGCCGATACTTGCCCAGTTCAACCTCGTGCCGCAGGTAGCCGAGCACAGTTAGCGTGTGCGTAAGCCGCGCGACCGTGGATTTCGACAATCCGGTTCGCTGCACGAAATCCTTGTTGCCGAGCAGTACTTCTCCGGGTCGGTAGGCCAGCAGGATGTCGAGTCCGTTGGCCAGCGTATTGGCGAACTGGCGGTCCCTGGCTTCGTCGGTGTTGCCTGCTGTCATGGGATTCCTTCCAGTCAGGAGGTCAGCAGTGATTCGACTTCGGCAACCAGCGCCAGCAGGGCCGGGCCCATCTCGTGCTCGAGTTTGCGTGGTGTCATGCGCGCGGCGGGGACGCCGCAATTGAACACCAGGATCTCGCCGTCGATCGGTTGGCGCATGGGTACCGCAACCGCATGCACATCGCGCAGCCAGTCACCGGGCGAGCGTGTGAAGCCCAGCGTGGCCAGATCGTTGACCGCGGCGGGAATGGCATCGGCATGGCGCCGCCAGTCGTCGGGTTCGGCCAGGTGCAACGCGTCGAGTACCGTCGCACGCAGTTCGGCCGGGGCCTGCGCAAGCCAGGCGCGGCCCATCGCCGAGGCCAGCATGGGCAGCGCCGCGCCAATATCGGGGCGGAACGCAATGGCGTCGTGGCCCCGGCTGGTTTCCACGTAGACCATGCGTAGACGGTCACGCAGCCCCAGCGATACGGAACCGCCCATGCGGTCGGCCAGCGCCTTCATCAGCGGGCGGGCCACCTGGCGCACGCGCAGGCTGGCCAGTAGCGGATAGCCCAGCGACAGCGCGGTGGAACCGAGCCGATAGCGGCGCAGCCGCGTGTCATACAGCAGCAGGCCGCGTGCCGCCAGGGTGTAGGTCAGCCGGCTGATGGTGGCCTTTGACAGCCCCGTTCGCTCGGCCAGTTCCTTGTTGCTCAATACCGTCTCGCCCACTCGAAAGCACTGCAGCAACGACAGGCCATGGGCCAGCGTCGTGGCGAAAGCGGGATCGGGGTGGTGTCGGGTCGATCTGGGCATGGGCATCGCACGCATCTTACCGAAGCAGTGTGGCGCCTGGCGGCTCGATGTTCAAGATAGCGAAACAACAGTATTGGCATATCGAAGCCGGGCGTAGTCTCGCGCTCATCATCCAGAACAGAAATTGGAGCGAGACACGATGATCCGAGACCCCGAGGTGTTCCAGCCATTCCTGCACTCGCTGCAGCGTTTTGTCCGGGAAAAGCTGGTGCCGCGCGAGGCGGAGGTGGCCAGCCGCGACGAGGTGCCGCAAGACCTGGTCGACGCGATGGCCGCGCAAGGCATGTTCGGCTATTCGATTCCCGAGGAATTTGGCGGCGCGGGCATGACCACCGAGGAACTGGTGCTGGCGGCCATCGAATTGTCGCAATGCTCGGTGGCTTTCCGGGCGCGAGTCGGTACCAACACGGGCATCGGTTCCGAGGCCCTGGTCGCCGATGGCACACCGGAGCAGAAGGCGCGCTACCTGCCGCTGCTGGCCAGCGGCGAAGTGACCGGATCGTTTGCACTGACCGAGCCCGATGCCGGTTCCGACGCCACGGCCCTGCAAACCACGGCGCGCCGCGATGGCGACCACTACATCCTGAACGGCACCAAGTGTTTCATCACCAATGCGCCCATCGCGGGGCTGTTCACGGTCATGGCGCGCACCGATCCTGACAAGCCGGGCGCGAGCGGTATCTCGGCGTTGCTGGTGCCGCGCGATACGCCGGGGCTCAGCACCGGCCAGCCGTACCAGAAGATGGGGCAGGCCGGATCGCCGGTGTCGGAAGTACATTTCGATAACTGCCGCGTGCCGGTGGCCAACCTGATCGGCGGCGAAGAGGGTCAGGGCTTCCGTACCGCAATGAAGGTACTGAACAAACAACGCATCCACCTGGCCGCGCTCTGCACGGGACCAGCGATTCGCATGCTCGACGACGCCGTGCGCTTTGTTACCGAACGCAAGCAGTTCGGCCAGCCGCTGGCGGACTTCCAACTGGTGCAGGCGATGATCGCCGATTGCCAGACCGAGATCCACGCGGCCCGCGCACTGATCCTGGAAACCGCGCGCAAGCGCGACGATGGCCAGGACGTCACCATGGAAGCGTCGATCTGCAAATACTTCGCCTCGGAAATGTGCGGCCGCGTGGCTGACAAATGCGTGCAGTTGTTTGGCGGCTACGGCTACATCGCCGACTACGGTATCGAGCGGTTCTATCGCGATGTGCGTTTGTTCCGCCTCTATGAAGGCACCAGCCAGATTCACCAGATCAACATCGCGAAGCGCACCTTCGCACGGGGCGGCAGTCGCTGAGCCCGGCCCCCACATATAGGCACATAGACGGAGACCCTCATGTTCAAGCCCATCCTGATCGCGGCCGGCCTGTTGTGCGGCATGGCGCTGACTTCCACGCACGCCGCCGAAGCCGAAGCCAGATACCCAAGCAAGGTGATTCGCCTGGTGGTGCCGTTTGCGCCGGGCGGGTCCACCGATATCGTGGCGCGGCTGATTTCAGAACCACTGCGCGAGGAACTGGGCCAGACGATCATCGTCGACAACCGTCCGGGCGCGGGCGGCAATATCGGCGGCGATATCGTCGCCAAGGCAGCCCCTGACGGCTATACGCTGCTGATGGCCGCCGCAGGCCAGGCCGTGATCAATCCGAGCCTGTACGCGAAGATGAGCTATGACCCGGCCCGCGACCTGGCAGCCGTGACGATGATCGCGCGTGACCACAACCTGATGGCGGTCAACGCGTCGCTGCCGGTCAAGAATGTGAAGGAGTTCATCGCTTACGCCAAGGCGCATCCGAACAATGTCACGTTCGGCTCGCCCGGCAATGGCAGCCCGGCGCAACTGGCCGGAGAACTGCTGAACCGGACGGCTGGGCTCAAGATGCAGCATGTACCCTACAAAGGCAGCGGCCCGGCCGTGGCCGACCTGATAGCCGGCCATATCACGCTGATGATCGACAATATGCCGGCGCTTTGGCCGCATGTGCAATCGGGCAAGCTGCGTGCGCTGGCCGTGACCAGCGAGAAGCGCGCCTCCGGTGCACCCGAGGTGCCGACCGCCGAAGAGGCCGGGCTCAAGGGCTATGTGGTGACGGCATGGAAGGGCCTGATGGTGCCGGCCAACACGCCGCGCCCGATCATCGACAAGCTCAACCACGCCGTGGTGAAGGTGCTGGCGCGGCCGGAGATCCGCAAGCGCCTGATCGAACAGGGCGCCGAGCCGGTCGGCAACACACCGGAACAGTTCACGCAGCAGATCCGCTCGGATACCGCATGGTGGGCCGCGCTGGTCAAATCCACCGGCACCACGCTCGACTGACCGGAGCTATGCTCATGCAACGCAATCTCAGCAATGCCGGTGGCCCGCTGTCCGGCATCCGTATCCTTGACATGGCGACCGTGATTGCCGCCCCATTCTCGAGCACGCTGTGCGCGGACATGGGAGCGGAGGTGGTCAAGCTCGAACTGCCCGATGGCAGCGACCCGCTACGCGGCCTGGCGCCGGTGAAGGGCGACCTTGCGCTGTACTGGAAGGTCACCAATCGCGGCAAGCGTGGCATCACGCTCGATGTGCGCAAGCCGGCGGGCCGTGAACTGTTCCTGCGCATGCTGCCCGATTTCGACGTGCTCGTGGAAAACTTCCGCACTGGCACACTCGATCGCTGGGGGCTGGACCTCGCCACGCTGCAGCGTGCCAATCCACGGCTTACGGTGCTGCGGCTGACTGGCTTTGGCCAGACCGGCCCTTATGCGCGGCGTGCCGGGTTTGCGCGCATTTTCGAAGCCATGAGCGGATTCACGAACCTCAGCGGCGAAACCGATGGCGCGCCGCTCCATATGAACTACCCGATGGGCGATATGGTGGCAGGCCTGTTCGGTGCGTTTGCGATTGCCAGTGCCATGGCCGAGCGGCGCTTGCCCGGCAACGATGCACTGCCGGGCCAGGAGATCGACCTGTCGGCCACCGAGGCGCTGTTTCGCATGCTGGAGCCACTGGCTGTGGAGTATGAACAGTTGGGGCAGGTACGCCAGCGCGCCGGCAATCGCGCGACGTATACGGCGCCATCGAACATGTACGCGACCGCGGACGGAGAATGGGTGTCGCTGGTGGCATCGTCAGGCGCGATCTTCACGCGGCTATGTCGCGCGCTTGGCCAGCCCGAGATTGCGGACGATCCACGCTTCGCGACCAACCCGGCCCGTGTGCGCCATCTCGATGCGCTCGACAGCGTGATCGCCGACTGGTTTGCGGCGCACCCTTACGCCGAGATTGCCCGTACGCTCGATGCGCACGAGATCCCGTTCAGCAAGATTTTTTCGATTGCCGACATCGTCGACGATCCCCATTTCCAGGCGCGCCAGGCCATCGTGCGCCTGCCCGACCCCGACCTTGGCTCGATCCCTGCGCCATGCGTGGTGCCCCGGTTCTCGCGGCATGCGGCAGTGCCGATGCGCAGCGGACCCGGGGTAGGGGAGCACAATGCGGAGGTTTATGGCGCGTTGGGGCTGACGGCGGAGGATGTTGAGGGTTTGCGGAGGGATGGAGTGGTGTAGCGTTGACCGAGGCGATACCCGTCGTTATGCGCTCCCCTCGCCCATGAAATGGGAGAGGGGGGCTGAATTGGCTACCGTGACAGCGCCAGGGCCATCTCGATGGCGTCCATCAGTTCCTGCAGGCGTAGCGGTTTGCCGCATACGGCATCGAAGCCTGACTCGGTGGCAATGCGGCGGTCCTGCTGGCGGGTGAACGCGGTCAGGGCCACGGCGGGGACGCGCGGCAGGCTTTCCACGGCCTCGCGCATGCGGATCTCGCGGATCAGGTCGTTGCCGTCGCGGCCAGGCAGGCCGATGTCGCTGATGATCAGGTCCGGCACGCGGCGCGCGAACTCGTCGAGCGCCTCGTCGCAGTCGCGCGCGGTGCGCACATGCGCGCCATAGTCGCTCAGGATTGCGGCCAGCGCCGCCGATGCATCGGCATCGTCTTCGATCACCAGCACATCCAACGCCCGGAGCGGCACCGACTGTTGCAATGCCGGCCCGTTTTCCGCCGGCGCATCGGCAGTGGCGCCATCCTCCAGCGGAATCGTAATTTCGAACGTGGCGCCCTGGCCCACACCGGCGCTGAAGGCGTGCGCCGTGCCGCCATGCATTTCCGCCAGGTGCTTGACGATGGCCAGCCCCAGCCCCAGGCCGCCATGCTTGCGCCGGTTCGTATCCTCGCTTTGCGTAAAGCGGTCGAACAGCAGCGGCAGGAACTCGGCGGGAATGCCACGCCCCTGATCAATCACGCGTACGCGCAGATTGTCGGCATCGGACGATGCCTCGATGCGTACCGTGCCGTCTTCCGGCGAAAACTTGATTGCATTCGAGACCAGGTTCCACAGGATCTGCTGGAAGCGTGCGGCATCGAGCCATGCCGACCGGGTCAAGGTCGGGGCCAGTTCGACGGCCAGTGTCACATGGCGTTCCTCGGCCTGGGCCTGCATGGTGTCCATCGTGCCGCGCACCACCTCGGCCGGGTTCACGCGCTCGCGTTCCAGCCGCATCTTGCCGACATTGAGCATCGACACATCGACCAGGTCGGCCACCAGGCGGCGCTGAATGCCGATATTGCGTTCCACCGCGGCCAGGCCGCGGCGGCCTTCCTCCGAATCGATATGGCGTGACAGTACGTGCGTCCAGACCGAAATCACATTGAGCGGATTGCGCAGTTCATGCGACAGTATCGCGATGAAGTCGTCCTTCATGCGATTGAGCCGTTCCACGGCCGCGCGGGCGGCCTGTTCGCGTTCGATCAGCTGTTCGCGCTGGTGCTCCAGGTTGACATGGTCGGTGATGTTCGACACCACCGCTACCTTGACGCCGGTTTCCAGTACCGCCGAAATGCTCCACTCCAGGTGCATGGTCTCGCCACGCACGTCGAGCAGCGGGAACGTGCCCTGCCAGCCGTCTTGCCGGTTGTACCCGGTGGCATCGTCGACCCTGTCGCGCCAGTCGGACGGCGCGAAGGCAGATACCGGTTGCCCCACCAGTTCGTCGGCGGGGCGCCGCAGCATGGTCAGCATGGCCGGGTTCACGTCGACAAAGCGGCCGGCCAGGTCCAGCGTGCAGATGCCGCCAATCGCCTGATGGTAGATGGCGCGGAAGCGGGCTTCGCTCTCGCGCATCGAGCGTTCCGCCGCGCTGGCGCGCAGCAGCGACGAGATCGTGGCCACCAGCACGGCCGGCTCGGCCGGATGGATCAGGTAGGCGCTGGCACCGGCATCCAGCCCGCGCACCTTGTCGTAATCCGCTACATAGGTAGCCGACAGGTGGACCACGGGCACGGTTGCCGTTTCAGGGCGGTCGCGCAGCATGCGGCAAACCTGGAAGCCGTCGATATCGGGCAGGTTGACGTCGAGCACCACTGCCGACACGGTGGTATCGGCGCGTTGCAGGGCTTCCTGGCCACTCTCGGCTTCGAGGGTCTGGTAGCCGGCGGCGCCGAGCACCAGCACCGTGGCATAGCGTGTGACCGGATTGTCGTCCACCACCAGCACGCGTACCGGGGGCTGCGTCCGCGTGATATCGGGTTGGGCGGTATCGGGAGGGATGTCACCCGGCATGGTCGACTCCGGAAGACGCCACGGCACTGGGGTAGGTGGTCGGTAGCGTCACGTAGAAGCGTGAACCCACGCCGACTTCGCTTTCAAAGCCGACGTGGCCGCCAAGCAGTTCGGCCAACCGTTTCGACAACGCCAGCCCCAGGCCAGAGCCCCGGTAGCGCCGTTGCAGCGGCGAATCGATCTGCACAAAATCCTGGAAAACTTCGCGATGCGATTCGGGCGGGATGCCGATGCCGGTGTCGCGTACCGAAAACGTGATCGTGCCCGGTGCGTCGCAACTGGCCGATACGCGGACTTCGCCATTGGGCGTGAATTTCAACGCGTTCGAGACGTAGTTGCGCAGGATCTGTGACAACTTGCGGTCGTCGCTGAACAGCTTGGACACCCCATGGGGTTCCTCGAAGATCAGGGAAACGTCGGGGTTGGTCAGCACGGGCTTGAACATGCCGCGTAGCGCGTCGAACAGGGCCACCATGTCGAACCAGGCCGGCGACACCTCGACGCGGCCCGCTTCCAGCCGGGCCAGGTCCAGCAGGTCGTTGACCATCTCGGCGAACTCGGCGGCGGTGTCGCGCACGAACATCACCTGCTTTTCCTGCTCGGGCGTGAGCGGGCCATCCACGCGATCGATCAGCAGGCGTGTAATGCTCTGGATCGATACGATGGGCGTGCGAAACTCGTGGCTCATATAGGCCAGGAAGCGGCTCTTGAGTTCGGTGGCATGGCGCAATTGCTCGGCCTGCATGTCGAGCTCGGAATAGAGCGCCACCACGCCGCGGTTGGTTTCCTCGATCTCCGCGCGCAACGCTTCCACTTCCTGCATGCGGGCCGCCAGTTGGGAGCGCAGTGAGTCCAGCGTGCCGGCGTCACCGGCGTTTCCGGAGTCACCAGATGCGCCGGATTGATTCGATTCGTCGGGGCGTGAGGCTTGGGCGTTCATCTCAGATCTCGGCGCGTCGGACGACTACCACGGTGGCATCGTCGCGACCACGGCTGAATTTCCACAGGACAAAGGCGGCCACGATGGCCGGGTCGCGCTGCAACACGGCCGCGTCATCGAACTGCCAGCGTGACTGGATGCCGTCCGAATGCACGATCACCAGCGCATGCTCGGGCCACTCCAGTTCCTGCTCCTGCACGGTACGCATCTGGAGGCCTGCGGTACCGCTCTGGGTCACCAGCGTGCGGTCGGCAATGCCGGAGATCACGCGGCCGAGGATATTGCCGGCGCCGGCAAACCGGATGCGGTTCGAATTCGCGTCGATGCGCAGCGCACCGACAGCCGCGCCGCGCGTGCCCCGCAGCGCGGCATGCGCACGTTCCACATAGGAGCCGGGTGCCGTGCCAGATTGGGGGTCGAGAGCGGTAAGCGCGGCCACGGCGGCGACCGCTGCGTCCGGGCCATGGCCGAGGCCATCGGCCATCACCACATCGGCGCGACGGTCATGGATTGCCACGTCCCAGCCATCGCCACTGACACGCTCGCCGGGTGCGGCCAGGCAGATCGCTCCCACGGCGAACCCGCCGTTGGGGCGACGCGGCTCGCCTGCGGCGTCACGTTCGCGATAGAAGCGCGCCAGCACCAGGCTGCCGTCGCCGGCACGCGTGTGGACATCGAAGTCGTCAGCCAGCCGGCGCACCGCGCCCAGGCCCTGGCCCGCGCTGCCACCGGTGGAGTAACCATCGCGCATGCACGCCTGCAGGTCGGCCATGCCGGGACCATCATCGATCGACAGCAGATCGATGGCCAGGCTGCCGGCCACTTCATGCACGGCCAGCAGCAGGCGCCCGCCGGTGGCGTGGCGCAGCAGATTGTTGCCGAGTTCGTTGACAGCCACCGCCAGGCGGCCAGCCTGTATCGCATCAAATCCAAAGCGCGCAGTCAGCTCGGCCGCATAGCGCCGGGCTTCGCCAACGCGGCTGGGGTCTCCGATCGGTACCGCATGATGCGGCCCGTGGTTCCTACTTCCACCGAGTGATGCTGACACAGGTTCCCTCGCCAACTTGAGTCCGGATTGAGAACTCGTTCACCAGCCGCCTGGTTCCAGACAGGCCCATACCCAGGCCATTGCCAGTGGTCCAGCCGTCGACCAGTGCCTGCTCCACGTCAGGAATGCCCGGCCCCTGGTCCTCGAAATGGAGCCGCAGCCCATTCCGGGCGCCTTCGGACAGGATTTCCCAGCGCATTTCGCCGCCACCGCCGTACACCATCGTATTGCGCGCCAGTTCGCTGGCCGCCGTAATCATCTTAGTCTGCTCCACCAGCGAGAATTTCAGCTGGGCCGTAAGGGTGCGTACGAGCGCGCGCGCCAACACGATGTCGCGCTCATCCCGGATCGGTGCCTCGCCCGCGGGGGCCAGTTCGGTCGCCACGTCAGAGCACCTGTGCAGCGTCGAGCATCGCCATGCCGCGCTCCACGTTGAGCGCCGTCTTCACGCCCCCAAGCGACAAGCCCAGTTCCACCAGTGTGATGGCCACGGCAGGGCGGATACCCACCACCACGGTCGTCGCGCCCAGGATGCGGCTGATATCGGAAATGCTGACCAGCATGCGGCCGATAAACGAATCAACCATCTCCAGCGCGGAGACATCGATCAGCACGCCGTGCGCGCCGGTTTTCTCGACTTTCGTCGCCAGGTCTTCCTGCAATTGCAATGCGGTCTGGTCCTGCATGTCGATCTGGATGGTCACCAGCAAGTTCCGGCCCATCCGCAGGATTGGAATACGTTCCATGTTGGCCTCGGCTCGCTCAGGCTGTGGCGCGCACGACGGTGTGCCCGGTCAGGCGCATCGCGGTGGCCAGTGCATCGGCCAGCGTGGACTTGGTGATGATGCCTTGCAGGTCGATGCCCAGATGAACGATGGTCTGTGCAATCTGCGGACGGATCCCGCTGATAATGCTTTCCGCGCCCATCAGGCGGATCGCGGTGACGGTCTTCATCAGGTGTTGCGCCACCAGCGTGTCCACGGTAGGCACGCCGGTAATGTCGATGATCGCCAGTTGCGACCCGGTTTCCACCAGGCGTTCGAGCAGCGATTCCATGACCATTTGCGCACGGCTGCTGTCCAGCGTGCCGATCACGGGCACGGCCAGCACGCCATCCCAGAGCTTGATCACCGGCGTGGACAGCTCCAGCAGCTCTTGCTGCTGGCGCACGATGATTTCCTCGCGCGTTTTCTGGTAGGTCGAAACCGTCCACTGGGCCATGCGGTCGACGATCGCCGAGGTGGTCCAGATCACCTCGATCTGGCCCTCCAGCCCGCTGGACTTGGCCTGCCGTTGCAATGCATCGAAGATCGGCCGCTTCAGCGCCAGCACAAAGCCGCTGGTCACGTCGGCGGTTTCGCCTTGTGCCGCGCGGGCGCTGGACAACTGCGCCAGCGTGTCGCGCAGCGCCGCCCACGAGGCGTCGTTGAAGTTGCCCGCATCGCCGTCTGCGCGCACGCCGCTCTCCAGGCCGCGCAGGATGACTTGCTGCTGCGACTCCAGGTTCTGCGTCAGGCCGCGACCTTCGGCGTAGTTGTGGTATTCCGCGGTCCAGCCGCGCAGGATACTTTCCTGTTCGTCTCGCAGGAGTTCGGCAAGTCGCTGGTTTTCTTGGCGCATGGACGTAGCAAAAATAGTTTGGGTGACCGGCCGCGTAACGTCGGCAGGGGATTGGGTTGCTTGATTCTAGGAGGGATTGATAGCTCACACTATCGGCCAGCGGCTGATTGACGAAATCCATAAAATAGGCTGCATGCCAATAAGTGTTTCATGAGGCGCTTTTAGTCGATGTGAGAATACGCCGACAGCCGAACCGGAGCGGTGCTGCTGCCGGGAGTCCGGCGCCCCGCCTAGTCTGGGAGCATCTGGCAACGGAGGCACTGCGGTGGACTGGCTCGATGCGCTGCAATGGCCGGCGATGGCCGTGACCATAGGGTCGACGTGGCTGGTGGGAAGCCAGTCCGCAGGCCGGCGCAAGCTTGGCTTCTGGTGCTTCCTGCTCAGCAACCTGTTGTGGGTCGGCTGGGGCTTGCATAGCGGGGCCTGGGCGCTGGTGTTGCTGCAGTTCGCCCTGGCCGTACTCAATGTGCGTGGGCAAGCCGAGGCGCGGAAGGAAGGTGGCAGCTCGGACCATGACGCTGGCGGGGAGTGCGTCACCAACTGATCAACGTACTCAAGCAGCGCGCGACGACTATGGCATCGGACCTGATCGTGGCAAGGCCGGAAGGGTTGTATTGCCCGCCCGGCGACTTCTATATCGATCCATGGCGGCCAGTGGCCCGGGCCGTCATCACGCACGCCCATTCGGATCATGCCCGCCTGGGGCACGCGCATTACCTGTGTGCGGAGCCCGGGCGCGGCGTGCTGCTGGCGCGCCTGCCGGGCATCACCCTCGACACACTGCCCTACGGGCAACAGATCACGCACCACGGCGTCAGGCTCAGCCTGCATCCGGCCGGACACGTGCTTGGTTCCGCGCAGGTCCGGCTCGAACACGGCGGGCAGGTCTGGGTGGCATCGGGCGACTACAAGGTGGAAGCCGACGGCACCTGCAGCCCGTTCGAACCGGTGCGCTGCGATACCTTCATCACGGAAAGCACGTTTGGGCTGCCGATCTATCGTTGGACGCCGCAGGCTACGTTGATGGCCGAGATATTTCACTGGTGGCAAGTCAATGCGGCGGCCGGGCGCGCCAGCGTGCTGTACTGCTACGCATTCGGCAAGGCGCAACGGATCCTGCATGGACTGATGCGGCATGCCGGAGCGGAAATGGCCATGCCGGGCCCGATCGTGATCCATGGCGCGATGAGTGCGCTGAATCGGGCATATGCGGAAGCTGGCGTTGCGCTTCCGCCGACGATCACGGCCGCCGACCTGCCGCCGCGCAGCCCGGCGTTGCGGCGCGCGCTGGTGGTGGCGCCGCCATCGGCGCAACGGTCCACCTGGCTGCGCCGCTTCGGTGATGCATCCGATGCGTTCGCGAGCGGCTGGATGCAGTTGCGCGGCACGCGTCGCCGGCGTGGTGTCGACCGCGGCTTCGCGCTCTCGGATCACGCGGACTGGCCGGGCCTGCTGTCCGCCATTGCGGGCACCGGCGCGCAGCGCGTGATTGTCACGCATGGCAATGTGCCGGTCATGGTGCGCTATCTGTCGGAGCAGGGACTGCAGGCCCAGGCATTCGAGACCGCATTTGGCGATGACGATGACGAGAGCACCGGGAGCGCCGGGAGCGCGGAGGGCGACGCCCCCGGCGTACCGGCGGAGCCTGCCATATGAAGGCCTTCGCCGATCTCTACAGCGCGCTCGATGGCACCACGTCGAGCAATGCCAAGCTGGCCGCGCTGGTCGAGTATTTCCGCCAGGCGCCCGCGGCCGACGCGGCCTGGGCCGTTTACTTCCTGGCGGGCGGCAAGCCGCGCCAGATCGTGCCGGTGGCGGCCCTGCGTGACCTTGCCCAGCGTGCGGCCGGCCTGCCGCCATGGCTGTTCGAGGAAAGCTACCAGGCCGTGGGAGACCTGGCCGAGACCATTGCCTTGCTGTTACCCGATGCCGTTCATGCCGACACGGCCGGCCTGGCCGAATGGGTCGAGCAGCGTCTGCTGCCGCTGCGCGGCCAATCGCCCGAGACCTTGAATGCCGCGCTCGATGCGTTGTGGCAACCGCTCGACGCACGCGGGCGGCTGGTACTGTTCAAGCTGATCACCAGCAGTTTCAGGGTCGGGGTGTCGAAGCTGCTGGTCACGCGTGCGCTCGGTGAAGTCGCCGGCATCGATCCGAAACGCGTGGCCGAGCGCATGATTGGCTATACCGATGTTTCCGTGCGGCCGTCGGCGGAACGGTTCCTGATGTTGATTGCGCCCGAACACGGAGATAACGCGATGCGCGGCGGCCAGCCGTATCCGTTCTTCCTGGCGCATCCGCTGCAGCTGCCGGTCGAAGCGTTCGACGCCGCGCTCGGCGACCCGGCGCAATGGCTGGTGGAATGGAAATGGGATGGCATTCGGTCGCAACTGGTACGCCGGGCAGGGGAGGGCTGGCTCTGGTCGCGCGGCGAGGAACTGATTACCGAGCGGTTCCCGGAGCTGATGGAGGCTGCGCGGACCCTGCCGGATGGCACCGTGCTCGATGGCGAGATCGTGATCTGGATCGATGGGCGCGTGCAACCGTTTGCGTTGTTGCAGCAGCGGATCGGCCGCAAGACGCTGAATGCGAAGCTGCTGCGTGAGGCGCCTGCGATTCTGATGGCGTATGACCTGCTGGAATGGCAAGGCGAGGACTGGCGCAGCCGTCCACAGACCGAACGGCGCGCGCAACTGGCGCGAGTGATTGCCGATCATGTACATCCCGCACTGGAACTCAGCCCACAGGTGGAAGCCGCCGACTGGCCGCATCTGGCCCGCCTGCGCGACGGCTCGCGCGAGCTCGGCGTGGAGGGCTTCATGCTCAAGGCTGCCGATGCAGCCTACGGCGCCGGGCGTACCCGGGACGTGGGGCTCTGGTGGAAATGGAAGATCGATCCATACACCGTCGATGCGGTACTGCTCTATGCGCAACGCGGCCACGGCCGGCGCGCCAGCCTCTACACCGATTTCACGTTCGCGGTCTGGAATGCCCCGCCCGGCGTGCCGGAACGGGCGCTGGTGCCGTTTGCCAAGGCCTACTCCGGTCTGACCGACGAAGAAATGCGCGCGGTCGATGCGATCGTGCGCCGTACCACGATCGAGTCATTCGGCCCGGTGCGCAGCGTTACGCCTACCCAGGTGTTCGAACTCGGCTTCGAGGGCATTGCCCGCAGCGGCCGCCACAAGAGCGGTATCGCGGTGCGCTTTCCGCGCATGCTGCGCTGGCGCACCGACAAGCCGATCGACGAAGCCGACACACTGGCCACGCTTGAAGCGATGCTGCCGCAACCGCCCGCGAAGGACGCCGCATGAGCCCGGCCGAGGCCAGCTTCGTGCGGCAGCCGCCCGTCGCGCAGTCGCTCCCTGCGCTGTTCGCCGCCCGGAACTGGCAACCATTCGACTTCCAGCGCGCGGTGTGGGATGCCATTGGCAAAGGGCAAAGCGGCCTGCTGCACGCGACCACCGGCACAGGCAAGACCTACGCGGCATGGCTCGGCGCCTTGCTGGCATTCGCCGAGCCGCCGGCGCGCGCCGGTGCGCTGCCACCGCCGCTGACGGTGCTGTGGCTCACGCCGATGCGCGCACTGGCCGCCGATACCACGCGGGCGCTACAGGCGCCGCTGGCCGAACTGGGGCTCGACTGGACCGTGGGCTTGCGTACCGGCGATACCAGCAGTACCGAACGGGCAGCACAGGCGCGGCGCCTGCCCACGGCGCTGGTGACCACGCCGGAAAGCCTGTCGCTGCTGCTCACGCGCGCCGATGCGCGTGAAACGCTGGGTCGCGTACGGCTGGTGGTGGTCGACGAATGGCACGAACTGATAGGCAGCAAGCGCGGCGTGCAGGTGCAGTTGGCGCTGGCACGGCTGCGCCAGTGGCAGCCTGACCTGTGTATCTGGGGATTGTCGGCCACGCTTGGCAACCTCGCGCATGCGCGTGATGTACTACTGGCTGGCGTTTCACCCACGCGTCGCGTGCTGGTGCACGGCCATACGCCCAAGCAGCTGATCGTCGATACGCTGCTTCCCGATTCCGCCGGCAGGTTCCCGTGGGCCGGGCATCTTGGTCTGTCGATGTTGCCCCACGTTCTGCGCGAGCTCGATTCAAGCAGTACGTCGCTGGTGTTCCTGAACACGCGCTCGCAGGCCGAGCTCTGGTATCAGGCCATGCTCGATGCCAGGCCCGAGTGGGCCGGGCAGATCGCGCTGCACCACGGCTCGCTCGATCGCAGCGTGCGTGAATGGGTCGAGCTGAACCTCAAGAACGGCGCGCTGCGCGCGGTGGTCTGCACCTCGAGCCTGGATCTCGGGGTCGATTTCCTGCCCGTGGAGCGCGTGTTGCAGATCGGGTCGCCCAAGGGCGTGGCGCGGCTGCTGCAACGGGCCGGACGCTCGGGGCATGCGCCAGGCCGCGCGTCGCGCGTGACCGTGGTGCCGACACATAGCCTGGAACTGGTGGAAGCCGTGGCCGCGCGGCGGGCCATCGAGGCGGGTCACATCGAGGCACGGGAGTCGCCCGACAAGCCGCTCGATGTGCTGGTGCAACATCTGGTGACCGTGGCCCTGGGCGGCGGCTTCCGGGCCGATGACCTGCTGTGGGAAGTCCGCCAGACATGGGCCTACCGGGACCTGACCGATAACGAATGGCGCTGGTGCCTGGACTTTGTGCGCCAGGGCGGGCCGACGCTGTCGGTATATCCCGACTACCGTCGCGCCATTCCCGACGACGCCGGCATCTGGCATGTGCCCGACGCACGCCTGGCGCGGCGGCATCGCATGAGCGTGGGCACGATCGTCAGCGATGCCACGATGCAGGTGCGTTTCTGGACCCGCGCGGGCGGCGGCGGAGCCTCGCTGGGTACGGTGGAGGAGGGCTTTATCGCCCGGCTGGCCCCCGGCGACTGTTTCCTGTTCGGCGGGCGGCTGCTGGAGCTGGTGCGCGTACAGGAGATGACGGCTTACGTGCGCCGTGCAACCGGCAAGCGTCCGACCGTACCGCGCTGGAATGGCAGCAAGATGCCGTTGTCGACGGAACTGGCCGACGCCGTGGTGGCAACGCTCGACGCGGTGCAGGCCGGACAGCTCGATGTTGCGACCACGCCGGAACTGCCACTGATCGCACCACTGGTCGAACTGCAGACGCGCTGGTCGGGGCTGCCGTCACCGACGAGCCTGCTGGCGGAAACGCTGCATTCGCGTGAAGGCTGGCATCTGTTCCTGTATCCGTTTGCCGGTCGCTCGGTCCATCTGGGCCTGGGCAGCCTGCTGGCGTGGCGACTCGGGCAGAAGGTGCCGGCCACATTCTCGGTGGCTGTCAACGACTACGGGCTCGAACTGCTGGCATCGACATCGCTGGACTGGGCGCAGTGGTTGCCCGAGGTGCTGGCCGAAGCCTGCCAGCGAGATCTGGCTGCCGATGTACTGGCCAGCCTCAATGCCGGCGAGTTGTCATTGCGCCGGTTTCGTGAGATTGCGCGGGTGGCCGGGTTGATATTCCAGGGCTATCCCGGCGCCCAGTATGGGGCGCGGCAGTTGCAGGCATCGTCGAGCCTGTTCTACGAGGTCTTCCGCAAGCACGATCCTGGCAACCTGCTGCTCGGGCAGGCCGAGCGCGAAGTCCTGATGCAGGAGCTCGACGCGCACCGTCTGGCGCAAACACTGGCGCGGCTGGCAACCTTGCGGCTCGACCTCCACGCGCTGCGGCGGCCTTCACCGCTGTCATTCCCGCTGATCGTCGAATTCTTGCGCGAGAAGCTCAGCACCGAGAAACTCGCCGATCGGATTGCCCGGATGCTGGCCGAACTGGAGCTTGCTGCAGGACAGGCTCCCGACACCAACGATGTCCCGGTGGATCCCGCGCGCGTGGCTGCCGTTGCACGCTTCGGCATGACCGACCATGCTGGCCCGGCGGGCCCGCGCAAGCCGCGCCGGCCCCGCAAGCCCTCCAAACCGCTGCCACTGCTATGACATCACAAGCAGCAGGCGCCCAGACCGTGCAACTGGCCGGCGAAACGCTCTGGCTGTTGCCCGAACACGCGGTCTGGTGGCCGCGCATGGCCATGCTGATGGTCGCCGATATCCATCTGGGCAAGGCCGCGGCATTCCGCGCGCTGGGCCAGCCCGTGCCGCATGGCACCACGGCCGACAACCTGGCCCGCCTGCTGGACCTGTGCCGACGCTATCCCGTGCATGAACTGGTGTTCCTGGGCGACTTCCTGCACGCGCGCGCGGCACGTACCGCCGCCGTGCTGCTGGCCCTGCACGACTGGCGCCGCCAGCTTCCGGCGCGCGTGAACTGCACGCTGGTGCGCGGCAACCACGACACCCATGCCGGCGACCCGCCGCCCGGGCTGGCCATCACGGTGGTTGCCGAGCCGTTGGTGGTGGCGCCGTTCGCGCTATGCCATGAACCGGGGGCACGGCCGCAAGGCTACGCGCTGGCCGGGCACCTGCATCCGGCGTGCGTGTTGCGCGGGACCGGCGCCGATACACTGCGGCTACCGTGCTTCGTAGCGGGAGCGCACGGCATGATCCTGCCGGCTTTTGGTGCTTTCACGGGGCATGCAACGGTAAAGGCGGGCAAGGGCGAGGCAATCTATGTGGTCGGCGACGGTAGGGTGTGGGTCCTGCCGGTGCGATTTTCTCGCTGAGTGCAAACCGGCAGCGCTGGTTATGCCCTCGGTGGTCTCCCCTCTCCCGCATGGCGGGAGAGGGGAGCAAACATGCCCTTACTCTCCGGCTATCACCTTCAGCAATACTTCGAGTTCCACCGGTTTGACCAGGTGCGTGTCGAACCCTGCGGCAGCCGTCTGCTCGCGGTCGGAGGTTTGACCGAAACCGGTCAGTGCCACGTAGCGCGTGTTTGCCAGTGCAGGCATGCCGCGCAGTGCATGAATGACTGCAAAACCATCCATGCCTGGCATGGCCAGGTCGATCAGTGCGATATCGGGGCGTACGCGTGCGGCCGCGTGGATCGCTTCCATGCCGTCGTAGGCAATGGTCACCTCATGGCCCGACATTTCCAGCAGTATCGACATACTGTCGGCGGCGTCGCGGTTGTCGTCGACCAGCAACACGCGCCGACGGTGGCTCGGTGCAATGCCAGAGCCGCCAGGCGTGTCTGGCATGTCGGGCATGGCGGCCATCGGCAACTGCACCGTAATGGTGGCACCCAAACCGGGGCCGCCGCTGGACGCCGAGATCGAACCGCCATGCATTTCCACCAGTGAGCGGCAAAGCGACAGGCCGATACCGAGTCCGCCCTGCGCGCTGCTGCCGGGGCGGTCTTCCTGTACGAAAAGGTTGAAGATCGACTCCAATGCGCCGGGCGAAATGCCACGGCCGTGATCGATGACCTGGATCACCAGCGTGCGCTGGCTGGTCGAGGCCGAGACGGCGATCGCCGTTCCGGGCGGGGAAAATTTCGAGGCGTTGAGCAGCAGGTTCTGCATGACCTGGCTCAAGCGCGTCTTGTCGGCCAGCAGCGGCATCTGCGAAGCTCCGGTGGTCACCGTCACCGTCTGCGATTTCGCGGCCAATGCCGGTTCAGCCGCCTCGATGCCCAGCGCGATGATCTTGGTGGCGTCCACCGGCTCGTGGCGCAGTTCAATCTTGCCCGATGCGATGCGTCCCACGTCAAGCAGGTCATCGACCAGGCGCGTCAGGTGCGACATCTGGCGTTCGACCAGCCCCACGCTCTTCTGGATGGCCTGCGGATCGTCAGGGCGCAACT
The DNA here is from genome assembly GCA_963543405.1 of uncultured Cupriavidus sp. Classification (GTDB taxonomy): domain Bacteria; phylum Pseudomonadota; class Gammaproteobacteria; order Burkholderiales; family Burkholderiaceae; genus Cupriavidus. Next base: position 47,357 of record CAUUBQ010000057.1, read on the forward strand.
GCATGACGGTCAGTGCGTTGCGCATCGGCGCCAGCGGATTGCGGAGTTCGTGCGATAACGTGGCCAGGAACTCGTTCATGCGGCGTGCCGACTGTTCTAGCTCCTCGAGCCGCTTGCGCTCGCTCATGTCGCGCGTGACCTTGGCGAAACCGCGCAGTACGCGGGTCTCGTCGTAGACCGCGGTAATGGTCACGTTGGCCCAGAACAGCGAGCCGTCCTTGCGCACGCGCCAGCCTTCGTCCTCCACGCGGCCTTGTTCACGGGCAATCTGGAGTTCGCGGCCGGGCTTGTCGGCGGCCACGTCGTCGGGCGGGTAGAACACCGAAAAATGCTTGCCGATGATTTCGTCGCGCCGGTAGCCCTTGATGTAGGACGCGCCGGCATTCCAGCTGATGATCCGGCCGCTGACGTCGAGCATGAAGATCGCGTAGTCCTTCACGCTTTCCACCAGCAGGCGGAAGGTTTCCTCGCTCTGGCGCAACGCCTCGGCGGTGCGGCGTTGCTCGGTCATGTCGCGCGTGACCTTGGCGAAGCCGATCAGCTTGCCATGCGGGTCGCGCAACGCCGTGATGATCACGTTGGCCCAGAACTCGGTGCCATCCTTGCGTACGCGCCAGCCTTCGTCCTCGAAACGGCCCAGCCGCGTGGCGGCTTCCAGTTCCATGGCCGGCCAGTTGCGCGCATTGGCTTCGGCCGTGTAGAAGCGCGAAAAATGCTGCCCCAGGATTTCCTCGCGTGCGTAGCCCTTGATGCGCTGCGCGCCGGCGTTCCAGCTCGTGATATGGCCCGTGGCGTCGAGCGAGAAGATGGCGTAGTCGGTAATGGTCTCGACCAGCGTGCGATAGGACGCGGCAGGCTGGACGGTCGCGCGATGCTGGTCGGACGAAGGCGTGGCAGGGGACATGATCGGTGCAGGCATGTCTCTATGAAGTTGCCGCCAAGCATACCCGATCGGCGCGTGCCGGTCGAAGCGGCATGCCCAGACCGGTGCGTGGTTGACTATGCTGGAATAGCCGCCAGTCGGATAAAAGCTGACAGACTGGCGATGCCGCATTGGGTTAGTATCGTCCGATTTCCTACCCGATACCACCGGGCTGCCACCTTGGCGCCGGAGATCGAGTGCCAGGATGCAAGGAGACGTCCCGCATGTATGCAGAGTCTGCGCTTGACCGCCGTACCACCGATCCCGCTGCGCAAGTGGCCGCCGAACCGGTCACCGCGCCGCCGACGCTGCCCGAGGCTCCCGTACGCGACCTGCGCCGGGTGCCGATCCATCCCGATCACTGGTATCCGCTGGCCTGGTCCCGCGAGGTAAAGGCAGGGCGCGCCCACGGCGTACGGTTCGCGGGCGATCCGATCGTGCTGGTACGGACCGAATCGGGCAAGGTTTTCGCGCTGGAAGACCGTTGCGCGCACCGCCAGGTGCCGCTGCATGCCGGCGTGGTCGACGGCGAGTCGATCCGTTGCTGCTACCACGGCTGGACCTACGACTGCACCGGGCGATGCATCGACGTGCCGTACCTGGGCAAGGAGCGCCTGCCCAACGGCGTGCGCGCCTATCCGTGCCAGGAACGGGCCGGGCTGATCTTCGTATTCCCGGGCAATCCGGCGCTGGCGGAACACAAGCCGCTGCCCGAATTCGCGTCGGTATCGGACAAGCACTACAAGACCCGCCGCCTGGGCCGCGAGGTGAGGTGCCACTATTCGTTCATGCACGAGAACCTGATGGACATGAACCATCAGTTCCTGCATCGCAAGCAGATGGGCATGATGCGCGCGCGGTCACTGGGCCGGCGTCGCGGCGAGGGTTTTGTCGAAGTCGACTATGTATTCACGCGCGAAGGCGGCAAGCAACCGGTAGGCGAGGCGCTGGTGTTCGGCAAGGATGGTGGCCAGAGCAACAAGGACGTCATGACCGTACGCACCGGCTACCCATACCAGACCCTGCAGATCCGGTCCGGGTCGGGCACGCTGGTAATGGACCTGTGGATTGCCTACGTGCCACTGGATGCGGCGCAGCGTACCAACCGGACCTTCGGCACGCTGTCGATCCGCCGCCCCGGCGTGCCATTCGCGCTCGATCTGGCGTGGCCGCTGCTGGTGTGGTTCACCGAGCGGATCTTCAAGGAAGACCGCGAGATCGTGGAAATGGAACAGGCCGCGCACGACAGCCAGGGCGAGGACTGGAACCACGAGGTGTTCCCGGTGATCCGGGAACTGCGCGACCTGCTGCGTGAATGCGGCGGCCGCACCGTGATTCCAATCCAGCCGGTCCAGGCGGCTCAACCGGCTTGCAGCGCGCCCAGCGTCGGATAGTCGGTGTAGCCAGTCGCCGGTGCACCGCTGGCGCCGTACAGCGTGGCCGCGTCGAGCGTATTCAGTTCGGCGCGTTGCTGCAGGCGCTCCACCAGATCGGGATTGGCGATATAGGCACGGCCGAATGCCACGGCGTCGGCGTTGCCGCTGTCCAGTGCCGCCTGGGCAGAATCCTGGTCGAATCCATCATTGGCGATGATCGCGCCGCCAAACTCACGCTTGAGCAACGGCAGCAACGCGCCTTCACCCTGCGTTTCACGGACAAACAGGAAGCCCACCCCACGCTGGCCTAGTGCGCGGGCCACATGGCCGAACGTTTGGGCCGGCTGGCTTTCGGCGACCGAATGGCTTGGCGAGCGCGGCGCCAGATGCACGCCCACGCGCGTCGCATCCCAGACCGCGGTGACCGCGTCGGTAACTTCCAGCAGGATCCGCGCGCGGTTCTCGATCGAACCGCCGTAGGCATCGGTACGTGTATTGCTGCCATCCTGCAGGAACTGGTCGAGCAGGTAGCCGTTTGCGGCGTGGATCGTCACGCCGTCGAAGCCCGCGGCCTTGGCATTGGCGGCTGCGCGGCCAAAGTCGGCTACCACGCCCTGGATCTCTTCGCTACTGAGCGCGCGCGGCACCACGAACGGACGCTGCGGACGCAGCAGGCTGACATTGCCGCCGGCGGCAATCGCGCTCGGTGCCACCGGAGTACGGCCGTCGAGCAGGCTGGGGTCCGAGATGCGTCCCACATGCCACAGTTGGGCCACGATGCGGCCGCCTGCGCGATGCACGGCGTCTGTGACCTGTTTCCATCCGGCCACCTGTTCGTCGGACCACAGGCCCGGCACATTCGGATAACCCACGCCTTCGGGCGAGACCGGGACGCCCTCGGAGATCAGCAGGCCGGCGCTGGCGCGCTGCGCATAGTATTCGGCCATCAGCGCGTTGGGCACATGGACCGGATCGGCCGCGCGCAGCCGCGTAAGCGGCGCCATCACGATACGGTTGGGCAGGTGCAGCGCACCAATCTGCAGCGGATCGAACAGAGTAGTCATATGCTTATTTGGCTGAGCTATTAAGCTATCAAAATGAAAGTATCGAAAGCATAGCAGTGCGGGTTACCATGGCAAACGTCGTTTTCGTATATGTCCATTGTTCGGTTTGGAACAATCCCGGGAGGCGGCACGATGCATGTCACGCTTGCTGCGCCTGGCGGCTCTGCCCGCCGGCTGCTGATGATGGTCCTGGCGCTTCTGACGGCGGCTTGTGCAGGATTGCCGCCACGGCCTGAAATGGCGCCGGAGCTGGCATTGGAAGACACCGGCGACACCGCGCTGGCGCGCGGCCTGGCGCCGAAGCTGGCTGCGCACCCGGGCGACTCGGTGTTCTATCCGCTGATGTCGGGCACCGATGCATTCGCCATGCGCGTTGCACTGGCGCGCACGGCGCAGCGCAGCCTCGACGTCCAGTACTACATCTATGAGCCTGACAACACCGGCCTTACGCTACTGGCCGAGATCATGGCCGCGGCAGATCGCGGGGTACGCGTGCGGCTGTTGCTCGACGATATTCATCTGGCGGGGCAGGACAAGGCGCTGTCGGCCGTGGACGCGCATCCGAATGTCGAGGTCCGGCTGTTCAATCCGTTTGCCAGTCGCAATATGCGGCTGTTCGAGTACGTGACTGACTTCCGGCGCATCGACCGGCGCATGCACAACAAGTCGATGACCGCCGACAACCAGCTGACGATCGTTGGCGGACGCAATATCGGCGATGAATACTACGGTGCCGCCGATACCGATTTCACCGACCTGGACTTGCTGGCGGCAGGGCCGGTGGTGCCCCGGGTATCGCACGTGTTCGACGACTACTGGAACAGCGAAGCCGTCTATCCAATCACGGCGCTGGCCAAGCCGCTCAGCGGTGACGAGGCTGCGACACAGCAGCAGAAGCTGCGTTCCTATCTGGACGAGCATGCTGTTGCGATGCGCGCGACACCGTATGGCCAGTCGGTGCTCGAGACCGGCATCGTGCAAATGATCCAGCAGGACAAGCTGCCCGCGTATTGGGGCCGCGCCACGGTAATTGCGGACCAAGCCGCGAAGGTCCTGCATCCGCCCGAGGACGATTCGACCCACGCGATTCCGCAACTGGCGAAGTTTCTCGAAGGTGCCCAGCACGACCTGACGCTGATCTCGCCGTATTTCGTACCGCCCGATACCGCAATGAAGTGGCTGGAAGGGATGCAGCAGCGCGGCGTGCAGGTACGCATCCTGACCAATTCCTATGGCGCTACCGATGTCTCGGCCGTGCATGCCGGCTACGCGCCAAAGCGCAAGGCGTTGCTCAAGGCCGGCGTGATCCTGTATGAACTGAAGCCGACCGCCTATGCCGAACTGGCCAAGGAGAAGAAGCGTCGTGGCCCTGGCGGTAGCAGCCGGGCCAGCCTGCATGCCAAGACCTATATGGTCGACCGGCACCAGCTGTTTATCGGCTCATTGAACCTGGATCCGCGTTCCGCGAGGCTCAATACCGAAATGGGTATCGTGGTCGACAGCAAGGACCTGTGCGACATGATGGGCCAGGGCATCGACGATGCGCTGCTCGACGCCGCATACCAGGTGGTGCTCGACGGCGACGACTTGCAATGGGTAACGCGCGAGGATGGGGTGTTGCGTACCTATACCAGTGAGCCAGGCATGGGCACATGGGACAAGTTCAAGCAGGGAGTGCTGAGGATACTGCCGGTGGAAGACGAGCTATGAGCGCTTAAAGATCTGTGTGTTTTCTCCCCTCTCCCATGAAATGGGAGAGGGGCGGGGGAGAGGGCCAGCGCTTCAAATTGCGAGAGTCGGCAAGCAGAACCTCATACCCTCTCCCCCAACCCCTTGTATGTCGCACAATTCGATCTGGATGCATTAGATCG
>CAUUBQ010000058.1:0-52216 GCA_963543405.1 uncultured Cupriavidus sp.
CGGATATGGCTACCACTTTCGTCCCAAAGATAGCCCCTACAGAGGAGAAGCGGGAAAAGGGCGTGCCGCGCACGCCGCGCTATCCATCCCCGGACTGAAGTCCGAGGTTTCCCGCGCAGCATGATGAACTTCAAGCGCGACGACCTGCCTCACCTTGGCTTCACAGCCGTGGCCACGGGCGAGGTCATTCCACCGCCGCCACCGGGCGCCATCCTGTATCACGAATTCATGGCGCCCAATGCGTTGTCCGCCAACGCACTGGCTGTCGCCCTGCGCGTACCGTTGCCGCGTATCGAGGGCATTGTCGAGCGGGGCCGCGGCATTTCGCCGGAAACCGCGCTGCGGCTCGCGCGATACTTCGGCACCTCGGCCGAGTTCTGGGCCAGACTGGACACGAGCCATGCGCTACGCATGGCCCGCGCCACGGCAGGCCCCACGATAGAGCGCGAAATCCAGCCGCTCACGGCATGATTCGTGCTCGACCGAGGGGGTGATGTGTGGGCCACTGCAATAATGCGGCGTCACATGCGAATGGTATGCTTTGACTTTTCAATTCCCGCGCGCACAGGGCGCGCACCCTGATGGAAATTGCCATACTACTGGCGCTCATTCTGCTGAACGGCCTGTTCGCCATGTCTGAAATCGCGCTGGTCACGGCCCGCAAGGCCCGTCTGCAGCGATTTATCGACGAGGGCGACCGCGGCGCCCTGGCGGCCGTGAAGCTCGGCGAGGATCCCACGCGCTTCCTGTCCACCGTGCAGATCGGCATTACGTCGATCGGCGTGCTGAACGGCGTGGTCGGTGAATCCACGCTGGCCGCACCGCTGGCCCTCTGGCTGCAGGGATTCGGCATGCCATCGACCACGGCCGGCTATGTCGCCACAGCGATCGTCGTGGCAGGACTGACCTATTTTTCCATCGTGCTGGGCGAACTGGTGCCCAAGCGCCTGGGCCAGATGGCTCCCGAAGCCATCGCGCGGCTGGCAGCGCGTCCGATTTCATTCCTGTCGGTGGCATCCAAGCCGTTCGTCAAGCTGCTGTCCGGTTCCACGCAACTGGTGCTGCGCCTGCTGGGCGTCAAGTCCGATCGCGGCCCTGCCGTCACCGAGGAAGAAATCCACGCGCTGCTCGTGGAGGGTTCGGAAGCCGGCGTGATCGAACGCCATGAGCACACGATGGTGCGCAACGTTTTCCGCCTCGATGACCGGCAACTCGCGTCGCTGATGGTGCCGCGTGGCGATGTGATCTACCTCGATGTCGAATCGAACGAGGAAGACAACCTGCGCCGCATCGAGGAATCCGATCATTCGCGCTTCCCGGTGGTGCGCGGCGGCATGCACGATATCCTCGGCGTGGTCAGCGCCCGGCAGTTGCTGGCGCGCCGCCTGCGCGGCGAGAAGGCCGACCTGACGGCGGTCCTGCAGGCCGCGGTGTTCGTGCCGGAAAGCGTTACCGGCATGGAACTGCTCGAGAACTTCCGCTCGTCGGGCGGCCAGATCGCCTTTGTCATCGACGAGTACGGCGAGGTGCTGGGCCTGGTCACCTTGCAGGACCTGATCGAGGCGATTACCGGCGAGTTCAAGACCGATACCGCCGGCGAGGAATGGGCCGTACAGCGCGACGACGGCTCATGGTTGCTGGACGGCCTGATCCCGATTCCCGAACTCAAGGACCGCACAGGCCTGCGCGCCGTGCCGGAAGAAGACAAGGAGCGTTACCACACGCTGTCGGGCATGCTGCTGCTACTGCTGGGCCGCCTGCCGCAAACCGCCGACACCGTGCAATGGGCCGACTGGAAGTTCGAGATCATCGACATGGACGGCAAGCGTATCGACAAGGTGCTGGCGTCGCGCATTCCCCCGGACGATGGCCCGGACTCCGACACCACAAGCTGACTTCGGAACGTGGATTGACAGAAGAACGGGCGCGTCATGCGCCCGTTTTTTCATGGGCCGGCAGCACTGTCTGCTGGCCTCGCCTTTTCTCCCATCGGCTAGCTCCCGCCCCGCTTATCGTCTTTACCGGGCACGGGTCAAGATCCATTTGTGCGGCACACCCTCCGGCGTTGTTTGAAATCAAACAGAAGTGCGACGCACGCGCCACGTCTGTATCGCAGCTATCCGAATTTTGCCGCTACTGCCGTATGATCTTGGCTATGCGACGGTAGTGATGGTCATTGCTACGTGACCACGCTACGGCGCAATACAGCGCAATACGACGCAATACAGCGCACCAGACCATAAGACAATCAGCATGAGCCGCGCCATCAGAGCGCGCCGTGACATGACACGCAAGAACGGGAACGCAGTCCGGGTATCGCCGGCGGCCATTGCACACATGAACTCGCTGCCAGCACGAGTAATTGATGGATCCTGACAGCCAAGACACGCCACCCTCGCGCGTTGATGGCGACGGGTCCTCTATCGACACACATTCCGCCGCTATCCAGCCGGCATCGTTTCTGGCCGCCCTCGAAGAGCACCGGACCCACTTCGGCACGGCCCACCTGCTGGCCGTGCTGGTCATCCGGCTCGACCGGTTTGCGCACGCCTGCGACGGCATTGGCCAGCAGCGAGCCCACGGCCTGCGGGCGCAGGTAAAGTCCCGCGTTGCCAGCGTGGCCGCCATGCCGGTGGCCATGCACTGGCTCGGCCCCGCCGACCTTGGACTTGCCTGCGTACTGCCGGAAGGCGCCGACGATGTGCGTGGACTGAGCCAGGCTATTGCTAGCGCCCTCGGCCGCGCCTATCAGGTCGATGGCTTCGAGATATTCCTGTCTTGCAGCATCGGCAGCGCCGTCGGCCAGCCCGATACCGGCACCGAGCGCCATCTGCAACAGGCCTTCGACGCCATGCTCCGGGTGAACCGGCGCGGCGGCGATGGCATCGGGACCGCCGTTCGCCCTGCCGCACCGCGCATGGCCACGCTGCTGGCCGCGTTGCCGAGCGCAATCGATCGCGGCGAACTGAGCCTGCAGTTGCAGCCCCGCGCGACCATTGCCACGGCCGCGATCGCGGCATATACGGTCCGGCTCCGCTGGCAGCATCCGGTGCTGGGCCGTGTTGCACCGCAAGATTTCCTGCCCGCGGCCGAAACGTTGGGCATGATGAACGCGATCAGCAACTGGACATTGCAGCAGTTGCTGCAACTGAGGCGCGATGCCACGCCCGTCGGTCCCTTGCAGTTCACGCTACTGGCTTCGAGCTCCCAGTTGCAGGCGGACGACACGATCTGCCTGCTGCGCCGCGCCATCGATGCCTCTGGCATTCCACCGGGCCAGATCTGCGTGGAAGTGCCAGTCGGCATCGTTCCGGACTCGCCCGAAACCACCGCCAAGGCGGCGCGACTACGCGATGGCGGCGTATGCATCGCGCTCGCGGACTTCACGGATACGGCTGCCAGCCGTCGCGCAATGGCATTGGTACAGCCAGACGTGGTTACGCTTGACGCACGCCATCTTGGCCATGCGAGCCATAAGTCCGACATGAGCACCAGCCTGCGCGCGGCCTGCGAATGGGCCAGGGCACAAGGTGTGTCGGTCTGCGCGAAAGGCGTGGAAACCCAGGCCCAGCTCGACGTGGTGCGTGGCTGGGGTTGCGACAGCATGCAAGGCTATCTGCTTGCGCACCCCTTCCCTGCGCAGTGGCTGCTACAGACGCATGGCGCCGTCGCCGACCGGGCACGCACCCTGCTCAAGGGTTGAGTCATGGCGGCACAAGCCACGACGAACCACCGGCGTCTGTCAGCGATTTTCGTATTTACAAATTGGCACACATCCTGCATCGACAGCAAGTGGGGCAACGTTAAAATGTGCCCACCTCTTACTATCTCTCAAAGGAGCCTGTGATGAAGAAAGGATGGATCTGGTGTGTACTGGTTGCCTCGCTGCTGGCAGGTTGCAACACCATGTCTGGTCTGGGCCAGGACGTCCAGAAGGGCGGCCAGAAGCTTGAGAACTCGGCTGAGAAAGCCAAGTAAGTCCAGGCAGGAAACAAAAACAAAAGGCGCCGCTGGCGCCTTTTGTTTTTTATTTTTCGATCTCGCACGTTAATCAGGCCAGCATTGTAGTTTTTACCTTCATGGCCAGGATCGGTTCGCGTGATCCGGTTCAGTTCTTCTTCAACTGCGCGGCCTCTTCGGCAAGCTTGCGGATACGCTTCCAGTCTTTTGCAGCCACCGCGTCCTTGGGCACCACCCAGGATCCGCCCACACACACCACATTCGGCAATGCCAGGTACGTGGCGGCCTTGGCAAGGTCGATCCCGCCGGTCGGGCAGAACTTCAGTTGGGCCAGCGGCCCGTACAGCGACTTCAGCATCGGTACGCCTCCGGCAGCCTCGGCCGGGAAAAACTTCAGGAACGAAAAGCCGGACTCGAGAGCAAACATCGCTTCGCTGGCGGTGGCCACACCGGGCAGCAACGAGATGCCCGCGCCTTGCGCACCGTCGGCAAGCTTCTGCGTCAAACCCGGCGACACCGCGAACTGGGCCCCGGCATCGCGCACCGCATGCAGTTGCTCGATGCTGAGCACCGTGCCGGCGCCCACCACGGCCTGCGGCAACGCCTTGGCAACGGCCTCCATTGCCTGGAGCGCAACCGGCGTGCGCAGCGTGATTTCCAGCAGCGGGAGCCCCCCTTCCACCAACGCCTCGCTGATATGCAGCGCTTCGTCGACAGAGTGATATTCGAGCACCGGAATCACCGGTACGTTGGTCAGGCGAGCGAGCAGCGGAGACGGTTGGATTTGCATGGCGGTATTCACAGTATTCGCAATAATCGAAGTGTTCATCTTCAGGCCGGCTACAGACCGGCTACAGGCAGGTTCTGCAGATGCCAATAACGGGTCAGGCAATCACGGTGACGTTTTGTTCCAGTCGTGCCAGGACGGTCTCGGCCTGCGGGATCGGTGCCACAGCGCCATAGCCGGTGGTCGACAGCGCCGCCGCCACATTGGCGTAGCGCGCGGCCTGGAACGGGTCTGCCCCCGCGGCGAGTCGGGCGATAAAGCTCCCACCGAAACAGTCGCCCGCGCCTGTGGCATCGAGCGGACGCACCGGGTACGGCGGCACCAGCGCACGCGACTCGGGCGTGGCCACGTAGCTGCCCTCCTCGCCGAGCTTCAATGCCACGATGCCTACACCGCACCCAAGCAGGTGATCGACGATCGCGTCGCGGTCGTCGAGACCTGTCAACACGGTGATGTCGTCCCAGCTCGGCAGGCAGACGTCGGTCAACGCAAACGCCTCGCGCATGATGCCGCGCGCCCGCGCCAGCGACCACAGCCGCAAACGCAGATTGGTGTCCAGGGAGACCTGCACACCGGCCTTGCGCGCATGCTCCATGGCTGCCAGGCCCGCATCGCACGCGGAGGTACTGATGGCCAGGCTGATGCCCGACAGGTGCAGGTAGCGCGCCTGGGCAATCGCCGCGAGCGGTAGCTGTTCGTGGTGATAACGGCTGGCCGCCGAGCCATCGCGCAGATAGTCGAAGCGATGGCCGTGGTTGTCGTGCGATACGAAATAGACGCCGGTCGGCGCCGCCGCATTGATGCTCACATGGCGCGTGTCCACGCGTTCGCGCGTCCACAGCGCCAGCAGCCGTTCACCAAAGCTGTCGGCACCGACGGCGCTGATATAGCCGGTGCTGGCACCCTGTCGCGCGGCGGCAATCGCAAAATTGGAGGTGTCGCCGCCAAAGCCCTGCAGGTAGCGGGTGGGGTCGTCGGGCTGCTGGTTGAATTCCACCAGCGGTTCACCGTAGGCAAGGATGTCGATACTCATGAGTGTGTGCCACTCCTGTTCAGAAGAACGTCTGCACGATGTCGATGACGCGCAACTGGCTGTCCAGCACGGGAATGTGGCGCCACTTGTCGAACGTCAGGCATGGATGCGAAATATCGAAGGCAATCATATCGCCGACACGAATATCATCGCCAGCTTCAATTTCCAGATAGGCGTGCTGGTCCATCATGCCGGTGACCTTCCAGTGGGTTGGCACGGCCACGGGCGCTGCTTCGCCGGGGCGGTACAACTGCGCCGGAATCGGCATGCCGGCGTCGAACGCGGCATCGCGTTTGCCCATGCCAATGATCGCGCGCCGCCCCTCGGGGATCGACTGGACATAGGCCCACAGCTGCAGCGCGGGCAGCAGTCCTTCCCGCATCTTCTGCGCCACGGGATTGCTGGACAGGATACGCTCCTGCGCCGCGCGATAGACGCCCACGTCATGGGTCAGGTAGCAGCCGGGCCGCAGCACGATGTCGATTGGCGCACCAATGTCGGTGCGCGAGAATTCCTCGGCCACCACGTCATACCAGGCCGAACCGGCTCCCGACATGACCACCGGGCTGCGGCCGAAGCGGCCCGCTGCCGCCAGTTCGCGCGTGACCGCCACGGTGCGCTGCAGGAACTTGCGGATATCGGCCTCCTCCTGCAACACGCCTTCATAGAGTTCAACGCCCGCCAGCGACAAGGCATCGGGCCAGCGCGACAGCGCGTCCAGCACCTCGGCCTGTTGCGCGGCGTCGCGCACGCCGGTGCGGCCGCCCTCCACGCCCAGTTCCAGCAACACCTGCAGCTTCTGGCCCCGCGCGCGGAAAAATGCGCCAAGCTGGTCAACCAGCGCGGCCGAATCGACCAGCGAGAAAAACTCGAAGCCGGGATCGCGCAACAAGTCGGCCACGATCTCCATATTGCGGCGCCCCACCAGCTGGTTGGCCATCAGCACACGCTTCACGCCATGCGCCGCTGCCGCCGCGGTTTGTTGCGCTGTTGCCAGCGTAATGCCCCAGGCTCCCTCGGCAAGTTGACGCGCAAACAGCTTGGGCGACATCGTCGTCTTGCCATGCGGGGCCAGTTGCACACCGTACGCGCCCATGAACTTGCGCATCCATTGGAGGTTGTGCACGAGCCGGTCTTCGTAGAGCACCGCCGCTGGCAGGCTGAGCTCCTCGCGCAGCAGGTGCCAGCCCGGCTGGCCAGCTTCGGCCGGCGCCAACGGCGCGTCAAGACGGCCCAGCGCCTTGTTCAGCGGATCGATCATTCCTGTCTGGTACTTTGTCTCACGCATGGCCGGCATCACCCTGAAAAAATTCGATTGACGTAATGATAGCCTTGAAACTACGATATTTCATCCTTGTTAGAAAGTAACATGCAATGCCGGGAACCGATCCCTGATCGACTTGCCGGCAGCTCGCGACTGCCCATGAACGCGCCCTTTGACATCCTGACCCGCATTGCCGAGCGCGGCCCGTCGCTACGACTGGCCGAGCAAAAGGTGGCGCAAGTGATTCTGGAGGATCTCGCGGGCGCGGCGGCAGCCAGCATCAATGAACTGGCTCGCAAGGCGGCCGTCAGCGAAGCCAGCGTCACACGTTTTGCCAAGGCCATCGGCTGCCGTGACGTGCGTGACCTGAAGCTGCGCCTGGCCCAGGCCACGGCGGTCGGCTCGCGGTTCCTGCAACCCGCCCCCGCGGTGACCGAGACCGATACGCCGGCCACGCTGACCGAGCGCATCCATACCGATGTCCTGACCACGCTCGAGGTCAACCGCAAGCTGATCGATCCCGAACGCATCGCCCGGGCCGCGCGCCTATTGCTCGACGCACGCATGGTCTACGCTTTTGGCATGGGCGGCGGCTCCACGTTCATGGCCGATGAAGCGCGCTATCGACTGGCCCGGCTGGGCCATCCGGTGGCGACCTACCATGACGCGCTGCTGCAGAAGATGGTGGCGGCCACGCTGACGCGCGACGATGTGGTGCTGGCGTTCTCGGCCAGCGGCAATGTGCCCGAGATGCTGGCCAGTTGCGATATCGCACGCGAGTATGGTGCGCGCCTGATTGCGGTAACCGCGTTGGGTTCGCCGCTGGCGGCACGCGCCGACGTGCTGTTGCCCGTGCGCACGCTGGAGACCGATTTCATCTTCAAGCCATCGGCCTCGCGCTACGCGATGATGCTGGTGATGGATGTACTGGCCACGCAATGCGCGATGCTGCAGCAGGAACAGAGCAAGGAAAAGCTGCGCCGGCTCAAGTACGTGCTCGACGTCCACCGTGGCGTAAGCCAGGACAGTGACGGGCCGGACAGCCGCCAGCCACTCGGAGACTGACCATGCCACACCTGTTCGACACCCTGATTCGCTGCGTGATGCTGCTCGATGGCTCGGGAGCCGCCGCACGCATGGCCGACGTGGCCATCCGCGACGGGCGCATTGCCCGCATCGACGAAGCCGCGTCGATCGACCCCGACACCGCTTCGCATGTGGTCGAAGGCCACGGCCTGGTACTGTCACCGGGCTTCATCGACGTGCATACGCACGACGATACCAACGTGGTGCGCGATCCGGCCATGACGCCGAAGATCTCGCAAGGCGTTACCACCGTGGTGGTGGGTAACTGCGGCATCAGCGCGGCACCGGTAACGCTGGCCGGCAATCCGCCCGACCCCATGAACCTGCTCGGCCACGCCGACGCGTTCCAGTACCCCGACTTCAAGACGTATGTCGATGCCGTCAACGCGGCGCAACCATCGGTCAATGTGGCCGCACTGGTGGGCCATACCGCGTTGCGCAGCAATCATATGGATCGTTTCGACCGCGCCGCCACCGCCAGTGAAATTGCGGCCATGCGCGCGCAACTGGAAGAAGCGCTGGCACATGGCGCGCTTGGCCTGTCCACCGGGCTGGCCTATGCCAATGCGTTCAGCGCGCCGACCGAAGAAGTGCTCGCGCTGGCCGAACCACTGGCCGATGCCGGCGCGCTATACGCCACCCATCTGCGCAGCGAGTTCGCGGAGATCCTTGACGCGATGGACGAGGCCTGGCGCATTGGCCGCCATGCACGCGTACCCGTGGTGATCTCGCACCTGAAATGCGCGGGCGTGCCGAACTGGGGCCGCAGCGGCGAGGTGTTGCAATCGCTCGAGGCAGCGCAACGCTGGCAGCCGGTGGGCTGCGACTGCTATCCCTACACGGCCAGTTCGTCGACGCTGGACCTCAAGCAGGTCACCAGCGACTTCGACATCCAGGTGACGTGGTCGGAGCCGCATCCCGCCATGGGTGGCCGCCTGCTGGCGGACATCGCCGCCGAATGGCAGGTCGACCTGCTCGAGGCGGCACGCCGTCTGCAGCCCGCCGGTGCCGTCTACCACTGCATGGAAGATGCCGACGTGGACCGCATCCTGAGTCATCCGGCCACCGTGGTCGGATCGGATGGCCTGCCCAACGACCCATTGCCCCATCCGCGCCTGTGGGGCGCATTCCCGCGCGTGCTGGGGCACTACGCGCGCGATCGCGAACTGTTTCCGCTGAACGTTGCCGTCAACAAGATGACCGGCCTGTCGGCCGAGCGCTTTGGGCTGGCGCAGCGCGGCTTTGTCCGCGAAGGCTACTGGGCGGACCTCGTGCTGTTCGATTCGGCCACGATCCGCGACGCCGCAAGCTTCACCGACCCGATGCAACCGGCCGAGGGCATTGCCGCGGTCTGGGTCAATGGTGAACTGACCTGGCAGCACCGTGCCGCCACCGGCGTGCGCGCGGGCCGCTTCCTGCCGCGCACCGCGCGCGAAGCACGCGACATACCCAACACCGAACATAAGTACTGAAAACAGGAGTTTCCATGGATATCAAGCGATTTGGCGTCGAAGGCGGTACCGGCCAGGGCGGCTCGCACATGCCGTTTGCCCGCGCCGTGCAGGCCGACGGCTGGCTGTATGTATCGGGCCAGGTGCCGATGGTCGACGGCGAAGTGGTCGAAGGCAATATCGTCACGCAGACCCACCAGGCCATCAGGAATGTACTGGCCATCCTGGCCGAGGCCGGCTACGGCCCCGAGCACGTGGTGCGATGCGGTGTCTGGCTGGACGATGCGCGCGACTTCCCGTCGTTCAACAAGATCTTCAAGGAATACTTCGGCGCCAATCCGCCGGCGCGCGCCTGCGTGCAGTCGAGCATGGTGGTCGACTGCAAGGTCGAAGTGGACTGCATCGCCTACCGCAAGCCCACGGCCTGACCCCGGGCGCCAGGCAACGTGATCGGTGAGCCAGCCGATCGCGGATTGCCAATCGCCGACTACAGATCGGCCGACAGATTTTTCAACCTGCCGCTACGCACCTGCGCCAAGCGGCATTTTCATAGCGGAAGCGGACCGTCCTGGACGACGGCAACCGCCAATAAGGAGACGAGACATGGGTGCCGTTACCGGAACCACGCTCTTGATATATGCGCTGATCGCCGTGATCGCGCTGGTGATCCTGATCGCCAAATTCAAACTGAACCCGTTCATCACGCTGGTGGTGGTCTCGGTTGCCCTGGGCTTTGCCGTGGGCATGCCGATGGGAGACATCGTCAAGTCGTTCGAGGCCGGGGTCGGCGGCACGCTCGGCCATATCGCGCTGGTGATCGGGCTCGGCACCATGCTCGGCAAGATGATGGCCGAATCTGGCGGCGCCGAGCGCATTGCGCTGACGCTGATCAACTTCTTCGGCGAAAAGAATGTGCATTGGGCCATGGTGGTCATTGCCTTTATCGTCGGCCTTCCGGTGTTCTTCGAGGTCGGCTTCGTGCTGCTGATTCCGATCGCGTTCAACGTGGCCAAGCGCACCAATACGTCGATGATCCTGGTGGGCATCCCGATGGTCTGCGGCCTGTCCGTGGTGCACGGCCTGATCCCGCCGCACCCAGCGGCGCTGCTGGCCGTGCAGGCCTACGGCGCCGACATGGGCCACACCATCCTCTACGCGCTGATCGTGGGTGTCCCGACCGCCATCATCGCCGGCCCGCTGTTTGCCAAGCTGATCGACAAGCACGTCAAGCTGCCCGCCGTGAACCCGCTGGCCGAGCAACTGACCGAGGAAGCCGATAGCGCCCGCGCTGGCAACCTGCCGAGCTTCGGCATCACGGTGCTGACCATCCTGCTGCCGGTGTTCCTGATGCTGATCGGCAGCTGGGCCGACCTGATCGCCACGCCGAAGACCTTCGCCAACGACGTGCTTAAGCTGATCGGCAACTCGGTGATGGCACTGCTGATTGCCACGCTGTTCAGCTTCTACACCTTCGGCAAGGCGCGCGGTTTCAACCGCGAGATGATCCTGAAGTTCACCAACGAGTGCGTGGCGCCAACCGCCATCATCACGCTGGTAGTGGGTGCAGGCGGCGGCTTTGGCCGCGTGCTGCGCGACTCGGGCATCTCGACCGCCATCGTCGACGTGGCCACGCATGCAAACGTGTCGGTGCTGGTACTGGGCTGGCTCGTGGCCGTGATGATCCGCATCGCTACGGGCTCGGCCACGGTGGCCATGACCACGGCCGCCGGCATCGTCGCCCCGATTGCCGCCAGCGTACCCGGTACGCGCCCGGAACTGCTGGTGCTGACCACCGGCGCCGGTTCGCTGATCCTGTCGCACGTGAACGACGGTGGCTTCTGGCTGGTCAAGGAGTACTTCAACATGACCGTGGCCCAGACCTTCAAGACCTGGTCGGTGGCCGAGACCATCATCTCGGTGGTGGCCCTGCTGTTCACGCTGGCCCTGGCGACAGTGGTGTAAATCGCGCAGTCGTAGCTCCCCTCTCCCGCACGGCGGGAGAGGGGTTGGGGGAGAGGGCATGAGGTTCAAATTGCGACCTGTCTCGGCTTGATACGCTGGCCCTCTCCCCCGCCCCTCTCCCGCACGCGGGAGAGGGGAGAACACCGTCTGGTCCGCTCAGCCCCGCGATTCCTTCGCGATTTCCCGGATGGCCTGTTCGAACGTTTCCACCGGCTGGCCGCCACTGATCACGTAGTGGTTGTTGAAGATGATCGACGGCACCGACTGGATACCCATGGCCTGGTACTCACGTTCTTCGTCACGAACGTCATCGGCAAACGCATCGCTGTCCAGCACCTCGCGCGCCTCCGTGGCATCCAGCCCCACCGACTGCGCCGCCTCCACGAGTACATCGTGGTTGCTCGGATCCTTGCCTTCCCCGTGATACGCCTGCAGCAGTGCCTGCTTGAGCGGCAACTGCCTGCCCTGCGTGGCGGCCCACTGCAGCAGCCGATGCGCATCGAACGTGTTGTAGACAAAATTGCGCGGACCGAATGCAAAGCCCACGCTGGCACCGCGCTCGCGGATCATTGCCTGCGTCTCGGCAATTTGTGCCGGGGTACGGCCATACTTCTTGCCCAGGTAGTCGACAATGGCTTCGCCTTCGGGGCCCATCTGCGGATTGAGCTCGAACGGGTGCATGACCACCTCGGCATCGACCACATCGCGCGTACGCTCGAGCGCCTGCAGCAACGACGACAACCCGATGGCACACCACGGGCACGCGATATCCGAGACAAAATCGATCTTGAGTGATTGGGTCATGACTTGAATTCCGGTAATTCCTGAAAAGCTCATCGAGCGAAAGTGGCGACAGGGTAGCTGGAAATGGCAATGTCTGCAGGCTACCCAAGCGACGCCGCCCTATACTGGATCTGGTGCCGGCCGCAACGACCGGTCTTTGCCGAACCCACCCCCAGGAGGCAGCAATGGCCCGCAAATATATCGATTGCCGCGAGTTTCCGAGCGAAAAGAACTGCACGGTCGCGCTTAGCGCCGATACGGAAGACGAACTGCTGGAAGCGGCCGTTCAGCATGCCGTCAAGGTGCACCAGCACCAGGACACCCCCGAACTGCGCAGCCAGCTCAAATCCTGCTTCAAGGACGGAACGCCGCCGGCCTGAGGCAGTAGCCCCCCGGCTCAGGAATGGCCCGTGCGGGGGAACGGGCCTTCCTGAAGCGGCCATCGGCATCATCATTTCCAAGGGCAAACCCCGTATCCCACGGGATTGCGCCCTCCCCGCCGCGCCCCTACACTCCCTGATCGATGCAGCCGTCCGATGCTGCACTTCCGGGAGACATCCATGACGTTCAGTCCGTTGCGGCGCGCCATGATGGCGTGCGGCGCCCTCGCTGTCTTCACCCATGCCCCGCAGTCCCATGCCGCCGACCCGGTAAAGATCGGGCTGATTGCACCGTTCTCGGGCAGCTTTGCCGACTATGGCAAGCAGATGGAAGGCGGCATCAAGGCGTGGCAGAAGCTGCATGGCGACACCGTGGCGGGCCGCAAGATCCAGATCATCGTCAAGGACACCACCGGTCCGGTACCCGAGGTGGCCAAGCGGCTGGCGCAGGAACTGGTGGTGCGCGACAAGGTGGATCTGCTGGCCGGGTTCGGCCTGACTCCCGAGGCACTGGCCGTGGCGCCGATCGCCGAGCAGGCGAAGAAGCCCATGGTGATCTTCAACGCCGCGTCGTCGGTAATCACCACCAAGTCGAACTACATTGCGCGGGTATCGATGACGCTGCCCCAGATTTCCGCGCCAATGGCCACCTGGGCGGTGCGCAACAATATAAAGAAGGTGGTAACGCTGGTGGCGGACTACGCGCCGGGGCTCGATGCCGAAACCGCCTTCAAGACCAATTTCCTGGGCGGTGGCGGCCAGATCGTCGAATCGATCCGCGTACCGCTGCGCAACCCCGAGTTTGCGCCGTTTATCCAGCGTATCAAGGACGCCCGGCCCGAGGCCGTGTTCCTGTTCCTGCCAGCCGGCGAGCAAGGCGTGGCCTTCATGAAGGGCTTCCGCGAGCGGGGCCTGGCCGAGGCGGGCATTCGCGTGATTGCCACCGGCGACCTGACCGACGACCATGTGCTACCCGCCATGGGTGACGCCACGCTAGGCGTCATCACGTCGTTCCATTACTCGGCCGCGCACGATTCGAAGGAAAACAAGGCTTTCCTGAAAGCGTTCGCCGACGCCAACCCTGGCGCGGGCCGCCCCAACTTCATGGCGGTGGCTGCTTATGACGGCATGGGCGCCATTTACGAAGCGCTGAAGAAAACCAATGGCGCGACCGATGGCGACAAATTCCTGGCGGCGCTCAAGGGCATGAAGCTGACCAGCCCGCGCGGCACCATCACGATCGACCCGGCCACGCGCGATGTGATCCAGACCGTCTATATCCGCAAGGTCGAGAAGGTCAACGGCGAGCTCTACAACGTCGAGTTCGACAAATTCGAAAACGTGAAGGACTCCGGCAAGTAGCCGGCAGCAAGGCTGGACTGAAAGAACGCGCGCGGCAGAATTCGAAATCTTTCATCGGGTTGTCAGGATTGTGCATTTCCCTTGCAGGTAATGCTGACCTAACCTTGTCTGGCGGTGCTGTATGGGCCGCCGCACGACCAGAACTCCGGAGACATCCCGATGAAGAGCACAGCCATCGCCGTGGCTGCGGCGTTGCTCGCGGCCGCCGCGCCCGCGCTCGCAGCCCCCACCGACAACCTGCAGAAACTTCAGGGTTTCAAGCAGACCGGCGCAGCACCCGCCGAAACCGTGCCGCAGACCGGGCAGAAGGCCGACGCGCTACGCGAGAACCTCAAGGCCATCAAGCTGCCACAGGGTTTCAAGATCGAACTCTACGCCGTGGTACCCGAGGCGCGCCATATGGCCATCGAGCCGTCCACCGGCGTGGTCTTTGTCGGTACGCGCAAGAATCGCGTGTGGCAGGTCACCGACCGCACCAAGCGCCGCGTGGCTGACGACGTGGTGCAGTTTGCCAGCGCCATCACGTTCAAGGTTCCCAACGGCGTCTGCTTCTCGCCGGACGGCATTCTCTATGTGGCCGAGCAGAACCGCGTGCTGGCCTTCCCCGCCGCGCAGTTCTTCGGCGAAGGCGGTCCCGATGTGGCAGCCGCTGTGGTAGTGCCGCAAGGCAAGCTGATCCCGCTTGAGTTCGAGAGCTTCAACCACGGCGCCCGCGCTTGCCGCATCGGCCCGGACAAGAAACTCTACGTAGCGCTTGGCCAGCCATGGAATGTCCCGCCCAAGGACAAGCTGGCCGCGCTGGACAAGAACGGCCTGGCCGGCATCATCCGGCTCGACCAGGACGGCAAGAACCGCGAGGTCTACGCGCACGGCGTACGCAATTCGGTAGGCCTGGACTTCAATCCGGCTGACAAGACCCTGTGGTTCACCGACAACCAGGTGGACGGCATGGACGACGACCAGCCGCCGGGCGAACTGAACCGCGCCACCAAGGGCGGGCAGAACTTCGGGTTCCCGTGGTACGGCGGCGGCAAGGTACGCACAGTCGAGTACAAGGATGCGCAACCGCCCAACGACGTGGTCTTCCCGGTAGTCGAATACGCAGCCCATGCGGCCGACCTGGGCATGTCGTTCTACACCGGCAAGATGTTCCCGGCCAAGTACCAGGGCGGCGTATTTGCCGCCGAGCATGGATCGTGGAACCGCACCAAGCCGATTGGTGCGCGGATCGTCTATACGGCCGTCAAGCCGGACGGTTCGGCGGGTGAGACCGAGATCTTTGCCGAAGGCTGGCTCACGCCGAATGGCGAGTACATGGGCCGCCCGGTCGACGTCCAGCAATTGCAGGACGGCTCGCTGCTGGTTTCCGACGACTACGCGGGCGCGATCTATCGCATCTCGTACACGGGCGCCAAATGAGACTGGTGCAATCTGCAGCGATGCTGCTGGCCGCCTGCGCGACTGCCCCGACACTGGCGGCCGATGCGCAGGCGGGGCGCGCCAAGGCCGTGCAGTGCCAGGCCTGCCATGGGCTGGACGGCAAGTCGAAGCTACCCGAAGCGCCCAATTTAGGCGGCCAGGTCGAGCAATACCTGGCCAAGGCGCTCAAGGACTACAAGACCGGCGCGCGCAAGGACGAGATGATGAACATGATGGCCAAGCCGCTGACCGAGGCCGACATTGCCAATCTGGCTGCCTACTACAGCAGCCTCAAGCCCTAGTCGAGGGACCGTTCGAGCGGCTGTTCGAAGGGCTGGTCGAAAGGACGATCGCCTTCGACATTTCCGAGGTCTGCCGCCAGCCCTGCCGCTGGTACAAGGGCCTGCCCGCCTCGGTGGCATGCAGCACCGCGAATGCCACGCCACGCTGCGCGAACTCGGCTTCGGCCATCGCCATCAGTTGCCTGGCCAGCCCGCGCTTGCGATGCAGCGGCTCGACGTAGACGTTCAGCACATAGCCACGCCTGCTCTGCTCCGGATGCGCCGGATGCGGTGGCCAGTCGATCAGCATCAGGCCGATGCCTGCCACCGGCCTGCGCCCGTTCATGAGCAGGAAGCCGAAATAGCTGCCGTCGAGCAGACGCGGCCGAAGCCAGTCGCGGAAGTGCAGCGTCATGGTGCGCAAGGTATCGGCGGCAAAGCCGGCCTCCTGGAACATGGCCTCGCGATGGCGACAGACCAGTTCCAGGTCGTCGGGGCAAATCGTACGGACATCCATATCTGGCATCGGTAAGGTGAGAGTGGAATGGCAAGGGGCTCAGGACAAGGGCTCGTCAGGGCTGTGCGCCAGTATCTGGAGTTGGCGGATCGGGAACCAGCACGGCCAGCGCACGCGCCGATTCCTGGCGCAGCAAGCGCAGGATCAATGCGGCGCCTTCATTCGAGAATTCCGGGGCAGAGGCATGCGCCACCGCAACGGTCAGCACGGCCATGCCGCCGCTTACCTTTTCAAGCTGCAGCAGCGCCCGCCTCTTCGCACAGGGGTTCGAGGTACGGTTCGAGGTATGGGTCGAGGTGCGGATGGACAGGTTGCAGCCATCATTCAGATTCGGATCCATGGCAAGACTCCTTTCGTCAGCCGGTCAGCCGGTCAGCCGGTCAGCGATAAACGGGATACGGGAAACGACGTGGCAGCGGGCCACTCGGCCGCGCGTCACAACGTAACGACCGACCCATTCTGGCGTGCGTGCCACGCCATGGATATGAGACGAATCTGAAAAAACTCGGAAACTTCCCAGAGCTGCGTGACGACTTGAACCTATCGCACACCCGCGCCCCGACGCACCGTCACCAGTTGGTCGAGCAGTGCCTGGTCAGCCAGCAGCGCGGCGCTTCCGGAGCGATGCACCACCCGCCCGCGGTCCAGCACCATTGCCTGCCGTGTCATGGCCAGCGCCAGCCGCGCGTGCTGCTCCACCACGATCACCGCCATGCCGCTCTCGGCAATCAAGCCGGCAATCACCCGTTGCAACTCCTGCACGATAATCGGCGCCAACCCTTCCATCGGCTCGTCGAGCAACAGCAGCGACGGATTGACCATCAGCGCCCGGGCGATCGCCAGCATCTGCTGCTCACCACCCGACAGCTGGTTGCCAAGATTGCGCCGCCGTTCTTCGAGCCTCGGAAATATCCGATAGATCCCCGGCACGGTCCAGGGTCCCGGCCGCGCTACGGCACTGAGGTGTTCCTCTACGGTCAGCGACGCAAACACCCAGCGTTCCTGCGGTACCCACCCGATGCCGCCTTGCGCACGCCGGTGCGGCGGCGTTCTTGCCAGGTCGCGCCCCTGCCAATGAAGCTGCCCCTCGCGCACGCGCGTGAAGCCCATCAAGGTGGCCAGCAAGGTGGTCTTGCCCACGCCATTGCGCCCCAGCAACGCCAGGCTGTCACCGGGCGCCAGCGTCAGGTCGACACGGTCGAGCACCATGGCATCCCCGTAGCCCGCGCTGACGCCTTCCATGCGTAGCAGGTCAGTCATGCGCGGCCTCCCCGAGATAGACCTCCTTCACGCGCGCATCGGCGGCAATCTCGGCCGGCGTGCCCTCGGTCAGCACGCGTCCGCCCACCAGCACCGTGATGCGTTCGGCAAAGCGGAATACCAGGTCCATGTCGTGCTCGATAAACAGGATCGTGATGTCGCGCGGCAATGCGGCAATCACCGCAAACAGCTCGGCGCTCTCGGCAGCGGGAATGCCCGCGGCCGGCTCGTCGAGCAACAGGATCGAAGGTCGCGTCGCCAGGGCCAGTGCCATTTCCAGCAGGCGTTGCTTGCCATACGGCAACTGACGCGTCTCGACATCGGCATCCTGTTCCAGCCGCAAGAGCGCAAGCACCGACATGGCCTGCTCCACGAGCTCGGCCTGCGATGCCACGGTGCGTGACCAGATGCGCGATGCGCCGCTACGCTCGGCCACGGCCAGTATCACCGACTCCAGCACCGTAAGCCCTGGAAACAGGGTATTGATCTGGAAGGTACGCGTCATGCCGAGTCTGACGCGCGCATGCTGCGGCAGGCCGGTGATCTCGCGCTCGCCAAGCCAGATGCGGCCTGATGTCGGCGGCAATGCGCCAGTCAGCAGGTTGATGAAGGTGGTCTTTCCCGCGCCATTGGGACCAATCAACGCATGGCGCGCGCCCGGCGCGAACGTCAGCGAGACATC
Source organism: uncultured Cupriavidus sp. (assembly GCA_963543405.1). Lineage (GTDB taxonomy): Bacteria > Pseudomonadota > Gammaproteobacteria > Burkholderiales > Burkholderiaceae > Cupriavidus. Next base: position 18,228 of record CAUUBQ010000058.1, read on the forward strand.
GGTATTGGCGGCAAAACCACCCCATGACTTGCACAAGCCTTCGGTGCGCAGCGTGTCCGTCATGCGTCGGCTCCCTGTCCGGTTACCGATGCGGCGCGCCGACGTGATGCCAGTGCAGCGACTGCGCCCATCACGCCGCCTTTGGCAAACAGCACCATCAGCACCAGCAGCAGACCGATCCAGAACTGCCAGTAGACCGGATTGATGCCGGCCAGCACGTCCTGCGCGATCATGAACAGCGCCGCGCCGATCAATGCGCCATAGAGCCGCCCCGTCCCGCCAAGTACCAGCATTACCAGCAACTCCGCCGAACGCGGAAAGCCGAGCACGTCCATGCCAACGAACTGCGTGGTCTGCGCCAGCAGCCCCCCGGCCACGCCGGCAATCGCGGCCGATAGGGTAAAGACCGCGCGCAGGCGGCCCGGCACATTGGTGCCCAGCGCCGGCATGCGGCGCGCACCATCGCGAACGCCGCGCAACGACAGTCCGAATGGCGATGCCACGATGCGCCGCACCAGCACGAACAGCAGGAACAGCACCACCAGGCTATATACGTAGGCCGTCTTGCCGAACAGATCGAACTCGAACACGCCCAGTAACCGGTTCATGGTCACCCCTGACAATCCGTCGACACCGCCGGTCACGAAGGCGGCCTTGTTGGCCCCCTCGAACAGCATCAGGCCGATGCCGAGCGTCACCATCAGGCGCGTAAGATCGCCGCCGCGCACTACCAGGAAGCTGCATAGCCATCCGGCGCAGGCCGCCACCGCCGCTGCCGCCAGCAAACCGCTCAATGGCTCGCCCCAGCCATGCGCGCCCAGCAGTCCGGCCGTGTAGGCGCCCAGGCCGAAGAACGCGGCGTGCCCCAGCGACACGATGCCCGCATAGCCCAGGATCAGGTCCAGCGACAGTGCGAACAGGCCGGTAATCAGGATCTGGCTACCAAGGATCAGATAGCCGGGCAGCGCGAAGAACACTGCTAGCGGCACCAGCCAGAAGGCAATCTCGGCCCCATGCCAGCGGCCATCGGGCAAGCGATGCCGGCGCTGGGCCATCATGTGGTCCGTCATGTGGTGCGCCTCCCGTAGAGCCCGGCCGGAAAGGCCACCAGCAGCAGCACCATCATCGCGTAGATCACGAAGGCACCCACCTGGGGCACGTAGTATTTGCCGGCCACGTCGGCCACGCCCAGCACCAGCGCGGCCACCAGCGATCCGCGAATGCTGCCGGCCCCGCCAACGGCGACCACCAGCAGGAAATACACCATGTACTTGAGCGGGAACGCGGGATCGAGCCCCAGCACATCGATGCCAAGGCCACCACCAAGCCCGGCAAGCCCCGAGCCCAGCGCAAAGGTCAGGCTGAACACGCGCTCCACGTCGATACCCAGGCCGCGCGCCGCTTGCTGGTTGTCGACCGCCGCGCGCACCTGCGCGCCAAAACGCGTACGCGCCACGAGCCAGCCCAGCGCCAGCGTGATCACGACCACCACAGCCAGCAGGAACAGCCGGTAGGCGCCCAGTTCGAGGCCGCCGATCTTGACCTGTCCGATCAGGAAGTCGGGCAGTACCACCGGCTGCTGCCCGGGACCGAACAGCCAGGTGGCGCCGGCCATTGCCATGAACGTCAGGCCGATCGAAAACAGCACCTGGTCGAGATGGCTCGCGCGATACAGCCGGCGATAGAGCGTGCGTTCGAGCAGCCAACCCACCAGTGACGCCCCCAGGAATGCCACCGGCAATGCCGCCAGGAACGGTATCCCGAGCCGGTTCATCGACACCACCGCCACATAGCCGCCCAGCATCGCAAACGCGCCGTGGGCCAGGTTGACGAAGTTCATCAGCCCCATCGTCACGGACAGGCCGATACTGATCAGGAACAGCAGACTGCCGTATGTCACGCCGTCGAACAGCACGCCCGGCAAGCTCGATATCACGATCGGGTCCTTTATGGGTGGATGACCGCTGCGGGAATCTTGAAAAACTCGCGCCGATTGTTCAGTGCGCGCCGCATTTTTGCAATCGGGCCCGACCCGTGCCGCGCGCTGGCGACGGGTGGCCCGCCGAGCTCCGTTCCCGGATCCTTCCCGGTTCCTTCCCGGGTTCCTTCCCGGTTCCTTCCTTTACTTCGCCCCGCCCACGCGCTAAGGTCATCGCACCTGACTGTCGGGGGAATGTCGTCATGCCCATTGACCGCCGCACCTTTCTGGGAATGTCCACGGCGCTGGCCGCGCTGCCGGCTGGGCCGGTGCTTGCCGCCACCGCGCAGGCCGCCACCGTGGAAGCGCCGCTGCGGCGCAAGATTCCCGGCACCAACGAGCAACTGCCCGTGATCGGCATGGGCACGGCCGACACGTTCAACGTGGGCAAGGGTGCCGACGAGCGCGGGCCGCTCGTCGAGGTCATGGCCATGTTGCTGCAACGGATACCGAATGCCGTGGTCGATACTGCGCCCAGCTATGGCAGCGCGGAATCCGTGACCGGCGACCTGCTGCAGTCCGCCAATGCCCGCGGCAAGGTGTTCGTGGCCACCAAGATATCGACCAGCGCGGCCAATGCCATGGGGCAGTTCACGTCATCGCGCGCGGCCCTGCATTCGGACAGCGTGGATTTGCTGCAAGTGCACAACCTGATCGACTGGCGCGACAACCTGAAGCTGCTGCGGCAATGGAAGGAACAGGGCAAGACGCGCCATATCGGCATCACCCACTACCGCGAGGATGCGCACGAACAGCTCGCGCAGATACTGCGCAGCGAGAAGCTCGACTTCCTGCAAGTCAACTACTCGCTGGCCGAGCGCAATGCAGAGAAAACGCTGTTGCCACTGTGCCAGGAACGCGGCGTGGCCGTGCTGGTGAACCGGCCATTCCAGGATGGCCGGCTGTTCTCGGCCGTCAAGGGCAAGCCCGTACCCGACTGGGCCGCCGAGATCGATTGCGAGTCGTGGGCGCAGTTGTTCCTCAAGTTCATCGTCAGCCATCCGGCCGTGACCACCGCCATTCCGGCCACCTCGAAGCCGAAGAACATGGCCGACAACCTCGGCGCCGCGTTCGGACGCATGCCCGACACGCGCGAACGCGCGCGCATTGCCGCGGCGCTGGCCTGATCTCCGCTGGTCGACGCGCATGAATACCCCGGACCTGTCCCCCGAACCGGCACGCCCGGGCAAACTGCTTGGCGTGCGGCCTGAAGAACGGTCTGCGGTAGTGGCCGCGTTCATGTTTTTCTTCTGCCTGTTCGCAAGCTATTTCATGCTGCGTCCGGTACGCGAGACGATGGGTATCGCAGGCGGCGTGCAGAATCTGCAATGGCTATTCACGGCAACCTTTGTGGTGATGCTGGCAGCCATCCCGCTGTACGGCGCATGCTGCAAGTGGCTGCCGCGCCGGCACTTCGTGCCCTGGGTCTACGCGTTCTTCATCGTCAACCTGCTGGTGTTTGCCTTGGCCACCCGCGCCATGCCCGACAACGTGTGGCTGGCGCGCGTGTTCTATGTCTGGCTGTCGGTGTTCAACCTGTTCGTGGTATCGGTGGCCTGGAGCCTGATGGCCGACGTATTTCGCGCGGAACAGGCGCGGCGGCTGTTCGCGCTGATCGCGGCCGGCGCCAGCGCCGGCGGGCTCACCGGACCGGTGCTCGGTGGCTGGCTGGTGGGCCGCATCGGACTGACCGGCCTGATGCTGCTGTCGGCGGCGCTACTCGCGGCAACGCTGCCTGGGGTGGGTTATCTGTTCCGCTGGCGGCGCATGCATGGCGCCGGCACGCCCGATGCGGCATCGCCGGCATCGACTGCATCTTCGGACCCCACGCAGCCGGTCGGTGGCGGACTGTGGGCCGGCCTGGCGTTGGTCATGCGTTCGCGCTACCTGCTTGGCATCAGCCTGTTCGTGATCCTGCTGGCGACCTCGAGCACGTTCCTGTATTTCGAGCAGGCGCGACTGGTGTCCGCCGCCTTCCCCACGCGCGCGCAGCAGACCCAGGTGTTCAGCGCGCTGGACGCCACCGTGCAGGGGTTGACGATCCTGGTGCAGATCTTCTTCTCGGGACGCGTGGCGCGCCGCTATGGCGTGACCGCGTTGCTGACTGCCGTGCCGTTGGCCGTGACCGGCGGCTTCCTGCTGCTGGCCATGTGGCCTACCTTCGGGGTATTGGCCGCAGCCATGATCGTGCGGCGCGTGGGGGAATACGCAATGCTGCGGCCCGGCCGCGAGATGCTGTTCACCGTGGTCGATCCCGAGACCAAGTACAAGGCCAAGAACGTCATCGACACGGCAATCTATCGCGCCGGCGATGCGGTCAGCGCCTGGGTCAGGACAGCCATCGACGCATTGTCCGGGCATCCGGCTACCGTGGCTTTGGCCGGTGCCGCGTTGGCCGTGGCCTGGGCATGGCTGGGCCGATGGCTCGGGCAGCGTCATGAAGGCCAACTGACCGCAACCGATTCCACGCCAACTGTGCTGCCCCACCCCGCCAAGGGCAGCCGATAATCGCGCAGCCGTCTGGCCGCGACACGCCGATGCCCGTATAGTCATGGCCTGTCGGCGGACCTGCGTGCCGCCCTACCTTATTCGCACAGGAGTTGCCTCATGAAGACCAAAGCCGCCATCGCCTGGAAAGCCGGCGCCCCGCTCACCGTGGAAGAAGTGGACCTCGACGGTCCGCGCGCCGGTGAAGTGCTCGTCGAAATCAAGGCAACGGGCATCTGCCACACCGATTACTACACGCTGTCCGGTGCCGATCCCGAAGGCATCTTCCCGGCCATCCTGGGCCATGAAGGCGCGGGCATCGTCACCGACGTCGGCCCCGGCGTGACCTCGCTGAAGCCGGGCGACCACGTGATTCCGCTCTACACGCCGGAATGCCGCCAGTGCAAGTTCTGCCTGTCGCGCAAGACCAACCTGTGCCAGGCCATCCGCTCGACGCAGGGCAAGGGCCTGATGCCCGATGGCACCTCGCGTTTCTCGATCGACGGCAAGCCGATCTTCCACTACATGGGCACGTCCACCTTCGCCAACCACATCGTGGTGCCGGAAATCGCACTGGCCAAGATCCGTCCGGACGCACCGTTCGACAAGGTCTGCTATATCGGCTGCGGCGTTACCACTGGCGTGGGCGCGGTGCTGTTCACGGCCAAGGTCGAGGCCGGTGCCAACGTGGTGGTGTTCGGCCTCGGCGGGATCGGCCTGAACGTGATCCAGGCGGCCAAGATGGTAGGCGCCGACAAGATCATTGGTGTCGACCTCAACCCGGGCCGCGAAGCCATGGCGCGCAAGTTCGGCATGACGCATTTCATCAATCCGAAGGACGTCCCGAACGTGGTCGACCATATCGTGCAACTGACCGATGGCGGTGCCGACTACTCGTTCGAATGCATCGGCAATACGCAGGTCATGCGCCAGGCACTCGAGTGCTGCCACAAGGGTTGGGGCAAGTCGATCATCATCGGCGTGGCCGAAGCCGGCGCCGAGATTTCCACGCGTCCGTTCCAGCTGGTTACGGGTCGCGAGTGGAAGGGGTCGGCATTCGGTGGCGCACGCGGCCGCACCGATGTGCCGAAGATCGTCGACTGGTACATGGAAGGCAAGCTCAATATCGACGACCTGATTACGCATACGCTGCCGCTCGACCGCATCAATGAAGGCTTCGACCTGATGAAGCGCGGCGAGTCGATCCGCTCGGTGGTGCTGTACTAAGGAAGCGATATGGAACTGCTGTCCGAACACGGCTGCCACGGCGGCGTCCAGCGCTTCTACCAGCACCAGTCGGCAGCGATCGGGCTGCCGATGCGGTTCTCGGTCTACCTTCCGCCCCAGGCGCTGAAAGCGGACGCGCAACCGCTGCCGACGCTGTTCTACCTGGCCGGCCTGACCTGCACCGAGGAAACGTTCGCCATCAAGGCCGGCGCGCAGCAATACGCCGCGGAACACGGCCTGATCCTGGTGGCGCCGGACACCAGTCCGCGTGGCGCGAATGTGCCCGGCGAGGCCGATGCGTGGGACTTCGGCGTAGGTGCCGGCTTCTATGTCGATGCCACCGAGGCACCGTGGCGCATGCACTGGCGCATGGAAAGCTATGTGGCTGATGAACTGTTCCACCTCGTCACCAGCAAGCTGCCCGCCGACGCGGCACGCGTCGGCATCTTCGGCCATTCGATGGGCGGCCACGGTGCACTGGTACTGGCGCAGCGCTATCCGCAGCGCTTCCGCTCGGTCTCGGCATTCGCGCCAATCGCCACCCCATCGAAGTGTCCGTGGGGCGTGAAGGCGTTCACCGGCTACCTCGGCGAGGATCGTTCGCGCTGGGCCCAACACGATGCCAGCGCACTGATGGCGCAGCAAACCACGGCGCCCTTCCCGGCCGGCATCCTGGTCGACCAGGGACTGTCAGACAAATTCCTGGCCGAGCAACTGCATCCGGAAGCGTTTGAAGCGGCCTGCGCCAAGGTTGGCCAACCGCTGACTTTGCGCCGGCATGAGGGCTACGACCACGGGTATTACTTCATCACGACGTTCGTGGCCGATCATGTCCGGCATCATGCTGAGCGGCTTTGAAGCTGAGCCTGTAGCAGTTCAGGCGCCGGCCCTCTCCCCCGCCCCTCTCCCGCGCGCGGGAGAGGGGAGACCACCATGGGCACAACGACGGCTGATGGTTTGCTCCCCTCTCCCGCATGCGGGAGAGGGGCCGGGGGAGAGGGTTGGCGCTTATCGACCATTCACGCCTCATCAATGACCATGACAGCCTCCACCTACCGCCCCAACCCCATCGTCATGCTGTCTGCAAGGCAGCTTTCCGAGGCCATTCACGCGAAGCAGTTGTCGAGCCGCGAAGTCATGGCGGCGTATCTGGCGCATATTGCCGTGGTCAATCCGGGCAGCAATGCCATCGTGGCGCAGCAGGACGAAGCAACGCTGATGCGCGAAGCGCAAGCTGCCGATGAAGCGTTGGCGGCCGGCAAGTCCGCGGGCTGGATGCATGGCATGCCGCAGGCGCCGAAGGATCTGGCAATGACGCGCGGCATTCGTACCACGTATGGATCGCCGATCTTCAAGGACAACGTTCCCGCCACAGATTCGGTGGTGGTGGAGCGCGTGCGCAATGCCGGCGCCATCCTGATCGGCAAGACCAACACGCCCGAGTTCGGGCTCGGATCGCATACGTTCAATCCGGTGTATGGCGCCACACGTAATCCTTACGATCCAACGCGTTCCGCAGGCGGCAGCAGTGGCGGTGCCGCGGCGGCACTCGCGCTGCGCATGCTGCCGGTTGCCGATGGCAGCGACTTCGGTGGTTCGCTGCGCAATCCCGCGGCGTTCTGCAATGTGTTCGGCTTTCGTCCATCGGCCGGCCGCGTGCCCTATGGTCCGGCGCCCGAGCTGTTTCTGCCGCAACTGGGCTGCGAAGGGCCGATGGCGCGCAATGTGGAAGACCTGGCGCTGCTGCTGTCCACCCAAGCTGGTCCCGATGACCGCACCCCGCAGGCGTTGCCCAGCGACCCGGTGCTGTCGACTCTGACACCGCAGAACGTGGGCGCCGTGCTCGATGCAGACCTGTCGGGCAAGCGCGTGGCGTGGCTGGGCGACTGGGGTGGCTACCTGCCGATGGAAGACGGCATCCTTTCGATGTGCGAGCAGGCGCTACGCTTCTTCCCCGATTTCGGGGTCAGCGTCGAGAGCATCGCCGCCCCCTATCCGCCCGAGAAGATCTGGCAGATCTGGCTTGCGCATCGGCATTTCCTGACCGGCAATGCGCGCATGGCGCTTTACACAAACCCGTCGACCCGCGCGCAGTTGAAGCCCGAGGCCATCTGGGAGATCGAAGGTTCGCTCGACATGAAGGCCACCGACCTGTACGCCGCCAGTGTCCAGCGCAGTGCGTGGCATCAGGCGCTACAGCGCACGTTTGCGCAGTTCGACTACATTGCCGTGCCCACTGCCCAGGTATTTCCGTTCGACGTTACCGAGCATTGGCCGAAGTCGATTGCCGGGCGCCAGATGGACACCTATCACCGCTGGATGGAAGTCGTCGTGGCGTGGACGTTGTCGGGTTGCCCCGTGATCAGCGTGCCGGTCGGATTCAATGCAGAGGGTCTGCCGATGGGCATGCAACTGATCGGACGTCCGCGCGACGATCTCAGCGTGTTGCGCCTGGCAGCCGCGTACGAGAAGGTGCGCGACTGGGTCGGTGACCGGCTACCACCGGTGCTGGAAGGCTGAGGTATCGCTCCCCTCTCCCGCGCAGCGGGAGAGGGGAGCAAACAATCGGTGCTTCAGGCCACGCGCCTTAGCTGCCGTGCCGAAGCGGTAAACAGTGGCGCCGCACGCTCCACCGCCAGTTTGATGCGCTCGGCCAGTGCACCGTTGCCAACCTGGTAACCATCGAAATCGGCCGTCGACGCGTATACGCCGATCGGCAGCGTCAGCGCCTGCAGGAAGCTGAATAGCGGTCGCAACTGATGCTCGAGCACCAGCGCATGGCGGTCGCTGCCACCGGTAGCTGCCAGCAGTACCGGCTTGTCGACCAGTGCGTCCATGCCCACCAGGTCGAACAGATGCTTGAAGTGTCCCGGGAACGAACCGCGATACACGGGCGCGGCGGCAATCACGAGGTCGGCCGATTCGATTGCGGCGATCTGCGCCTCGATATCGGCGGACAGTTCGTCGCGCGTCAGTGCGGCGCCAAGTGGGCGGGCGATCTCGCTGAGGTCGACGATCTGCGTGTCGAGTACCAGCCGCTGGTCCAGTTCGGCCAGCAACGCCTGGATCAGCACCAGCGTGCGCGACGGTTGATGAGCGCTGCCGTTGACGGCGACGACTTTCAGCGGTGTGGACACAATGTATCTCCGGGGCGGGAATCGATTCCGTACCTTAGCGCCGCGTGACTGCCACGCGAACGAACCATTTGGAATATGCATAGATGCAAAAACGGCGACCATTGGCCGCCGTTTCGCATGAAGCAAGAATGCCGGCTGTCGTTGCTTAGAACGACGGCACCATCGCACCCTTGAACTGCGCCTTCATGAACTGACGCACTTCTTCGGACTGGTATGCCGCCACGAGCTTCTTGACCCACGGCTTGTCCTTGTCCTGCGTGCGCACCACGATGATGTTCGCGTACGGGCTGTGAATGTCTTCCAGCGCGATGGCGTTGCCCGTCGGCTGCAGCCCTGCCGCCAGTGCATAGTTCGTGTTGATCACGGCGGCAGCAACATCCGGCAGGGCCCGGGCCAGTTGCGCGGCATCGAGTTCGACGATCTTCAGCTTCTTCGGATTCTCGGCGATATCGAGCGGCGTGGCGTTCACGCCATTGGTGCCAACACCGGGCTTCAGCTTGATCGCACCTTGTGCCGCCAGCAACAGCAGCGCACGGTTCTCGTTCGACGGGTCGTTGGGCACCGCCACCTTGGCGCCTTGCGGCAGATCCTTCGGCGACTTCAGGTTCTTCGAGTAAATGCCCAGCGGCGAGATATACGTGAAGCCCACGCTGACCATCTTGTAGCCGCGCTGCTTGATCTGGCTGTCCAGGTAAGGCTGGTGCTGGAAGCTGTTGGCATCGAGATCGCCGGCATCCAGTGCGGCGTTAGGCTGCACGTAGTCGTTGAACTCCACGACCTTCACGTTCAGGCCGTTCTTCTTGGCCACCTTCTGCACCACCTGCCAGACTTCGGCATCGGGGCCGCTGACCGTACCGACGCGAACCGTCTGTTCCTGTGCGACTGCATTGCCAGCTGCCACCACGCCCAGTGCCACGGTAGCGGCAGCCAGGGTCTTCGAGATCGAGAGCATTTTCATAGGTATTGTTGTTCCTGGGAATCGAGGAGTACCGCCAGTGCCGCCATTCCCTCTGTGTGGACGGCGGCCGGCCGCACCGGATAGGTGCGGCCGAGGCGCAAGCTTACCTCAATGCGCTTCCGGTTGAGTCTCGGCCGGCTCGCCGGCCTTCTTGCCCACCGGATGGCTGGCAATGGCCGGCGCGTTCTGCCAGCCGCCGCCGAGCGCCAGGAACAGGTTGATCTGGTCCATTGCGACCTGCGCGTCCGATGCAGCCAGTGCGGCATCGGTATTGGCCAGCGTGCGGTCGGCATCCAGGCTCTGCAGGTAAGGCGAGCGCCCCGCCTGCCACAACTGGCGGTTCTGGCGCGCGGCTTCGTCCGCCTTGTCACGTGCCGAACGCAGCGACTGGTTGCGCTCCAGTTCATGCGTATAGGCCGACAACGCGCTTTGCGTTTCGCGCAATGCCTTCAGCACCACGCCATCGAAATGCGCCAACGCACCCTCGGCACCAAACTCCATGTTGTGGATGCGCGCACGCGTACCGCTGGTGGGAATGGTCCACGACAATGCCGGGCCCCAACCCCAGTGCGCGGTCGGCGCCTGGCCAAGGTGATCGAGGATACCGGTGAAGCCTGCCGATGCGCCAATGCGGATCTGGGGGAACAGGTCCGCCGTGGCCACGCCGATCTTGGCCGTGGCCGAGGCCAGCTCACGCTCGGCCTGGCGCACGTCGGGACGGCGCTTGAGCAGCGCGGTGCCATCGCCAACCGGCAGCGCCTGCTTCAGCGTGGGCACATGCTCGCAGGCCACGCTCTCGACATCGAGCGCGGTCGGCGGCTTGCCGAGCATCACGGCCAGGCGATAGGCCGCGCCTTCCTGTTCGGCGCGATACTTCGGCAAAACCGAGCGCAGCGTATCGGCCTGCGCCTGCGCACGCAGCAGATCGGTCGGCTGGCCGCGGCCCGCATCCACCAGCTTCTGCGCCAGCTTCACGCCGCGTTCCTGCAGGTCGAGCTGATGCGCGGCCACATGCAGTTCATGGGTGGCCGTGCAGCCTTGCACATAGGCACGCACGGTTTCCGCCACGACCCCTACCCGGGCCTGGTCCAGCGCGGCATGGCTGGCTTGCGCGGCGGCCAGCGCGGCTTCGTCGGCCCGCTTGAGCTTGCCCCAGAAATCGATCAGGTACGACACCTCGAAACCGATGTCGCCGAAATTCATCACCGGGATCTTCTCTTCGTGCAGCAACGGCTCGCCGGCAATCTGGCCGCGCTCGGCGCTGGCGCGGAACTTTGCCTCGGGAAGATTTTCGGCTTCGACCTCGTGATACACGGCAATCGAACGCTTGAGGTTGGCCGCGGCCACGCGCAGGTCGGTGTTGGCCACCAGCGCCTGCTGCACGAGTCCATCGATATGCGGGTCGTCGTAGAGGCGCCACCAGTCGTTGGGAACGTCGCCAATCGACACCGCGTCGTTGTCGGTGCCAGCGAACGGACCATTGGCGGCGGTCGATTTCACGACCGCATTGTCGGGCACCTTGTGGTCAGGGCCGACGGTCATGCAGGCGGCCAGCGCCAGCGGCAACATGGCCACCAGCGAGGCACGGGCAATGCGATTCACTGCAGGGCTCCGGTTGCGGACGCGCTCTTGCCGGCCAGCGCGACCTTGTCATGCGAGGCACTCTTCTCGACAGCCGCCGCCGGCGCGGCAGGCTTGTCGGCCGGCTTTTCGCCCGGCTCTGCAGCGGCATTGGCATCGCCCTTGACCGACACCGTGGCGGTACGGCCCGCCACCATCCGCACGTCATCCGGCATCTGGTCGAACTGGATCCGCACCGGCACGCGTTGGGCCAGCCGCACCCAGTTGAAGGTCGGGTTCACGTTCGGCAGCAGGTTCGAGCCATTGGTCCGGTCGCGGTCCTCGATACCGGCGGCAATGCTCTGCACGTGGCCTTGCAGCACGCGCTTTTCGCCCATGATGCGGATATCGACCGGGCTGCCGACATGAATGCCCTGCAGCTTGGTTTCCTCGAAGTAGCCTTCCACGTGGAACGACTTCGAATCGACCATCGACAGCACCGGCTTGCCGGTCACCACATAGTCACCCAGGCGCGGCAGGCGGTCGTTGACATAGCCTTCCACCGGGCTCACCACCCTGGTGCGCTCAAGGTTCAGCTTCGCCACGCCGATGGCTGCTTCGGCCTGCGCCAGTTGGGCTTCGCCCTGCTGTACCTTGGCCAGGCCCTCTTCGATGATTTCCTTCGACACCACGTCGGAAAGCTTCTGGCTACGCGAGGCTTCGCGGCGTGCCTGGGCAAGATTGGCACGCACTGCAGCGGCGGTGGCTTCGGACTGGCGCAGGGCCAGCGCATAGCGTTCGTGATCGATTTCGAACAGCACGTCGCCGGCCTTCACATGCTGGTTGTCCTTGACCGCGATGCGCGTGACCAGCCCCGAAACATCGGGCGCTACCTGAACCACGTCGGCACGGATATGCCCGTCACGCGTCCATGGGGCTACCGTGTAGTAATCCCACAGGTGCTTGACCACGACCACGCCAACGGCGGTGACGGCCAGCGTCAGCACGACTGGCCCGAGCGAAGAGAGTCTGAATTTCATGATTGCAGCCACGGCACCATGGCAACCACCCCACCCAGGACGATTGCGTACAGCGCCAGATTGAAGAGAGAACGGTGCCACACCAGCCGGTAGAAGCCCACGCGCGTCAACACCGCGCGTGCAGCACTGGTGATGATGAAGGCAGCGAGCATCCATACCAGCAGGCTGGGAATGAACACGCCATAGATACTGATTTCACCGGGCATCATGCTTTTCCGGAAACGGGTGCCGGCAGCGCCGGCGGAAACAGGGCCACCTGCATGTCGACCAGCGCGGCCAGCGCCACGCGTGACCGCACCTTCTGCTGCGCGTTGGTGAGGCGGGTCAGCAGCGCATCGGGCGGTACGTCGGCCGTGCCGTCGAGGCGCGCGCGGTAGTAGGTGGAAATACTGCGCAGCACGCGGCGCACCGCATGTTGCTCGTCATCGGGCATCGCCGCCATTTCGCGCTGCAACGCCAGCGCGGTCAGTTCCACACGCACCTCGCTGAAGCCATCGGTCGACACTTCGCTTTCGCTCGCGGCCAGCCGGGGCACCAGTTGTGCCAGGCGGTCCAGCATGCGGGCGCGCAGCTGGGTATGCGAATCCGGATGCTTGCCGAGCGCGTTCTCGGCGATATCGCTCCAGCCCGACCGTACCAGGCGGCGCGTGGCCGCACGCGTGCCAAATGGCCGCACCACGAGGGTCCAGACCAGTGCGAAGGCAATGCCAGCGATACCCGCGATATTGCTGTTGAAAAACGACTGGAAGTTCGCGCTGTACGCTCCCTGGATGCCGATATCGTTGGCCGTGACAACCGCCAGCGGCATGCCGATCATCGCCAGGCGCGGCTGGGCCACCAGCAGGCCGATGATCAGGTACGGCACGGCAAACATCAGTACCAGCATCTCGAAGTCATGCGCAATCGGCAGCACCGCGAACAGCATCACCAGCGAGATCAGCAGGCAGACCACGTTCCAGTTGAAGAACGATCGGATCATCGGTGCCGGCTCGTCCAGCGCGGCAAAGAAGCAGCACGAGATCGCACCGAGCGCCACGGCACCCGCGCCATCTGCCCATCCGGTATGGATCCACACCATGCCCATGGCGTAGATCGCCATGGCGACGGTCGCCGTGGAAAACAGCAGCATGCCGTGGTCGTAGTGGCGCGCACGGCCCACTTCCCAACGCAGGAACTCGGGTGCCCAGTCACGCTCGATATGCTTTTCGCCAAGGCGCACGCATAGCGTCACGCAGTCGTGCCACAGTGCCACCATCTGCTGCAGCCGGTCTTCGGCGGCGGTAACCAGGGCGGCGTTCCAGCCTGGCTCCAGCGGCGTGGCGGTCAACTCCGGTCGGCTCTCGCCTGACGCACCACGCTGGATCCATGCCTTTACCGCCTGCATCTGCGCGGCCAGCGGTGCCGGCAAGCCACCGGCGGCCTGCATCGATTCAACAATCGTTGCCAGCGATGACAGCACCGGCAGCAGCATGGTCATGCGCCCGCGCAGCTCGCGTGCGGCGCGCACACGCACCGCGCTTTCGGCGTCATAGCTGAGTTGGCTGATCAGTTGATCGAGTGCCAGGATATCGGCGGCCAGACGATGACGGCTCTGATGCTGCGACACCTTGGCGCCGGGGCTCGCGGACAGCATGTCGCCAGCCCACAGCGTGGCATCCGCCATCCATTGGCGCGACTTGTCGCGCAGCACGTTGGCAACGCTGGCCGGCATCACCACGGCACCGACCACGGACGCGCACAGGATGCCCAGGCAGATTTCCTCGGAACGCGCCACCGCGAGGTCGAAGATGCCGACGGGGTTGTCGACCGATGGCAGCGCGACCAGCGGCAAGGTATACGCGGCCAGCATGAAGACATAGCTGCGTGGCGTGCGATGCATCAACGCCACGTACAGCAGGCACGCGACCCAGATGGCCACGGCGCCCATCAGCAGGGGCGGCGAATTGACCAGCGGCGGCACCATGGCCACGCCGGCGGCCGCGCCGATCAGCGTACCGAGCACGCGGTACAAGGCCTTGGAACGCGTGGCGCCCGTGAGCGGATGCGCCACGATATAGACCGACCCCATCGCCCAGTACGGACGCGGCAAGCCCAGGTACATCGCAATCCACAGCGCCAGCATTGCGGCGATAAACGCCTTGAACGAGAAAATCCAGTCCCGGGCGGAAGGCCAGGTGCCCATGCTGATCACGACTCCTGCTTGCCCGACGACGATGCGGATGCCGCGGCACGCGCCAGCGCGTCGAGCACGCGCAGCGATGCAGCCATGTCGGCTTCGCTGATGTCCGCAAACACCTCGGCGCGCAACTGTTTCAGTTCCACCTCGATCAGCTCGGCCATGCGGTCGCCAGCCTCGGTCAGCGAGAGCACGTTGGCGCGCCGGTCGCTGGGATCCACCTCGCGGCGCACCAGCTCGGCCGCGCACAGCTGGTCTACCAGGCGCACCAGCGTCGCACCTTCCACGCCAACGTAGTCGGCCAGTGTCACCTGGCGCACACCGCCGCCAAGGCGACGGATAAACAGCAAGGGCGCGGCGGCGGCGGCGGAAATGCCGTGGGCGGTCACTGCAGCCTGGCTGATCTGTCGCCATTGACGGCCGGACAGCATCAGCTGGCCGGTGAAGGCGAATCGGAGGGCGTCGATTTGTGGCATGGGTCGAATGATAGACGTGAATTAATTAGGATGCAAATGATTTTCTTGCGAATTAGTTCAACACGAGAGGATTATCGGGCACATGCGTTCTTCGGCGGGTGACCACGCCATCGTTCGATGCACACAGGAATCGTTCAGTCCGCCCTGCCAGGCGCAAACGACCCGTGTTTTCGGATTCCTCCTATTTGACGCCCCGCACACCACAAATAGATTCGGAGCGCCGAACCGGTTCTGGCGTGACCAAACCCCTTCCTCGAACATGGAAACGAAAAAAACCTTCCCAAAAAAGGCGGCGATCTCGTCGGCCGCCCTGGCGATGCTCGTATGCGGCATGAACAGCGCGATTGCCGCCCGCCCTACCAGCCCGGACCAATGCAGTTACGTTGACACGTGGAAGCCCGCCGACGCCTACCCTCCGCAGTACTGCGTCGAGTTCGGCAAGCGCGTCTGGAGCAACGAGCGGTTCGCGCACCCCGGCCAGCAACCCGGCGTGGACCATCCAATCTACTTCGGGCAAGCGTGGAGTCCGCGCGCGCCGTTGTGGTTCGATATCGGCGCATATGTCGCGCCGTCGGCCACGCCGGATCTGCAGCTCTCGGTCGCGGCCGGTGCTACCCCCGCACCGGTGACCTATGTGGTGCCGAACAAGGAACGCACCAGCGTTCACTTCGTTACCCAAATGGCCGGCTACGATACTGGCCGCAGTTACCGGCCGGTGGTCGAGGGCAAGTTCTCAATCCTTGAGGTCATGGCAGAGGACACCTCGCGACCGGGGTCGCTCGAAACCGTGCGACTGCGTGCCCAACGCAACACCACGGGCACTGGCTACGACGGCGTGCGCACCGAGATCAATGCACATGGAGGCCCGGCGGGCCCCGGCACGCTGGTGGTCTGGTATGAACCAGCGGACAACCCGAGGCTGCGTCCAGGCACGCGCTACGTGACGCAGGTCCGGCACCGCACCGGCATCCAGGCCATTGCCAACGATCTTCCGAATCGCCCGGTGCTGAAGACGTTCAACGTTGGCGTCGATATCGTTCATCGCAACCCCGAGGTGACGCCTGTCAGGGTTGACGCAAAGACCACGCGTTTCGTCCTGCCGATGCCTGCCGACCAGGGGCGTAGCGGCTGGTATGCCACCACCACGCATATGAACAGGACGGGGCCCGATAGCGGTACGGTCCATTGCCCGAGCGGCATGACGGACCGGTTCAATGTGCCGGCCGCGGACGAGAACGGCACCGCTATCGCGATTACGCTGCGTGCGTACAAGTCGGCCAGCAACGATGGCAGCGGCGAGGCCACGCCGGCTGCATGCCGCCTGGCCAAGCCGGGCCAGGCCGTGGAAACTCTGGTATTCGAGTTCCACCCCGACGACAACAAGGGCTTGCTCCAGCCGAGTCTTGGTTCGCGCTTCCGCAATGCGCTGCCCTACCGGATCGCCGTGCGCAACGCCGTTGGCGACATGGCTGACCAGTCGCAGCGCACCCTCGACATCGAACTCGATCTCACCATCGGGAAGAGCTCCACGACGGAACCGAAGGACCCGGTGGACCCGGTGGACCCAAAGGATCCGAAGGACCCGGTGGATCCAAAAGATCCGGTAGATCCGGTAGATCCGAAAGACCCGGTTGACCCCGTCGACCCCGTCGACCCGGTTGATCCGGTCGACCCGACCGACCCGGTGGAACCCGTTGACCCTCAGGATCCCGATGACGGCGATGTACCAGCCACGCCGCGCACGAAGGTGCCGGCACCCAAGGCCGGCCAGCTCGGCGGCACCTATATGCAGGATGCCATCTACAGCCGCAACTATCTGGTTCGCGACATCGTCAAGACCGGTGCGGCAAGAAGGCTGACTTACCTGAACTACGGCCATGCCAGCCTGCATCGTGGCAACGACGGCCTCTACCGCTGCCAGACCGGCACCACGCGCAGCCCGAGCGACCCGTTCGCCGACTATGGCAAACGCTTCACGGCAGCCGAATCGGTTGACGGGAAGGCCGACGCGGACATGAAGCATCTGCTCGGTGGCAACTTCAACCAGTTGCTCAAGCTCAAGAAGGCATACCCGGTCAAGACACTGATCTCGATCGGTGGCGCTGGCCTGAACGACCGCTTCGCCCAGGCGGCCAACACCGGGGCGGGTCGCAAGGCACTGGCCGAAAGCTGCGTCGATACCTATATCAAGGGCAATCTGGCTGCCAGCAAGTCCAGCACTGGCGGGGCAGGCCTGGCCAAGGACGTGTTCGACGGCATCAACCTCGAATGGCTGTCGCCCCACCGGGACGACATTCGCGAAAGCAAGGCCAATCCGATCGACTGGGACAACTATCTCAAGCTCGTACAGGCCTTCCGCGATGCGCTGAATCAGGTGGGCAGCAACTACCTGCTGACTGCCAGCCTGAATGTGGCCGAGGACATTCCCGTGGAAAAGACGGCCATTGCCATCGCGACCGAACTGAACTGGATCAATGTCCGCGCCTACGACTTTGTCGGTGCGTGGAAAGGCCAGACCGGGCACGCATCAGGTCTGCGCATGAGCCAGGGCAGCCCTTGGACCAACGTTCCGACGATGAAGCAGCGCAGCCTGACGGGCACCATCTGGGATACCTACAACGCCGGACTGCCGCAGGAGAAGCTGGTGTTTGGCATCCCGTTCCACGGTCATGGCTGGACCAACGTCCGTCCCGGCAACAGCAAGGGACTCTGGATGGCGGGCAGCCCGATCAACGGCGATTTCACGCAAAGCGTGCGCGACTACCGCGACATCAAGGCACTGCGCAATTTCAGCTCCTATCTCGATACGAGCGGCAAGGGTGCATGGCGCTATGACGGATGGACCTTCTGGTCCTACGACAACAAGCAGCTCGTGCAGGACAAGATCGGCGTGGTGCGCAACACACGTGCGGCCGGGGTCTTCGCCAGCAACCTTGCCGGTGACGACAACGGCGAGCTGATCGGCGTGATGGAAGGCATCAAGCGCTAACCCTGGCAGTGCCCTTGCGGTGACCGGATGACCACCGCCACCGCCCATGCCGTCGTCGATGCACAGCATCGTCGACGGCTTTCTGGTTTTTCGGGATTCACTATGTCTTTACCGAGTCACAACACACGCAGCGGCAAACGCCGGGCAACTGGCTTCACGTTGCTGGAGTTGCTGGTAGTGCTGCTGATCATCGCCATGCTGGCCGGCTATGTCGGACCCAGGTTATTCGGCGAACTGGACAAGGCCAGGGTCAAGACGGCCTCCGGCCAACTGAAGGCATTGGGCGATGCGCTGGAACGTTACCGGCTCGACATGGGCAGCTACCCGACGACCGAACAAGGCCTCGAAGCACTGCTGACAATGCCCGTGGAAGGCCGGCAGCGCTGGGGAGGGCCATACCTGACGCGCGAGATTCCCGCGGATCCGTGGGGCCATCCCTACCATTACAGGCAACCGGGCACCGCCGACAAGGACTTCGACCTGTTCTCCACGGGCTCCGACGAAAAGCCCGGCGGCACTGGCCACGCCGCCGACCTGACATGGTGAGGCACGCATGCAATACCGCCTGACCATCGCCCGCCACGGCCAGCTCCATGAGCGCATCGTCACTGCGCCGAACGCCGTCGAAGCCCGCCGCCACGCGGCAAGCGGCGAACACGTAGTGGCCTGCCGCGGCGTACTGCGCCTGCGCCACGCCGCGCCATTCTCGACCCCACTGTTCACGCAGGAACTGATTGCCCTGCTCAACGCGGGTCTGTCCCTGATCGAGTCCGTGGAAGCGCTGCGCGACAAAACCATGGCATCGCCGGAAAATCTCACCCGCCATGTGCTCGACCGCATCGTCCACGGTCTCCATGAAGGACTGCCACTGTCGCGCGTGCTGGCCGGGCTGCCGCATGCATTTCCGGCGCTCTACATCGCCACGGTTGCTTCGGCCGAGCGCGCCGGGCACCTTGCCGAAGCACTATCGCGCTATCACCACTATGAGGCCCGCCTGTGCGCGGTACGCAAGAAGGCCGTCAGCGCGATGATCTATCCGGCCGTGGTGATCGCCATCGGCGCGGGCGTGATGAGCTTCCTGCTGTTCCTTGTCATCCCACGCTTCAGCCACGTCTACGCGTCGATGCGCGAACTGCCGGCAGCCGCGCGCTGGCTGCTCTGGTGGGGCCAGACCGTGGAAGCCAGGGGCGGCACGATTGGCATTGCCATGGTCACGGGACTGCTGGTATTCATCGGCGCGGCGCGACGCACGAACCTGCCGCGGCGCCTTGGCGCGCTGGCATGGCGAATTCCACAACTGGGGGCACTCCAGCGGCTGCTCGCGCTCACCAAACTCTACCGCACCAGTGGCCTGCTGCTGTCCGGAGGCATGGCGCTGGTACCGGCCCTGCGCCTGGCCGCACCACTGCTTCCCACCGCTATGCGCACAGCCATGACTGGCGCCATCGACGATATCGAGACTGGCCTTCCCGTGGCGGATACGTTGTCGCGCCACGGCCTGACCACACCGGTGTCGGAGCGCCTGCTGCGCGTCGGAGAGCGCAGCGGCGAACTGCCCGAGATGTGCGAACGGGCCGCGCAGTTCTGTGACGAAGCGCTCGATCGATCCATCGATACCGCCACCAGGCTGATCGAGCCGCTACTGATGCTGGTGGTGGGTGTGCTGGTGGGCGGCATTGTGTTCCTGCTCTACATGCCGATCTTCGAACTGGCGGGGAGCATGCAATGAACCGCGTGACATCGAAAGCCGCCACCCTGCCTTCGCTGCATCAGTTGTACGCGCTTCGCATGCGTTCCCCGGAAGCCGATCTCCAGATGCTGGTGGCCAAGGCCGCCGGCGTCGATGGCGACGCTGCCGCCGCGCACGTGGCAAAGCTGCTGCGCTTGCCCGTACTTGACGCTACCGCCCTGATTGCGGCCACGCCCCGTTTCGACCTGTTGCCTTACGCCGATGCCATGCGGCACGGTTGCCTGCTGGCGCCGATGGATACTGCTTCGGCCACGCCGATGCTGACATTGGTCTTGACCGACCCCACCCAACTCGCCATCCGCGAACGTCTGGCGCGACAGCTTGCCAGCGCTGGGCAGCCATACATCGAAGCCGTGGTGGCCAGTGCCGCCATGGAAGCCGCGCTGGCGGTTCATGGCACTCGCCAGCGCGCACTTCCCCAGGTCGCGGCTGGCCCCGATGAAGCCCATCAGGGCGATGCCGGGCCCGGCATTTCGCTGGCCAGCCTCGCGCAGGACACCAGCCCTGTGGTACGGCTGGTCAATTCCACGCTCTATGACGCCTTGCGCGTGGCTGCGTCTGATATCCACCTCGAAATGCTGCCCGAAGGGCTGGCGGTGCGTTACAGGGTCGATGGCGTATTGCTGCATGCCGCAACGGTGCAAGGCCATGACACGGCCGAACAGGCGATCTCGCGGATCAAGGTGTTGGCCGAGCTCGATATCGCCGAACGGCGCATTCCGCAGGACGGGCGATTCAAGGCCACGGTGGCGGGTCGCGAAGTCGATTTCCGGGTTTCGGTCATGCCATCGATTCACGGCGAGGATGCGGTATTGCGGGTGCTCGACAAGCAGCGTGGCGCAAGCGATGGCGCCCGGTTGCGGCTTGACCGGCTCGGTCACGCCAACCATGCCGTGAA
Source organism: uncultured Cupriavidus sp. (assembly GCA_963543405.1). Classification (GTDB taxonomy): domain Bacteria; phylum Pseudomonadota; class Gammaproteobacteria; order Burkholderiales; family Burkholderiaceae; genus Cupriavidus. Next base: position 38,904 of record CAUUBQ010000058.1, read on the forward strand.
CGCCATCCGGGCGCTTGCGGCAATGCCCCATGGGCTGCTGCTGGTCACCGGGCCAACCGGGTCCGGCAAGTCCACCACGCTATATGCCACGTTGTCGGAACTCGATACTGGCCAGGACAAGATCATCACGATCGAAGACCCGGTCGAGTACGAAGTGCCCGGCATCCTGCAGATCCCGGTCAACGATCGCAAGGGCCTGACATTCGCGCGTGGCCTGCGCTCGATCCTGCGCCACGACCCGGACAAGATCCTGGTCGGGGAAATTCGCGACGGCGAGACCGCCGCGATTGCCGTGCAGGCCGCATTGACCGGCCACCTGGTGTTGACCAGTGTTCATGCGAATGGTGCCTTCTCGGTGCTAGACCGCTTCCTGCACATGGGGATCACGCCCCATAGCCTGGTCGAATCCCTGATCGGGGTGGTAGCCCAGCAACTGGTCCGCACCGTCTGTCCGCACTGCGCACAAGAGGTCGTGGTCGACGCGGTGGCCGATGAAGCGCTGCTGATCCGCTCCGGTCTGAGCCGGACGGACGTCGCGGACTGGCAATGGCGCGCAGGACGCGGCTGCGATGCCTGTCACGGCACGGGCTATCTTGGGCGCCGCCCCGTCACCGAAGTGCTACGCATCGACGACCGGCAACGCGACGCCATGCTCAGGCAAGCCCCCTCGGCAGCGCAGCGCAGGATCGCACGCGAGGGCGGCTTCCGCTCGTTGCGCCACGCCACGCTGGAACTCGTCGCCCACGGCGTCACCACCTTGCAGGAGGCCAATCGTGTCACGTTCACCGAGTGAGTTCGGTCTCTGGCTGCTGCGCGATGCGCTCTGCCTGCGGGCCGAGGCGCGTGGCATGGCCATTGACGCACCGGCCCGCTACCACAACGTTGCCGCCGGGATCGATGCGATGCTGGATGCCGTCGATACCCTGCTGCCGCATGCGCGCGGCAAAGCTGTATCGGTCCGGCTCGGCCATCCATGGGTCTGGCATGTCGCCGTACCCTGGCAGACCCGACTGGTTTCCGACGAGGACTGGCTGGGCTGGACCCGCGCCACCTGCGACACGCTCGGTATCGAGCAGCACGCATGCCACATCGCGCTGGGACACGCCCGCTACGGCAAACCACGGCTGGCGGCGATCGCCGATGCCGGACTGATCGAGGCCTTGCAGAAGCGTGCCGCGCGCCACGATGTGCGCCTGCGCAGCGTGACATCCACCTTCACGCACGCGCTGCACCGCTACCGCCGCGTGCTGCCGGCTGCGGCGTCTGCAATCGCCATCCACGAGCACGGCACGCTGTACTACGCGCTACGCCAGCAGGCAGCCGTAGTCGCCATGACGACGCTGGCCGGCACCTCGCAAGACCTGACCCTCGTCGAGGCCGGGCTGGTCAACCTTGCGCTCGGCTCAGGCAACCAGGTGCCCGCGAGCCTGGTCCTGATCAGCGAGACCGACCCGCACGCGAGGTCCGCCATGCCAACCCGGATCCACTGGCTTGGCCCCCACCTGCCAGCCTTGAAGGCCCACCCATGACAGCCGATCTCCCTGAATTCCTGCCGCGGCGGCGGCGCCAAGGCGTGGCAGGCCTGGCGGTGCTGGCCATCGGCCTGGCCATGTGCGCGTGGGCCATCCATGGCCTGGTGGCGCTGCGCGCCGTGGAACGCGCGGTTGCCGAGGCCGAGGCCGCGCACACCACCCTCAAACGCAAACTTGCCGGCGAACGCAATGCCCGGCGCGCGGCAGGCCCCGGCGCCGAAATCTTGCACCGGCAAACACAGCCGCTGGCACCAGCGCTCGACTGGCTCGAGCGGACCGCATCCGACAGCGTGTCATATGCGCGCATCGACGTCGACGGCAATACACGTAGCCAGCGGGTCGAACTGGAGGCGCGCGACGAGTCCTCGTTACTGGCATTGATCGACGCGCTAAACGCCGCGCCACAGCTCAAGAACGTGCAGCTGGTTCGCCAACAGCGCAACACCGACGCCAGCGGCCGCGGCAGTGTGGAAGCCACGCTGCAACTGCGCTGGCAGGAGGCCACACCGTGAACCGGCTCTACTGGACGCTACGCTACGCCTGCCATTGCTGCAGCGGCTTTGGTCTGGTTGGCTTTTGCCTGATCCTCGGCGCATCGCTTGCGCTCTTCGGCGGTATCCGGCCCGAACGCGCCGCGCAATCGATGCGGCTGACGTCCCTGACTGCCCTGATCGACGACAGCGCAAGACTGGAGAACGATGCCGCTCGTGTACACGCGGATACGGCAAGCCAATCGATGCCCGCGGCAGCAACGTACACGAACTTCCTGCGCAAGAACGCCGAACTCGCGCTATTGCATTCCATCGCCCTTACCGAGATCGACTTCACGTCGCGCCCTGAAGCCGGCCAACGCTTGGTGCGCCATACGCTGCGCTATGCGATCGACGGCAACTATCCCGCGCTGCGCGAATACCTTGATGCCGTGGAACGGCTGCCGGGCGCACGCGTCGAGTCCGTATCGTTTGTTCGTTCGGGCGATCAACGTGGCGCCGTCAATGCGCTCGTCAACCTCAGCTATCTCGTGGAGACCGCATCGTGACCGCCATCCGTCCGCTGCTGCTGGTTTTGCTGGCCACTGCCTGCGCCACCACGTATCTGGCATGGATCGACAACACCAGCACAGATTCCATGCCATCCGTGCGCAAGCATGTCGACCGTAACCGGATAGTCGCCGCCTCAGTCGCCCCCTCAGTCGCTGCGTCCACCGCATCAGTTGCTGCAGCCGCACCCTTGGCAGACGTGCCACGCGCCGACCTGTTCAGGCTACCCGAATGGCGGCTCGGTGCCAGGGCGCCGTCCGGCGACGAAGCCTTGCCGACATTCGATCCTGCATTGCCGCCGGATACCGTCACGCCGCCACGCCCGACGCTGGAGATCAGCGCGATCTGGCAAGACAGCCGCGGCGTCATGGTGATGCTGAACCACGCCGACGCCTCACGTATCGCCTGTTCGGGTTGCGATGCACCGGGCAGCTTGCAGCCCGGACAACACTGGCGAGGCTATCGCCTGAATGCCGTGGGCCCGACCGGCGCAAATATCACGGAGCTCGCCACCGGCCAGCGCCGCGACCTTTTTATCGAACGCTACCCCGCCGACTGACTTACGTATTCCGGCAGCTTGTCGGCAGCTTGTTTGATTTACGCAGGAGATTCACTTGAAAGTGCGATTGCAGTACAGATTGCAGTGCAGCTTCCTGGCGCTTGGCGCATTGACCCTCACGGGATGCGCCGGCCTGCCCGGCAAGGGCGCGCGCACCGGCGAGCGCCCACACGCTGCGCTGGCGCAGGCCGCGGCAGCCGCCGCGGCTAAACCAGACAACACCGCCAACCAGCTCAGGCTGCAGGTTGAGCGCGAGAAACGCGTCCAGACGCTGGTGCTGCAGGGCATGCACCAGCTTGAGACCACCACACCCGATGCCGCAGCGGCATCGTTTGCCGAAGCACTGTCGCTCGATCCGGGCAACGCACGCGCGCAGGAAGGCGCCGCCCGCGCCGCCGCACGCCGGGAAATCGAAGACCTGCTGCAGCAGGGTCGGGAACAGGCAGCCGCTGACAGTACCGCCGCACTCGAGCAGGTCGACCAGGCGCTGGCACTGGACCCCCGCCACACCGGCGCCCGCGCGCTGCGCCTCGAACTCGAGGCCGTGCAGGCAGCGGACATCCAGCAGCCTGCGCGCAGCCTGGCCGCGTCACTGCGCCAGCCTATCTCGGTGCAGTTTCGCGACCAGCCGCTGTCGAGCGTACTGACCACGATCTCCTCCATGTCGAAACTCAACTTCGTACTGGACAAGGATGTGCCGCCGGACCTGCGCGCCACGGTATCGGCAAAAGACACCTCGGTGGAAGCCATCGTCGACCTGGTCCTGAGGACCAACAACCTGGACCGCAAGCTGCTCAATGACACCACGCTGCTGATCTATCCCAGGGCCGCGGACAAGGTCCAGCAGTATCGCGACCTGACCACCCGTACGTTCTACCTGAACAATGCCGACCCCAAGCAGGTCATGGCCATGCTCAAGCAGATCGTGAAGAGCAAGGACGTATACGTGGACGAGCGGCTTGGCATGCTCGTGATTCGTGACACACCCGAGTCCATCGCCGTGGCCGAGCGCCTGGTGGCCGCGCACGACCTGCCGCAGTCCGAGGTCATGTTCGATGTGCAAGTGCTGGAAGTGAACAGCAACAGCGAACTCAACCTGGGAATCCGGTATCCGTCGAGCATCTCCGCGTCGGTTTCCGGTGCGGCCAAGCTGCCCGGCGTCGTCACCTGGAACGAATTGCGCAATCTCAATGGCAACAACATCGGCGTCAACCTCGGCGACCCGGTCCTGACAGCCAACCTGGCCCGGCAGACTGGCCAGGGGGAATTGCTGGCCAATCCGCGTATCCGCGTCAAGAACCGCGAGAAGGCCAAGATCATGATTGGCGACCGGCTGCCCGTGGTGACCACGGTCAATGGCAACGGCGTGGTGACCGAATCGGTCGCCTACCAGGACGTCGGGCTGCAACTTGACGTCACGCCCACGCTGACGCAGGACGGTGAGATCGGCGTCAAGGTGGCATTGGAAGTATCGAACGTGGTCAACACGATCAAGACGCAGACCGGCCTGATGGCCTACCAGATCGGCACGCGCAAGGCCGAGACGCAAATGACGGCCCGCGACGGCGAAACCCAGGTGCTGGCCGGGCTGCTGCAACGCATGGAACAAGGCAATGGTCACGCCATTCCCGGCCTCGGCGACCTGCCCGTACTCGACCGCATCTTCGGTACCCGCTACAAGAAGGACTCCTCGACGGAACTGGTGCTGCTGATCACGCCGCGTATCGTGCGCAATCTCCCGGTGCCGGCAGCCCATGTCACGCGGTTCAACAGCGGTCCGCTGGCCCAGATCACTACCGCTCCGCTCGCACTTGAGTCCACTCAACCCGACAAAGCCACGCCGCGCACGCCCGCGGCAAAGACCAGGACAACGGCTGCCCGCCCCGCGCAAGCCGTCAAGCCAATGCCCGCATTGGCCGAAGCACCCACCATCGAGCAAACGCAATGACATACCGTCACGGCCGCGCCGGATTCACGTTGATCGAGATGCTGGTGACGCTGACGCTGCTCGCCACGCTGGCCTTGGTGGCGTGGCCCCTGGCAAGCCTGACCGCCCGGCAGGCGCGCGAAACCGAGCTGCGCCAGGCATTGTGGCAGATCCGCAATGCAATCGATGCGCACAAGGCCGCCCTCGAGGGTGGCCGCATGACCCGCATGGTGGGAGCGTCGGGTTACCCCGCCACACTGTCCGCATTGACCGACGGAGTGACCGATATCCGCAACCCGGCCGCAGCGAAGCTGTACTTTCTGCGCAGGATTCCACGCGACCCGATGTGCGCGTGCCCCGGACTGCCGGCGGCCGAAACGTGGGGACTGCGGTCGTATGCGAGCCCGCCCGATGCGCCCGAAGCCGGCGATGACGTGTTCGATGTCCATTCACGATCGACAGAGGTCGGCCTGAATGGCATCCGCTACCGGGACTGGTAAGATGCGCGCCCTTTCTTCCCGAAGCAATCGCCGCGGCTTTACGCTGATCGAACTGCTGGTTGTATTGGCCATCATGGCCGTACTGATGACGCTGGCCGTGCCGCGCTATGCCACCCAGACCGAACGCGCCGAGGAAACCGTGCTACGGCACAACCTGCTGACCATGCGCGAGGCCATCGACCGCTACCACGCCGATACCGGTCACTACCCCAGCTCGCTGGACACACTGGTGGAAAAATCCTACCTGCGCCAGATTCCGCTGGACCCGATCACGCGCAGTGCCAATGGCTGGCAACTGGTACCGCCTCCGGCGAATCCCGAAGCAATCCACGACGTTCCTGGCGATACCATGCAAGGCGTATTCGATATCCGTAGCTCGGCCGAGGGGAAGGCGCATGACGGCACACCGTACCGCGACTTCTAGGCGCGTACTGCGCGCCAGGCAGGCGGGCTTCACACTGCTGTGGTGCCTGGCCATGGTCGCCGTGACCGGCATCGGCATGATAAAGATCGGCGAGGTCTGGCAGGCGCGTGTGCAGCGCGAGCAGGAATTCCTGTTACGCCACGTCGGCGCCGAAATCCGCGAAGCAATCCGCCAATACGTCGAGAATGGCGACGGCAGCTATCCGAAAACGCTGGACGACCTCGTGGAAGACCGGCGCACCGGACAGACGCGGCGCTGGCTGCGCCGCGCCTGGCGCGACCCGATGACCGGAGCGGACTGGAGATATCTGCAGGCACCCGGCGACGGCTTCCTGGGCGTGCATAGCGCGTCCGAGACGCGACCACTGAAGCGCGACGGCTTTCACGCTGGCGAGGACCATTTCTCCCAGGCCACCAGCTACGCGGCATGGCGCTTTGCCTACTGGCCCGGACAACCCCGTCAAGAATAGTTCAGGCGGCAGTGACAGCCTGCGTCGCGCGCAGGTTCGCCAGCATGTCGTCGACCATCTGTCGCAGGTCGAAGCGTGGCTGCCAGCCCCAGTCGCTACGCGCGGCACTGTCGTCGATCGAATCGGGCCAGCCCTCCGCAATGGTCTGCCGATAGTCGGGTGCATAGCGGACCTCGAAGCCGGGCACACGCTGACGGATCGCGGCCGCAATCTCGGCCGGCGTGAAACTCATGCCCGCAAGGTTATAGCTGCCGCGTTCACGTACGCTTTCGGCTGGCGCCTCCATCAGTTCCAGCGTGGCGCGAATCGCATCCGGCATGTACATCATTGGCAACCGTTCATCGGCTTCGAGAAAGCAGGTATAGGCCTCGCCCCGTACGGCGTAATGGAAGATATCCACGGCATAGTCCGTGGTGCCCCCGCCGGGCGGCGTCTTGTGCGAGATCAGGCCCGGATACCGTACGCTGCGTACGTCCACGCCATGATTCTCGTGATACCAGCGGCACCAGCCCTCGCCCGCCAGCTTCGAGATGCCATAGACCGTGGTCGGTTCCATGACTGTCTTCTGCGGCGTGTCGACGCGCGGCGTGGTGGGGCCGAATGCGGCGATCGAACTGGGCCAGAATACCCGCTCGATGCCGTGGTGCCGCGCGGCTTCGAGCACGTTCAGCAGGCCCGTCATGTTCAGGTTCCAGGCCCATTGCGGCGCCTTTTCCCCGGTGGCGGACAGCGCCGCCGCCAGCAGGTAGATCTGCGTGATGCCGTGGCGTTCGATCACGGTGGTCAATTCACCACGGTCGGTCACGTTCAGCATTTCATGGGCAATATGCACGTGGCGACTGGTCGGCACCACGTCCGACGTGACCACCTGTTCCCGCCCATGGCGCTCCGCCAGTGCCAATGCGAGCTCCGAGCCGAGCTGGCCATTGGCACCAACGATCAGGATCTTGGGTGCAGTCATTGAATCAACCCCAGCTCTCGTCCAGCCTTTGCAAACGCGTCGAGCGCCACCTGCAACGTGCCTTCATCGTGTATCGCACTCAACTGCACGCGAATACGCGCCTGGCCCTTCGGTACCACGGGATAGAAGAAGCCCACCACGTAGACACCCAGTTCGAGCAGCCGCTCGGCCAGTTGCTGCGCCTTCTCGGCATCGTAGACCATGATCGGCACGATCGGATGGTCGCCCGGCTTGATATCGAATCCCAGCCTCACGATGCCATCGCGGAAGAACTTCGTATTGCGCTCGAGCTTGTCGCGCAGTTCGGTGCTGCCTTCGAGCAGGTCCAGGACGGCAATGCTGCCACCGACGATCGCCGGTGCCACGGTGTTCGAGAACAGGTAGGGGCGTGAGCGCTGGCGCAGCAGTTCCACCACCTCCTTGCGGCCTGAAGTGAAGCCCCCCGATGCGCCGCCCAATGCCTTGCCGAGCGTGCCGGTAATAATGTCGATCTTGCCGAACACGCCGCGCGCCTCATGCGTGCCGCGGCCGCGCTGGCCCATGAAGCCGGTTGCATGGCATTCGTCGATACCCAGCAGCGCACCGAATTCATCGCAGAGCTTGCGAATCTCGTCGAGCCGGGCCACCGTGCCGTCCATCGAGAACACACCATCGCTGAAAACCAGCTTGAAGCGCGCGCCATCGGCATCGGCCTGCTGCAGTTGCGCGCGCAGGTCATCCAGGTCATTGTGCTTGTAGCGATAGCGGCGCGCCTTGCTCAAGCGGATGCCGTCGATGATCGACGCATGATTCAGTTCGTCGCTGATCACCGCATCGTCGGGCCCAAGCAGTGTTTCGAACAGGCCGCCATTCGCATCGAACGCCGAGCCGTAGAGAATCGTGTCCTCGGTGCCCAGAAAGCGCGCCAGGCGCTGTTCCAACTGCTTGTGCAGGTCCTGCGTGCCACAGATGAAGCGCACCGAAGACATGCCGTAGCCATGCGTGCGGAGCGCCGCATGGGCGGCTTCCATCACCTTCGGATGCGCCGACAGGCCAAGATAGTTGTTGGCACACAGGTTGATGACTTCGCGGCCGTCCGCGGTACGGATGGTTGCGCCCTGCGGCGTGGCAATGATTCGCTCGCGCTTGTACAGCCCAGCGTCGCGGATGGCATCCAGTTCCGCACGGATCGATGCATAAAAAGCCTCGGCACTCGACATGGCCAGACTCCCGGTGGTAGTGTCTCGGATCATTCGATCGATAAATCGAACGTGTTCTATATAACGAACGTGTCGTGCACTATAACGAACAGATGTCGATGACGCAACCCTCCCCCGCCAAACCGCCAGCCGCCACCGAAGGGCCACCTGCGGTTGGCAGCGCACTGCAGGCGCTGCGGCAAAGCCAGCAACTGTCGCTGGACGACCTGTCGCGACGCGCCGGTGTCTCCAAGTCTATGCTTTCCCAGATCGAACGGAACCTGGCCAATCCCACGGTAGCGGTACTGTGGCGGCTGGCGAACGCGCTGGGTGTAAGCCTGACCGATTTCCTGGCGCAAGGCGCGGCCGCACCGGCGCCGGCCATCACCGTGGTGCAGCCGCATGCGATTCCGGCGCTCAAGAGCCCGGACACGCGCTGCGAACTGCGCATCCTGGGGCCAATCGACCTTGCGGGGCGTTTCGAATGGTACGAACTATCGATCCAGCCCGGCGGCGTGCTGGCATCCGATGCGCATGACACCGGCACGCAGGAACACCTGTCGGTGCTTAGCGGTGCGATGACGGTGCGATCAGGGGGAGACGAGAAGAAGCTCAAGCATGGCGAGACGGCACGCTACGGCGCGGACGTCGCGCATGCGATTGCCAACCCGGGCAAGAGCGTGGCAACCGCGCTGCTGGTGGTGGTGCATCCGGGTTAAAGCACCGCATTGTTTTGCTCCCCTCTCCCGCCACGCGGGAGAGGGGAGAAAACCAAATCAATCTTCTTCCTTCATCCGTTCGCTGGCCAGCAGGTTGCGCTTGGTCTCCAGGATGTGTTCCTCGAGCAGTTCAGCCACTTTTTCCGCGTCGCGCGCCTTGCAGGCTTCCAGGATGCTGTAGTGATCCGATTGCGGGCCTTCCTTGCCGGTAGCCAGTGACATCTGCTCGTGCGTGTAGCGGTCCGTATTGAGGCAGAACTCCTCGATCAGCCGCCGCAGCTTGCGGTTGTTGGCAGGCGCGCATAGCGCCAGGTGGAAGCGCCGGTTGTACTCGGCCCACTCCACCAGCGACTCCGACTTCGAGTACGCGTCGAGGATCTCCTGCATCTGCTGGAAGTCCTGCTGAACCATGTTCGGCACACCGAGCCGCGCCGCATGGCATTCCAGTGCCACGCGGATATCGAGCAGTTCGCAGATCTGCGTGACATCCATGCCGGACACCACCGCGCCACGATTGCGCTGGTAAGTCACCAACCCTTCCGTTTCCAACTGTCGTAGGGCTTCCCGCACGGGAATCCGGCTCGCGTTGAAGCGTTCCGCCAAGGCGTCCTGACGCAATTGCACGCCGGCAGCGAGCGTGCCTTTCAGGATTTCGTAGCGAAGCTGGTCGCGAATGATTTGGGGTAAACCCTTGGTAGGAGCGCTTGCGCGGCCCGGTTGCGTGGACATGGGAGGTGCTGGAGATCGGTGTGCGATTCGAGTGAAGCCCCTATTGTGCCTGAATATTTGCGCTGCTATATTGGATCCAATTTAGAAATTTAGATATCCAATAGCAATTACAGCGTATATGTCTGCAAACAATTCCTATCCAAAAACCACTAATGAAACAGTCCTGTCGTATGCGCCCGGCTCAGCCGAACGCACCGCGCTGATCGCGGAACTGGACGCACAACAAACCCGCATCCTGGACGTGCCCGCCGTGGTAGCCGGCGAGCGCATCGCCAGCAGCAGCACCGCTGACGTACGCGCGCCGCATGTGCACGCCAAACTGCTGGGCAGAATCCACAACGCCGACAATGCAACGATCCAGTCCGCCATCGAAGCGGCCGTCGGCGCGCAACGTGACTGGAGCCAAGCCACGCTGGCCGAGCGCTCGGCCGTATTCCTCAAGGCGGCCGACCTGCTGGCCGGTCCGTGGCGAGCAAAGCTCAATGCCGCGACGATGCTTGGCCAGGGCAAGACCGCATACCAGGCTGAAATCGACGCGGCCTGCGAGCTGATCGACTTCCTGCGTTTCAATGTCCAGTTCGCGCATGAACTGGCGGCCGGTCAGCCGATCTCGTCGCCGGGCCTGCGCAATCACCTCGAGTACCGTCCGCTGGAAGGCTTTGTCTACGCGGTAACACCGTTCAATTTCACCGCCATCGGCGGCAACCTCGCGATTGCACCGGCGTTGATGGGCAACACGGTGCTCTGGAAGCCGGCTGCCACGGCATCGCTGTCGAACTACCTGTTCATGGAACTGCTGGAAGCCGCCGGCCTGCCAAAGGGCGTGATCAACTTCGTGCCGGGCGATCCGGTGGCGGTCAGCAATGCGGTGCTGGAACGGCCGGAACTGGCAGGTATCCACTTCACGGGATCGACGGCCGTGTTCGACACGCTGTGGGGCGAGGTCGGCCGCAATGTGTCGCGCTACCGCAGCTATCCGCGTCTGGTCGGCGAAACGGGCGGCAAGGATTTCGTGCTGGCGCACGCCTCGGCCGATGCCGAGACGCTGGCAGTGGCGCTGCTGCGTGGCGCGTTTGAGTACCAGGGCCAGAAATGCAGCGCCGCATCGCGCGCCTATGTGCCGGCGTCGCTGTGGCCGAAGGTTCGTGAGCGCCTGGTGGCAATGGTCGAAACGATCCGCATGGGCGACGTGACCGACTTCACCAACTTCATGGGTGCCGTGATCGACCGCCGCGCCTTTGACCGTATCAACGGTCATTTGCAGCGTGCTGCCGATGACAGCGGTGTCAAGGTCGTGAGTGGCGGCAAGGGCGACGACAGCGTCGGGTATTTCATCGAGCCGACCGTGCTCGAAGTCGACGACCCGCGCCACACGCTGATGGAAACCGAACTGTTCGGCCCGGTGCTCAGCGTCTACGTCTACGCCGACAAGCAGTGGCCCGAAGTGCTGACGCTGGTGGACGGCACCAGCCCCTATGCATTGACCGGCGCGATCTTCGCCACCGATCGCGCTGCCATTGCGCAGGCATCCGATGCGTTGCGCTTTGCCGCGGGCAACTTCAATATCAATGACAAGCCAACCGGCGCCGTGGTCGGGCAGCAGCCGTTTGGCGGCGCGCGGCGCAGCGGCACCAACGACAAGGCCGGTTCTCCGCTGAACCTGCTGCGCTGGGTATCGCCGCGCACCGTCAAGGAAACGTTCGTGCCACCGGTCGAATACCGCTACCCGCACATGGCAGCGTAAGCCAGATTTCAAGCCACACCACCACGGAGAGAAAAAGATGAAGCGAGCCACCCTGTTGTCTGCCCTGGCGTTCAGCCTGACCATATTCGCCGGCGCGGCAAATGCAGCCATTTCCGGCGATACCGTAAAGATCGGCGTGATGACCGACCTGTCGGGCGTGTACCTGGACTACGCCGGCAAGGGTTCCGTTGAAGCAGCGAAGCTGGCTATCGAGGACTTCGGCAATGGCCTGCCCGGCAAGAAAATCGAACTGGTCACCGCCGACCATCAGAACAAGGCCGACATTGGCAGCGCCAAGGCGCGTGAATGGATCGACCGCGACGGCGTCGATGCCATCGTCGACCTGCCGAACTCGTCGGTCGCGCTGGCCGTCTCGCGCATTGCGTCGGAGAAAAAGCGCATCTCGCTGATCACCGGCGGCGCCAACCTGCGTCACACCAATGAGGAATGCTCGCCGTATATCGTGCATTGGGTATATGACACGTACGCGCTGGCCAACGTGGCCGGCAAGGCGATGGTCAAGCAGGGCCTGAAGAGCTGGTACTTCATGACCGCCGACTATGCGTTCGGTGCATCGCTGGAGACCGCCACGGCCGATGTTGTCAAGTCGTCGGGCGGCACGGTGGTAGGCCAGGTCAAGCACCCGCTGAACGCGTCGGACTTCTCGTCGTTCGTGCTCCAGGCGCAGGCTTCGAAAGCACAGGTGGTGGCGCTGGCCAATGGCGGTGGCGACACCATCAATGCGATCAAGGCCGCCAACGACTTCGGCCTGCCGAAGAACCAGACGCTGGTGGGCCTGCTGATGACGATCAGCGACGTGCACAGCCTGGGCCTGAAGCTCACGCAAGGCATGAAGATGACCGATGCCTGGTACTGGGACCTGAATCCGCAAACACGCGAATTCGGCACCCGCTTCTTCGCACGCATGAAGCGCATGCCGAACATGGTCCATGCCGGCACGTACTCGGCGGTGCTGAACTACCTGAAGGCCGTGCAGGCCACCGGCAGCGACGACTCCGACACCGTCATGGCCGCGCTCAAGAAGGCAAAGATCAACGATGCGTTTGCCAAGAACGGCTACATCCGCGCCGACGGCCGCATGATGCACGACATGTACCTGATGGAAGTCAAGAAGCCGGCCGAATCGAAGACGCCGTGGGACTACCTGAAGCTCGTGGCCACCGTGCCGGCCGAAGAAGCCTTCCAGCCGCTGTCGCAATCGCGTTGCTCGCTGGTGAAGAAGTAAAACACGCGCATCGGGTTGGGTGGTGGGTCGATTGACGGCCTGCCCTCTCCCCCAACCCCTCTCCCGCACGCGGGAGAGGGGAGCCAACCACGCATTCTTTTACGCATCAGATGACCACCAACGTACTGGAAGTCCGCAACCTGACCAAGTCCTTCAAGGGCTTTTCAGCGGTCAGCGGGGTGGACCTGCAGGTGCGTCGCGGTTCGATCCATGCCTTGATCGGACCGAACGGCGCGGGCAAGACCACCTGCTTCAACCTGCTTACCAAATTCCTGGAGCCCACCA
>CAUUBQ010000059.1:0-51720 GCA_963543405.1 uncultured Cupriavidus sp.
CCGCGGAAGATCTTGTCGAGTTCGAGGTCGTGGACCTGCTGGCTGGTATAGACCCAGTCGGGGATGTAGTGCAGTGCATCGGCGGGCCACTGATGGTCGACCAGCTCCGCGTCCTTGCGCCCCAGCGTGTGGTGGATGACGGCTTGCGATTGATACATGAATCGTTCCTCTTGGTATGGGCTAGGGCTGTACAACAGGAGTCGGGGACGTGATCAGGTCTGCCTGAATGTCACGCACGAGGGCGCGCAGTGCGATGGTGTGGTCGCCAAGCCTTTGCAGGTGCTGCTCTACCACTTGGCCCACGAGGGGGCGGAGCTGTCGCAAGTCTCCACCCGCGTTTACAGCGATGGCCTGACACAAGCGCCCGTGGCGTGTCCCAAGCAGCAGAAATTTTGGAGCATCGGCGTCGGCAGGCGATGCATCGCGCCAGACGTAGGTGCAATCGGGATGGCCCGCGCCGAGCATCTGGACGTTGCAGCCGAACTGATCAGTCCAGAACCAGGGCAAGGCCGCTGGCTGTGTCTGTACACCGAGCATGGCGGCAGCGGCAATCCGCGCTTGCTCGTTGGCGTTCTGCCAGGACTCCAGCCGCATATGGACACCAAAGGCAGGCTGAAACTGGCTGGTGCAATCGCCCGCGGCATACACACCGCTTTGGCTGGTCTGGCAATGTTCGTTCACCTCGATCCCGCCGTTAGCCGGATGAAGCGCCAGGCCGGCTTCGGTGGCCAGATTGACACGAGGCGTCAGCCCGACAGCGACCACCACGAGGGACGGCTGCAGTGTCGTGCCATCGGCGAAGCGGAAGCGCAGACCGTCCTCGCGGATATCGATACTGGCGATATCCAGGCCGAGTCGCAGATCGACGCCGCGCGACCGTACTCGCTGCTCGAGCCAGTCTGCAAGTTCAGCCGGCACGGCACGGCCGAGCAATCGATGGTTCGACTCGGCCAGGGTCACGCGCAGACCTTGGTCAAGCGCCGTCGAAGCTGCTTCGAGGCCGAGGAACCCTCCGCCGATGACCAGGACGTCCTTGGCCGTCCGCATCGCGTCGCGCAAGCCGTTCGCATCATCCATTGTGCGCAAGTAGTGCACGGAGGGCGTACCAGCGGGCAGTGAGGTTAGTACACGAGCGTCCCCGCCGGTGGCGATGAGGCACGATGCATACGGCAGCACCTCGCCGTCACTGCAGTATGCGACGCTGTTTGCCGTGTCAATGGCATTGACCTCGACGCCCAGACGCAGTTCGATCGACTGCTCGGCATAGAAGCCTTCCGGATGCAAGGCGACCTGGACGCCTTCGGCTCCCGACGCAAGGACCGCCTTGGATAGCGGTGGGCGTTCATAAGGCGCGTGGGTCTCGCTTCCGACCATCACGATACGACCACAAAAGCCAAGCTTGCGGAGCTCCGCGGCCGCCATGGCTCCTGCCTGTCCGCATCCAACAATGAGAATTGGCGCCGACTGTGACATCTGAAGCTCCTTCAAAGTCCTACCCAAAGCGGTCATGAAAGCCTCTCACTACAAAGTAATCAGTGTACTGAGTATATAAGATCAGTGTACTGATTAAAATGCCGCTCGCGTCCTCGTTAACCCTGTTGTGGGCCGGCGCCCACCGCGCACGCAAACAACCGTGCGCGGCTACAAGACGGCCCGTGCAATCAATTCCTGGCCAAGCTGCATTCGCTGGCCGAAAGCGGCCGGAAAGCATCATCGCCGGGAATCGTGGCGATGTACTTGACCAGATCCCATGGACCTTTCGACTCACTCGGCGCCTTGGCTTCGGCGAGGTACATGTCGTGGACCATGCGACCATCCACACGCACCTTGCCGTTATGCACAAACGCATCATTGACGGGGATTACGCGCATCTTTTCCGCGACAGCAGGTCCGTCAATCGTCTTTGCCGCGTCAACGGCCTTCAGGTAGTGAAGGACGCCGGAATACACGCCGATCTGGCCGTGGGTAGGGTAGGCCTTCTGCCGCTTGTAGTAGTTCTCGACGAACGCTTTGGACTTGGCGTCGAGATCCAGCTTGAATGGATCGACGTAGATCAGACCCTGAGCCGTGGGAAGGCCGAGACTCTTGATGTCGGTAATGAAGGTCGACGGGGTGATGACGATCTGGCCGGCGCGCTGCAGGCCGAACTCCTTTGCGGCCTTGACCCCGTTGATCATGTCATTGCCGGCATTGGCAAGCACGACGACCTTGGCCTTGGAAGTGGATGCTGCCACCACCTGGCTGCTGAAGTCGCTGGCGTTCAGCGGATGCTTCGTGCTGCCGACGTTCTTGCCGCCCACGGCGTCCACCGCCTTGCGGAAGTCAGCTTCCAGCGAATGGCCAAACGCATAGTCCACGGTGATGTAGTACCAGCTATTCCTGCCCTGTTCAACCATGCGCTTGACCAGAGGGTAGGACACGGAATAGGTGTCCCATGCCCAGTGGAATCCCGTTGGCGAGCATGCCTGATTGGTCAACGCCATGGCACCGCCCGTCGAGACGATATTGATCTTTTGCTTCTGACGCGCCACTTCCTGTACAGCGAGGGCTGTGGACGAGTTTGGAAAGTCGATCACCATGTCCACGCCCTCGGTGTCAAACCATCGGCGCGCCAGCGAGGACGCAATGTCTGCCTTGTTCTGATGGTCTGCCGAAACAACTATTACAGACTTCCCGAGGGCCTTTCCACCGTACTCTTCCACCGCCATTTGTGCGGCGACGACGGAGCCGCGTCCGGAAAGGTCCGCGTACGAACCGCTCATATCGGTGATGACGCCGATCTTGACGCCGCTGGCGTCAGCCAGGGCGGGTGGTGTCGCCAGCAGGGCAAGCACTGCGGAAGCGGCTGCGCGGAGGCAAGGAATGCGATGACGTGGCATGGTGGGGCTCCCCAAAAGGTCGTCGGTGGTGGACGAATTGTTGTTGTGCGGGCGCTGACAGCCGGTGTATCGCCTCATATTGTCAGCATACTGACTATGAAAAACAGTGTACTGATCGTCAGTATGCGTCGTTATCAGTGTTAACCCTCCGCACCGGCGCCTAGACTTTTCAAATCCCGGTGACTAGAATCCGCAAATACTCAGTGTACTGATCAATTGGTGCGTGACACGACGTGGTCCATGCACCCGAGTTCCCCTCAGGAGTCGTCGCAACATGGCAAGAGTTAAAAAGATCGCCCTCGAAGAACATTTCATGACGCCTGGCTTCCAGGCGTATTCGAAAGGATTCACCCAGCTCATCGACCCTGAGGTCTTTGCCGACATTGGCCGACGGCTCGCGGACTTCGACGAACTTCGTCTGGGCGAGATGGACCGCGCCGGTATTGACATGGTGGTGCTGTCGCAGACCGGACCTGGCGTACAAGGGGAGAGCGATACCGAACTGGCCATCACCCGGTCCCGCACAAGTAACGACTTCCTGGCTGAGCAGGTTTCCCGCCACCCGACTCGTTACGCCGGCTTTGCCGCGCTGCCGATGCAAGACCCGGTACAGGCAGCAAAGGAACTCGAGCGCACTGTCCTCGATCTTGGTTTCAAGGGAGCGCTGGTAAACGGCCATACCCTCGGGCGCTACTACGACGACCTGGCCTATGACGTGTTCTGGGAACGTATGCAGGCGCTCGATGTTCCGCTGTATCTGCACCCGACGGATGCTGCGGTCCAGCCCACCGTGTTCGCTGGCCATCCGGAACTGACCGGCGCCGTGTGGGGCTGGGGCGTGGAGACGGCCTCGCATGCGCTGCGTTTGCTGTTCGGCGGGGTTTTCGATCGTTTCCCGCGACTGAAGCTGATCCTCGGACACATGGGTGAAGGGCTTCCCTACCTGCGGTGGCGCTTTGACAGCCGTTTCCCCGTGTACTCGCAAGGCATCCGTCTCGATCGCGCGCCGTCGGAATACATCGGCAGCAACATCGTGATCACGACGTCGGGCGTCTGCTCGCACGGCGCGTTGGCAGGTGCGATCGCCGAAATGGGCGCGGAAGCGGTGATGTTCTCGGTCGACTATCCCTACGAATCGACCGAAGTCGCGGCCAGGTTCATCGAAACCGCACCGCTGGACGAGACCACACGCGCGCTGGTCTGCCATGGCAATGCGCAACGTATCTTGAAACTCTAATCGCCCCCAGGCACACAAGGAACATCATGCAGAAGGTATATCGCATCGGCCAGATCGTCCCAAGCTCCAACATCACCATGGAGACGGAAATTCCGGCCATGCTGACCGCAAGGCAGCATATTCGCCCGGAGCGGTTCACGTTCCATTCGAGCCGCATGCGCATGAAGAAGGTCGTCAAGGAAGAACTGGCCGCCATGGATGCGGAGTCGGATCGCTGTGCGGTGGAATTGAGTGATGCTAGCGTTGACGTGCTGGGATACGCTTGCCTCGTGGCGATCATGGCCATGGGACACGGCTACCACCGGAAGTCCGAAGCGCGTCTGACCGCCCACACGGCGGCGAACGGCGCGAATGCTCCGGTCATCACGAGCGCCGGGGCACTGATCGATGGCCTGAAGGTGATCGGCGCGAAACGTATCGTTGTCGTCGCGCCTTACATGAAGCCTCTGACAGAACTCGTGGTGGACTACATTCGCAACGAAGGATATGAGGTGATCGATTATCGGGCGCTCGAGATTCCCGATAACCTTGATGTTGCCCGCCATGATCCGTCGCGACTTCCGGCGATTGTGTCCGGGATGAACTACGCCGATGCCGATGCGATCGTGCTGTCCGCATGCGTGCAGATGCCGTCGCTGCCGGCAATTGCGAAGGTGGAGGCGATCACCGGCAAGCCGGTGATCACCGCGGCCGTGGCGACAACCTATGCCATGCTCAAGTCGCTGGATCTCGAGGCCGTGGTGCCAGGGGCCGGTGCGCTGTTGTCGGGCGCATACTGAGGGCCGGGGTATGAGCACGTTCAAATATGGCGGCCATGCACACGCCAACGGTATCCGGCAGCACTACTTGCGTTACGGCGGCCAGGATGGCGCGCGAGCCGCGCGGGACGCCGTTATCGTGATCCCCGGCATTACGAGCCCCGCCATCACGTGGGGGTTCGTGGGCGAGCGCTTTGGCCAATTCTTCGATACCTACATCCTTGACGTGCGCGGCCGCGGCCTGTCGTCGGCGGAAGCAGGCCTGGACTATGGGTTGGACGCACAGGCCAGCGATGTGATTGATTTTGCCGAGGCGCTAGCGCTGCCTCGCTACAGCATTGTCGGTCACTCGATGGGCGGTCGCATTGGCGTGCGCGCTGCGGCTCGTCGCCCACGCGGGCTCGCGCGGCTCGTCATGGTAGACCCCCCGGTATCCGGTCCGGGGCGCCGCCCATATCCGGCCCAGTTGCCTTGGTATGTGGATTCCATTCGCTTGGCGCGCAACGGTATCGATGTCGAGGGCATGCGGCACTTCTGTCCAACGTGGACCGAGGAACAGCTTCGGCTGCGTGCGGAATGGCTTCACACGTGCAACGAACAGGCCATCGTCCAAAGCTTCGAAGACTTCCACCGTGACGATGTCCACGCCGACATGCCACGCGTCACGGTTCCTACGCTGTTAATGACTGCGGGGCGGGGAGACGTCGTGCGAGCCGAGGATGTCGCCGAGATTCGCAGCCTGTTGCCCGGTGTGCAGACGAGCCACGTGGAAGACGCTGGCCACATGATCCCTTGGGACAACGAGGCGGGCTTTTACGCTGCCTTTGGCGATTTCCTCGGTGTGTCCCTGCAATCAAGTAAGGAGTAGCCATGCCAGTGAGCGATTCACAGATGGTGCAGGCCTGGACGCAAGTGCTGCGTCTGTCGAAGCTTGAGCCCGGTCAGACGGTCACCATTCTCACGAGCGCCGCTACGCACCCGCAGACGCTCGCTACCGCGCTGATCGCCACGCAGGCCATGGGCGCAGTGGTCAACCGGCTGGACCTTCCGCCGGTCAACGGCGAGAAGGCGCTCAGCCGGGATTCGCTGGCTTATCTCGGCACGACGCCGCTGACGGGCAATCGCGCCGCGATCGCAGCGCTCAAGGCCAGCGATTTGGTGCTTGATCTCATGACCCTGCTGTTCTCGCCGGAGCAGCACGAAATTCTGGCAGGCGGAACCAGGATCCTGCTGGCGGTCGAGCCGCCGGAGGTCCTGGCGCGGCTGGTCCCGACCGAATCGGATCGTGAACGTGTCCAGGCAGCCGCCCGGCGGATCACTGCCGCAAAGGAAATGCATGTCATATCCCAGGCGGGGACCGATCTGCGTTGTCCTCTGGGAGAGTTTCCGGCAATTAGCGAGTACGGTTTCGTGGACGAGCCGGGGCGCTGGGATCACTGGCCTAGCGGCTTTGCCTTGACCTGGCCGAATGAGAAGGGCGCGAACGGCACGATCGTGCTGGACCGTGGCGACATCCTGCTGCCGCAGAAAACCTACGTGACGGAGCCGATCACCATCACCGTGCGCAATGGCTTTGCCTCAGGCATCGAAGGCGGCTTGCATGCCGAGTTGCTGAGTGAGTACGTGGCGTCCTTCAATGACCCGGAAGCCTATGCGATCTCGCATATCGGCTGGGGCCTCCAACCTCGCGCACACTGGACAACGCTTGGTCTCTATGACCGCGAGGCGACGATCGGCATGGATGCGAGAGCTTTCGAGGGCAACTTCCTTTTCTCGCTCGGGCCGAACAACGAGGCCGGTGGCCAGCGCACTACGGCCTGTCATATCGACATCCCGCTGCGTCACTGTACGGTGCGGCTCGATGGCGAGGACGTTGTTACCAACGGAAAAGTAACGGACGGATTCAGGTATCCCGAAGGAGCGTCTGCACATGCATAAGGAAATTGGCGCATACGAGCGCCAGGGCTTTGGAAACCAGCTGGAGCTGGCTGCGCCGTTCGGGCTGCTGATCGTTGATTTTGTCAATGGATTCGCCGATCCGGCGGTGTTTGGCGGTGGG
Source organism: uncultured Cupriavidus sp. (assembly GCA_963543405.1). Lineage (GTDB taxonomy): Bacteria > Pseudomonadota > Gammaproteobacteria > Burkholderiales > Burkholderiaceae > Cupriavidus. The sequence goes on from CAUUBQ010000059.1 coordinate 6,934, forward strand.
AACATCCGCGAGGCGATTGCCAACACGGTACCGCTACTCAATGCCGCCCGTCGCGAAGGCTGGCCGGTGGCGCACTCACGCATCGTGTTCGCCGACGACGGCGCGGACCACAACATCTTCTCGATGAAGGTGCCGAACATGCTGTCGCTGAAAGAGCGAGAGAAGAACAGTGCCATTGTCGAGGCGTTGCATCCACGGTCGGGAGAACTGGTGGTGCGCAAGACAGTGCCTTCCGCATTTTTTGGTACCGCGCTTTCCGCATGGCTGACCCAGCATGGCGTTCGCACGCTCCTGGTAGCTGGGGCCGTGACGAGCGGGTGTGTCCGCGCCAGCGTTGTGGATGCGATGCAGTACGGTTTCCGGCCGCTCGTCCTGTCGGATTGCGTCGGCGACAGGGCGTTGGAACCCCACGCCGCCAATCTGTTCGATATGGAGCAGAAATACGCCACGGTGATGCCCCGCGACGCGGCGTTGGCAGCCCTTGGGGTGCACCCATAGGGCGCCTGCGGGAAACCGCAATTGACAAGCCACTGGCCGCTTTCTAGCATTTCGGTCAGTGTGCTGAGTAATTGGGCGGTGTTGGAAGTGGAAATGCCGCCCTACGGAATGGACAAAAATACCGATGGATTCAAGTCACTCGGATAGCGCCCCCGGCCAAGGGGTCGGCGCGCGCGTACCCCGCAAAGAGGATGCCCGGCATCTGCATGGCAAAGGTCGCTTCGTGGCGGATATCGCCATGCCGGAGCTGCAGGAGGTCGCCTTCCTGCGCAGCCCGGTGGCGCATGCCCGGATCGTATCGATCGCGAAACCGCAGAACGGTGCAAGTGCGGTTGTGGTGCGCGACGACATGGAAGGCGTGTTGGATATCGAAGCTGATTCGGCCCTTCCCACCTACAAGCAATCCTCCCAGGCACCGTTGGCGAGCGGGAAGGTCCGGTTTGTCGGCGAGCCAATCGCCATGGCGTTTGCGCCGACGCGTGCAGAAGCGGAAGACATCGTCGAAGGCGTTGTGGTGGAGTTCGAGGAGCTCACGGCGATCACGGAGGTGTCCCAGGCGCTCGAGCTTTCCAGCGAGGTGCGCGTGCATGAGCACTGGAACGACAATACCTTCCTGACCCTGACAGCCGACAAGAATTTCGAGCAACGCCGCAGCGAGGCCACCGTTACGGTCAGCCGCAAGATCGATCTTGCGCGCCAATGCATGGTTCCCATGGAAGGTAAGGCAGTGCTCGCCTATTGGGACCATCAGTTTGATCAGTTGGTGGTCTACAGCGCCACGCAGGTGCCGCATCTGATCCGCACGGTCCTCAGCCATTGCCTGGGACTCGATCAGGAGCGTGTGCGGGTCATTTCGCCAGATGTCGGTGGCGCGTTTGGATATAAATGTGTGCTGCAGCAGGAGGAGTTGTGCATTGCCTGGCTTGCCAAGACCTATCGACGCCCATTCCGATTCATTGAAGACCGGCGAGAACATTTGACGGCAGGGGCCAATTCACGCGAGCACCACTATGAACTGGTTGCGCATGCAGACTCTCGGGGCCGACTGTTGGCGCTCGACGCGAAGATAGCGATCGACGGGGGGGCGTATTCGGTGTGGCCGTTCACCATCGGGCTGGAACCCGGTCAGGCCATTGGCAATCTGCCGGGACCGTATGCGTTCGACGGCTACCGCTGCGAAACCATTTGCGTGGCGACCAACAAGCCAGGTTTCGTTCCCTATCGGGGAGTGGCCCGCACCGGCGTGTGCTTCGCCATGGAGTTGCTCATCGACGCGATAGCGCGGGAGGTCAATCGCGAACCATGGGAAGTACGGTGCGAAAACCTGGTGCCTCCCGAGGCGATGCCGTATGTGAACGTGACCAACAAGCATTTCGATGGCGGCGATTACCCGGCAAGCGTGCGCAAGGCAGCCGAGATGATCAACCTGCAGGGCATCCGCGCCATGCAGGAGGCCGGCCCGCGCGGCAGCCGCTATGTTGGCGTGGGATTTGCAACCTACACGGAGCAATCGGCCCACGGCACCTCGGTCTTTGCTGCATGGGGTACCCCGGTGATTCCGGGCTTTGACTCTGCCACCGTGCGCGTGACCCCGGATGGTGGCCTCGAGGTTCGCGTTGGGGTGCATTCCCACGGTCAGGGGATGGAGACGACGTTTGCCCAGATCGCCAACGAGATCCTGGGGATCGATATCTCCCGCATCAAGGTCGTACATGGAGATACCGGGCTTACGCCGTATTCGTCTGGCACCTATGCCTCCCGCTCGCTCGTCATGTCGGGTGGTGCGGTTTCCCGGGCTTGCAAGGCCTTGCTGCCCCGTCTGTTGAAGATCGGTGCACACATGATCGGCGTTGCCGAGCAGGATGCCCGGTTCGAGGCGGGGCAGGTGCTGGCCGGGACGGCTCGCATCGATGTCCAGCGCATTGCCAATGCCTGGTATATCAACCCGCACCTTCTGCCTGCCGACGTGGACCCTCAGGGTCTCGAGACCACCATGGGTTTCAAGCCCGCGGTGGACACTGGAAGCTTTACCTACGCCACACATGCGGTGGCCCTTGAAGTGGATACGGATTCGGGGCATGTCGAGATTCTCGACTATGTCGTTGTCGAAGACTGCGGAACGATGGTGAACCCAATGGTCGTGGAAGGTCAGACCTATGGGGGCGTGGCGCAGGGCATCGGCACGGCCATGTACGAAGAAATGCGTTACGACGGCAATGGTCAGCCACTGGCCTCAACCTTGGCTGACTACATGCTGCCGGGCCCCACGGAGATTCCGTCTATTCGCATCCATCATTTCGAGACACCCTCGCCGCATACAGAGTTTGGTGCGAAGGGGATGGGGGAGGGTGGGGCGATTGCTCCGCCGGCCGCGATCTTCAATGCTGTCAACGATGCCTTGTCATCCTTCGGGGTTGAACTGAAGGAAACCCCACTCACGCCACGCAAGGTCCTGGAAGCGTTGCAAGACGCGCAGATCCAGGTCGAGAAGCGGAGGGCCGCCTAATTCATGAAAGCCGTTGCCTTTTCCTATTTTTCCCCGGCGACCCTCAAGGATGCGCTGACACGCTTGGCCGCAGGGACAGACATCGTCAAGCCAATGGGGGGCGGCCAGTCCTTCGGTCCGATGCTCAATATGCGCCTCGTACGCCCGAATACCGTTGTTGACCTCTCACAGCTGGCGGAGATGCGGGATGTCGTCGAGCAGGATGGCTACATTCGCATCGGCGCCGGTGTCACCCACGCACAGATCGAAGACGGCGCATTTGCGCCGCTGCGTGATTCGATGCTGCAGGAGGTCGCCGCCGGCATTGCCTACCGGGCAATCCGCAACCGCGGGACCGTTGGCGGAAGTCTTGCGCACGCCGACCCCGCTGCCGATTGGGTGGTCACGATGACAGCGCTCGGCGCACAGCTTGAGCTCGCATCATCTAAAGGGACTCGCGTGGCAGCGATCGATGATTTCATGCTCGGCGCCTACACCACGGTGCTGGAAGAGGGAGAGGTCATCCGTGCGGTGCGCATCGCCCCATTCTCTGCAAGCAGTCGTTGGGGATACCACAAGTTGTGCCGAAAGACGGGCGAGTTCGCCGAGGCAAGCTGCGCGGCGTATTTCGATGGCAGCCGCCGGTTTGCGCGCATCGTACTTGGCGCATTGGACGGCCCGCCGGTCGTTCTTCGTGATCTGACCAGAAGCGTCGCGGCCAAAGGTCTTGAGGCCCTGACCGATCAGGCCATTGACGCGGCAGTAGCGCTTGCCGCCCCAGAGAAGGACGCCATTGACCGCAAGCTATGCCGTACCGTGGTCGTCCGCTGTGTTTCACAAATGTTGAGCTGAGGATCATCCCGTGCAAACGATCGAGTTCAAGGTCAATGGGCGTCAGGTTTCCGGCGCCTGTGCGGACCGCACACACCTGGGGGATTTTCTTCGGGATACCCATCGCCTGACTGGTACGCACCTGGGGTGCGAGCACGGTGTCTGCGGTGCCTGCACCGTCATGATGGACGGCAAGCCAGTGCGCTCTTGCATCACGTTTGCCGCCAGTTGCAGCGGCGCAGACATCATCACCGTCGAAGGCTATCAGGACGATCCGGTGATGGCGCAGTTGCGTCAGGCGTTTAACAAGCACCACGCCTTGCAATGCGGGTATTGCACACCGGGCATGCTGGCGACCGCGTACGACATCGTGACCCGCCTGCCGGACGCCGACGAGGCGGTGATTCGTCACGAACTGTCTGGCAACTTGTGCCGCTGCACCGGCTACATGGGCATTGTGGCAGCGATCCGGTCCGTGCTGGCAGCGCGACGTGCGGATTCGGCGAGCATGGTTGCCGTCGCGAGCACCACGCCCAGTTCGTCGGGGCGGCCGGTATTCGAAGGGTTTACAGTTGACGAGGGGGCTCTCGGCGCCGCGCGTCAGCCTGCCGCGGCCCAGGCGCAGGGTGCGGAAGTCGAACGTTCGGCGGATAAGAAAGGGTGGTCTCGGATCGAAGGCGGCTTTACCGTTCCATACGGAATTGACGCAGTCTGGGCGTTCATGGCCGATCTGCAAGCCGTGGCTGGCTGCCTCCCGGGTGCCGTCCTGACTGAACTGGACGGCGAGAAGGTGAAAGGACATATTGCTATCAAATTTGGACCAATGTCTGCCAAGTTCGAGGGCGCGGCACGCTTGCAGCAGGATAACGACGCCAAGCGCGGCGTGCTGCGTGGCGCCGGACAAGACTCCCTCAGCAACTCGAAGGCCGCTGGCGATATCGCCTACCAGCTGGTTTCCCGTTCCGATGTGGAGACGGAGGTTGTCGTCGACCTCCAGTACTCCCTTCAGGGCCCATTGGCGCAATTCTCGCGGTCTGGTCTGGTGAAGGATTTCGTGCGACGCATGATTGCCGATTTTGGCAAATCGGTGGCGCGTCGACTCGACCCGACGCTGAGTGAGACAGAGCGTATGAAGGTCGTCCAGATCAACCCTGTCGCCCTGTTCTTTAGCGTGATGTGGGAGCGTTGCAAGGGGCTGTTCAGCCGAAGCAAGGGATAGTCATTCCTGGCGACGTAACGGCCAGGAAAAATGGCCGGCCCGATATTCAGGTCGGCCTGCACCCATTGCCGTTGTGCATGGCGTTCACGCGTGAAGCTCTGCGACGATGCGTTCCGCAAGAAAATCGCAGGGCGGTCGATTCGACGTGACGCTACGGGCGAGGACGATTTCGAGATGGCCGATTTCTGGCAAGCCGTGAGCGGGCCCCAACAGCATGAAGTCAGGCGGGACGGCACACCGCGCCAGCGGGGTGACGGCGAGGCCGGCGCGGGCCATCGTTAGCAGGCCCAGCAGGCTCGGACTCTCGTATGAGGTTCGATACGTGATTTTTGCGCGCTCAAGGCTTCGAATGGCTTTCTCACGCGCGACACTTCCTGGCAGAAAGACGGCAATGGGTAGCGGCCGCTCATGGCAGATCTCCGCGGATCCCGGGGCGGTCGCCCAGACCATCGGCTCATGCCGCAAAAACTCACCGGTCAGCCCTTTGACACGCGTTGCGCAGACCAGATCCACCGTGCCGTCCCGCAACATCGGGGCCAATGCGACGCTGGGCAGCCCAATGACCTGAATCTCGACTTTCGGGTAAGTAGCCGAGAACTTCTTCAATATTGGCGGAAATAGCGACGTCGCATAATCGTCGGGTACGCCGATCACGACGCGGCCGGTGACGTCCGGCCGAACCACTGCTGCCCATGCCTCGTCCCGCAGTGCAATGATGCGACGCGCATAAGCGAGGAGGACCTCACCGTCCTGTGTCGGAATCACACTGCGCGGCTTGCGCACGAAAAGCGCCTTGCCCAGGGCCGATTCCAGCGCTTTGATCTGCATGCTCACCGCCGACTGCGACCGATGGACGAGATCAGCCGCCCTGCTGATTGTGCCGCTGTCCGCCACGGCGATGATCATGTTGAGGACGTCGACATCGAGGGCTTTTCTTTCAGTGTTCATTTGCTTGGCGCCGCTGTCTTGATGTATCAGAAAAACTGAAGCATTCCATCAATATTATGCGATTTTCTTTTTGGATGCGCTGCAGCAAAGTTCGGTGAAAGGAGTTACAACGATGAATGCACGAGCGCCCCTGACTACGCTGGCTCTTGCCGGCACTTCGCCACAGCCATCATTCTTGTCTATCGCTTCCGGCACTTCGGTTCCGTACGTCGAAACGGGAAGCGGTGAGCCAATGGTCTTCGTACACGGCTCGCTATGCGACTACCGCTATTGGGCCCCGCAGATTTCTTCACTGTCGCAGACCTTTCACTGCTTCGCTCCGAGCCTGAGCCACTATTGGCCAGAGACCGGCGCGTTCGGGCGCGGCGATTTCAGTTGGGAGACGCATGTCGACGAGATGGCGGAGTTCATTGAGGCGCTGGATCTGGGGCCGGTCCATCTTGTCGGTCACTCGCGTGGCGGCTGCATTGCCTTTCAACTGGCGCGTCGATCGCCTCGGTTGGTAAAGACCCTCACGCTTGCTGACCCCGGCGGCCCACTGCAGACAAACGGACAGCCAGAGGCCGGCAAACTGCCGCCTGCCACCCAGGCGTTGCGGTCGGCAGCCGCGGAACTGATCGAGCAGGGCGACTTCGATGCCGGTCTGAACCTGTTCGTGGATTCGGTCACGAGGCCTGGCTTCTGGAGCAAGAGCTCGCGAGGCTTTCGCGGCATGGCGCTGGATAATGCGCTCACGCTGCCGAAGCAAATGCGAGACCCGTTGCCCGCGTACACATTCGAAGCCGCCAGCGAAATCCAGTGTCGAACGTTGCTGATCGATGGACAAAAGAGTCCTCGGATGTTTCGTAGCACAGTCGAGAAGCTGAAAGAATGGATCGGCTGCGCGGAGCGTCACACAATTGTCGGCGCCTCGCATGGCATGAATATCGCCGATCCAGATGCCTTTAATCGCGCGATTGCCGAGTTCGTCAACTAGGCGCGCCGATCTCCCTGCCAGGCAAGCCCGCGGGCGACGCCGATGGCAAAGGTCATAGCGCATCAAAATATATTGGTAACGATATATCTGCAATCCAGCAAGTAAATTGGATGAATGAGAGCGCGACTCACATACTGCAATGCACCAAGGGGTTGATATCCCTCCCAGGAAAGGAAGCGAGCACCGCTTCCTTATTGCACAGCACACAGTAAATGGAGTCGCCATCATGTCTTCCGAATCTCTTTTTTCCGCTTTCCGCCTGGGCGCCATCGACGTCCGCAACCGTGTTGCCATGGCGCCGCTGACCAGGTCGCGTGCCGGCATGGACGGCGTGCAGACACCGCTAGCCGTCGACTACTACGCACAGAGAACCTCGGCCGGCCTGATCATCACCGAAGCCACGAACATCTCGCGCCAGGGCCGTGGCTACGCTTACACGCCCGGCATCTACACCGATGCGCATGTGGCCGCCTGGGCACGCGTGACGGATGCCGTTCACGCAGCGGGCGGCCGCATCGTGATGCAGTTGTGGCATGTGGGACGCATGTCGCACGTCAGTCTTCAGGAGGACGGTGCTGCACCGGTGGCGCCGACCGCTATCCAGGCGGGCGGCAACGTCTTCACGGAAGCAGGGCACCTGCCACCGTCGATGCCGCGTGAGCTAGCTACCGAGGAGATTGCAGGCATCGTGGATGACTACCGAAATGCCGCGCGTCGGGCAAAGGAGGCCGGGTTCGATGGCGTGGAAGTACACGCGGCCAACGGCTACCTCCTCGAGCAATTCCTGCGCGATAGCACGAATCGCCGCGACGACCGCTACGGCGGCTCGATCGAGAATCGTGCGCGCCTCACGCTGGAGGTGGTGGAGGCCGTCGCCGAGGTTTGGGGTGCCGATCGCGTTGGCCTGCGCCTGTCGCCGCTATCGACCGCAGTCGGGGATACACCGCTGGACAGCACGCCGATGGAAACGCACAGCTACCTGGTTCGCCGTCTCGGCGAGATCGGGTTGGCCTACCTGCATGTCGTCGAAGGACAGCTCCACGGCGGCAACGGCGCCGCAGCCTTCGACGTCCAGGGCCTTCGCGCGGCGTTTGGGGGTGCCTATATCGCCAACAATGGCTACGACCGTCACCGCGCACTAGGCGCCACGGCTTCGGGTCACGCGGACATGATCGCTTTCGGCAAGGCCTTTATTGGGAATCCGGATCTTGTCGAGCGCCTGCAGTCGAATGCGCCGTTGTTCGACGCACCGGTGGCCACGTTTTTCGGCGGCGGTGCCGAGGGCTACACCCAACTGGAGCGCGGCTAAGCGGGCGTTGCGTCAGCGGCGTCGTCAGGCTGGATGGCGGTAGAGCAGTGGTAAGCAGACGGCGCGCATTCGCATGCGCGCCGTCGTCGCTTCAGAACGCAGCGAACCGCCAGGTCTGGCTGCGGCGCCAATCAGAACAGTGCTTCGGTGATATCGACGCTCTCACGCGGAAAGATGTTCTGCCAAAGAACCTGCTTCTTCTCGGCGGTCAGCGGCAAGGCGCCGCGCCAGTCCTGGGTCAGCGGGGCGGTTTCATATCCCTCGCGCAGCTTGTCGATGGCCTCGCGATACTGCGCCACGGTCTTCCAGTTGCTGCCCGATGCGCGTTGCAGGAAGGCTTTCAGCTTTTCCGGAGGGTTCGCCACCTTGCATTCGAACGGCACGCTGACGGCCAGCATCTTCCTGGGCACGCCCTCGGTGATCGGCTCGGCCTTGCCAGTCGTGCAGACCGTGCGTTTCTGGGCATCGTGGATGCTCTGCATGAACTTGACGACGGTTGGCGTCAGCGCGGTCTTGTCCGCGTCGGACAGCTTCAGTTGCTCCAGGAAGACAGGCGCCAGTTCCTTGGCGTAATCCTTGTCTGCCTCCAGCGTCTCCGGAATATTGATGAAATCACCTGGGGCCTTGTTGGCGACTCGCGCCGGGCGCGTGTAGTCGTTCAGCGACTTCATGGCAGCCGGGTCTGCGTGCACCAGCGTGCGCAGGAACAAGTCCGTGACGGCTTCCGGCGATTGCGTGGCGGCGGTGGCGGTGCCCGTTGCGGCCAGTGCGGCAACCGTCAGGATTCGGAGGGTGATCGCTTTCATTTACTGCTTTCCTTCGGTGTTTGTCACCCCGGTAGGGGCGTGTAGCTACGGATCGGCTATCGCTTCAACCTTGCTCCAGGCCATGCGCGGAAAGGGTTTTGCGACAACCGAATATGGATTTTAAGGCGCTTTATATGTGATGTATATGCCTTAAAATGCCTAATATGCTACATTTGTCGTGCCTATTCTGGCTTTGGTTCGGGCCGATGGCTGCTAGGCTCTCTCCGCTTTCACACTGGATGTTTCTACCGATGTTCCGCTTCAAGGCGATTCACTTCGCCAAATCCGCCACAACCACCTCAACCCTTGCCGTGCTGCTCGCGCTGGCCGCCACTGCGCCCGTCCACGCGCACACGTCCACTACATCGACTGCGTCGACCAGAGAGCCAGTGCCTGCCGCAAACGCGCCTGCTGCTTATTTGCCCGTCGCGGCCGACTTCATCGGCAAGTGGAAGCTCTACGGCGCTGCCGTTCGTGCGCCGGCAGACTTGCCGGCTCCGGCCACGCCCGCCCAGACCGCCGAAGCTACTGCAAGGCAGCGGACACTGCTGACCTTCTATCGCGCCTTCGACTACCTGGAAATTCGTGCTGATGGCCGTTTCAACTTCCATCAGCCAGGCGAGAAGCCGGGCGACGCTTGCGCGTGGTGCGGGAACTGGTCATTCCACGATGATTCATTGTGGCTGGACCTGCCAACGGTGCCTCGGCTGGATATCTATGCGGCCGACGGCAAGATGCAAATGACGTACGACGCCGAGGTTGGCGACGCCGCCATGTTCCGATGGCAGGTGGTTGGCTGGGCCAAGGTGCGGTAGTCAACGGGCATTGAAGCAAGCGAATACGACTGCCGCGTAGCACGTTGGTCTCGGGCATGGAGACCGTGCCCGAGACGATGCCGTCAAGATGCCGGGTGCTAAAGCATCTGCCCCGGGAGGATCCGCCCTAGTCGTGATCGGCCGCGGCCGACTTGTGCTGCGATGCCATCTGCTCCTGCCGGGCGGGCGGCACGGGCTCGTAGTGACTGAACTGGATCGCGTAGTTGCCGTGCCCGCCCGTGATGCTGTTCAGGCGCGACTGGTACTCGTTGAGTTCGGACAGCGGTACCTGTCCCACGACGATGACGTTGTTGCCGGCCGCGGTTCGTGTGCCCCGGATCTGGCCGCGCTTGACAGAGAGGTCGCTGATGATGTCGCCCATCGACGCTTCGGGCATGGTCACCTCGATATCCACGATCGGCTCGAGCACGCTCGGCCGTGCCTTGAGCACGGCGTCGACAAAGGCCTTGCGCCCGGCCACCGCGAACGCGACTTCCTTTGAATCGACCGAATGGCTCTTGCCATCGAACACGATCACGCGCACGTCCAGCATTGGAAAGCCGGCCAGCGGACCGCTGTCAAGGACCTGGCGGATGCCCTTTTCGACGGCGGGAATGAACTGGCCCGGAATCGCGCCTCCCTTGACCGCGTCGACGAATTCGAAGCCCGTGCCACGCGGCAGCGGTTCGACGCGGAGGAACACCTCGCCGAACTGACCGGCGCCTCCAGTCTGCTTTTTGTGGCGGTGATGCCCCTCGGCCTTGCCGTCGATGGTTTCGCGATAGGCGATCCTTGGGGGGCGCGTCACGACCTCGAGCTTGTAATGATCGGTCAGGCGCTCCAGCGCGCAGCGCAGTTGGAACTCGCCCAAGCCAAGCAGGACGGTCTCATTGGTGCCGGCCGGATGCTCGACCCGCAAGCATGGGTCTCCTGCTGTGAGTTTCTGCAGGAGCTCCGACAGGCGCTGCTCGTTGCCGCGGCGCGCCGGCTCGATCGCCAGGCCATAGATCGGCTTGGAAAAGTCGAGAGGGGCCAGGTGGATGTTGCCGTCCTCACTCGCATCATGCAGCACGGCATCGAAGGCGATCTCGTCGATCTTCGCCACGGCGCAGATGTCGCCGGGTCCCGCCTGCGGTACTTCGACGCGCTCCTTGCCCTGCAGCATCAACAGATGCGAAACCTTGAACGGCTGGCGCCCGTCGCCGATATAGAGCTGGCTGTCACGCGTGACCGTGCCCTGGTGGATGCGAAACACCGCCATTTTGCCGAGGTACGGGTCTATCGTGATTTTGAAGACATGCGCAAGCACATGTTTGTCGGGTACTGGCTCGGCACGGACGGCTTCCTGGCGCTCGCCTGCGTCGCGGTAGAACAGGGGTGGATTACCCTCGGTCGGGTTGGGCAGCATCCGCACAAACACCTCGAGCAGTTCCTCGATGCCGGTGCCATTGGCTGCCGAGGTAAAGCAGATCGGCACCAGGTGGCCTTCGCGGAGCGCCCGCTCGAACGGCGCGTGCAACTGTTCGGGGGCGACTTGCTGACCTTGTTCGAGATACAGCTCCATCAGTTCGGGATCCATCTCGACGACTTGATCGACAAGCGCCTCGTGAGCCGACGCCACTGACAGGAAATCGGCCTCGCCCGCCGGGTTGAAGAAGCAATCGACGACCTTGGTGCCGCGCCCCGCCGGGAGATTGATCGGCAGGCACTCCTTGCCGAACGCCTCCTGAATGTCGGCCAGCAGCGCGGGCAGATCCACCTTTTCCTTGTCGATGCCGTTGACAATGATCATCCGGCACAACTTGCGCGCCTGCGCCCAAGCCATCATGCGACGAGTCGTCATATCGATACCCGTCTGGGCATTGATGACGATGGCGGCGGTCTCGACCGCCGCCATGCCGCTCATCGACAGGCCGGAGAAGTCAGGATAGCCCGGCGTGTCGAGCAGGTAGATGCGGGTGTCGCGATAGTGGAGGTGGGCGAGCGCGCTGGTAAGCGAATGGCGGTACTTGCGCTCGAGCGGATCGAAATCGCAGACCGTGGTGCCGCGCTCGACGCTGCCGGGACTGTGCAGCGCGCCTCCCTTATGCAGCAGCGCTTCGACCAATGAGGTCTTGCCGCACCCCGAGTGCCCCAATAGGGCAATCGTACGAATTGCGTCGGGACTATAGAGCATGATCGTCCTCGTCCGGCCATGGCAGTCTGATCATTATTGGCGATATAGGCCGCAAACACCATATGTGGCGACACCCGGCCGTCTGGCCGAAGACGGCTCAGCAGCTTTAGTGAACCTTTCGTTACCATGCTGGGGTTAGACAACTTCTGAACGGGGTGGCGAAGATGGACCTGGAACTCGGCGGTAAGCGTGTGTTGATTACGGGCGGAAGCCGTGGCATCGGACTGGCTTGCGCCAGAGCCTTCCTGCGCGAGGGCGCCAAGGTGGCTATTGTCGGGCGCAGCGAGGCCAACCTCGCCGCGGCGCTGACCGCACTTGCTGGTGAATTCCCTGCTGCGGTTGCCATCAGTGCCGCAGCCGACCTGACGGACGCGAACAGCGCTACGCGCGCGGTGGATACGGTTCTGGCCTCGCTCGGGGGCATTGACATCCTGGTCACCTCGGCAGGCGGCGCACGCCGCACCCCGCCCGCGGATCTGACGCCGCAAGCGTGGCGCGATGCGATGGATGCGAAGTACTTCAGCTACATCAACGTCATCGATCCAGTCATCAAGCAGATGGGGCAAGCAGGCGGCGGCGCTATCGTCAATATCGTCGGCATGGGCGGCAAGGTGGCCAGCCCGACCCATTTGCCGGGCGGGGCCGCCAATGCCGCCTTGATGCTGGCGACCGCGGGTTTGGCAAATGCCTATGGACGGTTGGGGGTGCGAGTCAACGCGGTCAACCCTTCGGCCACGAGTACGGAAAGGCTGAATCAGGGGCTGGAGGCAGAAGCGAAGCTTGCCGGCACGACGATCGAAGAGGCCTTGCACAAGGCCAATGACCGGACCGGGCTTGGGCGGCTTGCGAAGCCCGAAGAAATCGCAGATGCGGTGCTGTTTCTCGCGTCGGCGCGTGCCGCCTACATCTCCGGTGCGATCCTCTCCATCGATGGGGCTACGACACCGATGGTGGTCTGATAGAACGTTGCCACATTGCTTGCTATCGCTGTGGCAATGCCATCAATCTGGCAGCCCCGTCACCTGGGATGCCTTCCATGCTGCGAGTTCCGAGGGGCGCAAGCCGTATCTGGCCAGGACGCCCTCGTGCAGTCGCCGGAGTTCTTCAACAATCAGTGCTTGCACGCTGTCTCGATCGGCCTCGGGCACTTTTGCCGTGACGACCTGCCGAATTGCTGAGAGCGCATCCAGATTGGGTTGCAACACGACTTCCCGGATCGTTTGCCTGATCACATCGCGCCAGGCAAGGCGTAGCTTGTCCGCCATCGCTTTCCAGAAGGGCGAGGGAAATTGGCATGACGGCAGTGGCGCAGTTTGCGTATGAGGTGGCGCGATTGTGGCGCGATTGTGGCGCGATTTTTCAAACTGCGCCACAAAAGTGGCGCGATCAGGTCTGCGTCTGGGTTAAAAGTGACTCATACTGTCCATTGTCCGTCAATTTAATGCCTGGACACTAAACAGGTCTTGTCCGGGGTGGCGCGATACAGGGAAGGGGGTGGGAAGCACATCACTTGCGCGGCTGGATTGTCGCTAACGCAAGACCCCCTCCAACGAACGCGCACACGGCGCAAGCCAGTGCAACGGCGCGCAGTGCGTCATCGATGGCTGCAGTTTCCGCCAGTCGCGCTGACAGGGCCGCCTGATGCGACCACACGAATACGATGCCGAGTACCGCAATTGCCAGCAGGCCTGCCACGCGTGCTACAGCGTTGTTGATGCCGGATGCGACGCCTACGTGCTCGCTTGGCACCGATCCCATCACGGTGGTGGTGAGTGGCGCGACGGTGATTGTCATGCCGACGCCGAGCACGGTGAGTGCCGGGAAGAATCCGATCCAGTAGCTTTCGCGCACAAGCGGATACGCGAGCATCGCGAACCCGATGCCGGCCACGCACGGGCCAGCGCTCAACAGGGCCCGCGCACCGAAACGGCTTGTCAGGCCTCCGGTGAAGCGCGAGAACAAGCCGATGATGATGGGCACCGGCAGCAGCGCCGCGCCCGCTTCGGTTGCGGTATAGGCATGCGCGCGTATCAGGGTGAACGGCAGGAAGAACAGTGCACCGGTCAGACCGAAGTAGAGCAGCAGGGTGACGAGGTTTGCGCCGGTGAAATCGCGCGAGCGAAAGACCTCGAGCGGCATCATGGGGTGAGGGCTGGTCGCCTCGATCTTCACGAATACGGCCAGCACGAGCACGCCGGCGCCGATCATGCACAGTACCAGCGGATCCGTGAAGCCGCGCGTTGACGCCTCTGTCAGGCCATAGGCCAGGGCGCCAAGCCCAGCCGTCGCGCTCAGTGCCCCGGGCCAGTCCAGTCGTGGCGGTGCGTCAAACTTGTGGCTGTTCGGCACGGACGAAATCGCCAGCGCTATCGTCGCCGCTGCAAGGGGAACGTTGAGGAAAAATATCGCGCGCCACGATAACGCATCGACTAGCCAGCCGCCCGCCACCGGGCCCACCGCCGAGGTGATCGCCCCGACGGCTGACCAGATGCCGATTGCCCGTCCGCGCGCTTCGCCTTCGTAGATGGCGCCAATGATTGCGAGACTACTGGGTACGAAGAACGCCGCGCCGATTCCTTGCCACACACGTGCTGCGATCAGCAAACTCGCGTTCGGCGCGAGCCCGCAAGCGACCGACGCGAGAGTGAAGACTGTAATGCCCGCGATGAAGACCGTGCGGCGCCCGAGTTTGTCGCCCATCGATCCACCCACCAGCACCAGGGACCCGAGAAAGAGCAGATAGGCGTTAACGATCCACTGCATTTCGGCGACGCTGGCTCCGAGTTCGCCCTGAATGGTGGGCAAGGCGACATTGACCACGGAGCCGTCGATAAATGCCATGCTCGAGCCGAGGATGGTGGCGGCAAGCGCCAGGCGCTTGCGCTGGCAAGGGCGGTCAATCGCAGTGGGCTGCGTGCGGATGACAAGCTCATCGCATGGGCTTGCTTGCGCAGCTACGACGTGCGCGGTACTGGCGGATTTGAGGTCTCTATCGAGCAGATCCGGGTTGGCCAAGCTTACTCCCGTGCAGATCGAAATCTGCCGAGCGTGCAGTGAACAATGCTAGCGTCGCGGTATACAGCGTGAGCGACAATTCAGCATGTGCTGATATGCCGCCCGCTCCGCGGAAGCGGGATCCCGGCGGGTGATGGCATCAACGATTGCCGCATGCTCCGCCATGACCTCGGCCTGATGCGTTGCCCAGGCATCCTCCGAGCGGGATTCCTTGATACTGTCGCGAATATGCTCGCCCAGGAACTCGAGGAAGCTACCGAACAGCGGGTTGCCGGTTGCATCGGCAATGCGGCTGTGGAATTCGATGTCGGCATTGACCCCGTCGCCACCCGCAGCAACGTCTTTCGCCATCTCGTCGTATGCATCGCGGATGGCCTGCAACTGTGCGTCGGTGCCGCGTTCCGCTGCCAGCGCTGCCCCTTGCATTTCCACACCGGTGCGCAGTTCGAAGATCTGCTCAGGTGTGACATGTCCAGGTGCAGTGGGCGCCGACGCAATCCTGAACGGGCGCTGGTGCGCGGACTTGCTTACGAAAGCCCCGGCGCCTTGCCGCGTCTCGATCAGCCCATCGGCCTTCAATGACGAAATCGATTCCCTGACGACAGTGAGGCTGACGCCGAAACGGCGCGCCAGCTCCTGTCCTGTTGGCAGTTTCTGACCAGGCTGCATTTCGCCAGCGAGGATCTCGTCGACGAGCACCTTGGTGAGCCGGTCCGAGAGAGAGCTTTTGGCCAGCTCATCGCCGAAAGAGTTTTGCGTGGTCGAGTTCATTCGGTAGACGTTTCTTGCGCACCCGGGCTGATGCCGTTGATCTTGTTATAGCAATGGATGAGGTGCGGCACGGATTGGCGCACCAAGCCCTGGTTGGTGGCGACAGTATACATGCCCAGTACCGAGGCGCCGATGAACGACGCACTTCCGGAATTGGCCGCCATTTGCTCGTGGTAACGCATGTCCTTGGCCGCATTGGCGAGCGAGAACCGGAACGACTCGTCGTTGCCTGCTTCCACGAAAGGACGAATTCGCTGAAAGGCGGTGCTGTTCGCGCCGCCAGAAGCAATCACGTCACATAGCACTGCCTGATCGACACCGGCTTTCTGTGCGCATGCGAAGGCTTCCGCCAGCACTGCGGTGTTGCTGAGCACCACGAACTGATGCAGCAGCTTCATTGCATGTCCCGCGCTTACCGGCCCGCAGTGGTACCGCGCCAGGGAAAACGTTGAAAGCAATGGCTCGACCTCGGAAATCACTTCCGGCCTGCCACCCACAAGCAGATTCAACCTGCCGGCCTCCGCTTCCTTTGGCGTGCCCGTCAGTGCTGCGTCAAGGAACAGTCCGCCATTCGCCTCGATAGCCGCTGCTACGCGCCGGGTGGACTCCGGCAACGCCGTCGAACAATCGATCACAACAGTTCCCCACCGAAGCGAGGCGGCCAGGCCGTCCGGTGACAGGATAACTTGCTCGACTTGGGCTGAATCGGTCACGCAGATGATGACGACGTCGGACACCCGCGCCACGTCGGATACCGATGACACCGCATTCGCGCCTTGCGCAAGCAAGTCGGCATGCCGCGCACGATCCTCGGGCCGACGCAGCAGCACGGTCGTTTCATACCCATGCGCAAGGACATTCTTCGCAATTCCATGGCCCATGGCGCCCAGACCAATGAAGCCTACGTGTCGCTTGGTAGTCTCTTTCATCAAAGTCTTCATCTATTGTTGTTTGCACATGATATGGTTATCATAAGACTTTGGCAACGGGCTGTGGAGTCGTTCCGAAGCACCCGTTCAACAACAACTATGAGGAGACGCCCAATGCGAAAGAATCCGCTCATCGACCGCCTGCAATCCGGAACGCCGGCCTTGAATGGCTGGTTGGTACTCGGAAGTCCGTCGATTGCCGAGAACATGGCGCACCAGCCTTGGGACGCGCTGACCATCGACATGCAGCACGGCCTGAGTGATTTCGAGACGACCGTCCACATGCTGCGGGCCATCTCCACGACGGCTGTCACGCCAATGGTGCGGGTGCCTTGGCTGGAGTCCGGCATCATCATGCGCATCCTTGATGCAGGCGCCTACGGCATCATTTGCCCGATGATCAATACCCAGGCGGACTGCGAAGCGTTTGTTTCTGCATGCCGCTACGCGCCGCAAGGTGGACGCAGTTTCGGCCCGACGCGAGCCCCGCTATACGGAGGCAGTGATTACTGGAAGGGGGCTAACGAGAACGTGCTTACCTTCGCCATGATCGAGACGCGCCAGGCGGTGGAAAACCTCGATGCCATCCTGTCAGTTCCCGGCCTGAATGGCGTCTACATCGGCCCGGCGGACCTGAGCCTGTCACTGGGTTATGACCCGGTGGACGACCAGGCTCACCCGGAAGTGCTCTCGGTGATTGAACGCATCCGCAGCGGCGCACAGCGGGCGGGCAAATTCACGATCATGCATTGCTCGGCGTTCGACTATGCGCGCCATATGCATGGACAAGGCTTTTCAATGTTGACCGTGTCGAACGACGCGCGCTTGCTGGCCCATGCCCAGCAGCAACTGTTCGGCATGTTCAAGGAACCAGAGCCAGCGAACGCTTCGGCGAAGTCTTCCGGTTCCTACTGAGCCTTGGCGGGGGCCGCCACGCGGTTCACCAGCCTTCACGCCGTGGATGCACCACGGCAATTCCAGCACCAGAACAAGAGCGGCGCGACGATGTGCATCGCACACGCACGCCGCCATCCAATATGGAGACACACAATGAAAGGACTCGAGAAGCCCGCACGCCGTACCGTGCTCAAAGGCCTGGCCGGCGCGCTTGTGGCGCCTGCGCTGCCGTTGAGCGGTCTGGCGCGCGCTGAGGCGGCTTATCCGAATCGTCCCATCAACTTCATTTGCCCCTGGCCGGCGGGAAGCATTTCGGACACGACCATGCGCGTGTTGACGAAGCTTGCTTCCGATGAACTGGGCCAACCGATCGTCGTGGAGAATCGCGCTGGCGCCTCGGGCATGCTGGGCGTCAAGTCGATGACCAATGCGAAACCGGACGGCTACACCATTGGGCAGATACCACTGTCGGTGACGCGATTCTCGCAACTTGGCACGGTGAAGATCGATGCGCTCAAGGACATCACCTATATCGCCAGAGTCGCGGGTCTCGCTTTCGGGATCGTGGTGCGCGCGGACTCGCCATTCAAGGACATGAAGTCGTTGATGGCCTACGCCAAGGCCAATCCGGGGAAGCTCACCTATGGATCGCCTGGCGTCGGCAACCAGACGCATATCGGCATGGAGTCGCTGCTGAAGAGCAGCGGCGTCAGCATGACCCATGTCCCCTTCAAGGGTGGCAATGAAGCGACTCAGGCACTGCTGGGCGGGCACGTCGATCTGGTGGCCGATTCCAGCACCTGGGCGCCGTTTGTCGAGAGCGGCCAGTTGCGCCTGCTTTCCACATGGGGCGAACAGCGACTGAAACGCTTCCCCAATGTTCCGACCCTGAAAGAGCAGGGGTTCAACCTGGTCATGAACGCACCGGGCGGCATCGGCGCGCCGGCTGGCCTGCCCGTCGCTGTCGAGACGCGGCTGCGCGAAGCGTTCCGCAAGGCGGCGCTCAACCCCGCGTTCCAGGCCGCGCTCGACAAGTACGACATGATCGTCATGTACCAGGATGCCAAGGACTACCGCGCATTCATTGAACAGTCGTATCGTGAGGAAACCGCGCTGATTGCCCGGCTGAATCTGCGTGAACTCCTGAAGTGACCATGGTTGAGCGAGACATGCAACAAGACCCCCAACAAGACCCCCAACAAGACCCCCAGCACCAGGCCCTGGTGCACACCCTGCGCGCGATCGTGGGCGACGATCACGTGCTGACCGCGGCTGAGGACGTGGCAGCGTATGTGGAAGACTGGCGTGGCCGCTATCGCGGCGAGTCGGTCTGTGTGGTCAGCCCGCTCACGACGCAGCAGGTGAGCGAGGTGGTCAAGGCCTGTGCGGCCGCTGGCGTCAAGGTGCTGCCGCAAGGCGGAAACACGGGCCTGGTTGGCGGCGCAACACCGGTCAAGGCGAAGCGCGAAGCGGGTACCGCGCCCGTGATCGTGAGCCTGCGCCGCATGAACAGGATCCGCGATGTCGATACGGTCGGCAACACCATGGTTGCCGAAGCGGGCTGCATCCTGGCCAATATCCAGGCCGCTGCGGAAGAGCATGGACGACTCTATGGCGTCACCTTTGGCGCGCAGGGCTCTTGCCAGATCGGCGGCAATGTCTCCACCAATGCCGGCGGCACGGGCGTGCTGAAGTACGGTTCCACGCGCGACCAGGTGCTGGGTCTGGAAGTCGTGCTGCCGGATGGCCGCATCTGGAACGGCCTGCGCACGCTGCGCAAGGACAATGCGGGCTACGCGCTCAAGCACCTGTTCGTGGGTGGGGAAGGCACGCTCGGCATTGTGACCGCCGTGGCCTTGCGTCTGCATCCGCGTCCTTCGGTCTGGGCCGCAGCATGGCTGACGGTGGACGCGGTCGACGACGCGTTGCGATGCCTGAGTACGCTGCAAGCGATAGCTGGCGATCGTATCTGCGCGTTTGAGTTGCTGAACCGCGAGCAACTGCAAACGGTCATGGCGCACTTCCCGGAGATGCGCCTGCCCACCGACCCCGAGGCACCGTACGCCGTACTGCTGGAAATGAGCGACACCTACGCCCATGCCGATCTGAACGCACTGCTGGAAGGCGCGATGGGCCAGTTGCTGGAAGCGGGTTGCCTGCGCGATGTCGCCATTGCCGCGTCAGGCGCGCAGCACGAGGCGTTCTGGGCGATTCGGCATGGCATCTCGGAAGCGAACCGCAAGGCTGGCATGGGTTTGTCTACCGATGTGGCCGTGCCAGTCAAATCCGTGGGCGTGTTTATCGAACGCGCGTCGCAAGCGGTGCAGGCCCGCTATCCGCAGCTTGAGATCGTGCTGGTGTCGCATTTGGGTGACGGCAATGTGCACTTCATTCCGCGCTTCTCATTCGCGGACTGGTCGCAATTCACCGAGCAGGAACAGGTGGCAGACGAAGTGCGCGCGATTGTGCATGACGTGGCCGCCGAACTCGATGGCACCTTCAGTGCCGAGCATGGCGTGGGCTATGTATTGACCGATGAACTCAAGCGCCTGCGCTCTCCACTGGAAGTGGAACTGATGCAGAAGGTGCGATCGGCCTGGGATACGCAAGGGCTGATGAATCCCGGAAAGGTCGTCTGACTGTCCGGCCGCGAACCACGCCGCCTGTATCAATTCTTATCGGATTGCCTTCATGAAACTCATGAAACCCATGAAACTCATGCAACTCGCAAAAGCGACCGCGGTCGCCAGCCTGCTTTCTTTCGCCGCGATGGGTAGCGCGCTTGCCGCCTACCCGGAAAAGCCCATTCGCCTGATCGTTCCTCAGCCGGCCGGAGGTTTTAACGATACCGTGGCGCGCGTGCTTTCGCGCAAGCTCGGCGAAGCATGGGGCCAACCCATCGTGGTCGAGAACTTACCGGGCGCGGGCTCGCAAGTCGGCACCGCTGCCGCCGCTCGCGCGCCGACGGATGGCTATACGCTGCTGGTGGTGTCGTTCGCGTTCTGCACGAATCCGAGCCTGCGCAAGAGCCTTCCCTACGATACGGCGAAAGCATTCCGCCCCGTGATCCTGCTGGGTCAGACGCCGAACCTGCTGGTCGTCAATCCCGCGTCACCGTACAAGAGCGTGCCGGACGTCATTCGCGCTGCCAAGGCAAGTCCCGGGAAGCTGACCTATGCATCGTCCGGGCCGGGTTCGTCGCCACATCTGTCGATGGAACTGTTCAAGTCGATGGCAGGGGTGGACCTGACGCATGTGCCTTACAAGGGCGGCGCACCGATGGCCACTGACCTGATGGGCGGCCAGGTCGACATCATGTTCGACAACACGCCGAACCTCATGCCCTATGTGAAATCCGGCAAGATGCGCGCGCTAGGCGTCACCAGCGCACAACGCACCGAGCTCGCGCATAACGTGCCAACGATCGCGGAGTCCGGTGTTCCCGGCTACGAGATGACGGCGTGGTACGGCGTGGTGGCGCCGTCCGGAACCCCAGACGCCATTGTGCAGAAACTCAATGCCGAGATTGGCAAGATCCTTGCGCAACCCGACGTCAAGACTGTGTTTGCCGCGCAGAACGTCGCGCCCAACGGTGGAACGCCGCAGGTATTCGCCGACTTCCTGACGAAAGAGTCCGCCAAGTGGGCCAAGGTCATCAAGCAGGCCGGCATCACTCCGGACTGACTCTCTTCTACATTGCTTCCATACGGAGTCCATATTCATGTCATACCTGACCGAAATCGGGGACCTGCTTCAAACCAACAACTGCATCAATGGGGAATGGGCGCCAGCGGTGAATGGCAAGCGATTTGCCGTGACAAATCCCGCTACCGGTGAAGTCATCGCGAATGTCGCGGATAGCCATGCCGCCGACGCCAGGCTTGCCACGGATGCGGCGGCCAAAGCCTTTCCGGCATGGCGCGATGCGCTGCCCAAGGAACGTGCCGAACTGCTCCATCGATGGCACGCACTGATTGTCCAGAATGCGGATCGTCTCGGCCGGCTTATCTCGCTGGAGCAGGGCAAGCCGTTCGCCGAAGGTCGCGGTGAAGTGTTGTATGGCGCGTCGTATGTGACCTGGTTCGCGGACGAAGCCACGCGCGTCTATGGCGACATCATCCCGCAGTTCCAGCGTGGCAAGCGCATGACGGCAATCAAGGAGCCGGTGGGAGTGGTGGCTGCCATCACACCGTGGAACTTCCCGCTGGCCATGATTGCCCGCAAATGTGCGGCTGCACTGGCGGCTGGGTGCACCGTGGTGGCAAAGCCGGCCGAAGATACGCCACTCACCGCGCTCGCCATGGTCAAGCTGGCGCATGACGCCGGTATTCCTGCTGGCGTCCTCAACATCATCGTCGCTTCGCGTGAGCATGCGGTGCCCGCCGTCGCGGATTGGCTGCACGATGGGCGCGTGCGCAAGCTCACGTTCACGGGGTCGACAGCAGTGGGGAAGTACCTGGCGCGCGAATCCTCGGACACGCTCAAGAAGTTGTCCCTCGAACTGGGCGGCAATGCACCGTTCATCGTGTTTGACGACGCCGATCTGGAGGCCGCGGTCGAAGGGATGATGGTTTCCAAGTTCCGTAACGGTGGCCAGACCTGCGTATGTCCGAATCGCGTCTATGTCCAGGGCGGTGTCTACGAAAAGTTCGGGGACCTGCTCGCCAGGCGCGTGGCTGCCCTCAAGGTGGCTCCCGCTACCGACGCGTCCGCGCAAATCGGCCCAATGATCAATGCGCGTGCCATCGACAAGATTGCGCGGCACGTCGACGATGCGGTGTCCCACGGGGCAAACATCCTCACGGGAGGCAAGCGCCTCGAGGAACTGGGGCCGAACTACTATGCGCCGACCGTCCTTGGCAATGCCAGCAGCGCGATGGAACTCAATTGCGAGGAGACGTTCGGTCCGGTAGTGCCACTGTTCCGATTCGACGACGAGGCCGAGGCCATCAAGGCCGCAAACGACACGCCCTACGGGCTGGCAGCCTATTTCTACAGCCAGGATGTGCGCCGGATCGACCGCGTGACGCGTCGCCTGGAAGTCGGGATTGTTGGCGTCAATGAAGGGGCCCTGGCAAGCGAGGCGGCTCCATTCGGCGGCGTCAAGGAATCGGGCTATGGCCGCGAGGGTTCCAAGTATGGACTTGATGATTTCCTGACGATCAAGTACGTCTGCCAGGGCGGCCTGGAATAGTTTTGGTGAACGCGTTCCGGACGGATGATCGATCGTGCAAGGATAGAGAAGGGAGCCATCGTCCCGTGACCACTACCGACCTTTTGCACTCCATACGAGCCCTCGCCAGGGAGTTTCGTGTATGCGAGTCCGTCATCGGTAATGATCGGCGCGAAATAGTCTCCCGGGCTCTGAGCGATCGGTTGAAATTCGCCCTGTCAGCAGGCTCCTCCGTGGATGTCGCCGTGATACTGGGCTGCGCTGCGGAGATGTCCTGCTTTCCTCCAACACCGGTGTTGGAGCAGTGTTCGGCTGTGGTGATGAAGTCGAATCAACCAGCGCTTTGTGGCATTGTCTGGGCGATAAGGTATCGCCGTTCCAAAGCAGGAGACCGCGCCCGCAGCTTGCAACTGTAGTTGTTGCTGCGGGGCGGCCTCTGAGTGCCTATCGCTCCGTGCCGCCCGGCAGGCGCTTGCCGCCAAGGTTGGCCTGCTTCACGGGGATCGGTGCATCCATTGCACTGTCGGTCTTCTCCGCTTTCACCAGGACTCCCGCGGAGACGATGTATGCCGCCGCGCTTTCGATATCGCCGCGCAATGCGGCGCATGCCGCCTGGCTGTCATGGCTGGCAAGGGCTTCGACCAGGCGTTCGTGGTGACTGACCGCCACGCGCTCTTCCACGCGTCGGGAGCCCGAGCGCAGGTCGTGGTTCAGAATCGGACCGATGCGCAGCCATTGCGATTCAATCAGCTGCAGCAGGATTGGCATCCGCGCGGCCGCATAGACCGTAAAGTGAAAGGCCTGGTTCGCGGCGATGACATCGGCGCCGTCCGGCTTCGTCTTGGCCATCTCCTTGGCGAACCTGGCGTGCAGTGCCCGCACCTGTCGCAGCTCTTCATCAGTGATGCGCTCGGCGGCAGTGGCGGTGGCCAGCCCCTCCAGCTGGATGCGGATCTTCGTGATTTCCTCGAACTGCCCAACGCTCATGCGCGGGACACGCAGCGCGCGGTTAGGCGTGAGTTCCAGCGCCTGCTCGGCAACCAGGCGGTGAACCGCTTCCCGCACGGGCATCACGCTCACCCCCAGCGCGGCGGCGATATTGCGCAGCGATATCTGCTCGCCCGGCACCATCTGACCGGTAATCAGAAGCTCCCGCAGTTGCGAGTAGACGTCGCGGCTCAGGGTCTGCCGCGTCAGAGGCGTCACAAGTTCATTCAGGGTCATGTCGGGGAAGCATAGCACATAGGGTTATCCGCTATATGAGATCTGTGATCACAGTTTAAACTTCGTCCCGAAGACAGGCGATCGGCCTGTGCCTTGGAGACATCAATCATGTGGAAGGACGAATCGCTCATTGGTAAGCGCGTGCTGGTGACCGCCGGAGCGGATGGCATTGGCCTGGAGATTTCGCGGGCTTTTGTTGAGGCGGGCGCACGCGTGGCGGTGTGCGACGTATCGGGCACGAGCCTCGAGCGCGTCACGACCGAGCTGCCCGGCGTGGTGGCGCTGCGTGCCGACGTATCAAAGGAAGACGACGTCGCAGCCATGTTCGAAGCGATCGACACGGCGTTGGGCGGGCTCGATGTGCTGGTCAACAATGCCGGCGTGGCGGGCCCGACGGGCGGCGTCGAAACGCTGTCACTGGCCGACTGGGAGCGCACGCTTGGCGTGAACATCACCGGGCAGTTCCTGTGCGCCCGCGCCGCGGTGCCGCGCCTGCGCCAGGGCCACTCGCCAGCCATCGTCAATCTGTCCTCGGCAGCCGGTCACCTCGGCATGCCGGGCCGGTCAGCTTACTCGGCGTCGAAATGGGCCGTGGTCGGCTTTACCAAGTCGCTGGCACTGGAACTCGGGCGGGATGGCATCCGCGTCAACACGGTGCTGCCGGGCGCAGTGGACGGGCCGCGCATTCGCGCCGTGATCGCCGCCAAGGCCGAGTCATTGGGCAAGCCGCTGGAGGAAGTCACGCTCAACTACACGTCGCAGGCGGCACTGGGCCGCATGGTGACGATGCGTGACATTGCCAATATGGTCCGCTTCCTGTGCAGTGACCAGGCGGCCAACGTTCACGGCCAGGAGATGGTGGTGGACGGCCTGACCCAGGCGCTGAGCTAGTCAGCCAGGGCGCTTCCCACTCGCCAAAGCTGGCGGCTACCCGCCGCCATCTCAAGACACCGATCAAGACACCAATCAAGGATTCACCATGGCCAAGCGAGCCAAAGCCATCATCACCTGCGCCCCGACCGGCGCCATCCACACGCCCAGCATGTCGCCACACCTGCCGGTGACCGCCGACGAAATTGCCCGGGCTGCCATCGACGCCGCCCGCGCGGGCGCGGCCATCCTGCACCTGCACGCGCGTGACCCGAAGGACGGCCGGCCATCGCAGGATCCACAGCTGTTCCGGCCGTTCCTGTCGCAAATCGCCGCCGAGACCAATGCGGTCATCAACATCACCACAGGTGGCAGCCCGCACATGACGGTGGATGAACGCATGCTGCCGGCGACAACGTTCAAGCCGGAGCTGGCGTCGCTCAATATGGGCTCGATGAACTTCGGCCTGTTCCCGATGCTTGACCGCTTCAAGGAGTTCCAGCACGAGTGGGAGCGCGAGCATCTGGAGAACAGCCGCAACCTGATCTTCAAGAACACCTACCAGGACATCGAGAATATCCTGCGCATCGGTAACGCCAACGGCACGCGATTCGAGTTCGAGTGCTATGACATCAGCCATCTCTATAATCTGCGGCACTTCCTTGACCGCGGGCTGGTGAAGGGGCCGGTATTCATCCAGTCCGTGTTCGGTATCCTGGGTGGCATCGGCGGCGACCCCGAGGACCTGATGCATATGCACCGTACCGCACAGCGCCTCTTTGGCGATCAGTTCCGCTGGTCGATCCTCGGCGCTGGCAAGAATCAGCTTCCGCTGGCAACCATCGGCGCTGCCATGGGTGCCAATGTGCGCGTGGGCCTGGAGGACTCGCTCTGGATTGGTCCGGGCCAACTGGCGGCATCGAGCGCCGAGCAGGTCACGCGCATCCGGACCATCCTCGAAGCGCTGAATATCGAAGTGGCTACGCCTGACGAAGCGCGCGACATCCTCGACCTGAAGGGCGCGGCAGGCACGGCTTTCTAATCGATGGGGCCACCGCAGCCCCGTCCACTGCCAAACACATACGATTCAAGCGGAACGGCTGCCGAGCGCCCACCAGTGGCGCGGCGCCGTATCCGCCCAATGGAGACCTCGCATGCAGACCGTACATGCCACCGATGCGCCATCGATCGCCGCGGCGACCGACAGTTCGTTGACCGGACTGCTTTTCCGGAAGCTGATGCCCTTGCTGGTGCTGTCATACGTCATCAGCTTCCTCGATCGCACAAACATCGCGCTCGCCAAGTCCCATATCGCCGTCGACCTGCACATCTCGGCGGCCGCTTACGGACTTGGAGCGGGCCTGTTCTTCCTGAGCTATGCGCTGCTGGAAGTGCCAAGCAACCTGATCATGCACCGTGTGGGCGCGCGCTTCTGGATCACGCGAATCATGGTGACATGGGGGCTGCTCTCGGCGGCCATGGCCTTTGTGCAGGGCGAGACATCGTTCTACATCATGCGTGTGCTGCTCGGCGCCGCCGAGGCAGGCCTGTTCCCAGGCGTGATGTTGTACCTGACGTACTGGTTCGGCCGCGAGGAGCGTGCCCGGGCAGTGGGTTACTTCCTGCTTGGCGTCTGCATCGCCAATATCGCAAGCGGCCCGCTGGGCGGCCTGCTATTGGGCATGGATGGCGTATGGGGCTTCAAGGGCTGGCAATGGATGTTCGTACTGGAGGGCCTGCCGGCCGTGGCACTTGCCGCGGTGGTCTGGAAAAAGCTCCCCGACGGGCCGCAGAGCGCGTCGTGGTTGACGCCAGCCCAGGCACAGGAAATCCAGCGCAAGCTAGCCGCCGAAGGCGCCATGCCAGGCAAGGGCGGTCATTCATTCCTGGGCGCAATGCGCGATCCGCAGGTCTGGCTGGCGATCTTTATCTACTTCTGCCACCAGATCTCGATCTACACGGTGATCTTCTTCTTGCCGAGCATTATCGGCACGTACGGCAAACTTTCGCCGCTTGAGATCGGCATGCTCAACTCGCTGCCGTGGATCGCTGCCGCCATCGGCGCTGCCTGGCTGCCCCGTCACGCCAACACCCCGCAGCGCGGCCGTCGCCTGCTCTGCCTGGGACTGGTCGTGATGGCCGTTGGCCTGCTGATCGCCGCCTTCGCAGGCCCGGTGGTGGCGCTGGCCGGCTTCTCTCTGACCGCGTTGATGTTCTTTGTGGTCCAGTCGATCGTCTTCCTGTTCCCGTCGTCGCGACTCACTGGTGTTGCACTGGCAGGCGGGCTGGCGCTTATCAATACTTGTGGACTGGTCGGCGGCTTTATCGGGCCGTCGGTCATGGGCATCATCGAGCAGGCGACCGGGAGCACCCGCAACGGGCTCATCATCATGGCCGGACTGCTGCTGGTGGCTTGTGCTGTCGCGCCATTCCTGCGCCAGGGGCAAGAACACTGATGGTGTTTCCGGCTGCTCCCGGGGCCGGAGCCCCGAGGAGCAGAGTGCAGCCGTTGCGTCAGTGACGGCTTGCCGAGGCGGCACCGAGGCCCGTCATCGATCGAACGAACTGGGGCAGGTAGGCCTGGCGCTCCTTGTTGCCTGCCTCTGAACGATCGAGCACAGAGAGCAGCCACGCCGCGGCAAATGCCAACGACATCGAGAACAGGGCAGGGTTGGCGTAGGGGAAGATCGCTTGCTCGTGCTTGAGGATGCCGACCCACACAGTCGGCCCCAACACCAGCAGTACGATGGCTGATACCAGTCCCATCACGCTGCCACCGACCGCACCACGGGTGGTCAGGCCCTTCCAGAACATCGACAGGAACAGCACCGGGAAGTTGACTGACGCGGCGATGGCCAGCACCAACCCGGAGAGAAAGGCAATGTTCTGCTTCTCGAACAGCAGCCCCAGCAGGATGGCCACCACGCCAATGCCCAGCGTGGCATAGCGCGACACGCGGATCTCCTCGGCTTCGGTTGCGCGGCCCTTGCGCAGCACCGTTGCATAGAGATCGTGTGACACGGCCGATGCGCCGGACAGCGCGAGCCCAGCCACCACCGCCAGGATGGTGGCAAAGGCCACGGCGGAGATAAAGCCCAGGAACATGCTGCCGCCTACCGCCTGCGCCAGATGCACGGCCACCATATTGCTGCCGCCGATCAGTTGGCCCGAACCGTCACGGAACGCCGCATTGCCGCCAACCAGCACGATGGCGCCAAAGCCGACGATCAGGATCAGCAGGTAGAAGTAGCCGATAAAACCGGTGGCATAGCACACGGACTTGCGGGCTTCACGCGCATCCGCGACCGTGAAGAAACGCATCAGGATATGGGGCAGGCCGGCAGTGCCGAAGATCATGCCGACGCCCAACGATATCGCCTCGATTGGATTCGCAACCAGCCCGCCCGGCGCCATGATCGACTGGCCTTTCGGATGCGCGCGCACGGCTTCGGCGAACAGGGCATCGAGGCTGAAGCCGAAATGCGCCAGCACCTCGTAGGCCATGAATGTCGTGCCGCCCAGCAGCAGGATGGCCTTGATGATCTGCACCCACGTGGTGGCCAGCATGCCGCCGAACATCACGTATAGCACCATCAGTACGCCCACCACCAATACCGCGGACAGATAGCTTGTGCCAAACAGCAACTGGATCAGTTTGCCGGCGCCAACCATCTGGGCCACCAGATACATGATCGAAACGGTGAGCGTGCCAAACGCGGCGGTGATGCGTACTGGCCGCTGTTGCAGCCGATAGGCCACGACATCGGCAAACGTATATTTGCCGAGGTTGCGCAACCGTTCCGCCACGATGAACAGGATGATGGGCCAGCCTGCCACCACGCCCAGCGCGTAGATCAGCCCATCAAAGCCCTTGTCGAACATCATCGCCGAGATGCCGAGGAATGACGCAGCGGATACCATATCGCCGGCGATTGCCAAGCCGTTCTGGAAGCCGGTCAGGCCACCGCCGGCCGCATAGAAGTCAGATGCCGTGCGGGTGCGCCGCGCCGCCCAGCGCGTAATGCCGAGCGTGAACAATACGAACAGCACGAACATCCCGATGGCATGCCAGTTCATCGGCTGGGCGGACACATTGCCGTCCATGGCAGGGCCGGCATGGGCATTTGCAGCGCACAGCACGGCGCTCAGGAACAGATGGCGTTTCATGCTGCGCACTCCTGCAGGATGCGGGCGTTCAGGCTGTCGAACTCGCGATTGGCTTTGCTGACGTACACCGCCGTCAGCGTGAACGCCACGACGATGACGCCAACCCCGGCCACGATGCCCGTGGTCAGCGTGCCGCCGCTGACTGGTGCCACCAGCAACGCCGGAAAGAACGCCAGCAGGACGATAAAGCCAAAGTAGACGACGAGCATGGCTGCTGTCAGCGTCCATCCCAGGCGCGCGCGGCGCCGCGTCAGCGCATGGAAATCGGGATGTTGGGCGATGGAGGCGAATTGCCGTTCGGTCATGGTTGTCTCCAGGGACGAAGCGTGTCAGGCCGCGGCGCGGACGGGCTCGGCTGCTGCGGTTACTCCTGCCGCGCGCAGGTCCAGCACGCGCCTGGCCTTGCCGGTGGACGTGCGCTCCAGCCGGTCAGCCGGCACGGCATCCACGCGCGTGGTAATGCCGACGTTGGTCTTGATGGCGTCGCGCAGCCTGGCGCCCAACGCTTCGCGTTCGGTTTCGGACAAGCGGTGCGATACCTCGGGACGGACTTCGACGGCAACGGCGAGCTTGTCCAGATGCCCATCGCGCGTGACGGTGAGCTGGTAGTGCGGGGCCAGTTCCGGCTGGCGCAGGATCAGCTCCTCGATCTGCGACGGGAACACATTGACGCCGCGGATGATCAGCATATCGTCCGATCGGCCGGTGATCTTGCCAATCCGCCGCATCGATCGCGAGGTCGGGGCCAGCAGGCGCGTCAGGTCGCGCGTGCGATACCGGATCACAGGCAGCGCCTCCTTGGTCAGCGACGTAAAGACAAGCTCGCCTTCCGAACCATCGGGCAGGACTTCGCCGGTCACCGGATCGATGATCTCGGCCAGGAAGTGGTCTTCCCAGATCACGGGACCGTCCTTGCTTTCGATGCATTCGCAGGCCACGCCGGGGCCCATGACTTCGGACAGGCCGTAGATGTCCACCGCATCGATGCCGGCGCGGGTTTCGATTTCCCCGCGCATCGCATCGGTCCATGGCTCGGCACCGAAGATGCCGATTTCCAGCGAGCTGTCGGCAGGCGTCATGCCCTGGCGCGCCATCTCGTCGATCACGTTCAGCATGTAGGAGGGCGTGACCATGATGATGCGCGGCTTGAAGTCGCGGATCATCTGCACCTGCTTCTCGGTCTGGCCGCCCGACATCGGGATCACCGTGCAGCCGAGCTTTTCCGCGCCATAGTGGGCGCCCAGACCCCCGGTGAACAGCCCGTACCCATAGCAGACCTGCACCAGGTCGCCGCGGCGCCCGCCCGCGGCGCGGATCGAACGCGCTACCAGCGTGGCCCAGGTATCGATATCGTTGGCGGTGTAGCCGACCACGGTAGGCTGGCCGGTCGTACCGCTGGAGGCATGCACGCGCACCACTTCCTCGCGCGGTACCGCAAACATGCCGAACGGATAGTTGTCGCGCAGTTCCTTCTTGGTCGTGAACGGAAACTTCGACAGGTCGGAAAGCTGGCGCAGATCGTCGGGGTGGACGCCCGCCGCATCGAATGCCTGGCGGTAATGCGGCACGTTGTCGTAAGCGTGTCGCAGTGTCCATTTCAGTCGCTGTAGCTGCAACGCCTGCAGTTCGTCGCGGCTGGCATGCTCGATGGGATCGAGCTGGTCAGTTTGGGGGGCGCGCTGGACCATGGTGTCTCCTCCAGGGTAGGAAGTTCGAAGCTATAGGTATGGGTTGCCCACCCCGGCACATCGATGTGCCGGGTGTCGGGCGGTATTGCAAAACGCGGAACTCAGTCCTTGATGTGGCGGCGCGACTGCACCACCCGGAAGCGGTTGGCGACGAAAGCCGCGTCGGTCAATGCGGCGTTGGCCGCCGGATTGGCGCCGGTGCCGTGGAAGTCGCTGAATGCCGCGGACTGGTTCACCAGAACCGGTCCGGTCAGGTTCAGGGACAGCGCTACGCCGGCATCCAGTGCGGCGTCTTCGAGCAGGCCTTCAATCTTTACCTCGGTCGTATAACCGGAAAGCGTGAGCGCGCCGTGTTGCCTTGCGATGCGCCGCGCGACGGCAATCGCCTGTTCGGTGCCATCGGTGGCGATGACAAAGGCGATTGGGCCGAACAGTTCCTGCGTGAACTTGTCTTCGTCACGCACATCCACCTTGAGCAACAGCGGCGTGCGGACCCGCGCCTCGGGGAACTGGGGATGACTGATGGTCTGGCTGTCGAGCACGATCTTGCCGAGGTTGCGCGAGGCGTCGATACGCTGCGCAACGCCTTCGTTCTGAATCGCACCAAGGATTTCCGCGGCTTTGGCAGGGTCGGCTGTCAGCTTGCCGATGGCCTCGGCCAGCGCGGTGATCACGCCATCGAACGTGACATGGCCTTCGGGTGTATCGATGCCATCGCGCGGAATATAGAGGTTCTGCGGGGCCGTGCACATTTGCCCGGAATACAGCGCGAGCGAGAGCGCCAGATTGCGGACCATGCCCTTGAAGTCGTCGGTCGAGTCGATCACCACCTGATTGACGCCGGCCTTCTCGGTATAGACCAGCGCCTGGTGGGCGTTGCGCTCCAGCCAGTCGCCATTGGCCGTGCTGCCGGTGAAGTCGATCAGCTTGACTTCGGGGCGCAACGCCAGCGTGGAGGCCATGCGCTCATCGGGGTTGTTGGCGACCAGCGTCACGATGTCTGGGCTGAATCCAGCTTCGGCCAGTACTTCACGTGCGATTTGCACGGTGATGGCCAGCGGCAGGATGGCGCCCGGATGCGGCTTGACTACCACCGGATTGCCGGTTGCCAGACTCGCGAACAGACCGGGATAGCCGTTCCAGGTAGGGAAGGTGCAGCAGCCAATCACCAGCCCGATGCCGCGCGGCACCACCGTAAAGGTTTTTTCCATCCGCAGCGGAGGATTCTTGCCCTGCGGCTTTTCCCATACGGCTTGTGCGGGAACGCCGCGCATGGCTTGCCATGCATAGGCTACGGCTTCCAGGCCGCGATCCTGGGCATGCGGGCCACCGGCCTGGAACGCCATCATGAACGGCTGCCCGGTGGTATGCATGACCGCATGGGCCATTTCGAAACTGCTGCGGTTCAGGCGCGTCAGGATCTCCAGTGCCACGCCAACCCATGCCGTAGGGCCGGCCGCACGCCACGCCGGTGCCGCGGCTTCGATGGCGCCAAACAGCGCGTCGAGGTCAGGACGCGGGTACGTGACGCCAATCGTCTGGCCATACGGTGACACTTCCTGTCCGGCCTGGCCGGTCGTACCGGGCTGCTGGATCGGAAACGGTTTGCCAAGGCGTGCATCGAACGCTGCCTTGCCTTCGTCCGCGGCCGTTTCGCCATAGACCTTCGGGCTCGGCATCTCGGAGAAGGGGCTCCAGTAGCCGCGTTGGTCGATGGCGTCGAGCGCCTGGTCGAGCAGGGCCTGATGGCGGGTAAACAATGCGTGGGTCACAGGTGTCTCCATATCTTTGACGCCGAGGCGTTGGGGGGGCGTAGTTATGTGGAAGGTGCGGAAGGTGCGGAAGGTGCGGAAAGGAGGGATGGCCGCTCAGGTTTCCTGGTCGAAATCGAGCAACAGCGTGTCGCTGACCGCATAGCTCTGGCAGCTCAGGATGAAGCCGCGTGCGACTTCATAGTCTTCGAGCGCGAAATTCACATCCATGTCGACGTCGCCCGATACGCGCTTGCAGCGGCAGGTCGAGCACACGCCGCCCTTGCACGCGTAGGGCAACTCGATACCCTGTTCCAGCGCTGCGTCGAGCACGGTCTGCTGGTTCTTGGCGACGGTAAAGCTGCGCGAGCGGCCGTCCTGAATCACGGTCACTTCGCAATCCTGCTTGCCGACCACGCGATGCTGCGGACGCGGCGCAGCGTTTGCCGGCACACTGGTGCCGAACAGCTCGCGCTTGATGCGTGAGGCATCCACGCCGTTCTGGCGCAGCGCGTCCGACACTTCCTCCATCATCGATTGCGGCCCGCAGATAAATGCCACGTCGATGCTCGACGGATCCACCCAGCGCTTGAGCAGTGCATCGGCCTTGGCGCCGTCGAGCCGGCCATTGAACAAGTCGATGTCGAGCGTTTCGCGGCTCAGGATGAACACGAGGTTCAGCCGGTGCAGATACGTGTCCTTCAGGTCTTCGAGCGCTTCCTTGAAAATGACTGTCGACGAGGCGCGGTTGCCATAGAACAGCGTAAAGCGGCTTTCCGGCTCGGCGCGCAGCGTGGTCTCGATGATCGACAGCAGCGGGGTGATGCCACTGCCGGCGGCAAAGCCCACGTAGTGCTTGCGATGGCTGGCATCGAGCGGCACGTTGAAATGGCCCGATGGCGGCATCACGTCGAGCGTGTGTCCTGCGCCCAGGTTTTGATTGGCCCATGACGAGAACACACCGCCATCCACCCGCTTGATGGCAATACGCAGACGCTGGTCCTGGGCGGCAGCGCAGATCGAGTACGAGCGGCGCACTTCGTTGCCGTCGATGGTCGTGCGCAGCGTCAGATGCTGGCCGGGCTGGTAGCGGTACGTATCCGCCAGCTCCGGTGGTACGGCGAAGGTCACGGCAATGGCGTCGCGCGTTTCGTTGGTGACGTCGCTGACGCGCAGGGCATGGAACTGACTCATGTCTGTCTCTTCCAGTCGATGGCGTCAATGCGCCTTGAAGTAGTCGAAAGGTTCGCGGCAATCGTCACAGCGGTAGAGCGCCTTGCACGCGGTGGAACCGAACTGGCTCACAACGTGGGTGTGGGCCGAGCCGCAATGCGGGCACGCCACCTTGGCTGCCGTGCGACGGCGCGAGATGCCGCTGATGTCGATCACGTTCTGCGCGGGTGGCGCGATGCCATAGCCGGCCAACTGCTGCTTGCCGCGCGCGGTCATCCAGTCAGTGGTCCATGCCGGTGCCAGTTGCAACCGTACGTCGACGTTGGCGATGCCTTGTTCGCCAAGTGCGTGGCCGATCTGTTCGCGGATCAGCGTGACGGCGGGGCAGCCCGAATACGTTGGCGTGATCGTCACCACGCAGGTGTCGGTCTCCCAGTGCACGCCGCGCACGATGCCGAGATCGATCACCGAAATCACCGGGATTTCGGGGTCGGGAATGCGGTCGAGCCACGACCAGATGGTGTCGGTCTGTGCCTGCATGATGCTCACCACGTGGCGCCGGGATAGGCGCGCTGCAGAAACTGCATCTCGGCCAGCAGGAAGCCAAGATGTTCGGAATGACGGCCGCTATAACCGCCATGGCCGCCGCGCTGCATCCAGCCATCGGCGGGCAACGCCAGCGTGGCTTCTTCCAGCACCTCGACTACCTGCTGACGCCATGGCGCGAGTAGCAACGCGGGGTCGCATGCCACTTCAGCCGCTACCAGCCCGGCATCCACGCTGTGGCTGTCGAATAGCTCGCCCGTGTACATCCAGAGCCGGTCGATGGCATCCTGCATGCGGCGATGGCTTTCAGCGGTGCCGTCTCCGAGCCGCACCACCAGATCCGCGCTGCGCCGGGCGTGATAGGCCACTTCCTTGAGCGACTTGCTGGCGATGGCCGCGATGCGGGCGTCGCTGGAGCTCTGCAGCGCATCGAGCAGGTAGTAGTGCCACGTGTCGAACAGAAACTGGCGGGCCAACGTATCGGCGTAGCTACCGTTCGGTTGCTCCACCAGCAGCGGATTGCGGAACTGATGCGCATCGCGCAGATAAGCCAACTGGTCTTCGGTGCGACCATGGCCTTCCACCTCACCGGCATAGGACAGCCACATGCGCGCCTGGCCGATCAGGTCCAGCGCCACGTTGGTCAGCGCGATATCTTCTTCCAGAGCCGGACCCTTGCCACACCACTCCGAAAGACGTTGCCCCAGCACCAGCGCCGAGTCGCCCAGGCTGAGCAGGTAGTCGAATGTTGCCTGATTGCTGACTGCCATGGCGTGCCTCAGATATGCTTGACCGCTTCCGGCATCGGGAAGAACGTCGGGTGGCGATAGACCTTGCTGTTGGCCGGTTCGAACAGCGGCCCCTTGTCGGTGGGGCTGCTGGACGCGATGTGCTGCGCCGGCAAGGCCCAGATGCTCACGCCCTCGTTGCGGCGGGTGTACACGTCGCGGGCGTTGTTGATGGCCATCGCGGCGTCGGCCGCATGCAGGCTGCCAACATGCTTGTGCGCCAGCCCGTGCTGGCTACGGATAAAGATTTCCCAAAGGGGCCATTCCTTCATGGTGCCTCCTGCCTTGCTGAATCGTGTGGGGAGTAAGGTGAAACGGTGGGGTGGCGCAGGTCACGCCACCTGGCGTTCCGACGCGTGCCGCGTGGACTGCTTGTCGGCGTGGGCCACCAATGCGTCGCGGAACCAGGCGCCGTCTTGCCATGCCTGGACACGGGTGCCCAGGCGTTCGCGGTTGCAGGGACCGTTGCCCTGGATCACGTTGTAGAACTCGTCCCAGTCGATGGCGCCAAAGTCGTAGTGACCGCTTTCGGCATTCCACCTGAGGTCGGCATCGGGGATGGTGAGGCCCAGGAACTCGGCTTGTGGCACGGTCTGGTCCACCATCTTCTGGCGCAGCGCATCGTTGGAAAACAGCTTGATGCGCCATTGCGCCGATTGCGCGCTGTGCAGCGAATCCGCATCAGGCGGGCCAAACATCATCAGTGCGGGCCACCACCAGCGGTTGAGTGCGTCCTGGGCCATCTGTTTCTGCTCGGTCGTGCCATTGCAAAGCTTGAGCAGGATGTCGTAGCCCTGGCGCTGGTGAAACGACTCTTCCTTGCAGACGCGCACCATCGCCCGCGCATACGGACCATAGGAACAGCGACACAGCGGCACCTGGTTGATGATGGCCGAGCCATCCACGAGCCAGCCAATGGCGCCGATGTCGGCCCAGTTCAGGGTCGGATAATTGAAGATGCTCGAATACTTGGCCTTGCCACTGTGCAGGTCCGCCAGCATCTGGTCGCGCGACACGCCAAGCGTTTCCGCCGCGCTGTATAGATACAGGCCATGGCCCGCTTCGTCCTGGATCTTGGCCAGCAGCACCGCCTTGCGTTCCAGCGTGGGTGCGCGTGTGACCCAGTTGCCTTCCGGCAGTTGGCCAACGATTTCCGAGTGGGCGTGTTGCGAGATCTGGCGGATCAGCGTGCGGCGATAGGCCTCTGGCATCCAGTCCTTCGATTCGATACGAATGCCGTCATCGACGCGTTGCTGGAAGGCGCGTTCCTCTGCACTCATGTTCTCGGAGGACCGGACCTGCGTAACACCGGTGTCGACCAATTGCGCGTACATGCATGTCTCCGTTGACTGGGGCAGTCCTTTAGTGGATCTGCTGAAGCTGACATTGAGCCAAATCATAGTGATACGATTTGACTCATTCAATCGGTTCGTGTGTATCACTTCAGGAGGGCGTACATGGGTGACGGTGTGAAGCCAGAGCCGGTATCGGCACCGGTGGCCAGGCTTGCCAAGGGGCTCAAGCTGGGCGCCGGTTCGCTACTGGTGACGATGTATGGCGATGTGATCGCCCCGCGGCCGCAGGCACCGTGGCTGGGCAGCCTGATCGACCTTTCGGCGCCGTTCGGGCTGAGCAACCGGCTGGTGCGCACCGCGATCTTCCGACTTGCCGCCGATGACTGGCTCGAGGCAACGAAGATCGGACGCAAGAGCTTTTATGGCTTGTCTGAGGCCGGCTTGCTGCGTGTGCAGCATGCCGGCAAGCGCATTTATGCCGGTGTATCGCCGGCGTGGGACGGCAAGTGGACCCTGGTCATGCTGCGCAATGACACCAAGGCGTCGATGCGGCAGCATTTGCGCAGGGAGTTGCTGTGGGAGGGCTTTGGGCCGGTCGCGCCGGGAGTGTTCGCGCATCCCAATGCCGATCCAGCCTCGCTGGCGGAAATCATCGTGGCTGCCGGTGCAAGCGAGCATGCGGCCGTGATGCAGGCCGAATCGGTCACGGCATTCTCGCGGCGGCCTCTGGAGCTATTGATTCACCAGACCTACCGGCTAAAGGAAGTCGCGCAGGCATGGCAGGCCTACGTCAAGCGCTTTGCTCCGTGGGTCGATGACGCGGCATCGCTATCGCCCGCCGATGCGTTCTTCGTCCGAATCTTGCTGATCCACGAGTACCGTCGGGTGCTGCTGCGCGATCCCGGCTTGCCAGATGAACTGCTTCCCGCCGATTGGCCGGGGCGCGAGGCGCGCGCCAGCACGGCAATGCTCTACGCCGCGCTGCTGCCCGCGAGCGAAGCGCACTTGCGCGAGTACATGGAAACCGAGGCTGGCGAGTTTCGCTCGCCAGGGCGACTGTTGGAAAACCGTTTCAGTTCTCGATTGCGGGGGTGAGCGCGGCGGGTTGCAACCTGGGGAGCCTCGCAGGCTCCCACTAGATTGTTCAGAGAAGTCCCAGCGCGCGCAGCTTGGCATCCGTGGCCGAGTACGGACGTTCGCAAATGATCTTGTCCGAGTCCTTGGCGAACTCGAACGTTGCGGCCATGCGAACGCGGAACTTGCGGCCGGTCGGCGGGAAGATCTTGCCATTCGCCTTCAGGTTGCCCAGGTGCGTGCCCGAGAGCCAGAACTCGACCAGCACGGTATCGTCCGCGGCGGCAATGGCGATGATTTCATTGGCCAGGTCCGGGAAGCTCTCGCGGGACGCGTCGAAGTAGCCGCGTACCTCTTCCTCGCCGTCGAACACCGCGCCGGTGGCATGCATTTCGTAACGCGGGTGCTGGAAGGTATCGATCACGGCATCCCATTCATGGGTGCATTCCAGGGCCATGTGGTCGCGCACGGTTTTCACACGTGCGGCGTTCAGTGCTTCAGACATTGTGGTTCTCCATCGTCGAGATTTGTGGGAGTAGTGCTCGGCAGCGCCTGTCGCGCGCCGCCGAATCCGGGGATTTCTTGCAGGGTATTCAGCGCAGCAGGCGCCAGCCGCCATCAACCGTGAACTCGCCGCCAGTGATGTAGCCGGCCTCGTCCGAGGCCAGGAAGGCGATCAGATGCGCCACGTCTTGCGGCTGGCCTTCGTCGCCTAGCGGAATGCGCCGGCCTGCTGGGCGCGGATCGGTGCCGCCGGCGGCCAGTCGTTGCCGGTACTGGTCGAAGATCGTTTCCAGCATCGGCGTGGCCGTCTTGCCGGGGTGGACGGAATTGCAGCGGATCTTCGCGCCGTTTTCACTACCTGCCAGCGCCACGGTCTTGGTGAGCTGGGTCACCGCGCCCTTGCTGGCGCCATAGGCCACGCTTTGGGTGGTGGGGTAGTACGCCCCGACCGAGGCAAGGTTGATGATGGCGCCGGTGCCGTGCTTCTGCATGGCTGCCAGCGCTTCCTTGCAGCCGAGGAACGTGCCGTCCAGATTCACCGACAGCACCCGGCGGAATTCGGCGAGCGTGGTGTTGGCAATCGTCCCATTGACCACGTCGCCAACGATGCCAGCCGCATTCACCAGCACGTCCAGGCGTCCCTGCCGGTCAAGGATGGTCTGCACGGCATGGGTCCAGTCGTGCTCACTGGTGACGTTCAGCGTCAGGAACGTGCCGCCGATCTCGGCCGCGATCTGCTCGCCGTTGCCGCCGGCCAGGTCGCCGATAAAGACCGTCGCACCACGCTGGGCGAGCAGGCGCGCCGTTGCCGCGCCGATTCCGCTTGCGCCGCCGGTCACCAACACCACTTTTTCCAGAAACTGGGTCATTCGATTGTCTCCAATATGCATTTTTAGTCGCTACTCGCCACGATTCGCGGGTTTATGAAGAAACGTTTCCACTCGTGAAGAGCATTGTTGTACTGCGGGCTTCGCAGGGACAATAATGGTTAACACCACCATGTGTTAGCGCATGTCGCTGCTATAGTGTGAAAACGTTTCTGCAAACAAGGCAGAGTGCTTTTGACTACAAGGAGGCAGCAATGAGTTTTCTGTTTGGGGGTGTGCGACAGCTTGGCTATGTCGTGACGGACATCGAGCGGGCCATGGACCACTGGTCGAAGAAGCTGGGAGTAGGGCCGTGGTTCTATAAGGAGGACGTCGGCACGACCGAATTCCGTTACTACGGCAAGGTGGCGACGCCGCCCAAGCTATCCATTGCGCTGGCAAACTCTGGCGACCTGCAGATCGAACTGATCCAGCAGCGCGACGACGCGCCTTCGCTGTATCTGGATTCGCTGAAGCGCAGCGGGGAGGGCGCCCAGCACATCGCCTACTGGACCGAGGGCCGTTTCGACGAGATCGTTGCCCACTTGCTGGAAGCTGGCTATGTCGAAGGTCATGGCGGGCGCATGGGGTCGCGCGGCCGGTTCGCGTACTTCGTCAACCCGGAACTGCCGAGTGGCATGTTCGAGATCTCGGAAATGGCCGGCGGAAAGGCGGAGTATTTTGCCGAAGTGCGGCGGGCTGGCCTGGCATGGGATGGCAAGGGCGAGCACATCCGCCATATCGGCGCGCCCAAGTAGGCCGGGGCACGCAACGCCTGGTAGCGGATAGGCTTCTCCTGCTGCGCTAGAATGCGCGACGCCCCATCGAACAGCGCTGGGGCGTCAAGAACAGGCTGGCTTGGCCATCACCGTGGCTGTGCCGGAAAAGGGGGAAAGTCGATGTTGCGCATGGAGTTGCATGGAGGGTGCCAGACATGACGTCGCGCATCACCATTCGAGAGGTCGCCAAGGAGGCGGGCGTTTCCATTGGCACGGCATCGCGTGCGTTGAATCGGGCAGGGCGCGTCAGCGAGGCCGCCATCGCGGCCGTCACCAAGGCGGCCCGCCGTCTGGGGTATGAACCGGATGCGATCGCGCAGAGCATGCGCACGCGCTCGTCCGGTGCCGTAGGGTTGCTGGTTTCCGATCTGGCCAATCCGCTCTACGCGCAGATCATTACGGCGGTGGAGGAGGCGCTGCAAGCCGCCGGCTACGCGCTGCTTATCGCGAGCACGCATAACGATGGCAAGCGGGAAAAGAATCTGGTCGATCTCTTTCGCCGCCGGCGCGTCGATGGATTGATCCTGGGGCCCTGCGAATCGGAAAATCCCAAGCTGCTCGAACAGATTGCCGAGCATATGCCGGTGGTCGCTTTGGATCGCGATTTTGGGCCCTCCGGTACGGGCGTGCAGGTCGATCACTTCGCGGGTGCCATGCAGGCAACCCAGTACCTGCTGAACCTCGGCCATACGCGCATTGCGCTGCTGACGCCCGGCATTACGCTGCGTCCAGGGCGGGAGCGTATCGCCGGGTTCGAGGCTGCCTATGCCAACCATGGGCTCAAACCGGTACCCAAGCTGATACGTTCAGAGAAGTCGGCAATGGAATTCGCATTCAGCGAGGCGCTGTCGCTGATGTCCGGGCCGGATGCCCCGACCGCGTTTCTGTGTCTGGGCACCAGGATCCTGTCGGGGGTGCTGCAGGGGCTCCGCCATACCGGCCGAGTGGTGCCAACCGACGTCAGTGTCATCAGCATTGGCGATACGGATCTTTCGCAACTCTTCAGTCCGTCGATTACTTCGCTCACCTGGGATCTCTCCGTGGTGGGTACTGCGCTTGCGCAATTGATGCTCAAGCGCCTGGAGCGAGACGCCGAGGTCGAGCCGGAGTCGATCGTCATCACCACGCAGCTCGTGCTGCGGGAGTCGTGTGGCCCGGCCGTGCAACGGAAAAAAGCCACGGCGTGACCCCTTCGCCAGGACCGTGAAGCCGCTTCTGTCGAGGCGGCTTTTTTTTGCCCTCGACAAGCTTGCGTTTTTTGTGAAAACGTTTCTACAATGATTCGGTCAAGACAGTGATGCGGGTCCCGCATCGCCTGTAGAACAACTATTCATGGAGAGACTCGTAATGAAAGCTGCAATCCGCGGTGAATCCGGCCTGGTCTTCGTCGATGCCGACATCCCGCGCCCCAAAGCCACCGAAATTCTTGTGAAGGTTCGTGCGAGTTCGCTGAATCGCGCCGACCTCGCGTTGGTCGATGGCAAGGCGCACGGCACCGCGGGTGGGGCAGGAACGCCGTTGGGCCTGGAGTGGTCGGGCGATGTGGTCGAGGTAGGCAGTGACGTCACCGCCTACAAGGTGGGCGACAAGGTGATGTGCTCGGGTCTCGGTGCATTCGCCGAGTATGCGGTGGCGGACTGGCGCCGGGTTTTTCCGTTCCCGTCGGCGGACATGGACTATGAAACGGCGGCCTGCCTTACCGTGGCATTGCGGACCACGCATACGGCCATGCGGCACGTGGCCGGCCTGGAAGCGGGGCAGACCGTCATGGTGCTGGGCGCCTCGTCCGGGGTTGGCCTTATGGCGCTCCAGGTGGCAAAACATTTCGGCGCCAGTCTTGTCATCGGCACCTCCACCAAGGCAGACCGCCGTGAGCGGCTTGCGGAGTTCGGGGCCGACGTGATGCTCGATAGCAACGATCCGGAGTGGTCCAGGAAAGTGCTGGGCTGCACCGAAGAGCGCGGTGTCGATCTGCTGGTCGACTTCCTGGCAGGCCCTTTTATCAACGACAGCATGCGCGCAGTGCGCATCGGCGGCCGTATCGTGAATATCGGCCGCATGGCCGGAGAAACCGGGGAATTCGACTTCGACCTGCATTCGATGCGGCGCATCCAGTATCTCGGCATGACCTTTCGGACCCGGACGCTCGAAGACTTCGGCGAGATTGCGCAGCGGGTGCAGCACGATTTCTGGCCCGCGCTTCGCAACGGTGGGCTGCGTCTGCCCATCGATGTGCGTTTGCCATTGGCGCAAGCGGCTGAAGCTTGCGAGATGATGCGCAAGAACACCCACTTCGGAAAAATCGTGCTGACGCAAGACGCATAGGTCGCACTCGGTCACGGGTTAACCACCATTTGCGCAGCACGGCTCGCGACACACAATATGTGGAAACGTTTCTCCTTTTCCATGGAAAGTGGCAAGGATGAACGTTGCAGCCAAACAAAAAAGCAGGAGACAAAGATGAAGAAATTCGCCGCCCTCACGATCCTCGCCACGCTGGCGATGGCTCCCGGTTCGTATGCACACGCCGAGGACGCGTATCCCAATAAGCCGATTCGCCTGATCGTGCCGACGGCGCCCGGCGGCGGTGGCGACGTGTTCGCCCGGGTATTGGGGGATCAGCTTGGCCGGCGACTGAAGCAGCCGCTGGTGGTGGAGAACAACGCAGGCGCGGCGGGAACCATCGCGATCGGCCAGCTTGCACGCGCCACGCCCGATGGCTACACCATCGGCCTGGGCACCATGACCAGCACCACGCTGGCGCCCGCCGTCTATCGCAACCTGCCGTACGACCCCGCCAAGGACCTGACCACGATCGCGCGGGTCGGCACGTCGCCAATCATCCTGGTCGCGACCAAGGACTTCCCCGCGAACAATCTGAAGGAACTGATCGAAGTCGCAAAGAAGAGTCCCGTGCCTTTGCAGTTCGGCACCTGGGGGCTCGGTTCCACGGGGCATTTCTGCGCCGAGGTATTGGCGCAGAAAACCGGTATCAAGCTTGATCACATTCCGTTCAAGGGAACCTCGCCCGTGGTGACGGCAATGCTTGGCGGCGTAGTGAAGGTCGGCTTCCTCGATATCGGCAGCGGTACTTCCGCCGTCAAGACCGGCAAGATCAAGCCGCTGGCGATGTGCACGCGCCGGACCGCCAACTTCCCGAACGTTGCGACCTACAAGGAGCAGGGCGTGGACTTCGACCAATGGACCGGATGGGCAATGTTTGCGCCGGCGGGACTGCCCAAGCCCATTGTCGACAAGCTGACCGCCGCGCTGCGGGACACGCTGAAGGATCCCGCAGTGACCAGCAAGATGGCCGACCTCGGCATCACGCCCGATTTCCTGACCGGTAGCGAGCAGGCCACCATCAACGCGCGTGACATTGAAGTCTGGAAGCGCGTGGCCCACGACGCCAACATCAAGCTCGATTGACCCCACAGAAAATTTCTTGGAGATTTGCAATGGCATTGCCGAAGGTTGTCACGCACCAGGACCGCTTGCTGTCGGTCAACATCAACGAGTCCGTGGAGTTTCCCGGCTCCGAAGCCGGCTCCACGATCGTGCCGCTGTTCCTCGACCGCGAGAATGGTGTCTGGGTGCTCTACGGAAAATTCGAACCCGGTACGCGACTCCCGCCGCATTTCCACACCGGTACGGTCCACTTCTTCACCACCAAGGGAGAGTGGAACTACGTCGAGTATCCGAACGACCCCCAGACCGCTGGCAGCTACCTGTACGAACCGGGCGGCTCGGTCCACACCTTCTCCGTCCCCGCCGATGCGAAGGAGGCCGCCGAAGGTTTCATGGTCGTCTACGGCGCCAATATCATCTTCTCGGAA
Source organism: uncultured Cupriavidus sp. (assembly GCA_963543405.1). Lineage (GTDB taxonomy): Bacteria > Pseudomonadota > Gammaproteobacteria > Burkholderiales > Burkholderiaceae > Cupriavidus. Next base: position 50,343 of record CAUUBQ010000059.1, read on the forward strand.
GAGGGTGAGTTCCAGGGCGTGCGGGATGCCGGTGCGATCGAGGAGGGCATCCTGGCCGCCGCACGGAAGGCGGGCTTGCCGATTCCCCGCTATATCCGTCCGAAGGGTGGCGCGGAATTTTCGACGCAGGAATAAACACATAAAAACATAAACGGAGACAGTCCCATGAAACGTGGTCTGCAATACGGGTGCGGAGTGTTGGCGCTTGGCATGCTGTTCGCCGCAGGTGCAGGCGCCGACCCCGGCACCAACTACCCCAATCGTCCAATCAAGTTGATCGTCCCGTCGGCCGCCGGTGGCGGCGCGGATGCATTTGGACGCCTGCTGGGCGAGCAACTGAGCAAACGGCTCAAGCAATCGTTCGTGGTGGAGAACATCGCGGGCGCCGCAGGCACCATCGCGATTGGCCAACTGGCCCACGCGAAGCCAGACGGCTATACCATCGCGCTGGGTACGATGACCACCACGACATTGGCGCCGGCCGTGTACCAGCAACTGCCATACGACCCCACGAAACTTGCAACCATCGCGCGCGTGGGCACGTCACCGATTATCCTCGTCGCGACCAACGACCTGCCCGCCAACAATCTCACTGAGTTCGTGGAGCTTGCCAAACGCAGCCCGAAGCCGCTCCAGTTCGGCACCTGGGGGCAGGGGTCTACCGGCCATTTCTGCGCGGAAGTGCTATCGCAAAAGACCGGCATCAAACTGGACCACATCCCGTTCAAGGGCGGGGCAGCCGTGATGACGGCGATGATGGGCGACGTGGTCAAGGTGGCGTGGCTCGACATCGGCTCCGGTACCGCGGCGGTCAAAACCGGCAAGATCAAGCCGCTGGCGATGTGCACGCGGCGCACGTCCAACTTCCCCAACGTGAAGACCTACAAGGAGCAAGGCGTCGACTTCGACCAATGGACCGGGTGGGCGATGTACGCGCCGCCCCGTACGCCAAAGCCGATCACCGACAAGCTTTCCGCTGCATTGAAGGACGCGTTGGAAGATGCATCGGTGAAGGCGAAGATGACCGATTGGGGCATCACGCCTGACTACCTCGGCGGGGAAGCCCAGGCAGCAGTGAATCTTCAGGAAATCGAAATCTGGAAGCGCGTAGCGAAGGACGCCAACATTACGCTTGATTGATCGTGACCAAGCTCCCCTCTCCCGCGCGCGGGAGAGGGGTTGGGGGTGAGGGCCAGCGCATCAAGACGCGATATCGGCAACTTGAGCTGCCAGCCCTCACCCCCGCCCCTCTCCCGCCATGCGGGAGAGGGGAGAGCACCGACAGCCATTGAACTACCTACGGTTTGCTCCCCTCTCCCGCAGCGCGGGAGAGCAACCGTGTCAATGACTTCGTGCGGCTCACGATCAGCCGACGCTT
>CAUUBQ010000060.1:0-50194 GCA_963543405.1 uncultured Cupriavidus sp.
AGAGACAGGGGCGGGCCTGCCGATCCTGGCGCGGAGCGCCCTCGGCTGGCGCGGGGCGGCGCTTGTCCTTGTCGGACGAACGCTCCTTGGCCTGCTTGATGCCGGTGACCACCTCCTGCACACGTTTGCGGTTCAGGTCTGATACGCGTACCGGGCGGCTCTGCTTGCGCGGCGTGCCCGTGGCGGAGGTCTTGATGCCCAGCGTCTTGCGGCCGGGGGAATTGCTATCGGTCATATCGTTCCAAGCGCTCGCGCGCCGGTCATCGGTGGATTCAGATGGCCAGCGCGTCGAGCAAATCCTGCTCAAGCTGAATTTGCAATCGGTTGTCGGCGGTCAGGCGCGAGCCATCGACCAGGAACACGTCTTCCACGCGTTCGCCGAGCGTGTTGATGCGTGCCGAATGCACGGACACGCGATGTTTGGCCAGCACGCGGGCAATCGCGTACAGCAGGCCGGTGCGGTCGTTGGCGGACACCGACAACAGGTAGTACTGGCCGCGCTCGTCAGGGCGCAGGTCCACGCGCGGCTTGATCGGAAAACTGCGCGACTGGCGCGACAGCCGGCCCTGCGTCGGGTCGGGCAGCGGGCATTCCAGGCGCACGCGCTCGGTCAGTTCGTGTTCGACCAGCGTCAGGATGTCGCGATAGTCGCCATCGAGGCCGGGGTCGGTGATCTGGAACGTGTCCAGTGCATAGCCGTCACGCGTGGTCTCGATCTTGGCGTCCTGGATCGAGAACGCCTTGCGCTCGAAGTAGCCGCAGATCCGCGCGAACAGGTCGACCTGGTCCTTGATGTAGACCACTACCTGCAAGCCTTCGCCGGCCGGCGATACGCGCGCCTTGACCACCGGGTCCACGCTGTTCACCTTGTTGAACAGGTGCCGCGTCAGCCAGGCAATGTCGCGCGCATCGTGCCGCATGAAGAACGACATGTCGAGCTTGTCCCACAACGGCCTGGCCAGTTCGGGATCGAACGCGTTCAGGCGCAGTTGCGCGATGGTGTCCTCGCGTTTCTGGGCCCACAACGAATGCTGGTCGAGCTTGGCGCCACCCAGCACACGCAGCGTGATGCGGTACAGGTCTTCGAGCAGCTTGCCCTTCCACGCATTCCAGACCTTCGGGCTGGTGCCGCGGATATCGGCCACGGTCAGCAGGTACAGCGCGGTCAGGTAGCGTTCGTTGCCCACCACCTGCGCGAACGACTTGACGACGTCCGGGTCGGTCAGGTCCTGCTTCTGTGCCACATGGCTCATGGTCAGGTGATTCTCGACCAGCCAGGAGATCAGGTCCGCGTCCTCGCGCGCAATGCCGTGCTGCTTGCAGAAGCGGCGCGCATCGACCGTGCCAAGCTTCGAATGATCGCCGCCGCGGCCCTTGGCGATATCGTGGAACAGCGCCGCCACCCACAGCACCCACGGCCGGTCGAAGCCGGCCATCAACTGGCTGCAGAACGGAAATTCGTGCGTATGCTCGACGATCGCGAACCGGCGCATGTTGCGCACGACCATCAGGATGTGCTGGTCCACGGTGTAGACGTGGAACAGGTCGTGCTGCATCTGTCCGACGATGCGGCGGAAGTTGATCAGGTAGCGGCCCAGCACGCTGGTCTGGTTCATCAGACGCAGTGCATGCGTGATGCCCTGCGGTTCCTGCACGATGGCCAGGAACAGGCGCCGGTTTTCCGGATCGTTGCGCCAGCTTGCATCCATCACCGTGCGCGCGTTGTACAGCCCACGCAGCGTACGCGGCGACAGGCCCTTGACGCCGGGCGTGCGCTCATACAGCAGGAACGTCTCCAGAATGGCATGCGGACTCTGCTCGTACAGGTCGTCGCTGGTGATCTCGAGCATGCCCTGGCGCTCCACGAAACGCTCGTTGATCACGCGCGTGACCATGGACTCGCTCGGGAACAGCATGGCCTCGATGTTCAGCAGCAGCACCATGTTGAGCTGCGTGACCGCCTTGGCTGCCCAGTAGTAGCGGCGCATCAGCTGTTCGCTGGCGCGCTTGTGCGTGGTCTGGCGATAGCCGAACGATTCGGCCAGCGCGGTCTGCAGGTCGAATACGAGTACGTCCTGGCGACGCCCCGCCAGCAGGTGCAGGCGCGCGCGGATGGTGCGCAGCAGGCGTTCGTTGCGCGTCAGCTCCTGGGCTTCCCGCTCGGTCAGCAGCCCGCGTTCGAACAGTTCCTTCCAGCTGTCGCCAAGGCCCGCGGCCTTGGTCATCCACAGGATCACCTGCAGGTCGCGCAGGCCGCCGGGGCTTTCCTTGCAGTTCGGCTCCAGCGCGTAGGGCGTGTCCTGGTACTTGGCGTGACGCTGGCGCAGTTCCAGCAGCTTGGCCTGGAAGAAATCGGACGCATCCATGTCCGCCAGGTAGCGTGCCTGCATCGAATCGAACAGCGGCTTGCTGCCGGTCAGCAGGCGGGCTTCGAGCAGCGAGGTGCGAATCGTGATGTCGGCCGCTGCCTCGCGGATGCAATCATCAACCGTGCGCACCGACGAGCCGATCTCCAGGCCCAGGTCCCAGCACAGGCCGATGAAGCGTTCGAGCCGGGTGGTGGTGTCGGTATCGGGCTCGCTGCGCAGCAATACCAGTACGTCGACATCCGAATACGGGAACAGCTCGCCGCGGCCGTAGCCACCCACGGCCACCAGCGCCGCGTCATCGGGCAGTCCCAGGCCAGTCCATGCATCGATCAATGCGGCGTCGACGGCGCGACGCAGCTTCGTGACCAGCGGGGTAACCAGGTTGTTTGCATCGAATTCGGCAAACAGCGCCTGCTTGTCGGACTTGAGCTTGTCGCGAATGCGCTGGCAGAGCAGCAGTTCCGGCGTGGTGTCCATGGGTTGGGCGAGGGAGGGCGTGGGCACGGCTGGAAGAAGAAGGGCGCCTTGGAGGGCGCCCTGACGTTCGATGTGGATCAGGCCGCGACGGCGTCGGTGATGAACGCGGGCGGAACGGGCGAGCCTTCCGAAAGCGTCAGCACTTCGTATCCGGTCTCGGTCACCAGAACCGTATGTTCCCACTGCGCCGACAGGCTGCGGTCGCGCGTCTTGACGGTCCAGTGGTCGGGCATCGTGCGGATATCGCGACGGCCGGCGTTGATCATCGGTTCCACCGTGAAGATCATGCCGGTCTTGATTTCCATGCCGGTGTTCGGGCGGCCATAGTGCAGGATCTGCGGGTCCGAGTGGAATACCTTGCCGATGCCGTGGCCGCAGTATTCGCGTACCACGCTGTAGCCCGCACCTTCGGCGTGCACCTGGATGGCATGGCCGATATCGCCCAGGCGTGCGCCATTGCGTACCTGCTGGATGCCTTTCCACATGCATTCGTAGGTGATCTGCGCCAGGCGCTTGGCCAGGATCGATGCCTCGCCAACGATGAACATGCGGCTCGTGTCGCCGTAGTAGCCTTCCTTGGTGATGACCGTGATGTCCAGGTTCACGGCGTCGCCGCTCTTGAGCACGCGGTCGCCGGGAATGCCATGGCAGATCACATCGTTGACCGAAGTGCAGATGGCACCGGGGAAGGGCGGGTAGCCCGGCGGCGCATAATTGAGCGGCGCCGGCACGGTGCCCTGCACGTCACGCATATAGGCGTGGCACAGCTTGTCGAGTTCGCCGGTGGTCACGCCAGGCTTTACGTGCGGCGTGATGTAGTCGAGGACTTCGGAAGCCAGGCGGCAAGCCACACGCATCTGGGCGACGTCTTCGGGGGTGTTGATATGGATGCTCATGCTGCTTCGCCTGAAATGTGATGACTCAGCCACAGGCTGCGCCAGAATCTGTTCGCAAAGCGGGATTATCTCACCTTCGTGACGAGAAAGCAGGGGGCGGGGCGGGGAAATACAGGGCATTGTCCGATTGACGCGGCCGGCCAGTTCCTCTTGGGGCATGCATAAGGGGCTTGAGCGGGAGGTCCCTTTGTTGCTACAATCGCGGGCTGGCTTGCTGCTGACCTCCGTGTGAGGCGTGGCAGGTTCGGAAATCTACTTTTTGTAAATCGCTGGTCCGCCCATCCGGGGTGTTCCTTTTCAGGAATGTCGGGGCGGACTTCAGACCCAACCCTATTGGAGTAACTCACATGTCCGTGACCATGCGCGAAATGCTGGAAGCCGGTTGCCACTTTGGCCACCAGACCCGCTTCTGGAACCCGAAGATGGCCCCCTTCATCTTCGGTCATCGCAACAAGATCCACATTATCAACCTCGAAAAGACCCTGCCGATGTTCCAGGACGCGATGAAGTACGTGCGTCAACTGGCAGCAAACCGCGGCACCGTGCTTTTCGTGGGTACCAAGCGTCAATCGCGCGAGATCCTGGCTGAGGAAGCCGGCCGCGCTGGCATGCCTTACGTCGACGCCCGCTGGCTCGGCGGCATGCTGACGAACTTCAAGACCGTCAAGATCTCGATCAAGCGCCTGAAGGACATGGAAGCCGCCAAGGAAGCCGGCGCGCTGGAAACCATGAGCAAGAAGGAAGCGCTGATGTTCGAGCGCGAGATGGAAAAGCTGCAAAAGTCCATCGGCGGCATCAAGGACATGGGCGGCGTTCCTGACGCCATCTTCGTGGTGGACGTTGGCTACCACAAGATTGCCGTGACCGAAGCCGCCAAGCTGGGCATCCCCGTGATCGGCGTGGTCGACACGAACCACTCGCCGGAAGGCATCGACTACGTGATCCCGGGTAACGACGACTCGAGCAAGGCAGTTGCCCTGTACGTGCGCGGCGTGGCTGACGCGATCCTGGAAGGCCGTGCCAACGCGGTGCAGGAAGTGGTGGAAGCCGTGCGCGGCGACGACGAATTCGTCGAAGTCCAGGAAGGCTGATTGCCCGTGCGTGCCTGAGGCCGGGATACACCGGCCGCCGGCACTGCCGAACGGCAACCAAGAAAAGGGGGCACTCTGGCGCCCCCTTTTTTGCAAACAGATTCAGTTGTCATCCGCCGCGGATACCATTCGCCGCGGGTGAAGCCAACCAATCAAGGAGTGACAAATGGCGGCAATTACCGCAAGCATGGTTGCAGAACTGCGCGCAAAGACCGACGCGCCGATGATGGAATGCAAGAAGGCCCTGACGGAAGCCGCTGGCGACCTGGACAAGGCTGAAGAGCTGCTGCGCGTCAAGCTGGGCAACAAGGCCAGCAAGGCTGCCTCGCGCGTGACCGCCGAAGGCATCGTGGCAACGTTCATCGACGGCACCACCGGCGTGCTGGTCGAACTGAACTGCGAAACCGACTTCGTGTCGAAGAACGACGACTTCCTGGGCTTCGGCGCCAAGGTTGCCGAGCTGGTGGCCAAGCAGGCTCCGGCCGACGTGGCAGCCCTGTCGGCCCTGGAAATGGACGGTTCGACGGTTGACGCCGTGCGTTCGGCACTGATCGGCAAGATCGGTGAGAACCTGACGATCCGTCGCTTCGTGCGCTACGCCAATGGCGGCAAGCTGGCTTCGTACCTGCACGGTACGCGCATCGGCGTGATGGTCGAGTTCGACGGCGACGAAGTGGCCGCCAAGGACGTGGCCATGCACGTGGCTGCCATGAAGCCGGTGTCGCTGTCGTCCGAGCAGGTGCCGGCCGAGCTGATCGCCAAGGAGCGCAGCATCGCCGAGCAAAAGGCTGCCGAATCGGGCAAGCCGGCCGAGATCGCCGCCAAGATGGTGGAAGGTTCGGTCCAGAAGTACCTGAAGGAAGTGTCGCTGCTGAACCAGCCGTTCGTTAAGAACGACAAGCAGACCGTCGAACAGATGCTGAAGGCCGTCAACACCAGCGTGAAGGGTTTCACGCTGTATGTGGTCGGTGAAGGTATCGAGAAGAAGCAGGACGACTTCGCCGCTGAAGTGGCCGCCCAGGTGGCTGCCGCCCAGAAGGCCTGATGTCCGGGTGGCCGGACGGGTTTCCTTAAGGGGTTACCCGGCGGTCACCGTATAATGCCGAGGGGCGCCGCAAGGTGCCCCTCTGCACAAGTGCGATGCAAGTACGGCCGCAAGGCGTGCCGGGCCAGTCAGTTTTCGCAGTCACCTGCGTTTAGCGCGCCTTTGAAGGGGTGTTGCCTGCAGATGACGGCGAAAACCGGCTATCCAGCTGTCAAGCATTCCCTATTCATGCGCGGCCGGTGCGCAGATGCTTCGTGCCGCCCGCGCCCATCCATCCGTTCAAACGAGCGATCAAGAACCAGCCCGAGGGTGAACATGCCAGCCTACAAGCGCGTCCTTCTGAAACTGTCCGGTGAAGCCCTCATGGGCGACGATGCCTTTGGTATCAACCGGGCCACCATCGAAGGCATGGTCAATGACATTGCCGAAATCGTGAAGCTGGGCGTCCAGGTTGCGGTCGTCATCGGCGGCGGCAACATTTTCCGCGGTGTCGCGGGTGGCGCGGCCGGCATGGACCGTGCCACGGCCGACTACATGGGCATGCTGGCCACGATGATGAACGCGCTGGCGCTGCAGGATGCCATGCGCCACGCCGACCTCGAAGGCCGGGTGCAGTCCGCGCTGCGCATGGACCAGGTGGTCGAGCCGTATATCCGTCCACGGGCGATCCGCCAGCTCGAAGAGGGCAAGGTGGTGATCTTTGCCGCCGGCACCGGCAACCCGTTCTTCACGACCGATACCGCCGCCGCGCTGCGTGGCGCGGAAATCGGTGCGGAAATCGTCCTCAAGGCCACCAAGGTGGACGGCGTCTATACCGCCGATCCCAAGAAGGATCCGAGCGCCACGCGCTACACCACGATCTCGTTCGACGAGGCCATTTCGCGCAACCTGCAGGTCATGGACGCGACCGCCTTTGCGTTGTGCCGCGACCAGAAGCTGCCGATCAAGGTGTTCTCGATCGTGAAGCCGGGAGCGCTCAAGCGTGTGATCCTGGGCGAGGACGAAGGTACGCTGGTGCACGTATAAGTGGTTCGGACCGCGTCACAATGCGGATTCGGTCCGGCCTCAGAGTAGAATGATTCATTTTCGATCCCGCCCGGCGGGATCCTGTCTGGCTGTTTTCCGGAGGTAAACATGAGCGTCGCCGACACAAAGAAGAGCGCCGAGCAGAAGATGCTGAAGTCGATCGAAGCCTTCAGGGCCGATCTGGCGAAAATCCGTACGGGCCGTGCGCATACCGGCCTGCTTGACCATGTTCAGGTCGACTACTACGGCTCGATGGTGCCGATCAGCCAGGTGGCCAACGTTGGCCTGGGCGATGCACGCACCATCACCGTGCAGCCGTGGGAAAAGAAGCTGGTACAGGCCGTGGAAAAGGCGATCCGTGACGCCGACCTGGGCCTGAACCCCGCCACCATGGGCGATGTGATCCGCGTGCCGATGCCCGCGCTGACCGAAGAGCGCCGCAAGGAGCTGATCAAGGTGGTCAAGAGCGAGGCCGAGGGTGCCAAGGTTGCCGTGCGCAACCTGCGCCGCGATGCCAACGAGCAGTTCAAGAAGCTCGTCAAGGACAAGGACATTTCTGAAGACGACGAGCGCCGCGGCGCGGACGACGTCCAGAAGCTGACCGACCGCTACGTTGCCGAAATCGACAAGCTCGTCGCCGAGAAAGAAAAGGAGATCATGACGGTGTAAGGCCGTTCCGGCGGTCATTCCGCCGGAGTTGCCCGACATCGTCCACGAATCCATGCAGCACATCAGTTCGACGCTCGGCGTTCCCGACACCACCTATGTGCCTCGCCACGTTGCCATCATCATGGATGGCAACGGCCGCTGGGCGACGCAGCGTCATCTGCCCCGTGTGGCTGGCCACACCCGTGGCCTCGACACGGTGCGCGACGTCGTGCAGGCGTGTGCCGCACGCGGGGTCCAGTACCTGACGTTGTTTGCGTTCAGTTCCGAGAACTGGCGCCGTCCGGCCGACGAGGTCTCTTTCCTGATGCGCCTGTTCATGACCGCCTTGCGCCGCGAGGTGGTCAAGATGCACGCCAACAACATCCGCCTGCGCGTGGTGGGCGACCTGGCGCGCTTCAGCCCGCGCATCCAGCAACTGATCAAGGATGCCGAGGCCCGCACGGCCGGCAATAGCGGCCTGACGGTAACCATCGCAGCCAACTACGGCGGACGCTGGGACCTGCTGCAGGCCATGCGCAAGATGCTGGCCCGATCGCCGATGCTCGATACCGAGGCGATCGACGAGTCCGTGCTGGCCCCGCACCTGGCAATGGCCTATGCGCCCGAGCCGGACCTGTTCATCCGCACCGGCGGCGAGCAGCGCATCAGCAATTTCCTGCTCTGGCAGCTCGCATATTCCGAGCTGTATTTCACCGAGACATTCTGGCCCGACTTCGATGCCGCCGAGCTCGACAAGGCCTTTGCCTCGTACCGCCAGCGCGAGCGCCGTTTTGGCCGGACCAGTGCCCAACTGGTGGCGCCGGGCCTGTCCGGCACGGCCTGAGCCCGAGTCTGGCCCGAATCCACATCACACCACGGGAAACCGCAGCCGCATGCTTCTTACCCGCGTCATCACCGCCGTATGCCTGTTGCTGTTGATCCTGCCGATCCTGTTCCTGGCGCCCCCGACGGCGCTGGCGGTGCTGGTGGCGGTGATCGTGCTGCTGGGCGGCTGGGAGTTTGGTCGCCTGATCGGCTTGCCGCGCCCGTGGCCCTATGTCTACGGCGTGGTCTGCCTGCTGGTGATGATTGCCTGGCACCTGGCTCCGATGGGCCAGGCGATCGACTGGTTGCTTGAGGCATCGGTGGTGGCCTGGGGCGTGGCGCTGGTGCTGCTGGCCCGCGGTGTGCGCAGGGCCACGCCGGGATTTACGGCGCTGGGCGTGGTGCTGGGGCTGATCATGCTGCCGGCGTTCGGTCATGCCGTGATGGTGCTGCGCGCAGCCGGCATTGGCGTGCTGCTGACGGCCGCCGTGCTGGTGTGGGCCGCCGATATCGGCGCATATTTCGTTGGCAAGGCCATTGGTCGCCGCAAGCTGGCGCCGCGCATCAGCCCGGGCAAGTCCTGGGAAGGTGCCATCGGTGGCTGGCTGCTGGTAATGATCCTGGCGCTGGGGCTGGCTGCCAGCCATGCTTTCGCGCCTACGTGGTACACCTTGATCGCCGACAAGGGTGGGCTTGGCCTGCTGGCCGTGCTGGCCACGCTGCTGGTGGCGGCGAGCATCATCGGCGACCTGTTCGAGTCGCTGCTCAAGCGGCAGGTGGGCATGAAGGACAGCAGTCGCCTGCTGCCAGGCCATGGCGGTATCCTGGACCGGATCGATGCGCTGATTCCGGTATTTCCGCTGGCGGCGCTGCTGCTGGCCTGGGTCTGATCACAACTGAATTTTTCTGGTTCTATGCAACGCATTACGATTCTGGGCGCCACGGGATCCATTGGCGAAAGCACGCTGGACGTCGTGCGCCGCCATCCGGACCGCTACACCGTGCATGCGCTTAGCGCGCACCGGCAGGTGGAAAAGCTGGCTGCGGCCTGCGTCGAATTCCGTCCCGCGCGTGCAGTCGTGGGTTCGGCCGACGCGGCGCGCGACCTCGAAGCCAGGCTCCGTGCGGCGGGTCTGAAGACGGAAGTCAGCCACGGGCCGGACGCGCTGGAGTCGATTGCCTCGGATGCGCAAACCGATGCCGTGATGGCGGCCATCGTCGGCGCGGCTGGTCTGCGTTCGTCGCTGGCAGCGGCGCGCGCCGGCAAACGTGTGTTGCTGGCCAACAAGGAATCGCTGGTGATGTCGGGCGGCATCTTCATGGACTCAGTGCGCGAGCACGGTGCCACGCTGCTGCCGATCGACAGTGAACACAACGCAATCTTCCAGTGCCTGCCGACCAGTGACCCGCGCTATGGCACGGGCGTGTCGAAGGTACTGCTGACGGCTTCGGGCGGTCCGTTCCGTACGCGCGACCCGTCCACGCTGCACGACATCACGCCAGACCAGGCCTGCGCGCACCCGAAATGGGTGATGGGGCGCAAGATCTCGGTCGATTCGGCCACCATGATGAACAAGGGTCTCGAAGTCATCGAGGCACACTGGCTGTTTGGCGCCCCGGCCGACCGCATCGAGGTACTGATCCATCCGCAAAGCATCGTGCATTCGATGGTGGCGTACAACGACGGCTCGGTGCTGGCGCAGCTGGGCAATCCCGACATGCGCACGCCGATCGCCTACGGCATGGCCTATCCCGAGCGGATCGACTCGGGCGTGACGCCGCTGGACCTGACCATAAGTGGCGGCCTGCATTTTGAAACCCCGGACCTCGAGCGCTTCCCGTGCCTGGGCCTGGCGTTCGATGCACTGCGTGCCGGCGGCGTGGCCCCGGCTGTGCTCAATGCCGCCAATGAGATCACGGTAGAAGCATTCCTTGCCGGCGATATCCGCTTCACCGACATCGCGCGCGTGGTCGAGGGCGTGCTGGAGCAACCGGCGCAAGGTGCCGCCGATTCGCTCGAAGGCGTGCTGGCGGCCGATGCTGAAGCGCGGCGCGCCGCGCTGGCGCTGCTCAAACAACTGCCTCGCCGTTGAGTCGATCACGGCCCGGACGGATCTGGAAAGGGTGAATTGCCATGCAAACCGTAATCGCATTCGTTGTCGCCCTCTGCATCCTGATCTTCGTGCACGAGATGGGGCACTACCTTGCCGCCCGTGCGTGCGGGGTCAAGGTGCTGCGTTTCTCGATCGGATTTGGCCGCCCGCTGGCTCGCTGGGTCAGCAAGGGGCGTGACCGCACGGAATGGACGCTGGCAGCCATCCCGCTCGGTGGCTACGTCAAGATGCTCGACGAGCGCGAGCGTGATCCCGCAACCGATCCGCCAATCGATGCCGCCGAATTGCCGCGTGCGTTCAATCGCCAGCCAGTGGGCAAGCGGTTCGTCATCGTGGCGGCCGGTCCGCTGGCGAACTTCGCGCTGGCCATTGCGCTCTATCTGGTCCTGTTTGCCGGCGGCATGCGTGAGCCGGTGCCCGTGCTGGCTGCACCGGCGGCTGGTACCGCGGCGGCGCAGGCCGGTGTCCGCGAGGGCGACCGTGTGCTGTCGCTGACCGCGAATGACAAGACTGAAGCCGTACAGTCCTGGAATGACCTGCGTATGGCGGTGTTTTCCCAAGGATTCGGCGATGCGCGTGCTGTGTTGCATGTGCGCGGCGGCGACGGTGCCGAGCGCGATATCGCGCTGGGCAAGTTGCCCGACACGGGCGGCAACCCCGATCAGGACCCGCTGGCCACGCTTGGCCTCGCGCTGAAGGGCGGGCCGGTGACAATTACCGAGATCGTGCCGGATTCTGCCGCGCAGCGCGCCGGCCTGAAGCCCGGTGACCGGATCGTGGCCTGGCAGGGCCAGCCGTTGACGCAGGCCGGTGAATTGATCCGGGGGGTGCGTGCCCGGCCAGGGCAGGACGTCACGCTTGGCATCGAGCGGGCCGGCCAGCGTCTGGATATCCCGGTAAAACTTGATGCGGCACCTGGCGGCAAGCCCGATGCCGAAGGTGCACAGGCGCCCATGGTGGGCAAGCTCGGTGCGGCGCTGAACCAGGCGGTGCAGACCGAAGTGGTGCGTTACCCGTTCGCGCAGGCATTGGCGCGTGCGGCGGACCAGGTCTGGACCACCAGTGCGCTGTCGCTGAAATTGCTCGGAAAAATGCTAGTGGGGCAGGCCTCGCTACAGAACCTGAGCGGCCCGCTGACCGTGGCGGACTACGCCGGCCGCGCCGCAAACATGGGCTGGCAGCCGTTCGTAAGCTTCCTGGCGTTGGTCAGTGTCAGCCTCGGTGTACTGAATTTGTTACCTATTCCGGTGCTGGATGGGGGGCATTTGCTGTATTATTGCGTGGAATTTTTGACTGGCAGGCCTGTACCAGACCACTGGCAAGCGATGCTGCAGAAGGTCGGCATCGCGTGCATCTTGCTCCTGACCTCACTCGCTTTATTCAATGACGTCAGCCGACTGTTTCTTGCGCGCGGCTAGATTCGCGCAGCCGGAAACGCTTGTCGGCCGTGGGCAGTCGTATCCCGGGGGTTATATTCCCGCCCGGGCAGGATCGGTCGTGCCGGCATTGTCGGGCGTAGCCGTAAATGGCTCTGGGGCCAATAGCCAATACCCTGCATGAAATCGATGAGGAAGAGGGGATCGACTTTGATCAGAAATAAGCGCATCTCGCTAGGATTGCTGACGAGTGCCATTATTGCAGCCTGGAGCCCGGCGGGCTGGGCCGCAGATCCGTTTGTGGTCAAGGATATCCGCGTTGAGGGACTGCAGCGCGTGGAGCCGGGTACCGTGTTCGGCTATCTCCCGGTTCGTGTCGGCGAGACCTTCACCGACGACAAGGGCGCCGACGCCATCCGTGCGCTCTACAATACCGGTTTCTTCAAGGACGTGCAGATCCGCGCCGAAGACGGCGTGCTGGTCGTGCAGGTCGAGGAACGTCCGGCCATCTCGCAGCTCGAATTCGTTGGCATCAAGGAATTCGACAAGGACACGCTGCGCCGTTCGCTGCGTGCCGTGGGCGTGGCCGAAGCGCGTTACTACGACAAGGCCCTGATCGACAAGGCGGAGCAGGAACTCAAGCGCCAGTACGTGGCGCGCGGCTACTATGCCGCCGAGGTCCAGACCACCGTGACGCCGGTGGACCGCAACCGCGTGTCCGTGGTGTTCAACGTGGAAGAGGGCCCGGTCGCCAAGATCCGACAGATCAATATCGTCGGCAACAAGGCGTTCAAGGAAGGCACGCTGCGCGACGAAATGCAGTTGTCGACGCCGAACTGGCTGTCCTGGTACACCAAGAACGATCTCTATTCCAAGCAGAAGCTGACGGCTGACCTGGAAGCCCTGCGCTCGTTCTACCTGAACCGCGGCTATCTGGAATTCCAGATCGAGTCGACCCAGGTGTCGATCACGCCGGACAAGAAGGACATCTACCTGACGCTGAATATCAGCGAAGGCGAGCAGTTCAAGGTGTCCGACATCCGCCTGGCCGGCGAGTTGCTCGGCAAGCAGGACGAGATGGAGAAACTGCTGCGGCTCAAGAAGGGCGACATTTTCTCGTCCGAGAAGCTGACCGGCAGTACCAAGGCCATCACGGACCTGCTGGGTACCTACGGCTACGCGTTCACCACGATCAATCCGCAGCCGCAGATCGACAAGGAAAAGCGCGAAGTGGCGCTGACCCTGATGGTCGATCCGGGCCGCCGCGTTTATGTCCGCCGCGTGAACGTGGTGGGAAACAGCAAGACGCGCGACGAAGTGGTGCGCCGCGAAATGCGCCAGATGGAAAGCTCGTGGTTCGACAGCGAGAAGCTCACGCAGTCGCAGGCACGTATCAACCGGACCGGCTACTTCACCGACACGAACATCACGACCGAAGACGTGCCCGGCGCGCCTGACCAGGTCGATGTGAACGTGAACGTGACCGAGAAGCCGACCGGCCAGATCAGCCTGGGTCTTGGTTTCTCGTCGACCGACAAGCTCGTGCTGCAGGCCGGCCTGCGCCAGGACAACGTGTTCGGCTCGGGTACCAGCCTTGGCCTGGACGTCAACACGGCCAAGTCGTTCCGTACGATCGCGCTGACGCAATACGACCCGTATTTCACGGTGGACGGCATCAGCCGTTCGACCGACATCTACTACCGTACGTCGCGTCCGCTGTACTACACCGGTGACCAGGACTACAAGATCGTGTCGGCCGGCGGCGGCTTCAAGTTCGGCGTGCCGTTCTCCGAGAACGACACGGTGTTCTTCGGCATCGGCTACGAACGTACCCAGGTCTATACGTCGACCAACACGCCGAGCCAGTACACGGCGTGGCTGCAGAAGATCGGCAAGGCCAGTGGCGACCCGATCAACAACTTCCCGTTCACGATCGGCTGGGCGCGTGACCGTCGTGACAGTGCGCTGATCCCGACCAAGGGCCCCTACACCCAGGCCAACCTGGAAATCGGCGTGCCGGGCGGCGATACGCAGTACTATCGCGCCAGCCTGCAGCAGCAGTATTTCTACCCGGTCTCGAAGTCGTTCACGCTGGCGTTCAACGGTGAAGTCGCCTACGGCCATGGCTACGGCAACACGCCGTTCCCGGTGTTCAAGTACTTCTACGCCGGCGGTATCGGTTCGGTGCGTGGCTACCAGACCAGCACGCTGGGCCCGAAGGACCAGAACGGCAACCCGGTGGGTGGTGCATCGAAGATGATCGGTAACGTGGAATTCGTGTTCCCGCTGCCGGGCTCCGGTGTTGACCGCACGCTGCGCCTGTTCACGTTCTTCGACTTCGGTAACGTCTACCAGGAAGGTGCACCGATCACGTTCAGCGCCCTCAAGTACTCGACCGGTTTCGGTATGTCGTGGCTGTCGCCGATTGGTCCGCTCAAGGTCAGCATGGGCTTCCCGCTGAAGAAGGACGAGACCGACAAGGTCCAGCGGTTCCAGTTCCAGATTGGTACCGCATTCTGATCCCGTAAAGGATTTGTTTGATGAAACTCCACACTCCACTGATGAAATCCCTGAGCGCGGCCGCGCTGGCCGCTGCGGCCTTTTGCGCGGCGGCCCCGGCGATGGCTCAGGAGGCGCGCATTGCCGCGGTGAACTCGGAGCGTATCCTGCGTGACTCGCAGCCGGCCAAGGCCGCGCAGGTCAAGCTTGAGCAGGAATTCTCCAAGCGTGATCGCGAACTGCAGGATATGGCCCAGAAGATCAAGGGCATGGCTGACAAGCTGGACAAGGACACCGCGGTGCTGGCCGATGCCGACCGCCAACGCCGCCAGCGTGAAGTGGCCGACCTTGATCGCGAATTCCAGCGCAAGCAGCGCGAATTCCGCGAAGACCTGAACCAGCGCCGCAACGAGGAACTGGCACAGGTTCTGGAACGCGCCAACCGCGTGATCCGTTCGCTGGCCGAGCAGCGCAAGTACGACCTGATCGTGCAGGAAGCGGTTTATGTCAATCCACGCATCGATATCACCGATGACGTGATGAAGGCGCTCAACAGCGGCTCGGGCAAGTAAGCGGCGACGCAAGTCCCCCCGCTTTCGTTTCTCAAGGAAGTACCGCCATGCAGACACCCACACTGGGTCAGCTCGCCACCGAGAACGGCGCGCAGGTTGTGGGTGATCCCGACCTGGCCGTGCGTGGCCTGGCCCCGCTCGACCAGGCCAGCGCCGGCGACCTGTCGTTCCTCTCCAATCCGCTGTACCTGGCACAGGCGCTGGCTTCGCAAGCCGGCGCCATCATCGTTTCGCCAGCGGACCTGGAGCGTATTCGCGCCGATGGCCAGGCCGATGGTCGCAACTGGCTCGTGGCGCGCAACCCGTATGTATGCTTTGCGCGCGTGGCGCAGCGTTTCGACCGGGTTGCCAATGCCGATCCGCGCGTCGGCATTGACGCGCGCGCAACGGTAGCCCCCGATGCGGTGGTGCCGGCTTCCTGCTTCATCGGACCCAACGTGGTGATCGAGGCGGGAGCGCGGCTGGGCGAGCGGGTGCGGATCCTTGCAAATGCCTTTATCGGCGCAGGAGCGCAAGTTGGCGAAGATACGCTCATCTACGCCAATGTTTCTGTCTATCATCGTTGCGTGGTGGGTGCGCGCAATATCCTGCATAGCGGGGCGGTGATTGGCGCCGATGGCTTCGGTTTCGCGCCCGATATCGGTCCGGCCGGGGTCGAGTACGTCAAGATCCCGCAGGTGGGCCGGGCGGTGCTGGGCAACGATGTGGAAATTGGTGCCAACACGTGCGTGGACCGCGGTGCGATGGCCGACACCGTGATCGAGGATGGCTGCAAGATCGACAATCAGGTACAGATTGCCCACAACGTACACGTGGGCGCCCATACCGTGATTGCCGGCACCGCTGCTGTTTCCGGCAGTACCAGGATCGGAAAGTTCTGCGTGATCGGTGGCGCAGCCAATTTTTCCGGCCATTTGAATATCGCCGACCGGACCACAGTGTCTGGCGGAACGTCGATTACCAAGTCGATTACAAAACCCGGTGGGCATTACACCAGCGTGTTCCCGTTCACGTCGCATGGCGAGTGGGAGCGCAATGCGGCCATCGTGCGCGGGCTGTCGAAGCTGCGCGAACGCGTGGTGCAGCTGGAGCGCCGGCTGCGCGGTGCCCCGGCCGGGTCCAACAGCAAACAAGACGAAGAGAAATCATCATGACAGCATCCGATATCGATATCCGCAAGATCCTGAAGCTGCTGCCGCATCGGTATCCGATCCTGCTGGTCGACCGCGTGCTCGAGTTCGAACCGCAAAAGCGGATCAAGACGCTGAAGAACGTGACGATCAACGAGCCGTACTTCATGGGTCACTTCCCGGAACAACCGGTGATGCCAGGTGTCATGATTCTGGAGGCGCTGGCACAGTCGGCCGGCCTGCTTACCTTCGGCGCGGACATGGAGCGCAAGGAAGGGGCCCTGTACTACTTCGTCGGCATCGATGGAGCGCGCTTCAAGCGCGTGGTGTACCCGGGCGACCAGTTGCACCTGAACGTGACCGTGGAACGCTACATCCGCGGTATCTGGAAGTTCAAGGCCAGCGCCACCGTTGACGGTGAAGTGGCTTGCGAAGCCGAGCTGATGTGCACGGTCAAGCAGGCCGAAGCCTGATTGAACCCGAACCCAGCAGAACTGAGAGCACAGGACAGGACGTATGACGCAAATCCATCCCACCGCACTGATCGACCCGAAGGCTGAAATCGCTGCCGACGTGGAAGTTGGCCCGTTTTCGATCGTCGGACCCAATGTGCGGATTGGCAGCGGCACACGGATCGGATCGCACACCACGATCGAAGGCCATACCACGATCGGGGAAGGCAACCGCATCGGGCCGTACGCTTCGGTGGGCGGCGTGCCGCAGGACATGAAGTATGCCAACGAGCCGACCCGGCTCGAGATTGGCGATCGCAACACGATTCGCGAATTCACGACGATTCACACCGGCACGGTGCAGGATCGTGGCGTAACCAGTCTCGGCAACGACAACTGGATCATGGCTTACGTCCATATCGCGCACGACTGCCGCGTGGGCAACCATACCGTGTTCTCAAGCAACGCCCAGATTGCCGGCCATGTGGAAGTGGGCGACTGGGCCATCCTCGGCGGCATGAGCGGTGTGCACCAGTTCGTGCGCATCGGTGCCCATGCGATGCTCGGCGGCGCTTCGGCGCTGGTGCAGGACGTGCCTCCGTTCGTGATCGCCGCGAGCGACAAGAATGGCAACAAGGCTACGCCGCACGGCATCAATGTGGAGGGCTTGCGGCGCCGCGGTTTTGATGCAGGGCAGATTGCCGCGCTGCGCCAGGCCTACAAGCTGCTGTACAAGTCCGACCTGAGTTTTGACGACGCCCGCAACGAGATTGCGGCAGTGCTCGGCCAGACGGACGCCACTACCGCCGTACCATTGCAGGCGTTCGTGGACTTCCTGGCCGCGACCCAGCGCGGCATCGTTCGCTGATTCAAACCTGACATGGTCGAGGCTGCCGTGCAGGCTGCGCTTCCCGCTGAAGCGCAGGCCCATGTGAACAAGCGTGGCACGATCGCCATGGTTGCCGGTGAGGCGTCCGGCGATCTGCTCGCTTCGCTGTTACTGGAAGGAATGAATGCGCGTCTCGGCGAGTCGGTGGACTATGCCGGGATTGGCGGCCGTCGCATGATGGCGCAAGGCTTTGTGTCGCACTGGCCGATGGAAACGCTTTCCGTCAACGGCTATGTGGAAGTCATTGGCTCGTTGCGCGAGATCCTGGCCACGCGCCGGGCCATTCGCGAGCGGCTGCTGGCGCAGCCACCGCTGTGCTTTATCGGTGTGGATGCGCCCGATTTCAACTTCGGGCTTGAGGTGCCGCTGCGGCGTGCCGGTATTCCCGTCGTGCACTTTGTCAGTCCGTCGATCTGGGCATGGCGCGGTGGACGTATTCGTACCATTGCACGCGCGGTCGACCACATTCTCTGCCTGTTCCCGTTCGAACCCGAGATCTACGCAAAGGCCGGCATTCCAGCCACCTACGTGGGCCATCCGCTGGCCGACGTGATTCCGATGGTGCCCGACGTTGCCGGTGCCCGCGCCAAGCTGGGCTTGCCGGATGGCAAGCGCATCGTCGCGGTGCTGCCTGGCAGCCGGCAGTCGGAAGTGCGCAACCTTGGCGCCACGTTCTTCGAGGCCATGGCGCGCATGCA
The DNA here is from genome assembly GCA_963543405.1 of uncultured Cupriavidus sp. GTDB lineage: Bacteria > Pseudomonadota > Gammaproteobacteria > Burkholderiales > Burkholderiaceae > Cupriavidus. Next base: position 18,108 of record CAUUBQ010000060.1, read on the forward strand.
TCGCATGGACGGCAACCTGGCATTCGTTCTGCCAGTTGCCAGCGAAGGGCTGCGCGAGATTGTGGAAGAACTCCATGCACGCCATCCCGAGATCGACCTGACGGTCGTGGATGGTCAGTCGCATCTGGCCATGGAATCTTCCGATGTGGTGTTGCTGGCCAGCGGGACTGCCACGCTCGAGGCTGCGTTGTACAAGAAGCCAATGGTGATCTCGTACAAGGTGCCCTGGCTGACCGCGCAGATCATGAAGCGGCAAGGCTACCTGCCTTACGTGGGACTGCCTAATATTCTGTCAGGGCGCTTTGTGGTGCCCGAGTTGTTGCAGGACGATGCCACGCCGGAAGCACTGGCGCGTGAAACCCTGCTGCAGCTCAATGATGAGGGCAATATCGCGTTCCTGCGTGAGCATTTCACGACCATGCACCAGACGCTGAAGCGCGATACGGCCAATCTGGCCGCCGGCGTGGTGGTGGATCTCATGCATGACCGGGGAGTGTGCTGATGGCGCGTATCAAGGGCGCCGCTTCGGCCCAGCTTGGGCTCGAACTGTCGCAGACGGTAGCGGTAGTCCAGCGCCTGTGTGGCGTGGACGAAGCCGGGCGAGGGCCGTTGGCCGGCCCGGTCTATGCGGCTGCGGTCGTGCTGAATCCGGAGCGCCAGGTGCGCGGTCTTGCTGATTCGAAGATTCTGAGCGCGACAAAGCGTGAGGCCTTGTTCGACCGGATCTGCGAGCGTGCGCTGGGCTGGCATATCGCATTCGCGACCGTCGAGGAGATCGATTCGATCAATATTCTCCATGCATCGATGCTGGCCATGCAGCGTGCGGTGCAAGGGCTTGCCGCGAGCGGAGTAATTCCCGACCTGGTCCAGGTCGACGGCAATCGTTGTCCGCAGGTGGCGTTCCCGGTCGAGGCGATCGTCAAGGGCGATGCCAAGGTGCGTGCCATCTCGGCCGCGTCGATCCTGGCCAAGGTTGCGCGCGACCGCAATCTGCTGGAACTGCACGCGCAGTATCCGGAGTACGGCTTCGATTCCCACTTCGGCTATCCAACCCCGCAGCACTTTGCAGCGCTCGAACGCCATGGCGCCACGCCTCATCACCGGCGTTCGTTTGCGCCGGTGCGCATGGCGCTTGAGAGGGAACGCCTGCAGCGCGTCCCGCAAGATACGCCGCCTTTCTGAGTTTCGTTCTAAGGCAAGCCCTTGAAGCACGTCACCTCGCGCGACAACGCGCTGTTCAAGCACCTGAAAGCCCTGATAGGGTCGACCCACCAACGCCGCAAGGCCGGTCAATCCGTGCTCGACGGTGTGCATCTGGCCCAGGCCTATATTGCCGCGCGCGGGCAACCATCGAGCTGCGTCATCGGCGAGCGTCACTATGACCATGCCGAAGTACGGCCGTTGCTCGACCAGATCGAGCCCGAGCGTATCGTCGTGCTCGGTGACGCTCTGTTTTCGCAGATCAGCAATGTGGCTAACGGGGTTGACGTGTTGCTGGTTATCGATACGCCGGCGGGTCACCTGCCTGCCACGATCGATACCGACTGCATCATCCTCGATGGGGTTCAGGACGCCGGCAATGTCGGCTCCATCCTGCGCAGTGCGGCCGCGGCCGGCATTCCGCATGCATTCCTCACGACGGGCTGTGCCTTTGCCTGGTCGGTGAAGACTTTGCGTGCCGGCATGGGTGCCAATTTCCATCTCAATATCGTCGAGCACTGCACACTGGAGATGCTCGAGAGCCGCCTGGCCGTGCCGTTGCTGGCCACGTCCTCGCATGCCGATGCTGCCGTATTCGATACCGATCTGCGCCAGCCAGTGGGCTGGGTGGTCGGCAATGAAGGAGCGGGGGTCAGTGCGGAATGGATGGCGCGCGTATCGCGCACCGTCGGTATTCCGCAGCCCGGTGGCCTGGAGTCACTGAACGTGGCGGCTGCAACGGCGGTATGCCTGTTCGAGACCGTGCGGCAGCGACGCGCACTGGCATAACCACAGCTATCGGGATGGCGGCTTGCCGGGGCTGCCAGTCTTCACTGCGGTGTTGCCTGGAACCACCTTCTGTCCGATAAGTTGGAGCAGGACGTCGGTCATCCTTTCGAACTTCTCGTCCATACGCTCGAATTGTTTATCGAACTTCGTTTCGAGCCTGGCGAAGCGTTCATCGACCTTCTGGAAGCGTTCATCGAATTTGGTTTCGAGCCTGACGAAGCGTTCATCGAATTTGGTTTCGAGCTTGACGAAGCGTTCATCGACCTTCTGGAAGCGTTCATCGAATTTGGTTTCGAGCCTCACGAAGCGTTCATCGATCTTGTCAAAACGCGCTTCGGACCGGTCATCCCCTTTGCCGAGTCGCTGGTCGACGCTGGCTTCGAGCCTGGCAACGCGATCGTTTAACTCGACCTGCGAGTACTGCAGGGTATCGAGCCGGCTGATGATGGCATTGGTCCCCTGGCTGGCGTTGCGGGCGGACAGTTCGAGTATGCCGAAGATGCCCGCCAACGCTACGGCGATACCGCCGAAGATGATGCCTGCGTCCTGAAGGCGCTCGGTACCGGTACGGGCCCGGCCGGTTTGCCGTGTTCTGGCGTGGGAGTGATCGGGTTCGGGAAAATCGCGAAACTGGTCTGCGGTCATCGTGGTCATGGTGGTCAGGGCTGGTTGAGGAATCGGTCAAAGACTTCATCCTGCTCCCCCAGCCACCATTGGCCTAGAAGACGATTCTCAAAATGCTAGTTGCTGCAGCGCTTCAGTAGTTGTCGCGATCGACCTTGATCTCCTGGAGGATCGTGGTGGCGATCTCCTCGATCGACTTGTGCGTGGACGAAAGCCACTTGATGCCTTCGCGCCGCATCATGCTTTCCGCCTCGTTGACCTCATAGCGGCAGTTCTCCACTGCCGCGTACTTGCTGCCCGGACGCCGTTCGTTACGGATCTCGGTCAGCCGCTGCGGGTCAATCGACAACCCGAAGATCTTGGGCTTGTAGGCATAGAGCGCCGAGGGCAGGCGGCCGCGCTCGAAGTCGTCGGGAATCAGTGGATAGTTGGCCGCCTTGAGCCCATATTGCATGGCCAGGTACAGGCTGGTCGGTGTCTTGCCACTACGCGAGACGCCTACCAGGATCACATCGGCTTCCTGCAGGTTCTTGTGCGACTGGCCGTCATCGTGCGCCAGCGAGAAATTGATGGCCTCGATGCGGTTCTTGTAGGCTTCGGTGTCGGCGTTCTGGTGGAAGCGGCCGATCGCGTGGGTCGATTTCAGGCCCAGTTCCTTCTCGAGCGGCTCGATGAAGGTCTGGAACATGTCCAGGATCATTGCCTTGGCGCGGCGCAGTGCCTTGTTCGACTCGGCGTTGACCAGCGTGGTGAAGACGATTGGCGGTACGCCCTCGTTGTAGAACGCCTCATTGATCTTGCCCACCGCCACATGTGCCTTTTCAGGCGTGTCGACAAACGGCATGCGAACCTTGCGGAAGCGCATCTCGAACTGTGCCAGGATCGAGTGGCTGAACGTTTCCGCGGTGATGCCGGTGCCATCCGAGACGATAAAGACCGTACGCACGGGAGGGCGATCGGCCACGGCGGCAGTCGGGGCGGCGGCGCCGGGCTGATTCGCGGCCAGGGCAGGCGCAGGCTGGGAAGTCGGGGCGGACGCGGGTTGCGATGCGTCAGGCGCTTCTGGCAAGGACATGTCTGAACAATTTATTTTGGGGCAGCCGCCAAGCGAAAGTGCGGTGCGGCACGGTAGAATAGCGGCGATCTTTTGGCTAAGCAATTCCGCCAATGCCGGTCGGGCAACGATTCACGACCGGATTGTCGACAATGTGCAGTGCAACACGAATGCTTCCGGATTCCTTCGGAATTGTTCAGCCAAGCGATCCGCCGGGGACAGAACATCAACAACATACCGGTCGGTGCAAAAGATTTCTTACTTTGTTTTGAGGCTTTTATGACCAACCAGGTAGATAACGGCGCCTACGTGCAGCCGTTCGAAGAACTGCGCATGCAGGACGTGGAGACCGTCGGCGGCAAGAACTCGTCGCTGGGAGAAATGATCTCCCAGCTGGCCGGTGCTGGTGTGCGGGTTCCCGGCGGCTTCGCAACCACCGCGCTGGCATTCCGCGACTTCCTCGCCCACAACAACCTCACCACCCGCATCTCCGAACGCCTGAAGGCGCTGAACGTCGACGACGTGAAGGCGCTGGCCGAGGCTGGCGCCGAGATCCGTGGCTGGGTGGCTGCGGCCCCGTTCCAGCCGCGTCTCGATGCGGAAGTCCGCGAGCATTACGCACGTGTTTCGGCACGCGAAGGTGCCGAGGCATCGTTCGCGGTGCGCTCGTCGGCCACGGCCGAGGACCTGCCCGATGCATCGTTTGCCGGCCAGCAGGAGTCGTACCTCAACGTCAGCGGTATCGATGACGTGCTGGACAAGATCAAGCACGTGTTTGCGTCGCTCTATAACGACCGTGCCATTTCGTACCGCGTGCACAAGGGCTTCGAGCACGACGTGGTGGCATTGTCGGCCGGCGTGCAGCGCATGGTCCGTTCGGACCTGGCTGCCTCGGGCGTGATGTTCACGATCGACACCGAGTCGGGCTTCCCGGACGTGGTCTTCATCACGTCGAGCTATGGCCTGGGCGAGACGGTGGTGCAGGGCGCCGTGAACCCGGACGAGTTCTACGTGTTCAAGCCGACGCTGCAAGCCGGCAAGTACCCGATCATCCGCCGTTCGATCGGCTCGAAGCTGATCAAGATGGAGTTCACGAAGCCCGGCGAAGCCGGTCGCGTGAAGACCGTGGACGTACCGCCTGAGCTGCGCAACCGCTATTCGATCAGCGACGAGGACGTGAGCGAACTGTCCCGCTACGCGATGATCATCGAGAAGCATTATGGCCGCCCGATGGACATCGAATGGGGCAAGGACGGCAAGGACGGCAAGATCTACATCCTGCAGGCGCGTCCGGAAACCGTGAAGAGCCAGTCCGCCGGCAAGGCCGAACAGCGCTTCAAGCTCAAGGGTACTTCGGCGGTGCTGACCAGCGGCCGTGCGATTGGCCAGAAGATCGGCACGGGCCCGGTGCGCGTGATCAACGATCCGTCCGAGATGGAACGTGTGCAGCCCGGCGACGTGCTGGTGGCCGACATGACCGACCCGAACTGGGAGCCGGTGATGAAGCGCGCCGCGGCCATCGTCACGAACCGTGGCGGCCGTACCTGCCACGCCGCCATCATCGCGCGTGAACTGGGTGTGCCGGCAGTGGTTGGCTGCGGCGACGCGACCGATCTGCTCAAGGACGGCACGCTGGTGACCGTGTCGTGCGCCGAGGGCGACGAAGGCCGGATCTACGATGGCCTGCTCGAAACCGAAGTGACCGAGGTCCAGCGTGGCGAGATGCCCGAGATCGAGACCAAGATCATGATGAACGTGGGCAATCCGCAACTGGCATTCGACTTTGCGCAGATCCCGAACCACGGCGTTGGCCTGGCCCGCCTGGAATTCATCATCAACAACAACATCGGCGTTCACCCGAAGGCGATTCTCGACTACCCGCAAGTCGATGCCGACCTGAAGAAGGCCGTGGAGTCGGTGGCTCGTGGCCACGCCAGCCCGCGCGCGTTCTACGTCGACAAGCTGGCCGAGGGCATCGCCACGATCGGCGCCGCGTTCTATCCGAAGCCCGTGATCGTGCGCCTGTCGGACTTCAAGTCGAACGAGTACAAGAAGCTGATCGGCGGTTCGCGCTACGAGCCGGACGAGGAAAACCCGATGCTGGGTTTCCGCGGTGCATCGCGCTATATCTCCGATGACTTTGCCGAGGCGTTCGAGATGGAATGCAAGGCCATGAAGCGCGTACGCGATGAAATGGGCCTGACCAACGTCGAGATCATGGTGCCGTTCGTACGTACGCTGGGCCAGGCCGAGCGCGTGATCGAACTGCTGGCCAAGCATGGCCTGAAGCGCGGCGAAAACGGCCTGCGCATCATCATGATGTGCGAAGTGCCGTCGAACGCGATCCTGGCCGAGGAATTCCTGCAATTCTTCGACGGATTCTCGATCGGCTCGAACGACCTGACGCAGCTGACGCTGGGCCTGGACCGTGACTCGGGCATGGAACTGCTGGCGCGGGATTTCGACGAACGCGATCCGGCGGTCCGCTTCATGCTGCAGCGCGCCATCTCCACGGCGCTGCGCCTGGACAAGTACGTTGGTATCTGCGGCCAGGGCCCTTCGGATCATCCGGACTTCGCAGCCTGGCTGGCCAAGGAAGGCATCAAGTCGATCTCGCTGAATCCTGATTCCGTGGTCGAAACCTGGCAACAGCTGGCATCGTGAGGCATTTCGCGTCACAATAACCACGTACCATAGAGAACGGCGCCCGGCCTGATGGTCGGCGCGCCGCGTGGCACCGGCCCTGCGGCAGGTGTTCCAACTGCCCCCGCGGCGCCGCTGGCGTTGAGCGGGGGTTTTGTTTTTCGGGCTGGCTTGTTTCCGGATGGAAAGGGGCGGGATGACGTCGTATTACGTATGGTTTGCGGCCGCAGTCGTGCTGGTCATCGCGGAGATGGCCTCCGGCACGTTCTACCTGTTGATGATTGCTTGCGGCGTTACCGCGGGCGGCATTGCGGCCTGGCTGGGGGCGGACGTACCGATGCAGACCGTTGCAGCGGCAGTGGTTGCCATCGTCGCCATTGCCGTGTTGCGGCGCACGCGCTTTGGCCGGCTGCGCCGCAGGGACGCGGCCACCGACCCCGATGTGAACCTCGATATCGGGCAGGAACTCGAAGTCTCTGCCTGGGATGCGTTTCGGCGCGCCCGAGTACCTTACCGGGGCGCCGACTGGACCGTGGAACTGGCGCCGGGCCCCGAGCCTGCGCCCGGACGCTACCGGATCGTCGAAGTCCGCGGGGCCACGCTGATCGTGTCGCCACGCTAGCCTGCCACGTTCACCTTCACCTTGCAGTCCTTTCTTCTTGACGGGAGTCGTACATGCTTGCCTATCAGCTTGGTCTGTTTCCGCTGATCCTGCTCATTGCCGCGATCGTGCTGATCGCGAAGGCCATCAAGATCGTGCCGCAACAGCATGCCTGGGTGCTGGAACGCCTGGGCCGCTACCATGCGACGCTGACGCCGGGCCTGTCGATCGTGGTGCCGTTCGTCGATCGCGTGGCCTACAAGCATATCCTCAAGGAAATCCCGCTCGATGTGCCGAGCCAGGTGTGTATCACCAAGGACAATACGCAGTTGCAGGTGGACGGCGTGTTGTACTTCCAGGTCACCGACCCGATGAAGGCGTCGTACGGATCGAGCAACTTCGTGGTGGCCATTACGCAGTTGTCGCAGACCACGCTGCGTTCGGTGATCGGCAAGCTGGAGCTCGACAAGACGTTCGAGGAGCGCGAGTTCATCAACCACAGCGTGGTCAATGCGCTGGACGAGGCGGCAGCGAACTGGGGCGTGAAGGTATTGCGCTACGAGATCAAGGACCTGACGCCACCCAAGGAAATCCTGCATGCGATGCAGGCGCAGATCACGGCGGAGCGCGAGAAACGTGCGTTGATCGCGGCGTCCGAAGGCAAGCGTCAGGAGCAGATCAACCTCGCTTCCGGCGCGCGTGAAGCCGCCATCCAGAAGTCGGAGGGCGAACGACAGGCTGCCATCAACAAGGCACAGGGCGAGGCTTCGGCCATCCTGGCGGTGGCCGAAGCCAATGCGCAGGCAATCGAGAAGATCGGCCACGCGATACGCGGCGAGGGCGGTACCGAGGCGGTCAACCTGAAGGTGGCGGAGGAGTATGTCGCCGCGTTCGGCAATCTGGCGAAGCAGGGCAATACGTTGATCGTGCCCGGCAACCTGGGCGAAATGAGCTCGATGATCGCGTCCGCACTACAGATTGTGAAAGGGCAGAAGGCCGAGAAGACAGTCTGACCGGGCAGCCGGGGCCAGGGTCAGGTCAGATCCTGGCAACAAAAAACGGAGGCATCGGCCTCCGTTTTTCGTTTGGGCTGCAGCGCCGTGCTGGCGGCAATTATTCCTTGTTGTCGCCCTTCATGACCCGGGCCTTTTCACGCTGCCAGTCGCGGTTTTTCTCGGTTTCGCGCTTGTCGAACTGCTTCTTGCCCTTGCCCAGGCCGATCTCGCATTTGACGCGGCCGCGCGTGTAGTGCAGGTTAAGCGGTACCAGCGTGTAGCCGCGCTGCTCCACCTTGCCAATCAGCTTTTTGATTTCGTCGGCCTTGAGAAGCAGTTTGCGGGTCCGTACCGGATCCGGGTTGACGTGCGTGGAGGCGCTTTGCAACGGGCTGATATGCGCGCCGATCAGGTACATCTCGGCGTTGCGAATCACCACGTAGCCTTCCTTGATCTGGACGCGATTGGCGCGGATTGCCTTGACTTCCCAGCCTTCCAGCACGATCCCGGCTTCATAGCGCTCTTCGATGAAGTAGTCGAAAAAGGCCTTCTTGTTGTCAGCGATCGTCATGCGGGAGGTGATTTCCTAAGCGTGGTTGCCGCCGTTGGGCGGTGCGGCAAAACAGTTTGCAATCCATTTGCAATCCATAGCGATCGCGGGCGGGCCACGGTGTCTGGGGCTTGCTTGCCGCCAGACGTGCCGTATGAGCGGCGGTCGGCTAGAATCGGGATTTTAGCAAACCGCCCCGGCCCCGGCCCAGTCCCGTGGCCTTCGCAATACGAATACATGGCAGACGTCCATAAATCCGTCCTGCTTGGCCACTCGGCCGAGCAGATGTACGACCTGGTCACCCGCGTGGAGGACTATCCCAAGTTCCTGCCGTGGTGTGGCGGCGTGGAAGTTTTCGAGCAGACCGAGACGCTGCTCGATGCCAAGATCCACATCCATTTCAGCGGCATCAAGCAGTACTTCCACACGCGTAACCAGCAGGAGCGTCCTACCCGTATCGATATGACGTTCGCCGACGGTCCTTTCAAGGCCTTTAACGGCTCCTGGCGCTTCACGCCACTGCGCGCAGATGCCTGCAAGATCGAATTCCACCTGCATTACGAGTTTTCGAGCGTGATCATCGAGAAGATCATCGGCCCCGCGTTCAGCGTGATCGCCAACACGTTTGTCGATGCTTTTGTCAAACGCGCCGAAGTGGTCTATGCCAACAAAGGCTGAGGGCGGTCGCACGGTGCGGCTGTCGATCTGCTACGCGCTGCCCGATACGGTTTTCCTCAAGGAGGTCGTGGTGCCCGCTGGTACCACGATTATCGGGGCGATCCAGTCCAGCGGGCTGACCCAGGTGCATCCCGAGGTGGACCCTACGACCTTGCGCGTCGGCATCTTCGGCAAGCTCAAGGCGCTCGATACCGAGGTGCGCGATGGCGACCGGGTCGAGGTCTATCGCATCCTGACGGCGGACCCAAAGACCGCGCGGCGCAGGCGTGTCGAGACAAAGCGCGCAACGGGCGTGCGCGAGGGCCAGAAGTGGCGGCGCGGCAGCGGAGGCGGGCAGGACACCTGAGGCATCCCGCAAGGCGGCTTTACGGAAGGATTGGCTCGATCAGCCTGGTCAACTGGGTCAACTGGGTCAACTGGCGCAGTTCTGTGCCAGTTGCTCGTTGACGCGCGCCAGTTCGGCCTCGCGCTCTTCACCGCCAAGGCGGTTCAATGCGCCATCGGCGCCGATCTTTGCCACGCGCGTGCCGCCGCTCAGGCCGGTGGCGTAGTTGCGCATTTCCTGGCATTTTTCCTGGCGTGCCAGTTGTGCGCGTTCCTTGGTGGCAGCCTCCAGATCGGCCTTGATACGCGCGTCGCGGCGCTCGCGGAATGCCTTGTCCGCATCGGCCTGCGCGGTTTTTGCGCTGGTGGCCTGCATGCGTGGCGCACCTGCCGGACTGTTTGCCTCACCCTTGGTTTCGGTCTCGAGCGGCCGGTAGGCGCCCGCCACGCGGCCCGGTGCGCTCAGGATCGCGCGATCGGGCACCGAGGGCGGCGGTGGTACGTCGCTGTAGACGGTGCGGCCGTTGGCGTCTTTCCACTGCCATTGCGAGAAGGCAGTGCCCGGAACGGCCAGGCTGGCGGCAAGCAGCAGGTACAGCGCGGACGATCGTTTCATGGCGAAGTCGTGGACAGGTCGAGCGGGTTGCGTGGCATCAGACGCCCGTGGGGTTGACAACTATGTGACCCCTGCGGCATTGCACGCTAGTCTACTGAGACTTGTCGGTCGCGTGCAAGCGGACAGACCATGCCACCCCAACCATCAGCAGCACGATGGCGGCGATTTCCAGTGGCCGGGGCCAGCGGTGATCGAATGCAAACCCGTATGCCAGCGCGAACAGCGTCTCAAACACGATCATCTGGCCGGAAAGTGTGAGCGGCAGCCGGCGGCTCGAGATGTTCCAGAGGTTGTTGCCAATAAGCGACGCTCCAAGCGCCACGGCGGCGTTGACGGTCCAGAACCACTGCCAGTCCCGGCCGCTGCCGGGTGCGGTCAGGTGGTCGCCGAACGCGAGCCAGCCGATGGCCGCGAGCACCAGTGAGACCAGCCCCGTCGACAGGCCATACAGCGCCGACCATTCATTGCCGCTGAAATGCGGATTGCGCTGCAGGTAGCGCGCGTTATCCACCGCATAGAGCGTCCAGCAGACCAGCGCGCCGGCCGCGCACAGCACGCCGGCGATTTTTTGCCAGACCGGGCGCGCTACCGCATCCACCGCCGCCCCATGCGCGCCGCCGTCGCCACCAAAGCCACTGAACAGGTCGATGTTGATGCAGGCGATGCCCGTGGCTACCACCAGCAGCGGCAGCACCAGGCGGCGCAATGGCACGGCGCCGTGATCGCGCCGGCCCATCAGCGTGACGGAGATCGGCAGGATGCCGATGATGAGCGAGGTAGGGCCAACGCCGGCAAGCTGTACGCCAAATGCCAGCAGCACGTAGTAGAGCAGGTTGCCCGTGAAGGCCTGCCGTAGCAGCGCAATACAGTCGGCGCGGGTCAGCTTGCGCGCGATGCGGCGCATCAGCGGCAGTGTCGCAACCAGGGCTACCACCCCATATGCGAGGTAGCGGCCAATCGCCAGTTCCCATGGCGAAAACACTGGCAGCAGCTTGGGTGCGATAAACACCATTCCCCAGAATGCGCCCGCAAGCAGGCCGCACAGAACGCCGATTCCCATGGTCTCCAGAGTCGTTGTGGAAAAGGGAGGCCGAGAATAGCAAACGGGTTGCAAGAACGCATCAGCAAATCCTGCATTCCTGTATAATCTGCTTTTGCGCCTAGAGGATTCGCTATGCGTCTTGTCCAGAAAGCACTCACATTCGATGACGTGCTGCTCGTCCCGGCCTATTCGGCCGTCCTGCCCCGGGATGTTTCCCTCCGCACCCGACTGACCCGTTCGATCGAACTCAATATTCCGCTGCTGTCCGCTGCCATGGATACGGTAACGGAAGCACGCCTGGCTATTGCGATGGCACAGGCCGGCGGTATCGGTATCGTCCACAAGAACCTGAAGCCCGCCGACCAGGCGCGCGAAGTGGCGCGCGTGAAGCGCTACGAATCGGGTGTGCTGCGTGATCCGATCACCATTTCGCCGGACATGAAGGTTCGCGATGTGATCGCGCTGTCGCAGCAACATGGCATTTCGGGTTTCCCGGTGCTTGAGGGCAAGACCGTAGTCGGCATCATTACCAACCGCGACCTGCGTTTCGAAGAAGAACTCGACGCACCGGTGCGTGCCAAGATGACCCCGCGCGAGAAGCTCGTGACCGTGGCCGAAGGCGCGCCGCTGGACGAAGCCAAGCGCCTGATGAACCGCCACCGCCTGGAGCGTGTGCTGGTGGTCAATGGCGCGTTCGAACTGCGCGGCCTGATCACCGTCAAGGATATCCAGAAGGCCGTGGACAACCCGCTGGCCAGCAAGGATGCGCATGGCCAACTGCGCGTAGGCGCGGCAGTGGGCGTGGGCCCGGACAATGACGAACGCGTGGAACTGCTGGTCAAGGCCGGCGTGGACGTGATCGTCGTCGACACCGCGCATGGCCACAGCCAGGGCGTGCTGGACCGCGTGCGCTGGGTCAAGCAGAACTTCCCGCAAGTGCAGGTGGTGGGTGGCAACATTGCTACCGGCGCCGCCGCACTGGCACTCGTCGAACATGGCGCAGATGGCGTCAAGGTCGGTATCGGCCCGGGTTCGATCTGCACCACGCGTATCGTGGCTGGCGTGGGCGTGCCCCAGATTACCGCCGTGTCCAACGTGGCTGAAGCACTGAAGGGCACCGGTGTGCCGCTGATCGCCGACGGCGGTGTCCGTTATTCGGGCGACGTGGCCAAGGCGCTGGCAGCTGGCGCCCATACCGTGATGATGGGCGGCATGTTCTCGGGTACCGAGGAAGCGCCGGGCGAGGTGTTCCTGTTCCAGGGCCGTTCGTTCAAGAGCTACCGCGGCATGGGTTCGGTGGGCGCGATGAAGGATGGCGCCGCGGACCGTTACTTCCAGGAAGACAACACGGCCAACGTCGACAAGCTGGTGCCGGAAGGTATCGAAGGCCGCGTCGCGTACAAGGGCCCGGTGCAGGCCATCATCCACCAGCTGACCGGTGGTATCCGTGCCTCGATGGGCTACTGCGGTGCGAGCTCGATTCCGCAATGGCACGAGACCGCCGAGTTCGTGCAGATCACCGCCGCCGGCATGCGCGAGTCGCATGTCCACGATGTGCAGATCACCAAGGAAGCGCCGAACTACCATATCGATTGAGATCGATCTGGCCCGCCCGGAAGGGCATCACGGCCGCGCTGGTGTCGTCGAGGTTGACGGTGCCGCGCGGCCGCGCTGCAACAAGGAGCGCCCATGAAGGTATTGCTGCGAGCCGTATTGTTTTTCGATGCGTTGCTCGACCTGCTGCTCGGCATGCTGCTGCTGATGTCGCCGTTCACCACGCTGTACGCCGCACTGCAATTGCCAGTGCCACAGCCGGCCCTGTTCGGGCAGTTGCTGGGCGTGGCGACCATCGGCATGTCCTGGTTGCTGTTCATGGCCACCATCAACGGCCAGCTCACTGTCACCGTGGCGCGCACCGCCGGTTATGTCAACCTGGCCAGCGCGATACTGATTGCGGCCTGGACGCTGTTCCTGGACATGCCGGTGCAAGGCGCCGGCAAGATCTGGTTGCTGACGCTGGCCGCCATGCTGCTGTTCTTCGCGATCGTGCAAATCCCTTCGGCCAAGAAGGTAAGGCTGCGCGAGCGGGCACTGGCTGATCAGGCAAAGGCTGACCGCGCGGCGGCCACGGCCGATGTCTACTATCCGAACAATGACGTCGCGGATGTCAGCGACGTCAGCGACAGCGACGTAAGAAACGCAAGTAACGTGGGCGACGTGAGAGACGTGAGCAGCAGAGGCGCAGCCCGACCGGGGCGCCCGGCCACGTCCAACGCATCTCCCACATCCCCCGAATACCGGCGCGAGCCGGTCATCACGCCGCCGCCCGGCTATGGTCCGGGCACCGAGGTGATGCCCGAACCCGATCCGGACGCACTGCCAACTGCCCATCATGCACGACAAAATCCTCATTCTTGATTTCGGATCGCAAGTCACGCAGCTGATCGCGCGCCGCGTTCGCGAAGCGCACGTCTATTGCGAAATCCATCCGAACGATGTCTCCGACGAATTCGTACGCGAGTTCGCGCCAAAGGGCGTCATTCTTTCCGGCAGTCACGCCAGCACGTACGAAGACCATCAACTGCGCGCACCGCAGGCCGTGTGGGACCTGGGCGTGCCGGTGCTGGGCATCTGCTACGGCATGCAGACCATGGCGGTCCAGCTCGGCGGCAAGGTGGAGTGGAGCGATTCGCGCGAATTCGGTTACGCCGAAGTGCGCGCCCATGGTCATACCAACCTGCTCAAGGGCATCGAGGACTTCGCTACGCCGGAAGGCCACGGCATGCTGAAGGTCTGGATGAGCCACGGCGACAAGGTCACGGCGCTGCCGGACGGCTTCAAGCTGATGGCATCGACACCGAGCTGCCCGATCGCCGGCATGGCCGACGAGGCGCGTGGCTACTATGCGGTGCAATTCCATCCGGAAGTCACGCACACCTCGAAGGGCCGCGAAATGCTCGAGCGTTTCGTGCTGGAGATCAGCGGCGCGAAGGCCGACTGGGTCATGGGCGACCACATTGCCGAAGCCGTCGCGAAGATCCGCGAGCAGGTTGGTGATGAAGAGGTGATCCTGGGCCTGTCCGGCGGCGTCGATTCGTCGGTGGCCGCCGCGCTGATTCACCGTGCGATCGGAGACCAGCTGACCTGCGTGTTCGTTGACCACGGCCTGCTGCGCCTGGACGAAGGCAAGATGGTCATGGACATGTTCGCGGGCCGCCTGCATGCCAAGGTAGTCCACGTCGATGCATCGGAACAGTTCCTGGGCCATCTGGCCGGTGTGACCGACCCCGAGCAGAAGCGCAAGATCATCGGCCGCGAATTCGTGGAAGTGTTCCAGGCCGAAGCCAAGAAGCTGTCGAATGCCAAGTGGCTGGCGCAGGGCACGATCTACCCCGACGTGGTGGAGTCCGGTGGTACCAAGACCAAGAAGGCCACCACCATCAAGAGCCACCACAACGTGGGCGGCCTGCCGGAGACGCTGGGCCTGAAGCTGCTCGAGCCGCTGCGCGACCTGTTCAAGGACGAAGTGCGCGAACTGGGCGTGGCACTGGGTCTGCCGCCGGAGATGGTCTATCGCCATCCGTTCCCGGGCCCGGGCCTGGGCGTGCGGATCCTGGGCGAGGTCAAGCGCGACTACGCCGAACTGCTGCGCCGCGCCGACGCGATCTTCATCGAGGAACTGCGCAAGACGGTCGCCACCGAGCAGGATGCCGCAGCCGGCATGTGCGAGGCAAATCAGGTAGGCAAGAGCTGGTACGACCTGACCAGCCAGGCATTCGCCGTGTTCCTGCCGGTCAAGTCGGTCGGCGTGATGGGCGATGGCCGTACCTACGACTACGTGGTGGCGTTGCGCGCCGTGCAGACCACCGACTTCATGACCGCGCATTGGGCACACCTGCCGTATGCGCTGCTGGGCCGCTGCTCGAACCGCATCATCAACGAAGTCCGTGGCCTGAACCGTGTGGTCTACGACGTGTCGGGCAAGCCGCCGGCAACGATCGAGTGGGAATGATTTGAGTTCCTCCGGGGACTATCGCCAGCTATCGAAACGCTGCCTTGACGTGGTGAATTAGAAAGAAAATGCGTCATGGCAGTTATCGGTAGCTGCGCAACCTCAAGCCTGGGTCCAAGACTTTCGCGATTGGATTAAGAAGTGCCTGGTGCACGAGGATGGACGTTCCTCGCACTAGATCTACAACAAGGCAGAGTACGCCCGACAGCGGCGCCACATGCTGCAAGAGTGGGCGAACATGGTCGGCCTTCGGCGCACGGGGATCGGCGCAGCGTCACTTAAGGCGCTCAGGTTTCCCTGACGGACCCAGTCGCGATCACCGGCCCCGTGGGCTGTCCGGTGGGCGAACCGCCAGTGGGTTCGAGCGACACAGCCAGAGCCGAGCCGGATACCAGGCGCGCCATTGCAGTCTGGGTGAGCGAAAGCGTGGCAGGTTTGTCCGCCGCAATTACACCCAATGACAATGGTTTCTCTCCCGGCGGGATAAGCCATAGTTCGGTGGCCTGGTTGCCAGTCGGTCGAGAGGCGTTTGCCGGTACGATCACGATGTTGGCACGTTGCAGGTCGATCGTGGCGGTCCAGTCGACCACGCCGTTGGGGCGCGCGAGATTGGCCACGCGATAGCTCGCACTGGCCACCAACGGGCGTGGGGCTGGCGATCGAAGCTGATGTAGCAATAGCACCGACACCGTGCCGAGTGCCAGCGCCACGCTCGATGCGCCCACCCCCAACCAGCGCCACAGTTCGAGACTGCCCCAGATCCCGCCAGTCCTGTCAGTCGAGGCCGCACGCGCGCGCGCGTGCATGGGCTTCAATCCTAGTTCGGACTGGATGCGCGTCCAGACATGAGCGGGCGGCACTGTCGCGTGAACATCCTCGCTCAACGGATTGACCAGTTGCTGCCAGCGCATCACGCTCTGAGCCATACCCGGATTGCGCAGCAGTTCGTTTGAGACCTGACGGCGCTCGGCAGAGTCGAGGACGCCCAGCACGTATTCGGCGCAACGCAGATCGTCGTCGGGAGAAGCCGCGCTGGTGTTCATCGTTCGAGGCAAGCCTTGAGTTGCGTGAGGCTACGGCGAATCCAGCTCTTCATGGTGCCAAGCGGCACGCCGAGGCGTTCGGCCAACTCTGCATACGTCGCGCCGGAGAAGAATGCCTCGCGAACGGCGTGCTTCTGTTGCGACGGCAGCTCATCAAGGCATCGCTCCAGCCTCACCCGCTCCTGGCTTTGTTCGGCGGCAAGAGCCGGCGTTGGGCGATCGTCCTCGATGCCAAGCTCTTGTGGCTCGTCAAGTTGATCTTCCCGATGCAAGCGCAAGCGGTCAATTGATCGGTTGCGTGCTACGGCAATCAGCCAGGTCATTGCGCTGGCGCGTGCCGGCTCGAAGGTACATGCCTGACGCCAGACGATGGCGTACACTTCCTGCAACACGTCCTCCGCATCGCCCTGGTTGCGTAGCATGGTGCGGCAGACACCGAAGAGTTTGGAAGAGGTGTGTCGGTACAAGCTTGCAAAAGCCTGCTGGTCGCCTTGCGCAACATTGACGAGCATCGCTGCCAATTCGTCGCGGAATGCCTCGTCAGTTCTGTCAGCTTCCGCTTCGCTCAACTGCCCGAATGTATTGCGCGTGTTTTCCACTTCGACTCCAGTGCTCACTCCGGCGCTACTTGCCGATTTGAAACTGGTTTTCGATTCCACAGGCGTCCCGCATCGGAATGCTCGCGGCCCACGTAGGGCAGTTAGCCGTGGAACGAAGGCACGTTGTGCCCGCGTCGCGGAAGAATGAGGATCGTGTGCCCGTTCCCGCCATCGCATATCGTTGCTCCTGCCGTCTTCCAGATTCGCCGGCCATCGTCATGAACCCGACGAGAACGCTTGCACCACCAAGACCATGTTGAGCGTCAGTACCACCAGTGCCCCCACGCCAGACGCCGCGATGGTGAGCAGGCTGTTCTGGTGCGGTCCCATCAACGCCCGACGCGACGTGTACCACACCAGCATGCCCATTGGCACCGGTAGCGCGATGCTCAACACAACCTGACTTAGCACCAGTGCCTCGGTAGGATCGACACCGCTACCGATCACGAAGAACGCCGGGATGATTGTGACCAGCCGGCGCAGCCATACGGGAATTCGGAATCGAACGAAACCCTGCATGATCATCTGGCCCGCGACGGTGCCGACCACGGAACTGGAGATGCCAGAGGCAATCAGTGCGGACAGGAAGAGGAGCGCCGCCGTGCTGCCAAGCAACGGAGACAGTGTCTGGTACGCCGTTTCTATCTGGGCGACTCCCGGGTGACCGTCGTGGAAGGCGCCCGAGGCCATGATCACCATCGCCATGTTGATCAGCCCGGCAATGCCGAGCGCGACAACCACTTCGATGTTGGAGAATCTGAGAAGCCTGGCGCGCTCGAATTCATTACGTGGCGGAATGCGATTTTGCGTCAGGCCGGAATGCAGGAACAATGCGTGCGGCATTACTGTCGCGCCGACGATGCCTACCGAAATCACAAGCGCGCCCTGGTCAGGTACATGGGGCACCAGTGCCTGTCGGAAAACGTCGGACCATGCTATCGGTGCAATCAGAAGTTCCGTCAAATATGAGGCCCCAATTACACCCACCAGCCCGGCGATCATCAGCTCCAATGGCCGAAATCCCGCGCGCACGCATTGCAGCAGCACACATGTCGCCACGGCTGTCACAAGCATGCCGGCCATCAGGGGCAGATGCATCAGCAGCGACAGGCCAATGGACGCGCCCACGAACTCCGCTAGATCGGTGGCCATGGCGGCCACTTCGCTAAGCAACCAGACCACTATGACCAAAGGCCGGGGCAGCGTGTCACGGCACAGTTCAGCCAGGTTGCGTCCGGTCACGATGCCCAGTTTGGCCGAGAGCATCTGGAACAGCATGGCTATCCCATTGGCAAAGACGACTACCCAGAGTAGCGAGTATCCGTATCGAGCGCCAGCCTGAATATTGGTGGCGAAGTTGCCCGGGTCCATGTACGCAATCGACGCTACCACTGCCGGGCCGCCAAGCGAAAGCAGCGCGCGGGGTCCGTGGCGTTCGCCGGCAAGCACGCCATAGGCGGCAACGCTCACGCGCTCTGTCAGCGTATTTCGCGTCGTCGCCAGGTCCACTAGTTCATTCACGTGTATCTCCGTGGCGTGCCACCATGCCTTGTGAGCGCGCCCGCGCGATCATGATGTATCCAGCGGCCGGTATCAGGTCAGTAGCCGTCGCGGCATTGGCACGTCGCAATCGGCTACCGCCTGCTCCCGGGCCCTCGACCCATCAACGTCGATCCCCCCTGCTTTCCCCGTCCTGCACCAGATGCATTTTTTACGAACTCATATTGAGCGTGCCGTTCACGCCGTTAGGAAAGAATCCACCTTTGGTGGCGGTAGTGCTGGTCAAGTACACGATATTGAGCACATCGGCATAGGTCCGGCTGAACGCCAGACCGTTTGCGTCCAGTGGCACGATGTTGGAACTCCCCGGCGTACTGCCGGTAATGCCCTGATCGTCGTCCACCGAGTTGTCGAGTGCATCGCGCGCATCGGAAATCGCATTGGCTGCCGTGATGAGGCTCGCCATATTGATGCCCTTGGCATAAAGGGACGTGCGAACCAGGCCCGCGTGATAGGCTTCGGCGGCCAGGATGCCAGCGGCGGCTTCCAGGAACGTCTTGTTGACGAGAAGCGGAGAGGCGCCTTTATAGGCCGTGACGCCGACGTCCTCGAAAATGAAGGCACCGAGCAAAAAGTTATTGTCGCTCTCATACGGGTTGAATGCCACGCCCGCACCGACCAGTCCGGCCGCGCGCGCGGCGGCAGAGAAGGCGCCGTTTGGATTGGTGCCGCTGATGTCGATGGCTGGTTGCGCCACCGCGGCCGAGCCTAGCGCAGTACGCAGAAAGGCCACATGTTCGCGTTCGTCGTTGGCGATCTCGTTGGCGTAGGCCTTGACCACGGCATCCTGGAACGGCACCTGTTGCCCGGCAGTGACGGCACCTTGCGTACCCACGCCAGTCAGCATTCCGGCGGGCAAGCCACTGCCAGTCGTGGCATAGGTGTAGAACTGGGCTTCGAGGTATTCGAGGTTCAGCGCAAAGTTGAGGATCTCGGTGTCGGTCGGCGCCGTCGGGCTGGCACTGGCATTGCCTCCATCGCCGCCACCGCAGGCGCTGATAATGGTGCCGCCCACCAGTCCAAGCCCTAGTCCTCCTGCGTTGCGGAAGAACTGCCTGCGCTGAAGTCGCCGTGCGGCGCGGCGATCGAACATGTCAATGAACGCGGCAGCATCGGGTGAATCGTGTTTCGGGTCAGGCATGATCGTGCTCCTCCAACGACTTGCGGGAAGCCGCGAGGTGGTCGGGCCAAGAGCATCGGCGACGTGGCCGCCGCATGCGCCCCGACGGGTCGCGGGCACGAAGACCATTCATCCTGTCGCGCCGACCCGAGGCGGCCGGCGGGATGCAGTCCTCTTCCTGGCATATACGGACCAGACGTCGCTCTGGATGCATGCCGGAGCGAAAAAATTATGTTGGACGCGGGCGGACTTGGTACGTGCCTGAATCTACGCTCGACAATGCGGGGGGAGGCATTCCGAGCCCGGTCAGCGACTCAGGAAGTCAAGGTGCCTCGATTGTCAAAGTTACACCGTCCGGGGCTGGTAGTGCAGTGGTCATGCTGCTTGCTGTAGGTGCTACATGCCGCCAACAATATCTTCGAGCCCTTTCACATCAAGAATCAAAAAATGGGAGTAGGTCGTCCGGATAATGCCGTCCTTCTCCAATTGCTTGAGTTCCCGATTCACGATCGGGCGAGACCGACCCACCATGTCCGCGAATTCGTCCTGGGATAGCTTCAGCGAGATCGCAAGACCCTCGGGGCGGGGCAAGCCATAGGGGTCTGCCAGATGCAGCAGCGTGCGCGCGCATCGCTCGCGGATGGACATCAGTGACGTCTCGGCAAGATTCGAATATGTCATCCGCGAACGCAGGCACAGCAGGCGCATCAGCGCCAAGGCGAGATTGGGCTCCGCCGCCAGCGTCCGCTGGACCAGTTCCTTGCCGAGCAACAGGACCAGCGTGTCCACGTGGGCGATCGAGTCGTGGATCGCACCCTGCTCGTCGAGCACGGGGACAAGATTCATGAGCTGTCCGGGCTCAAGGTAGCGTACGACGTGGCGCTTGCCTGCTGCGCCGCTGGCGCTAACTTCGAGCACACCCTCCAGGATCAGACATAAGTGTTCCACGGGTTCACCACGCCGTGCCAGCACCTCTCCGCGCTTGAGCTGCCGTACCTGACCCTCTTTCAGGAAGCCATCGAGCGTTTCAGGCTTGCATTTGCTGAACCAGCTTGTGCGCCGCAATACGGCGAAAGCCAGGGCTTGTTGGGAGGCCCGGACGGATTCTGTCATTTTCTTTACAGATTTGCGGGTGGTGCATCCCTAGAATCGCCAGCACATCAATGAATGGCAGGAGACACCATGGCCGACAATCAAGGCATCGGCGCTCGCGCATACATCGACGCGCTACAGCGGGCGGAAGTTAGTCACTTTGTCACGGTGCCGGACTTCGTGCAACTGGCGCTGCATCAGGCCGTCGAGCAAGGCGAAACCGGCCTGAAGCTGGTGCGCACCAGCAACGAGGACCAGGCCGTCTGCGTGGCCGCCGGTCTCACCATCACCGGCGAGCGTCCCCTCATCGTTATCCAGAACCAGGGCCTTTACGCCTGCATCAACACGATTCGTGCGGTGGCGCTGGATGCGCAGATCCCGAGTGTATTCATGATCGGCCAGTTCGGGCGTGAGTACGACAACTTCGGGCGGCCCACCATCGAATCCGGGCGCCGTGTCGTCAACCTGCTGGAGCCGGTGCTCGACACACTGGGCATTCCATTCTGGCAACTGGAGCAGCCCTCGGACCTTGACGCCGTCTCCGCCGCGTTCCATGCAGCGCACAGTCGCCGCATTCCCGCCGCGCTGATTGTTGGCCGTCCCGTGGCCTGGTCCTGAAGGAGATCGACATGCGAATACAAGAAGCCTGTGAACAGATTGCAAAGGCACGCGGCGAGCGTGTGATCGTGGCGACGATGGGCGCGATGTTTGCCTTCGACGTCCTTGGCGTTACCGAGAGACGTCTGAGTTCCGTTCCACTGATGGGTGGCGCGGCCAGCCTGGGATTGGGCCTTGCGCTCGGGCAACCCGACGCGGCCGTGATCGTCGTCGACGGCGATGCCAGCCTGCTGATGCAGTTGGGCGGCCTGGTAACCGTGGCCGATGCGCGGCCCACCAACCTTGTGCATTTCGTAGTGCAAAACGGGGCGCAATTCACCGGGGGGGCCAACTTGTCCGTACCCGGCGGCAAGGACGTGGACTTCTGCGCGATGGCGATGGCCGCGGGCTACGCCAGTGCGCATCGCTTCGACCATGCGGACGCGCTGGCGGAAGCGTTGCCGTCGCTGCTGGCCTTGCCCGGTCCGGTCTTTGTCGCACTGAAGGTGGATCCGGAGCCATCGCGCTTCGGCGTCGACATGCCGCAGCCGGAGATGCCGGACCGTCAATTCCAGCGCATGGGCCTGGAGGCCGAGCAACTCGGCGTCTGGTATGCCTCCTCGCATTGACGGAGCCGCGACGTGCAAACAATCCACTCCGAAACATTCGATTATGTGGTGGTGGGCGCGGGGTCGTCCGGCGCCACGCTGGCAACCCGACTGGCTGAAAGGGGTCGCGGCAAGGTGCTGCTGCTCGAGGCCGGAGCGCCGCGTGACAAGGACTTCTGGGTCACCGTGCCGCTTGGCGTGGCCAAGCTGTTGATGAATCCCGACTACGTATGGCCCTTCACGACGGAGGCCCAGCCGCAATTGGCAGGGCAGAAGATCTACTGGCCGCGCGGCCGTCTGCCGGGCGGCTCAAGCTCGGTCAACGGCATGATCTTTGTGCGCGGCGAGCCTGCAGAGTTCGATCACTGGGCGGCGCTCGGCAACCCCGGCTGGAACTATGCTTCGCTGATGCCATATTTCAAGCGATTGGAGAGCGCTGCAGTCGGCGACGATACGATGCGTGGACGAAGCGGTCCGATCTCGGTCAGCTCGGTGTCGACGGTAAATCCCAATCCGTTGAGCGACGCGTTCGTGACGTCGTGCCAGCAGGCCGGCATACCGGCGGTGCCCGACTACAACGACGGCAGCTATGAAGGGGTCAGCTACCTGCAACTCTCGACTGGCGGCGGCCGCCGCTGCAGCACAGCGGTTGGATACTTGCGTGGCCGCCCCCAGCACCGGCTGACGCTGGCCACGCGGGCCGTCGCCACCCGGGTGCTGTTCGATGGCAGGCGTGCGGTTGGCGTTGAATACGAACAGGATGGTGTCACTCGCCGGGCCATGGCCATGCGCGAGGTCATCCTGAGTGCCGGACCGATCAAGTCTCCGCAACTGCTTGAGCTGTCCGGCGTTGGCGATGGTGGGCGGCTGCAGGCTCTCGGCATTTCGGTTCGGCACCATCTGCCGGGCGTTGGCGAAAATCTGATCGATCATTTGCAGTCGCGCATCACGTTTGCGTGCACCAAGCCAATCACGCTGAACGAGATCGTGCGCAGCCCGGTTCGGCAGGGCGTGATGGGGCTTCGCTACCTGATGACGCGACGAGGGATCATGGCCACGCCGTCGGCATCGGCTCACGCGCTGGCGCGCACGCCGGGCCAGTCGGACCGGCCAGCGGTGAAGATCCAGTTGCACCACCTGACCGGCGCCGACCGCTATGCGGGCAAGGGCTTCGGACTGGACCCGTTTCCGGGCTTTGCCGTGGGCTTCTTCCAGTTGCGGCCAGAGTCGCGCGGCCACCTGCATATCGCAAGCACGGATCCGCACGCCTCGCCGGTCATCGAGCCCCGCTACCTGGACAAGGAAGTCGACAGGCAAGTCATGCTGGAAGCGCTGCGCCTGTCGCGCAAGGTGGCCGCGCAGCAGGGGTTGGCCGACTACGTCGAGCGCGAGACCCGTCCGGGCCCCGACGTCGATGACGACGACGGCCTGCTGCATTACATCAAGGCCTCCGGTCAGACGTCCTGGCATCCGATCGGGACCTGCAAGATGGGTAGCGATCCGATGGCCGTGGTCGACAGCGAACTCCGGGTGCATGGCATCGAGCAATTGCGAGTTGTCGATTCCTCGATCATGCCGACGATGTGCTCGTCCAACACCAACGCCGCGTCGATCATGATCGGCGAGAAGGCTGCAGACATGATCCTTGCCGCGGCGCATCGCTGAGCGGCCGGGAATGGCATGGCAGTACCAGCGTACAGACGCGAAGCCGCGACAAGACGGCGTCAAGCGTCACGTTCGAGGCAACCATCCGGAGACAATATGAGGGCAACATTCGAGCTGTTCAAAGCCTGGCGCATTGCGATCCTGCTGTTCCTGTTCATGGTCGTAAACTTCCTGGACAAGATCGTTATCGGGCTGCTCGCCGTGCCGATGATGGAAGAGTTGCAACTGACGCCCGCGAAGTTCGGCATGGTTGCCGGCAGCTTCTTCTGGCTCTTCGCGATTGCTGGCGTGGCCGGTGGCTTCCTGGCCAATCGCGTCAGCACCGCCAGGATCCTGCTGGTGATGGCCCTGGCATGGTCGGTGTTCCAGATTCCGCTGGCGCTGTCGTCAAGCCTGGCCGTACTGATCGGCGCACGCGTGCTGCTCGGGATTGCCGAGGGGCCGGCGTTCCCGGTGGCCGTGCATGCCTGCTACAAGTGGTTTCCGGACGACAAGCGCAATGTGCCCGTGGCGTTCTTCTCGCAAGGCGGCAGCATCGGTCTGTTGATCGCCGGCATTGTCATTCCGTTGATCTCCGCGCACTGGGGCTGGCGGGCCAACTTCTACGTGCTCTCCGGTGTGGGGCTGGTCTGGGCCATCCTGTGGATGGCGCTCGGGCGGGAAGGGCGGATCGAAGCTAGCGAGATGCCAGCGGCGCGGCAGGCGGAAACGGCGACGGTGCCCTATCGCAAACTGCTGACGGACAGGACGGTGCTGTCGTGCTTTCTACTGCATTTCGTCGCGTATTGGGCCCTGGCGCTGACGCTGACATGGTTGCCGGCGTACTTGCAGCGCGGGCTCGGCTATACCGGCATCGAGGCGGGGCGACTGTTTGCGGCGACGGTCGGGATCAGCATGCCCATCGTGATTGGCAACTCGTGGCTGACACAGCGAATGCTCAACAGCGGCGTCTCGTCGCGAGCGGCCAGGGGCTACTTCTCGGCCGCTACGCTCGTGCTCGCTGGTGCCGCGTTCCTGCTGGTCTGGCGGGCCGAACTGGCCCCGATCTGGCGCGTGGTGCTGATCGGCGTGGCAGTGGGCATCGCGCCGACCATTTACTCGCTGGGGCCGGCCATGCTGGCTGAGGTCACGCCGGGCGCGCAACGTGGCGCAATCCTGGCCATCGACAATTCCATTGCCTCGGTCGCTGGCGTGCTGGCGCCGCTGGTATCGGCATTCTTCATCGAAGGCATCGGCGGGGCGGCGGGCTACCAGGCCGGCTTCGCGTTCTGCGGCGTCATCATGGTCGGCGGTGGCTTGCTTGGCGCGTTGGCCATCAATCCAGAGCGATCGGCTCGTCGCCTGCACAACACCTTGAGGCCTCGCCCGATGCCACAGCGCGACCAGCATCCCGTCGCCGGCTGACGTCGTATGCGGACAAGGATGGGCAAATGAAGCATCGCCCCGGCAATTTCGTCGGGGCTTCAAATCGCAAAACTAGAAAGATGGGGAGACTAACGATGAAGCGATCAGTCCTTGGACTGGCGGCGGCAATGGGCTGTCTTGGCACGGTGCACGCGCAGTCGAGTGTGACGCTGTATGGCGTGGCCGATGCGAACATCGAGTACGCGAGCCATGTGGGCGTGGTGCCCACGGCTGCCAACGGTTTCAATTCCGGGCCGTCACACGGCGTTGTTCGGATGGACACTGGTGGGTATGCGGGTTCCCGGTGGGGGATCCGCGGCACCGAGAATCTTGGCAGTGGCTTGTCGGCGATGTTCGTGCTGGAAAGCGGGTTCAACCTCGATACCGGCACCATGCAACAAAGCGGCCGGCTGTTTGGACGTCAAGCCTATGTTGGCATGGCGTCACCGTATGGCCAGGTCATGCTTGGCCGCCAGTACACGTCGATATTTGAAGCACTGGCCAACTTCGTGCCGATGGCTTACGCCACCCAGTACGAGCCCGTTGCGTTCATGGCCGGTGCCAATTTCCGCGAGGACAACACCGTGAAATACTCGGGCCAGTTCGGCCCCGTCACGGCGCTGGCGCACTGGTCGTTCGGCACGGGACTGGCGCTACCTGCCACGGTCGGCGTGGCCACGCCGATTGGTGGCAACGGCGAAGTCCCCGGGCAAGCACGGCGCGACTCCGCCTATGGTGCGGCGCTGGTCTTCACGCAGGGCCCGCTTGCCTTCACGGCGGGCTATGACCAGTTCGATCCCACCATTGGTACAGGCAGCGGCACCGTGAAGAAAGCCGTCTTCGGTGGGAGCTACGCCCTCAACCAGACTCTCAAACTGATGGGAGGGTACCGATGGGGCCAGAACAAGGGCCAGGCGGGCAACCTGATCCAGCGTGACGACTACTATTGGGTGGGCGCAACGTGGCAGGCAACCCCGGCACTCTCGTTGTCGATGGAATACAACTACGACAACCTCAAGAGCCTGTATGGCAACACCCAACTCGCAAATCCCTGGCAGGTCGCGGTGATCTCGGACTATGCGTTTTCAAAGCGCACCGACGTCTACTTTAGCGCTGCCTACGCGAAGAATGCCGGCCTGACATTCGATTCGGTGGCGAACGTCTACGCCACGTCATTGTCGCTGGGCACCAGCTATGCGCTGGCCAATGGTCAGAGCTCGATGCTCGGCGTTGCAGTAGGGGTACGCCACAAGTTCTGACGCCGTTGTTGCCGAGGCAGCCCGCTCTGCGGCGGGTCGGAATGGGCCGCTTGCCCTCAGTCGGAATCCCGTTGGACTCAAGCCCCGCTGGCGCCTTGGGTCCAACATGGATCGACACACCGCCATCCGGATTCCGCTTCATCTTCTCCAGATCGTACGAGGACAGGGTGGTTCGGTTTGAATCACTGTAGATGAAGGAGCGTGCGCTTTGCAACAAGGCGGAAGCACGCGGCGCGCCCGCGACCGCGGTACATGTCCGCGACATCGTGAAGCAGGTCGATGCCTTCGCGAGAACGGATGACCACGAACTTTGATTTCACGCGCCTCTCTCAGGCCATCGCATAGCGGCACCAAATGTGCTCGCCATCTTCTATGCTTGATGGAGCAATCTGCGCATCCGATTTGCCTGTGCCCGTCTCGTGCGCCTTACTTACTGACGTTAGCCGCGATGTACCACTTCACCCCCCCGGTAGTCTTGCTCGTCGTCTGCTGCCTTGCAGCATGTGCAAACGCACCGGCAGCGCCGGACAGTGGGGATTACATGCAGCGAGTGGAAGCGCGGGCCGAAGGACCGCTGCGCGTCGCCACGGTTGTTCTGTCCGATGCCGAAAGCCGGCAGGTCTATGGGGTGCCGCTTGGTGAAAAGGGCATCCAGCCAGTCTGGATTGAAGTTCGCAATGACGATGCGCGCGCGTACTACCTGATGTCGCCAGGCCTGGACCCAGCGTTTTTTCCCGCATCTGAGGCGGCCGAAGCCTTTGCGACGGGGAGCGCCGCCGAGCGTGCCGCGATCACCGAACGGTTTGCAAGCCTGGCATTTCGCAACCCGATCGCGCCCGGCAAGACCGTTTCTGGCTTCGTGCTCACGCCTGTCGCCGAAGGCGTCAAGCTGGTGCAGATTGACCTTGTGGCCAGCGGCCACGCTCATACGTTTTCCATCCTGACCACCGTGCCGGGCTTCCGCTCCGACTACCGCGCCACTGAGGTCTTCCGGCGCGATATCTATCCTCCGGAATCCATCGTCGACTACACCGATGATGATGCCTTTCGCGCGGCGCTTGAAGCGTTGCCATGCTGTGTGACAAATCGCGACGGCGACCGCAAGGGCGATCCGCTCAACCTGGTGGTGGTGGGCGGCTTGGACGATGCGTTTCCGGCGCTGGTGCGGCGCGGCTGGCGGCCGACAGAGCAGAAATGGTCGGGTGCGATCTTCAAGATGGTGACCTCGGCATTGTCGGGCGAGCGCTACGTCAATGCGCCTGTGAGCGATCTGTATCTGTTCGGCCGTGCACAGGACCTGGCGCTGCAGAAAGCGCGCGACACCATTCACCAGCGCAACCACCTGCGACTCTGGCTCAGCCCGATGCGCTACCACGGCAAACCGGTATGGATCGGACAAATCAGTCGCGATATCGGCAGTCGCATGACGATCCATTCGCCGACACTGACCACCCACAAGATCGATCCGGACGTAGACGAGGCGCGCACGGCGCTGACCGAGGACTTGGCCTATTCGCAAAACCTGGCCAGGGTAGGGCGTGTGGGCGGGGTCGGCG
Source organism: uncultured Cupriavidus sp. (assembly GCA_963543405.1). Lineage (GTDB taxonomy): Bacteria > Pseudomonadota > Gammaproteobacteria > Burkholderiales > Burkholderiaceae > Cupriavidus. Next base: position 45,739 of record CAUUBQ010000060.1, read on the forward strand.
CCGCCCCACAAGCCGCACCTCGCGCCAACCTGACAACTGACCCGTACTACACCGACGGCTACCGGCAAGTGCTGATCTTCGATCGCACGCCGACGTCGCTTTCCGAAGTCGAGTTTCTTTGGGGCGCTGGTTCTGGACCGGAGAAGTTGCCCCCTGCGTCCGCGGCATCGCAGCCCACCTTGGCGCCTGCGAAGGATGCGCGGCGATGACCCTGCGAATGCGCCGCGCTGCAACTTGCGTCCTGTTGATGGCGCTATCGGCGTGTACGACCTGGCAACAACCGGAGACCTTCGATGTCGCGCCGGTACGCGCCCGTGCGGTCAGCGCGACGAACCGGGGTGTCACTATCAGTGCCTCGGTGTTGAGCGCCGAAGATGGGCAGCGGATGTACGGCGCAAACATCGTTGCCGCCCGTGTGCAACCCGTCTGGTTCGAAGTCACCAATCGCACGGACAAGCCATTGTGGCTGCTGCGATCGGGTACCGACCCCGACTATTTCTCGCCGCTCGAAGTCGCGTGGTCGTTTCATTCCGCGCTGGGAGGCGCCAGCAATCAGCAGATAGACAACTATTTCAACGCACGCGCCTTTCAAAACCCTGTTCCACCGGGTGCCACACATTCCGGGGTACTGTTCACCAATCCCGACCACATTACCAAGCTCGTCAATGTCGATCTGGTCGGTACGCGGGAGATGATTCCGTTCACGCTGTTCGTGCCGGTGCCCGGCGACGTTGCCGACGTACGCTTCGCGCAGCGTTCGTTCCAGTACGCGCCGTCGCAGATGACCGACGTTGCCGACCTGGCGGCGCTCCGCGCGGCAATCGAGAAATTGCCTTGCTGTGCCACGGACGCCGCAGGCACGACGCCTGCCGATCCGCTGAACGTGGTGGTCGTGGGTAACCTGGAGGACATCGCGGCGGCGATGGTGCGCCGCAGCTATCGCCGCAACGCGCGCCCAATCGACTTCAAGCAGCATTTATTCGGGCGCCCGCCGGACGTGGTGGTGCGCAAGCAGGCGCAGATGGGAGCGCCTGCCACGTGGCTGCGAGCGTGGGTGACGCCGCTACGTTTTCAAGGTCGGGACGTATATGTCGCGCAGGTCGGCCGTCCAGTTGGTGGACGCTTCATTTCTCGCAACGATCCCAATCCAATGCTGCAGTCCGACGTGGACGAAGCCCGCAACCTGTTCATCCAGGACATAATTTATTCCGGAGGACTCGACAAGGTTGGCTTTGCCGCTGGCGTGGGCGTGGCGACTGTCGCGCAACCGCGGCAGTCGCTCGGCGAATCGCGTTACGCCACCGACGGCTTGCGAGCCGTGCTGTTCTTTGCCACACGCCCGCTGAGTTTGTCTGACGTGCAGATCCTGGACTGGGTGCCGTACCTGGAGCAACGCGAGCGTGCCGCGCCGTAGCGCCTGGACGGTCACGCTAGCCAGATTCTCTCGAATATCTGGAGGAATGGCGCGGCGGAAAATGACTATCCCGGCTCTCTCTCATTTTCAGCAAGGTCTTCCTCGATGAAACGCAGCAGTGATTCGGTAAGTGCCTCGCGGGGATAAGCATTTTGGGTCACAACTAGCGCACCGATTGTCTCGTGCGAGCGCGCAATGGGCACGGCGAGCGCCCAGTGGTCCGCATTGACGTAGCCCACCAGAGTGCTTCCGGGTATGACTTGGTCATAAAAGATGACCTGACTGTCGTTGCGTGCATCAACGCTCGCCAATTTGTTGTAGCTGGACACGAGAATCGAGGAAATACGCTCTGGCTGGGGAAAGGTGACAAGCGAGTAGTAGTGCAGGCTGGGTGGTAGTGGATTGTGCGCCAACCACTCCTTGCGTACCGCAGGCCTCAGGCTCTGCACGGCGCCCCGATCCCCCGACTCGCATGTCGCTCCCGGGAAGTGACGTAGTAGGTCAGCTTGGTATTGCTCTGCGTCGTTGGCGAGTGGCGATCCACCAATTGCTCCCGCCGCGCTGACCACGGCCGCGATGCGGCCGCGAATTTCCGGATACGCGGTTACCGCTTCGAGGATGTCGGGCGCCCCTTTTGAATATCCAATCAGCACGATGCGGGCCTCCATCGGGGCCGACGGTGTTGCCATGATCGCATCACGGATCTGGCGTGCGTTTGTCGCGGAACTCGACAATGCATCGACCTTTAGCAGTTGCACGTCATAGCCGAACCGCTGTAAGTGCCGCGCGACGGTTTCCGGTGGGCTCAGCCATGCCTTTATGCACTCATATCCGATGCCTGGTACCAACATGGCGACGAGATGGCGCCTGGATTCCCCCAGGTAGACCGGCTTGCCAATGCCGGCAGGTTCGGTGCCGACGCGGGCTAGTGCATCGTGGCAGGGCCGGTAATCTGGAAGCGTGGTGCCGCGAGCCTCCAGCACGGCGCAATAGATTTCACGGAAGCGCGCCCGCTTGTCTTCAACACCTATCTGCGATACCGGCATGAGTGCGAGTGGCGGCGTATCGACAGAGTACGGGACGAGCGGCTTCGTGGAGCAAGCCCCTAGCATCAGTAGAACGACGAAGGCACGGGCCAGGCGATGGACGAGATTCAATGGCCGGCCTTCTTCCAGGTTGCGCATCTGCAACATTTCCAATTTTCGCCAGTTTGCGACGGCTCACCGCGCCATCGGCCTGTCATCAGCCGGCATATGAGCCGCAACCTGGTCCAGCACCACTTCGGGTTCATCAGCCTCGATACCCGATTCGTTGTTCAGCCTGCGATTCATTTGCTCGACATCGAGATCACCCGTCCATTTCGCCACTACGACCGTGGCCACGCCGTTGCCAATCAGGTTGGTCAGGGCGCGTGCCTCCGACATGAAGCGGTCAATGCCCAGAATCAGGGCCAAGCCTGCCACGGGAACATGTCCCACCGCCGACAGCGTGGCCGCCAGCACGATGAAGCCACTGCCGGTGACGCCGGCCGCGCCCTTTGAGGTTAGCAGCAGCACCGCGAGCAGGGTCAGTTGCTGCAACAGGGTCATGTCGGTGTTGGTGGCCTGGGCGATGAACACTGCCGCCATGGTCAGGTAGATGGACGTGCCATCCAGATTGAAGGAATAACCGGTGGGAATCACGAGTCCGACAACGGATTTGCGGGCGCCCAGGTTCTCCAGTTTGGCCATCATGCGCGGCAGCACGGATTCGGAGGACGACGTGCCCAGCACGATCAGCAGTTCTTCCTTGATGTACTTGATGAACTTCCAGATCGAGAAACCGTGTAGTTTCGCGATGGTGCCCAGCACTACGAAGATAAAGAGCAGGCAGGTGGCATAGAAGGTCGCCATTAACTGGCCAAGCTGCAGCAGCGAGCTCACGCCATATTTGCCGATGGTGAAAGCCATCGCGCCGAAGGCGCCAATCGGTGCCACCTTCATGATGTAGCCGACGATGGTAAACAGCACGTGCGAGAACTTCTCTATGAAGTCGAACACCAGTGTGCCGCGGCCACCGAACCTGTGCAGCGCGAATCCGAACATCACCGCGAACAGCAGCACCTGCAGGATTTCACCCTTGGCAAACGCATCGACCACGGTGTTTGGAATCACGTGCAGCAGAAAATCGACCGTGCCTTGCATCTTGCCAGGCTCGGTGTAGGCGGCGATTCCCTTCGTGTCGAGCGTGGAGGGGTCGACGTTCATGCCCGCGCCAGGCTTGACGATATTGATGATCAGCAGGCCAACCAGTAGCGCAATGCTGCTCACCACTTCGAAGTACAGCAGCGCCAGCCCGCCTGTCTTGCCGACCTTCTTCATGTCTTCCATGCCGGCGATGCCAACCACGACCGTGCAGAAGATAATCGGGGCGATGATCATCTTGATCAGCTTGATGAAGCCGTCGCCCAACGGTTTCATCGCCTCGCCGGCTTGGGGGTAGAAATGGCCAAGAATGACACCGAGGATAATGGCGGTGATGACCTGGAAGTAGAGGGACTTGTAGAGCGGCTTCGCGTGTTCGTCGTTTCCCATCATCGTCTCCATTGCTGGTTCACTGTCGGATGAGCGGACGCGCTGTCCAATATTATTGGCGCGTACATGCCTGAACGCGCTTCGAGGAGCCGGACACTGCAGGCAACAGTCTTCGCGCAGTCTGATATAGCGTATGTCAGCGCGCCTTTATCTTCCAAACCGCAACCAACAAAAAAGTTCTTGCTGTTACGGGGATTGCGCTATACCAATGCTAGAACGGCGGACTGTGAATTGCGAGGCAGTGCTGTTGAGAGCAAGTTGGTATTTTGCTGGGTTGAGTGCTTCCGTCCATATATACTGTCAGTGTGCTAACAAACTATAAATGTCATGCCAGTTAGGAGACAGTCGAACGAAACGTCTAAAGTTGTTTCCGCAATGGATGAACGCGGGATTGAGGACGATCCTGCCAAGGAATTGCTCTGGGCGCGACCGGGCTTCCTGGTCCGACGCCTGCACCAGATCCACGTCG
>CAUUBQ010000061.1:0-50071 GCA_963543405.1 uncultured Cupriavidus sp.
CACGATGCTCCTTGCTCTCCTGCTTCCCTTCAAGACGGGTTCACCGGGCGCTTACGCTCCGGTGTACCTTTTGGCGCCAGCACCGCAAACCACGTCGATGACAGCAGGGAGGGGTGTCCCAGTTCCGTCGTCGTGGGAACGTCCGGCAATGCTGGAGACCGCTTGGTCGACATGATTGCCAAGGCTTTGACCTTGTTGGCCTTCACTTGGCCGACAATGCCCGGCACAAGCTGGAACATCGCCTGAATGTCATTGGCAAGAAGATTTGTCGTGGCGGTTCCCGGCGCGCTGTAAGGAACGTGGGTCATTTGCACGCCAGTCTCCCGGTCGAATAGTTCGCCTGCCAGGCGCATGGAGCTTCCATTTCCCGAGCTGCCGTAGTTCAGTTCCCCGTTGTGCGATTTGGCGTAGGCGATGAACTCGGCCAGCGAGTTAACGGGCAGGGTGTTGTTGACCACCAGAACGTTCGGGACTTCCGCGACCATTGAGACTGGCGCGAAGCTTGACTGAGGATCGAATGGGAGTTTGCGGTACAAGCTCGGGTTGACGGCCAATGTGCCGGCCCATGACAGGAGGAATGTATAACCATTTGGTTTGGCCGACGCAGCCAGTGCTGCCCCAATGTTACCGTTGGCGCCTCCGCGATTGTCGACGACTACGGTTGCATTGAGTTCCCGCTTGAGTCGCTGTGCCAACACGCGGGCAATCGTGTCACCCGTACCGCCACCGCCTGGGGCGGGCACTATCAGGCTGATTGGCTTCGAGGGTTCGGGCCATGGTTCCGCATGTCCTGATTGCCCGATGGCCACCAACAACGCAGAAACCTGGATTTTCAGAAGCAGCTTCCACATGGCGTGTCTCCTCATGGTGTTCTCTTATTTGTCTCGAATTCTACTTACACGGAAACGGTACGGCCGTTGCGCGCTGCTTCCATAACGGCCTGAATGGAAGTCTCTGTCGTCGCGACGGGCAGAACGCATCCCGGTCCTATGATCAGGCGGCGGCCTTCAGTCTGCTCGATTGCATCTTCCACCTCGCGCATGATCTCTTCGCGGTTGCCGTGTACCAGCGTCTGGTGCTCATTCAGTCCACCCACGAGAACCTGAGACAGTTTGGCTTGGGCGCGGCGCAGATCGGGGTCGGTAAGGCGATCATGCCAGTTGAACAACTCCACAGGGTAGTCTGATAGCAGGTCAAACATGATGTCGTCGCCATGCGCATGGAGCATGTTGACTCGTGAATGTCCTTTCAGCGCTTGCAGCACTTCGAGGTCATACTTCCTTCCGAAGCGTTCATACTCCGCTGTCGTGAGGAGCCGATGGGAGGCCAGTTGTGTGGCGAAGAAAATGCCGTGAGCGCCGGCGCGAATTGCGTCGATGCAGAACTCAATGGTCACGTCCGTGATGACACGCAGCGCGGCCTCCAAAGCTTCGGGGTTGCATCGGATATCGGCAAACATCCGCTCGGTCGCGAGTTTGCGCGCCGTCGTCAAGGGGCTGAAAACGGTTTGGAGGAGGGGAGCCGTACCGTTGAGATGACGGGCGGCTTTAGCCAACGCAGTGTTTTGCTGGCCCCACGACCCCGATCGCGCGCTAATGTGCCGGATTTTGGCCCAGTCTTCGGTGTGTTTGACGGGTGGGTCAGATACGACTCGCGCGCCGTTCTTGGCGCCCGCATACTCCGTTGTCGCGCCCCAGTCTTCGACGCTGTATGTGCCAGGGGGCATGAATTTGACAAAATCGAATCCCCATTTTTCCTGCCACTCCACCGTGCGCCGGGCAAGCATACCGGCATCCATATCCTCTACGGGAAAGTGGCGCCACAGGGAGACCGGGACTGATTCGCTCGCGTCGCCACGCAGGGTGTTTTCGATGCGTTTCCAATGATCAAGCTTCATGACGAGGGCTCCCTTAGACGGTGGCAGGTTCAACCATGCGCAGGACGTTATTGACACCGCTGCTCAACTCCGTTGCAGGGACGCCATAAACATGCACTGACATGGCGGTCTCGCGCCGCGCGTTGCGAATGCGATGAATTTGATTCAAGCCTGCCGGCCCGTATGCGCCGTCTCCTTTCTCCCTTGGCGCGCCGCCACGGGCTACCGCGGCATGGGAGTCAAGGTCGTACGCGAATTGCTCTTCGAATAGCTCGCCGGACACCACCGAATAGGCGCACCAGGTGTGGTGTGCATGAACCGGACTCATCTGACCTTCGTTCCACACCAAGGCCAGAAGCGTGTAGCGGCGTCGCTGATCGCTGTGGAGGACGTGGCGCGCGTAGCTGTCGATATTGGGTTTGCGCATCTCGACGGGAATCCAGTTTTCCGTGCTGAAGGCGTGCTGGATGGCGTTCTTGATGGCCCGAATGTCGGGTTGTCCCGACCCATCAAGAATCCGGTCGATCGATCTGGTCAGGTCGGTGAGGGAGGAAGTGGTCTGCTGCGTTGAATTGAACATTTGCGTTTTCCAAAAGGTCGAGCACTCTGCCGGCAGACCAAGTCTGTAGGTGCAGACTCATTCCGACAAACGAGTAGTTCAAAGACCAGAGTTTGAGAAATGCAAAGGCTGATGCATTGCAGCATCATGGATCTGAAGTTGGTGGTTGCCATCGCGGATGCGGGAAACATGACGAAGGGCGGGGCGGCGTGCTTTCTGGCGCCCTCTACCGCCAGCCTGCGGATCAAGCACCTCGAGCAGATCATTGGCACTCGGCTTTTCAAAAGAGAGCCGCGTGGCGTGTCAACGACCAGGGCGGGGCAGATCATGGTCGATCATTGCCGGCGTTGCCTTGGCGAACTCGAGGAGATGCAAGCCGGCCTCGTCCCGTTCTCAGAGGACGTGCATGCACAGGTTGTCATCTACGCGAACAGCAGCGCTATCGCCAGCTTTCTGCCTGGCGATCTCCAGAGTTTCCTGAAGGCGCACCCTAAAGCACGCATTACGCTCGAAGAGCACGTAAGCCGCGACGTGCTCGTCGCGGTGGTCGAAGGACGCGCCGATATTGGCATCCTTACGCGGGCCGATCCGCACCCTGATCTGGTGTATTTCCCATACAAGGAAGACGAGATCGTGCTGTTGGTATCTGAGGCCGACGCGTGGCAGGAGCCGGCTCCCGTGACGTTTCTCGATTGCCTACGCTTTCCGTTTGTCAGTCAGCAAAATGGCTCCGCGATCCATTCTTTTTTGCTCTCCAAGGCCTCGGAACTTGGTAAGCGCGTCGACGTGCGTATCCAGGTGGCAGGATTTGCGGCGGTCGCTTCCATGGTTCGTTCCGGTGCCGGCGTGGCGATAGTCCCGCGTTCCACCCTTGAGACGATCAATAGCGACGGCCTTCAGGTTATTGCGCTCAAGGATGCCTGGGCCACGCGGACGCTGAACCTGTGCGCACGCAAGGATACGCTCGGGCCCCGGAGCTACGTCAGCGCGTTGCTGGATCTGTTACGGCAGGGGTATGCAGAGACGTAGACGCTGGGGTGGCACCCGGCGCGCGTAAGCGCGCGCGGGTGCTGGCGATTCAAACCGCCGCCAGGTTGCCGCCCCATTGGGTCGGGTGGACGTTGAGCGCGACCTTGCCCAAATCGACGCCAACGATCTTGTTGTTGTTGAACGCGGCAACATTCACTTGCTGAAGCTGCTGCACGCTCTGGTTGATATTGATGTTGACCAGCGGGCCGGCAGCGGCAATCTTGCCGAACCAGTCGGTGCCGCCACGGATGGCGCACAGCGATTTGCGGTCGAGGTCCTTGCTGTCGGCAAGGTCGCGGACGATGAGAGATGACATGGTGGACTCCTTGATGCGAATGCGTGGCCGGGGCGGGCAGATCGGTTTGGGACTCGCCCGCCCGGCAGTACGAAGCAGGGCTTAGCGGTACACGTTGTTTTGTGCGCTCTGGTTCGTCGTGACGTTGTTCCTCATGTGATCCTGGAAGGCCGAACCATTGCCAAAGTAGTTCTCGACTTGCTGCATTTGCTGGTTCGACTGGTCGATCTTCACGTGCGAGTCGAACGACAGCTTGACCGGGGCGTAGACGCTGGTCCACGGGGCCACGATGGCCAGGCCGCCGCGTACGGCTTGCAGCGTCTTGGCGTCGAGGGTTTCGGTCGAGGACAGGTCCTTGATGGTCAGCGTGGTCATGATGTTCTCCTGGAGAGGAAGGTAAGGCTTGGTGGGTGATGAGCTTCGGGTTGGTGTCGCGCTCGGTACTGATATCGCAGCAAGCGTGCCAGCGCCGGCCAGATTCTCGAAAGAATCTGGAAAGCCTTGATGGGGTTGGGTTTGCGGGTGGGGGAGGGTTTGCGCTGGCGCGCGGGGTAATGTCGGCGGTACGGCGAATGGTGGGGTGGTGCCAACAGAAAAGTGTCAGGTGTTGGGATGTAGGCAACGCTTGGGGGAACGGGGCCGAGGCTGTCGCCCGATCCCGCTTTCCCGTGACCACTCACCGCCTTGCTAAGGTATCCTTTCGCCTTCGAAACGGTCTTCTCAGAGGAAGAAATGCGGCGCGTCGTGTTCAATCAGAAGGGCGGTGTTGGCAAGTCAACAATCGTATGCAATCTTGCGGCCATCAGCGCCAGCGAAGGATTGCGCACTTTGGTGGTTGACCTGGATGCGCAGGCCAATTCGACTCAGTACCTGATGGGCGCGCGCGCCGGCGAGGCAAGTCCGAGCGCGGCAGACTTCTTCGACGCGTCCCTGACCTACAGCTTTAAGCCGGTGGACCTGACGTCGTTTATCCATGCGACGCCGTTTGAGAACCTCGACGTGATGCCGGCGCATGCTGACCTTGACGCCCTGCATGGCAAGCTTGAATCCCGCTACAAAATCTACAAGCTGCGCGACGCCCTGCTCGTACTAGAGTCGGTCTACGACGCCATCTACATCGACACGCCGCCAGCGCTGAATTTCTATACACGCTCAGCACTGATTGCCGTCGATCGCTGCCTGATCCCGTTCGACTGCGATGACTTCTCGCGCCGGGCACTCTACACGCTGCTCGACAACGTGAAGGAAATCCAGCAGGACCACAATGACGCGCTGCAGGTCGAGGGCATCGTCATCAACCAGTTCCAGCCGCGCGCCAGCCTGCCGACAAAGCTCGTCGAAGAACTGATCAGCGAGGGGCTGCCGGTACTTGCGTCGCGGCTGTCTTCCTCGGTGAAGATTCGGGAATCGCACCAGCACGCTACCCCCATGATCCACATGGATCCGCGCCATAAGCTCGCACAGGAATACGTGGCGTTGCATCGGGAGCTGGCTGGCTGAAGCGGGGCGAGAGCCGCCTGACCGGTACTACCAGCACAGGAAGTGTCGACGCTGCTGCGCATGGGGTAGTCGAATGAGCGCTTTCGGCACGATCGGCGCGCCGGGGCAGCCATCCAACTCGTATTCCTACGTGGGCGAGGGCGCTTGTCCTTGCCGCCGTAGCACCACATGCATGGCCTTTTCGGAGGCCACGGAAGTCACGCATGCGTATCCCAGCGCCGGCAGGTCGAGCCCGTGGAACAGTGACTCGCCACGGCCAAGCAGCACCGGCGAGATCGCGACGTGCAATTCATCGATCAGGCCCGCCGATAGAAACTGCCGGATGGTGTCGGCGCCGCCGCCGATGCGAACGTCCTTGCCACCCGCAGCGGCGCGCGCCAGATCCAGTGCCTGGCGAATGCCGCCGGTGACGAAATGGAACGTCGTGCCGCCTTCCATTTTCAGAGCGGGACGCGCGTGATGCGTCAGGACGAAGGCCGGCACGTGGTACGGCGGGTTGTCACCCCACCAGCCTTTCCATTGTTCGTCCGGCCATGCGCCACGAATCGGCCCGAACATGTTCCTGCCCAGAATCCACGCGCCCACGTTATCAAAGCCACGCGCCGCGAAATCGTCGTCGATCCCGGTCGTCCCGCCTTCATTGCCGAACAAGATTTGCTGGAACGTGCGTGTCGGCACCAGCCACTGATGCAAGTCGGTGCCACCAACGCCGAGCGGATTGTCGATGTCCTGATCCGGGCCCGCGCCGTATCCGTCCAGCGAGATGGTGAAGCCTTCAACACGAACGCGTGTCATGGTTTGTCTCCATTTGAATACGTCCAACCGCTGGCCAGCGGCTGGCTTGCGGTTGGGTGGGCACGTCCACAACGAAAGGGCGAAAAGCAGGGCGAATAACGGCCCTATTGCGCGAGGAAATCGACAATCGCGCTCACGGTGACCTGCGGCTTTTCTTCCATCAACCAATGACCGGCACCGGGAACCACCAGTTCCTGAACGTTGACCGCCGCGTTTCGCATGACGATCGCCTCGTTCTGGCCAAACGATTTCTCGCCGCCAATTGCCAGCACGGGCATCGTCAGCTTGGTGGCCAGCGATTTCTGGTTGTCTTCGGCGTCCTGGCGAATCGCCAGGAATTGCGCGAATGCGGAATGCATGGCGCCTGGCCGCGCGTAAATGCGAGCGTAGTGAGCGCGCGTGGCCTCGTCGATTTTCGACGGATCGCCCGCGAATTCATTCCAGAAGCGATCCAGATAGATCCGCTCCCTGCCTTTGACCAGCCGCTCGGCATCGGGCCCGCCAAAATCGAAATGCCAGAGCGCGGGCATGCGGACAATCTGCTCCCAGGGCGGCACGCCAGGCACCGGGGCGTCCATGACCACGAGCTTCCGGGTTTTGTCCGGATAACGCGTCGCATAGGCAAATGCGACCATCGTACCGATGTCGTGACCCACCACGTCAGCCTGGTCGATGTGCAATTGCGTCAGCACCGACCGGATATCGCCGGCCTGCGTACGCTTGTCGTAGCCGCCAGGCGGATGCGACGACAAGCCCATGCCTCGCAGATCGGGCACGACCACCGTATGGTTCCGCGCCAACTCGGCCGCCAGCGGCGCCCACATATCGCCCGTGTCGCCAAATCCGTGCAACAAGACCACGGCTGGCCCGCTTCCGCCAACCCGCACATGCAGCGTGGCGCCTTCGGTCTGTATGTCCTGATTCCGAAAACCGGATGGGAACGGCTTTACCTGGGCCTGCAATGACTGGCAAATAGCGAATAAGGCAAGGGCGGCGAATAGTCGGCGCATGTGTTTTTTCTCATTCTTGTTGGGTGGATTGCCGGTAAGGGCGCGGAGCAGCCAGACGCCAGTGCAGCACGCGTGGCGACACCGAAGTGTAGTTCACGCCGCGTAGGCCGCAAGTGCGTATGAGATGGGCGGGGAGATGCCTGGTCAAATTGGCCGTGTTTCACACCACAGTCGTTGACCCGATGCAGCAGAGTTGTTAATCAGTGGTGCTCGATCTGTCGCCTTTACTTGACAGCGCCTAAGGGAGCGAACGAAGTTCACCAGAAAGCGGCTATAAACTGGCGGAAGTCAGTACTGTCTACGGGCGCTGCGCTCAGCCGCCTCGGCAATGCGCTGGGCCAGGAGAGTCGCCGCAGCCTGTCGGCTATGAGATGGCCGTTCGACCAGTCCGATCTCTCGGAAGAACGTTGCGTCTCCAAGATCCTTGACGACAACTCCTCTAGGTATCGTCAGCGCGCTCGTCATAGGCAGAAGCGCTACGCCTAGACCACGCCGCACGAGTTGGGCAATGGCCTGCAACTCGTCGAGCTCGATCGCGTCGGTTACTGAGATGCGCGATCGACGAAGAAACTGATCCACAAGCCGTCCCCCGAAGGAGCCGCGGTCATAGCGAATGAAGGGCTCGCTCTCGAGCAGTTCGCGCCAGTCCTGATCTTTCTGCTTTTGCGGTGCGATTAGAACGAACGGCTCCGTTAGCAGCACGCGCCACTGGAGGTCAGAAGGCAGAGCGAACGGCGGTTTGATCATGACCGCGATATCAATTTCGCCTGAATCGACCTGGCCGAGAAGGTTGAGGGACACACCTGGGACGAGTCGGATCCGATAACCAGGATTCTCATTTCGAAACGCAGTGAGAGCCTCAGCAAGGAAGGTGACCTGAGCGGACGCGATGGCACCAATGCGAATGAGCCCAGTACGAGCACTATTCACGCTTTGGCCGAGCTTCGCGTAGACCGTCATCATTTCCTCGGCCACGGTCAACGCTTCTCGGCCAGAGGTATTCAACACCGCTGAGCGGCCAGTTCTATCAAAGAGTGGATAGCCCAGCTCTTCCTCCAGTCGCTGGATTTGCGCGCTCACGGCTGACTGGGTCAGCCCTATATGTGCGGCTGCGTTCGCAAAGGTGCCGTATCGCACCACCGCCAGGAATGTCTGGAGTTCACGCAGCATGTTATCTGATCACTAAAATTGTTGCTCAGGGCAAAAATATATCGCTTTTCATTGATTATCGGCGGCCATAGACTAACGTCAATCGTCGGTTTTGCATAGAGCTTTGAGGTGCTGCCGGCCGCCTCTCAACCCAATGAATCATCATGGCCACCACTCAAAACATTCCCCCGTTTCACCTTGCTTTTCCCGTCAACAGCATCCCCGAAGCACGCAAGTTCTATGGTGAGTTGTTGGGCTGCCCCGAAGGCCGCAGCGCTGAAGATTGGGTCGATTTCGACTTTTACGGTCACCAGATCGTTGCTCACCTGGCACCGGAAGAAGTCGGCCATCACAAGACGAGCGCCGTCGACGGCGACCAAGTGCCGGTACGTCACTTTGGCGCAGTGCTGTCGATGGAGCAGTGGGAAGCCCAAGCGGAACGACTGAAGGCCGCTGGCATCAAGTTCATCATCGAGCCGCATATCCGCTTCAAGGGAGAGCCGGGCGAGCAGGCCACGATGTTCTTCCTGGACCCATCGGGCAACGCCCTCGAAATCAAGGCCTTTGCCGACATCAGCTCGCTGTTCAAGAAGTAATTCGGCTGCATCTGCCGAAGCAGGTGAAGGGCGGTTGGGTCGAACCGTCCTTCCCTCACCTGGACCGTAGGTCTAGGCAGAACCACGATCAATCTCCTCACCCCTGAAGATAAATCGCCTCCTATTGGCGAGGGATGCACGCGCAGTCCCCGAACGTAAATCTGTGCGTTCAAGGTTGGCTCGCGGCCCAACAGTCGCATCACGCATTCTGGGTTGTTCAAGGAAAAGCCCAAAGACGCTCCGAAGCGCGGCGCATGAGGCGCTGCGCAAATCCTGACCTGGCAGGGAATTATCGATGCTATCCAACCTCCTTCACGCGGTGAAGCCGTCACCGACCCTGACCATCACAAAGATTGCAGGCGATATGCGCCGTCGCGGAATCGACGTAATCGGCCTGTCGCAGGGCGAACCCGATTTTCCGACTCCCGACCACATCTGCGTTGCAGCGAAGCAGGCTATCGACGCTGGCGCGACGCGGTACACCGACATTGACGGAACGCGAGAGCTCAAGGAAGCGATCGTCCGGAAATTCTGGCGCGACAACAGCCTGTCATACGACGTTGCGGAGATCAGCGTAGGTACCGGTGGCAAGCAGGTGATCTTCAACGCGTTGCTGGCGACGATCAATGCCGGCGACGAGGTTATCGTGCCGGCTCCCTACTGGGTTTCCTATCCCGACATGGTGCGGCTCGCCGGCGGCGTGCCCGTCGAAGTAAGCTGCGCGGCAGCGCAGGACTTCAAGCTTGTGCCCGAACAGCTCCGCGCGGCGATCACGCCACGAACCAAATGGCTGATTCTGAATTCGCCCAGCAATCCCACGGGGGCAGGCTACTCGCGAGTTGAACTTGCCGCGTTGGCAGCCGAGCTGGCGAAGCATCCGCATGTCCTTGTCATGACTGATGACATGTACGAGCACATCCGCTACGACGGATGGAAATTCTCGACGATCGCCTCTGTGGGACCGGATTTGCGCGACCGTACGCTGACAGTCAATGGCGTTTCCAAGTCGTATGCGATGACCGGCTGGCGCATTGGCTACGCCGGTGGTCCGAAGGCGCTGATCCAGGCCATGGGAACCATCCAGTCCCAAAGCACGAGCAATCCTTGTTCCGTCGCCCAGGCTGCTGCTCTCGCGGCACTGGATGGATCAATGGACTTCATAACGCCGCGGAATCAAGCATTTCAGCGCCGACGCGATGCGTGCCTGAGCGCGTTAAACGCCATCCCGGGCGTCAGTTGCCGAACCCCTGAAGGGGCCTTCTATCTCTTTCCCTCGTGCGAAGGACTGATCGGAAAGGCAACCTCCGAGGGAAAGATCCTGAGCAACGACGTCGATGTCAGCCAATTTCTCCTTGAGCGAGCTCATGTTGCCGTCGTGCCGGGAAGTGCGTTTGGCGCCGAAGGCTACTTCCGGATCTCGTTTGCTACGTCGGATGAGCGCCTTGCTGAGGCATGCAAGCGGCTTCATGAAGTCTGCACCGAACTCAACTAAGGAGCGTTAGCATGGACATGGGAATCAAAGGGAAGCGAGCTCTAGTGATGAGTGCTGGCGGTGGGCTCGGGAGCGCGATCGCTATGGCGCTGGCCAAGGAGGGTGCTGAAATCTGTATCGCCGATCGAGACGAAAGTTCTCTTAAGTCGCTGGCGGACGAACTGATGGACTTCGACGTACCTGTTCATAGCTTTGTCTGGGATCTGGGTGTGCAGGAACAGTGGTCGGGAGGCGCCAAAGCGGTGCTTTCGCAAGTTGGCGGCATCGATATCCTCGTGAACAACACGGGTGGACCCCAACCCGGGCCAGCCTTCGGACAGTCGACCCAGGCTTGGCAATACGGCTTCAATGCAATGGTGCTGTCCGTCATCGGCATCACCGACATTTTCCTCCCCGGCATGCGTGAGCGTGGCTGGGGACGCGTAATTACCAGTACATCGTCTGGTGTGGTGGCACCAATTCCCAACCTGGCGCTGTCGAACTCTTTACGAATTGCCCTGGTCGGTTGGTCGAAGAGCCTGGCGCGTGATGTCGCTGCCGCCGGGATCACGGCCAACGTAGTGGTGCCTGGCCGGATCGCGACTGCTCGCACCCAGTTCCTCGATTCGGCCAAAGCGAAGCGCGAGGGCCGTGACGTCTTGTCCGTACAGTCGGAAAGCGAAAAGACCATTCCGATGGGCCGGTATGGCCATCCTGAAGAGTACGCGGACGCAATCACCTTCCTCGCAAGCGAGCGCGCTTCATACATCACTGGCGCAACGCTCCGCGTGGATGGTGGTTTGATTCCTTCGGTTTGATTGTCGTAGTTGATTTCAATTTGGAGATATGCCATGGCTGTATCCGATGAAGTAATGTTCAAGGCCCTGTCTGGTGTCACGACTGCCACGCTGACGACGATCCTGCTCAAGAAGGGCTTACGCAACGTGTGGATCCGCGGCGCGTTCCCGCTTGTCGAAGGCTCCAAACGTATCGTTGGCCGTGCGTTCACCGTGCGGTTTGTCCCGGCACGAGAAGACCTGGCAACCCCGGAATCGTGGGCATCGCCGAAGTCTAGCCGTGGCGCCATTGAGCAGATGCCCGCCGGTTGCATTGCGGTGGTTGATGCGATGGGCGTCAAGGATGCGGGGATCTGGGGGGACATTCTGTGCGCGCGCATGGCCAAGCGCGGCGTCACTGGTCTGGTTACGGATGGCGTCGTCCGCGACCTGGCTGGCGTCCTCGGAACGAAACTGCCTGTATGGGCCAGTGGTACGGCCGCTCCACCTTCGGTTGCGGGCCTGACGTTCGTCGACTGGCAACAGCCTGTGGCGTGCGGTGGCGTTGCGATCTTCCCCGACGATGTGATCGTCGCCGACCAAGATGGTGCAGTGGTCATTCCGGCAGCGCTCGTTGCGGACATCGTCGATGCCGCTGTCGAGCAGGAGCGGTTTGAAGGCTGGATCATGGACGAGGTGAACGACGGCGCTGTCCTCCCCGGCCTCTACCCGCCGAATGAAGCGAACAAGGCCAAGTACGAAGGAACGAAGAAGTAGTACCAACTGAGGCAGTGGTGTTTTGAGCGATGCCAGGGGCCCGCCCTGGCATCGCCTTTTCTATGCTGATCCTGCAGCGACCGGTTCGACCACATTCAATTCACAGGCCGCATTGAACCCAGCCGAAATGGAGCGCGTAGTTTGGTCGCTTTAGAAAGCACTAGGGTACTCTGGCAAAGCGCTTTGCCAGAGTACCCTCTGCGAAGCTACAAGAGCTTCACGTGCTCGATCTTGGGATCGCCGATGAGCATGTAGCCTGGGGCGTGCGTGATGCACAGCGGCAGACGAGCTTGCATAGCTGCGGCCTGTGGTGTCACGCCGCAACCCCAGAACATCGGCACTTCACCGGGCAGGATCGCCGTGTGCTCGCCTTCGTCGGGAGTGTTCACGTCCAGGATGCCGATGGCCGACGGATCCCCGATATGAACTGGCGCGCCATGCGCAGCAGGCAATACAGCGCATATGCGACGTACCTCCTGTGTAAGTTCCGGAGGGTACGGGCGCATGGATACAACCATGGGGCCAGAAAACGGACCTGACGGTGCCGTTGCAATGTTTGTCCGGTACATCGGAACAACCTTGTCTTCGTCGACATGCCGGACCGCGATTCCAGCGTCCTGAAGTGCTTGTTCAAAGGAGAGCGAACATCCGAGCACAAAGCCCACAAAATCGTCTTCCCAAAGATCGACGATCTTTTCACACTCGTGGCTAAGTTGACCATCTTTCCAGACCCGATAGCGCGGCACGTCGGTGCGCAGATCGATGTCTTCACCCAGTTCGGGCACGTACGGTGAGCCTGGCTCTGTCATCCCGATCAGAGGGCAGGGAATCGGATTATTACGGCAGTAGTTCAGAAAAGCCCCTGCCCATTCTTGCGGCACGATCATCAGGTTGCCTTGGACGTGACCAGGTGCCATTCCTCCCGTGTGGCCACGCCACTCTCCAGCCCGGATGGCGGCGCGGGCCGTGGCGGGGTAGTCAGCCCAACCGGGCAGATTCTGGAATCCACTCATTGAAGGGCCTCCTTGGCGGTTTCTTTAACGAAGAGCAGTGCGATGAGCGAGATCGCGGAGCCACCCATCAAGAGGTAAGCCGGTGACAGGAGGTTACCAGTCGAGCCGATCAACGAGGTCGCGATGTACGGCGTCACGCCACCGCCGAGAATCGTACCGAAATTGAAGCTGAACGCCATGCCTGAATATCGCACGCGAGTCGGGAACTGCTCGGCGTATGTCGGATAGCCGACAGACTGGACGATGGGCAACGGCAGGGCCACGATAAACATTGCCAGGGCGGCCAAGCCAATGCTGTGTTGGTCCATCAACATCATCATCGGTACGACTAGCACTGTGTAGGCCACAAATCCGATCGAGAGGACCTTTTTGCGTCCCAGACGATCCGACAGGCCACCCCAGAACGGCATCAGGCAGGCCATCGTGATGCTCACGAATGCCATGATCCAGTAGACCGTGCCCTTGTCATACTTCAGATAGGTGGTCATGTAGATGTTCATGAACACCAGCCCAACCCAGTACCCGACGTTCTGTCCGAACGAAAGGAACAGCACTTTCAGAACCGATGGCATGTGCTGACTGAGGACTTCAGTTAGCGGAGCCTTTGGAGGTTCGCTGTGCTGCTGGAACTGCTGAAAGGCAACCGACTCTTCTACACGCTTGCGTACCAAAACTGAGATCATGACCATCGGAATGGCAGTCAGGAAGGGGATGCGCCATCCCCATTCGGTCATGGCGTCACTACCTAGTACTGAGTTGGTCAGTCCGCACACCGTCGCGGCAAGCGCGCCGCCGACGGCAACACCCACGGGCGTGAAGGCGCCGAAGAAGCCGCGGCGACCCCGCGGGGCGGATTCGGCCACATATGCGGCTGCGCCAGTTACCTCACCGCCTGCAAAGAAGCCCTGGAAGAGGCGAATCAGAAGAAGCAAGATCGGGGCAATGATGCCGCCTGTTGCAGCGGTCGGCAGAACGCCAATTGCTGCCGTGGCGACGCCCATGCCAATCACGGTGACCAGTAGCACTGACCGTCGACCTAGGCGATCGCCGAGTCGACCAAGCACGATGCCGCCGATTGGGCGCATAAGGAAAGCGCTGCCAAATACTGCGAGGATGGCCAGTAGCGAGGCAGTCGGATTGTCGCTGGGAAAGAACAGTGGTCCAATGGTCGCGGCCAGGTAGCCGTAGATTCCGAACTCGTAGTACTCGATCGCGGAGCCCGCCGCAGCGGCGATCGCTGCTTTGCGGGCGACGGTTGCGTCGGCGGTGACCGGCGAGCGAACTGATTCCGTCAGCGGCATCGTGGGGATTGGGGCGTTCGACATTGTGACGACTTCCAGAAATTGAGGATGAGTGAACCCTCGCGGGTCGCAAAGGCGACCAGCGGGCGCATCGTTTTCAGCACGAACAGTTGACGGGGTTAGGGTGCTAGAGCCGTCGTCTCGATTTAACTAATGGCTTGTTGAGGGCAACTTGCCGACATCGGAACTAATAGCGGTGATTGCTGATTAATATCCCGCGGGGAAATTCGCAACAACTGTGCCAATCAACACCTTCCGAAAAGCCGCACCTGAATATGCGCGACGATCCCTGGCCTATCGAAGCCATGCATTGTTGTCTCCTTATGACTTAGTGCACTAAAGGTTGTGCACTAAATTGGTTGTAACCTGATCCGTCCGCGTGCCCCGTGCACCAGCGTCGTTGGACTGTTGCGGGTTCTTGTCATAAGCGGAGGCACATGTCAGCCAAAACGTCATGCAGGCATGCGCGTCTCCGTGTTGTGCAGAGTGATCTTTACGATGAGAGCTGGAAGGTCCCAATAACCTGGCCGTCCTCTACCGGGTCTCCTTCAGCAACCGAATACTCCACAACAAAGCCTTCCGCCAGAGCTTCAACCGGGATTTCCATCTTCATCGACTCGATAATGACGAGTGTTTCGTCTTGGCCGACTTCGGCATGCGGCTGTGCGACGATTTTCCAGAGCGTGCCCGTGGTTTCTGCGACGATAGGGACGGTATTGGTTTGGTTTTCCATGATGTTGTTTGTTTATCGCGGGCGTGGGGGACGAATCTGGATGTCTTCGGCGAGCAAGGCGGTACGAATGCAATGTGCAAATGCTGTGGCGCGAGGCTGGTCGCCGTGAATGCAGAGGGTGTCGGCCTTGACGGGCACATCGACTCCTTGCAGGGAGCGCACCACTCCTTCGCGGATCATCCGAATGACCTGCTTCGTAGCTACGTCCGGGTCGGTAATCATCGCCCCAGGGGTTCCACGAGGCGTCAGCGAACCATCGGATTGATAGCTGCGATCTGCAAAGACCTCTTCGGCTGTCTCAAGCCCTGCTTCGCGCCCAGCCCGTACGAGTTCCGAGCCCGCCAGGCCAAAGAAAACAAGCGTAGGATCAACGTCTCGGACGGCCTCAGCCAGCGCGCGTGCCATGCCGCTGTCCTTCGCCGCGAGGTTGTAGAGCGCGCCATGTGGCTTTACATGAGCTAGCCGCGAGCCGGCTGCACGTGCGAACGCCTGCATGGCGCCAACCTGATAGATGGTCAGGTTGTAGATCTCTCCGTGGCTCAGCGCCATCGCTCGCCGGCCGAACCCCTGCAGGTCAGGAAAGCCCGGATGAGCGCCGATCGACACGCCTTGCGCTACGGCGTTGCGAACGGTAGCCGCAATTGTCTGCGGGTCGCCCGCGTGGAAGCCGCAGGCGATGTTCGCCGAGCTGATTTGCGCGAGTACACCCGAATCATCGCCAAGGTTGTAGATGCCAAAGCTCTCGCCAAGGTCGCTATTGAAGTCGATCTCAGCCATGGCAGGACTCCAACGCCGCGAACACTTGTTCCTGCAATAGTGAAAGCCGCTGGGCCTCCTCGATGGAGATCACTTGGAAACGGATCCGCTCACCGGGCATGTGCTGCGCCAATCGAGGCAAATCAACGGCGCATACATGACCGATTTTCGGATAGCCGCCCGTCGTCTGACGGTCGGCCATCAGCACAATGGGCTGGCCATCAGGCGGAACCTGGATGGTGCCGAAGGCAACCGCTTCGGAGAGCATTTCGAGCTTCGAATGCAGGGCAAGCGCCGGCCCTTCGAGGCGGTATCCCATACGATCTGACTGCGCCCCGATCTTGTATTCCAGTTCAGTAAAATCGGACTGGGCTGTCTGGGTGAAGGCGTCCCATTCGCGTCCTCGTACCACCCGCATCGGTGTGTCGGAGGCACTGGAGGCCGTTTGAGCGAGAGCCGTGACATTGACCGGAACAGCAGGAACCGTCGCGCGAGGTGCGCGCAGTGAAATCAATTCGCCCTTTCGCAATGGCTTGCCTTGCGCACCACCGTATCCGCCTCGAACGAACGTGCTGCGACTCTGCATCACGGGCTCGATAGCGAACCCACCTGCAACAGCCAGATACGCACGCAGTCCATTTCGACGCTTGCCGAAGCTGAGGGTGCCGCCAGCAGGCACGACGCCCGGCTGCCCAACTGGGAGCGGGATGCCATCGATCGCGGCCTCGAGATCAGCACCGCACACCGCGACAGCCGTATCGACCGGGAAGCGCAGACTCGGGCCCATCAACGTGATCTCGAGAGTGGCATCTCCTTGCGGATTGCCGACCAGGGCGTTGGCCAAGCGATGGGCCTGTTCATCCATCACACCGTTCGCTGGTACGCCAAGCTGCTGGAATCCATGGCGGCCAAGATCCTGGAAGGTGCTCAATGCTCCCGGCTTGATCACTTCGATTGCCATCATTGCGGTGCTCATTGCTGGCTCTCCTGCTTGGCGATGGCATCAAACTTTTCGGCGGAGATGGGCACGAAACGAATCTGATCGCCGGCACCGAGCAGGCATGGGCTCTGGCGGTGCGGGTCAAACATTCCCAACGGGGTGCGACCAATCAGGTTCCAGCCGCCCGGGAGATCCATGGGATAGATCACGGACTGCCGGTTCGCCAGGCCAATGGATCCGGCAGGGACACTGGTCCGTGGCGTGGAGCGCCGAGGTGGCGACAGCCGCGCATCGAAGGTCCCCACATACGGGTGCCCCGGAGCGAACCCGAGCATGAGCACGTCCACTGGCGCCGCGCTGTGTCGTTCGATGACTTCGGCAGGCGTCATGCCGCAGATTGAGGCCACCTCGACAAGATCGGGGCCGTGCTCGCCTCCGTAGCAGACCGGGACTTCCACCAGGCGTTGCGCGGTTGTGGATACGTCCAGAGGTGCGGCGAGAAGCGCCGAGATTGTCTCCAGCATCGCGTGAAAGGGCGCTTCTTTGGCGCCACGGACGACCGATGCTGGCTGATAGTGGATGCCAACGGTGGTGAGCGCCGGCACGATATCGGTAACGCCCACAATATTCGCGGTGCGCAGGCGCTTGGCTGCTGCGCAGGCGCTGCGATTCGAGCGGGCAACGGAGTCGGCGTCGCGTTCCGGATTGAAGTCGACGATCAGCAGCCGGTCACCTGACGGCTCAATTCGCCAATCGACGGAAGTGACGACCTCTTCGATCGAATCGGCCATCATGCTAGCGCCCCGGCGGAAGACTGCGGGTTCGCTGCGGCCGTACGCGGCGCGGCGCTTTCGCCGATGAGCCTTGCCATTTCGCGTGCGACGAATCCGGTGTCGACGTTTCCTGCTTGGAACGCAGGATGTTCCATCACGTTACCGAGGAAGGCGACGTTGTTCTTGATACCTTCAACGCGTGTTTGTGCCAGGGCAGCAAGCATCCTGACGCGCGCCTCTTCGCGAGTGCTGCCGTGTGTCAGCAGCTTGGCAATCATGGGGTCGTAGTAGGGCGAGATGGTGTCGCCTTCGCGTACGCCGGTGTCCACCCGTAGCCCTTCCACGGGCGCGATGGAGAACGTCTGCAGCTTGCCAGGCGATGGCATGAAATGCTTGACGGGGTTTTCGGCGTAAAGACGGCATTCGATCGCTGCACCCTGGCGGCGGATCGAGTCTTGTGAGACGGGGGCCAGCGTGCCAGCGGCCAGTTGAATCTGTGCTTGCACCAGGTCCCAGCCCGTCACCAGTTCGGTGACGCCGTGTTCCACCTGGATGCGGGTATTCATTTCAAGAAAGAAGAACTCGCCGCTATCGGCATCGAGAATAAATTCGACGGTGCCGGCGCCGCTATAGTGCTGTGAGGCGGCTAGGGAAACGGCTGCGGTCGTCATACGCGCCAGCACGTCGGTGCTCAAGCCGGGTGCTGGGCTTTCTTCCACGATCTTCTGGAAGCGTCGCTGTACCGAGCATTCGCGTTCGAACAAATGGATCGCGGTGCCGTCGCCAAAGCCGAAAACTTGCACTTCGATGTGGCGCGCGCGAGCTACGTAGCGCTCCAGGTATACGCTGCCATCGCTGAACGCCTTCTGTGCGAGCGCCTGCGTGGACGTGACGGTGGCCGCAAGTGTCGCCGGGCCATCTACACACTTCATGCCGATACCGCCTCCGCCACCTGCAGCCTTAACCAACAGAGGGTAGCCGACCTGGGCCGCAGCTTCTTCGAGGCCGTCGAGCTCGCCGGCTTCGAAGCGCTGGCTACCGGGCAGCACCGGCACGCCACATGCGGCAGCGAGATCCCGAGCACGATTCTTGTCGCCCATGTTTTCAATCGATGCCACCGAAGGGCCGATCCAACGCATGCCGGCTGCTTCCGCCGCCTGGGCGAATGCAGTGTTCTCCGAGAGAAAGCCGTAGCCAGGATGTACGCCTTCTGCGCCATGTGCTTTGCCGGCAGCAAGGACGGCTTCGACGTTGAGGTAGCTCGAAGCTGCAGGGGCCGGACCAACATGTACGGCAATGTCAGCCAGTTGACAGTGCAAGGAGCCGGCATCGGCGTCCGAGTACACGGCTACGGATTCAATGCCGAGGGCCTTTGCCGCGCGAATGATTCGGCAGGCGATCTCGCCGCGGTTGGCTATCAGGATTCTTCGCATTTTCTATCTCTTGCTGCTTCCGGGGGGGCGGATACGCGGCGACTTGCAGCCGCCGTGCTTGAATTGCCGGACTCTGCCGGTCGGTGGGATCGCGTTGGGCGACCTCACTAATGGCCCGAAGTCTATGCAGCGAGATTGATTACGAAAAGCGACGAATATTTGAGCTAACCATCATTTTCATCGATCAATCGACTACGGCATAAGGCCTACCGGCGATGCGCACCAAGTTGGACGTGATCACGCAGATGGTGGGTTAGGGTAAATACGGAGACCTTTTGACCCGATGAAATGCGAAGAAAGTGCCGAAATGTCGATTTGTCGCGGGGGCGATGCGCACCCTTGGTAGGGCGGCACCGATTAATGCGGCGACCGCAAGGGCATTCGATTCGGCCTTGGTCACTCAGTGGCGTAATCAGGGTGCAGAGCCGGGCGGTGGAAGACCTGGCGTGCTTCAGAAGCTCTTGGTCAGCGAGGTGGACCGCTGGAGTATTGTGGCCAAGGAGGCGAGCATTCGCATTGAATAGCTGAGACTCTGAGCGCTCAGCGCCAGGGCAGGCTTTCGCCGGCTTCGATCGAACAGTTTGACCGCGAACCCTTCCTCTAGCGCCTTTACCTGCAGGCTGACCGCGGATTAAGCCCGGCCGATCACATCGCCAGCACGGGCGAACGTCCCGTGTTGACGATTGCCACTAGCGTTCTTAGGGCTCTCAAAAATGACATCAGGGAGTCTTCTTAACCTGGAGTTTTTTGGCTTGTTGCCATAGTGCCTGAGCCGCTGGAGACAATCGCTTTTCATTCAGGCACGCGAGCCCGATCCGTCTGGATGCTCGCGGTGTCAGGCTTCGATAGACCACACCTTCATATTTTGATGGCGCTGCCAGCGATGCGATGATCGAAACACCTTGCCCGCGAGACACAAACTCCAGAATGGATAAGAGCTGCGAAAGCTCATGGGTGACGCGTGGCTTGATCTCGGACCGCTCAAACAATCTGGTAATGAGGTCCTGGGAACCAGCATGCGTCAGCACAAGCGGGTACGTTGCCAAGTCTTGAAGGGAAACCGATTCACTCTCCGCCAATGGGTGATTCTCTGGCAGGACGGCAATGAACTCATCGACCGCGAGTGGGTGGGTATCGAATTGGGCCTTTGGGAGCGTCACAACGCCAATCTCAATGCGCTTCTCATGCAGGTCCTGCTCGATCTCGGCATCAGGCTTTTCGGTTACGTACACGTCGATCCCAGGGTATCGCGCGTTGAACTTCTCCAGCAAGGGGGGCAGTAGCTTCAGCGACGAGCTTGGCCCGAACGAGCCGATTCGCACTTTGCCGGTCCTGAGCCCGGCGCTGGCAGCCGCAGTGGTCTGGACCAAATGCAGAGAACTGAATACATCCCGTACGTGGGGCAGGATTAATTCGCCGGCGTGTGTGAGGGAAAGGTGTGTCCCGCTTCTGTCGACGATTGGCGTGCCAAGGATGGCCTCAAGTGCTCGTAGTGCGTGACTTGTGGCCGAAGGCGTCATCCCCAGGCGAGCTCCTGCCGTGGCGATTCCTTCCGAGGAAGCTAGCGAGAGGAACAGCTCAAGCTGCCGCAGGGTTGGTGGGTTATTTGTGAGGTCCGGCATTGAATTCACTTTCAATTGTACGTGATTCACTTGAATTCTAGACTGTGCTCCATCCGGTCCGCTAGACCAATTTTCAAAGCCACTACCCCACGGAGACAACTGTAATCATGTTCGCGAAGATGATGGAGTCACTGAGGCCATCTCCGATCCAGGAAATGGCGGAACTCAGCCGCCGCGCCAGCGCCGCGGGGAACGATATCGTCGACATGACCCTTGGCGAGCCCGACTTTCCCACGCCTTCGCACATCGGTGAAGCTGCAGTCAGGGCCATCGCAGAGGGGCAGACCCGATACACACCCATCAACGGGTCGGTACGTCTGCGCGAAGCCATCGTCGAGAAGTTCTGGCGAGACAATGGTATTCGGACCTCCATGGCCGATATCAGTGTCGGCTGCGGTGGCAAGCAAGTCATCTACCAGGCCTTCCTGGCAACGCTGAATCCCGGGGATGAGGTCCTGATTCCCGCGCCGTACTGGGCATCATACGGCGACATTGTCACGATGAATGGCGGGGTGCTCAAACCGATCGATACGACCCCGGAGCAGAGTTATGCCATGCAACCGGAGTCGCTGGAAGCAGCCATCACGTCCAAAACCAAATGGCTGGTGCTGAACTCACCTAGCAATCCGAGCGGCACGGCTTACACACGGACGCAAATCGAGTCCTTCTGTGAAGTCATTCGTCGTAGCGCAAACCAGGCGTTCCTGATCCTTGCAGATGACATCTACGAACACATCCTGTTCGATGGCAGGACCTTCTGCACCCTTGCCAACATTGCTCCCGATCTGGCTGGGCGGATTCTCACGGTCAACGGCGTGTCGAAGGCATATTCCATGACGGGGTGGCGCGTCGGATTCGCATGTGGCCCCAAGGTGCTGATCGATGCCATGACGAAGATCCAGATGCAGGTGAACTCGCATACTTCGTCAATCTCACAGGCGGCAGCAGTGGCCGCATTGGCGGGCCCCCAAGACGAAGTGGTGCGCCGGTGCGCAGCTTTCCAGGCACGGAGAGACCTGTTGCTGGCGCGATTCTCGGAGATTGAAGGGCTGCGTACGCCTACCCCCGAGGGTGCTTTCTATGTTTTTCCCGATATCCGGACGTTTACTGGGAAGCGCAAGGCAGACGGTGAGGTTATTGCCAACGACGTCGACTTCGCGACCTATCTCCTTGGCGCAGGTGTTGCCGTGGTTCCGGGATCGGGATTTGGCATGCCGGGCTTCATGCGTCTCTCTTATGCGACTTCGGATGAGAAGCTGGAGCAAGCAGCTTGCCGAATCAAGGCCGCGGTGGAGCGTCTGAGCTAGGTCAATACCCGCTTCGACGAAGAACTTACTTAACTTCCTGGCTTAGATAAATTATGACTACCGTTTCCGAACTGATTGGCGAACGTCTGTATGCGGCAGGGTGCCGACGCTCCTTTGGTATTCCCGGCGGCGAAGTGTTGGCCGTGATGCGAGGCCTGGATGACGCCGGCGTCAGCTTCACGCTGGTGAAGCACGAAAACTCGGGTGGCTTCATGGCGGAGGGGGTGCATCACCGTGACGGTGCGCCTGGCGTCCTGGTGGCAACGCTGGGTCCGGGCGTGGCTAACGCAATCAACGTTGTGGCCAATGCCTGGCAAGACCGCGTGCCCATGATCTTCTTGACGGGCTGCGTCGACGAAAGCGAAGCCGCCACCTACACGCACCAGGTATTCGACCATGCGCAGTTGATGCGTCCGATCACGAAGGCATCGTTGCGCATGACGTCAGAAGCCGCCGAGGTGACCATTGACAAGGCGATTGCCATTGCGATGGACGATCCCCCGGGTCCAGTTCACATTGATGTACCGATCAGCGTGGCGCTGCAAGCGGTGAAGCCCACTGCCGGTGCCAAGCGCTCGCAACCAGCTCCTGTGGTTCCCGCGAACTCGCCCGCCTTCGAAGAGGCCAGAAAGTGGCTAGCGGAAGCCAAGCGGCCAATCATGATCGCTGGGGTGGAAGCCCTTCACCATCGCGCCGAACATGAGATCCAGGCGTTCGTGGAAGAGCTTGGCATTCCGCTGATTACCACATACAAGGCCAAGGGCATTGTGGACGAGCGTCACGAGATGGTCATCGGTGGCGCGGGGCTGTCGCCAATGGCTGACAAGATCCTCCTTCCGCTGATCGAAGCGGCGGATCTGGTGCTCCTGGCGGGCTACGATCCGATTGAAATGCGGGTCAACTGGCGTAACGTCTGGAATGATGAGCAGCGCGTTGTCGAGTTCGCCGCGACGCGCAATACTCACTATGTTCACCAGGCCTCCCATTCGTTCGTTGGCAGCATCAGGGAGGGCCTGCGCAAATTCCGCGGTGACACGTCGCGTGCATCCACCTGGACCCCCGGTGAAGTCGCGGAGATCACCGAAAAGCTGGCTGCGATCTATCGCACGGACGAAGAGTGGGGGCCGGCCGCAATCGTTGATGTTGCAAGGCGGCTCTTGCCGGATAACGCCGTTGCCTCTGTAGATAGTGGCGCGCACCGAATCCTTCTCAGCCAAACGTGGAAATGCTACGAGCCGCGCGGGCTGATGCAGTCTTCCGGACTTTGCACGATGGGCTGCTCGCTGCCGCTCGGCATTGGCGCAAAGCTCGCCGAGCCTTCTCGGGCGGTTGCTGTCTTCACCGGCGACGCCTGCCTCGAGATGACGCTCGGTGAGTTTGCGACGGCGCGTGATGCGAAGACGCCAGTGATCGTGTTTGTCTTCGCCGACGAGTCGCTGTCGCTCATCGAGATCAAGCAGCGCGCAAACGGTCAGCCGAACCTTGGTGTGGACTTTGATGCGACCGATTTTGCAGCCGTCGGTCGCGCACTCGGCGGCCAGGGCTTCGATGTACGGTCGCGGGACGAGCTGGCGCGCGCAATTCAGGAAAGCCTCGACGCAGATTGCTTCAGCGTCATCTCGTGTCACATCCCGCGGATGGCATACGACGGTCGGATCTGACGCAGTAACGCCCGATAGCTGACAACACCATTGATGGGGAGCATTGCTCCCCATTGCCACATGGACCGAGGGCACCTGCCCATAACTCCATGACCCAAACAGAACGAAATCATGTCCTTCACACTGATTCGAAGCGACCTGGTCCGTAGCCAGGTCTTGATCGACGGTAAATGGTCGCAAGCTGAGACGACTTTCGAAGTTTCAGATCCCGCCTCGGGCGAGGTCATTGCGCACGTTCCTGATTGCACGCCAGCGTTGGCGAAAGGCGCGGTCGATGCTGCAGAGGCGGCGCTACCGGCGTGGCGGCAAACATCCGCAAAGGTGAGGGCGAAAGTTCTGAAGCGCTGGCATCGTCTCGTTCTGGACAATGTGCACGATCTGGCGCGGATCATTTCATCGGAACAAGGCAAGCCGCTTCTCGAAGCGACTGCCGAGATCGAGTACGCGGCTGGCTACATCGAATGGTTCGCGGAGCAGGGGCCGCGTTCAAATGGGCATCTGATTCCGTCGCCGATCAGCGGTCGGCAACTTCAGGTCAGGCGTGAGCCGGTCGGAGTGGTCGCCGTCATTACGCCCTGGAACTTTCCCGCCGCCATGATAGCGAGAAAGATCGCCCCCGCTTTGGCGGCTGGATGCACGGTAGTCTGCAAGCCAGCGGAAGACACGCCACTCACTTCGCTGGCGTTGCTGGCGCTGCTGGAAGAGGCGGGTGCGCCAGCCGGCGTAGCAAACATCGTCACGGCGTCAAGGGCAAGAACCCCCGAGCTGGTAAGTACGTGGCTGGAGGACTCTCGCGTGCGCAAGATCTCTTTCACTGGATCGACTGCGGTGGGCAAGATCCTCGCTCAGCGGTCAGCGGCAACTCTTAAGCGCCTCTCGCTCGAACTTGGCGGTAACGCTCCGTTCATCGTCTTCCCGGACGCGGATCTGGACGCGGCAGTCGAAGGCCTGATCGCAGCGAAGCTCAGGAACGGCGGTCAGACCTGTGTCTCGCCTAACCGGGTCTTTGTCCACAACGACGTCATCGACGCATTTACGACCAAGCTGGTCAAGCGAATCTCGGCCCTGAAGGTTGGTCCTGCGGAGGACCCTGCCTCGCAGATCGGCCCAATGATCAACCAGAGCGCAGTTAGGAAGATCGATGAGCATGTCAGCGACGCCATCCATCGCGGTGCAAGGCTATTGGCGGGCGGGCGCAGGCTGGAAGAGACTGGGCGGAATTTCTACGCGCCGACCGTTCTCGCCGATGTGGACGACACGATGATGTTCTCGCGAGAGGAGACCTTTGGGCCGGTGGTGCCCATTACGCAGTTTGCCACTGAATCGGAAGTTATCCGCCTTGCTAACGATACTGCATACGGGTTGGCAGGGTACTTCTACTCTCGCGATATTGGCACTGTACATCGGGTGGCCGATGCGCTTGAGGTTGGCATTGTCGGGGTCAATGAAGGTGCTATCGGTTCGGAAGCTGCGCCGTTTGGCGGGGTAAAGGAATCGGGATACGGCCGAGAGGGATCGGTCTGGGGTCTGGATGACTATGTGAACGTCAAGTACGTTTGTATTGGCGGCCTGCAGTAGTACTCATGCATTTCATAGCCGTCAGGAGTCAAGTGCGCGTCGCTTGCTCTTGGGGCGAATACATAAGGAGGAGATTATGAGTGCTCAAGACTCTGCGCAGGTTTCAACCCGTACGATGGAATGGCTGAGGACGCTGATCGGATACAAGACGGTGTCCGGCAGTGATTCGAACCTCGCGTTGCTCGAATGTGTCGAGGCAATACTCTTGGCAAGAGGTTTTCAAGTGCGCTACAGCCGGTCACCTGACGGGGCACGGGCGAACCTTTTTGCATCAATCGGGAGGGGTGATGGCGGTCTTCTCTTTTCTGGGCACACCGATGTCGTTCCTACGACCGGACAGGAGTGGTCCCGTCCCGAGTTCACTTTGACGGAAGAAGAGGACCGGCTCTATGGTCGCGGTACAACCGACATGAAGGGGTACATCGCTGCAGTACTCGCTGCGGTGGAGGGCTTCCCGCTGGAGAAGCTTCGCAGTCCGCTGCATGTGGCGCTGACATATGACGAAGAGATCGGATGTGTTGGCGTTCGAGGGCTGCTCGCCGACCTAAGTTCTGCTGGGATTCGCCCTGCGGCCTGCGTGGTAGGAGAGCCAACGAGATTGCAGGTCGTTCGGGCTCACAAGGGGCGTCATTCCTACCGGTGCCATGTCCGCGGAAGAGCAGCGCACTCGTCACTGGCTGGACTTGGTATCAATGCGCTAGTGGCAGCAAGTAGGGTGGTTGGCCTCGTCAGTGATCGTGCAGACATGTTGAAGAATGACGAGCACGATCAAGGATTCTACGTTCCGTATTCCACGATGGCACCGTGCAGGTTTCTTGCTGGCAACGCCAACAATGTAATCCCCGAGGCGGCGGAGTTCGACTTCGACCTCCGGTTCCTCCCCTCCACAGATCCCGAAGACGTCATGGCCCCGATCATTGCCGCGGCCTCCCTCATGGAGAGAGAACTTCGAGCGAAGGTCGAACACGCCAGTATTCGGATCGAAAGGCGGACCGCGGTGCCGGCGCTCGCAAAGCAGTCAGGCAGCGATGCCGTGGCCGAAATGGCAATAAATGCGGGTGCGCAGCGTGGAGCCAATGTGGCGTTTACAACCGAAGGTGGTTTGTATCAACAGGCCGGCATTCCCACCATCATCTGTGGCCCTGGAGACATTGCTCAGGCTCATACTGCTGATGAGTACATCGAGCGGTCGCAGCTTGCGGCCGCGGATCGATTCGTTCGAAGGATGCTCGACGCTTTGAGTCAGTAAGGCTATCGCTTGCAGTAGCCGGTTGGGGTAGGGGGCGTGAAGCTGACTAGTGCAGCCCATCGTTGCCACCGCACCAGTTCAGCGCGCACCAGGCTTCTGCGCGCTCCCAAGGCACCTCTTTAGTGCCGCTACGTCCCTCAAATGGGCTGTTGGCAACATTGAATTCAACTTCAATTGAGGGTGAATTTCTCAGTTCCTAGACTGAGACTTCAAATCTTATTGAAACACATCAAAGAGCGTCGGCACTAGAAAGTCAAGTCATACGCTGATCGACGCGGATTACCACGCAATTGCCCGGAGGTGGATATGCAGAGGAGACGTTTTTGTGGTGCCATGATCGCCGGCGGATTCGGTCCGTATGTTGCGCCGAGTTTTGCAATGGAGCGCCCCATCAGGTTTATCGTGCCTTTTGCACCTGGCGGGTCCGGAGACATGATTCCCCGTATGGTTGCGCCGTCCATATCGGAGCTTTTAGGCCAACCTGTAATTATTGAAAACAAGGCAGGTGGAGGCGGAAGCATTGGGGCGAACTACGTCAGTCGTTCGTCGCCGGATGGTCTTACCATTGGCGTGGCGACTGTCAGTACGCACTGCATTTTCCCCGCAGTTTCAAAGTCGGCTCCATATGACCCCCTGAAGGACTTCGTCTGCGTTAGCAACCTTGCACGCGTTCCGAATGTGGTGTCGGTGCACCCGTCCGTGCCGGCGAGCAACATGCGAGAGTTCATTGCGTTGATCCGTGATCCAAGTTCGAACCTTAGCTTCGGTTCGCCGGGGGTCGGTTCGCTCGGACACATGATGGGTGAATTGCTCATGCAGCAGACCGGTGGGCGGATGCTTCACGTCCCTTATCGTGGTGCGGGGCTCGCTCTGCAGGATGCCGTCGCGGGCCAGGTGCAGGTGCTGTGCGACAACCTCCCGGCATCTCTTCCTCATATCAAGTCGGGAAAGCTACGTGCGCTGGCCGTGGCCTGGCCTTCTCGGGTCCCCCAACTCCCGAATATCCCCACTTTTGGGGAGCTCGGCATGGCGGATCTCAATGGGCCAGCATGGTTTGGTTTGGTTGCGCCGGCCAGGACAAACTCCGCTGTCGTAGAGCGGCTGCAGAAGGCAGTTGCCAAGGCCCTTGCGCGTCCCGACGTGCGGCAAAACATCGAGTCAACCGGAGCGGAGCCTTTGGGAGGTACGGCGATGGCATTTTCCGAAGACGTGCGTGCTGAGTATGCGAAGTGGAAGCGGGTCGCTGAGGTCGGGAAAATATCGCTGGAGTAGCCAGGTAAGTGACACGGTGTGTCTCGCTGCCCGAATCTTCCAAGATGTGCAAAACACTATGACGGAGCCTCCGCCGCAATGCGGCGGAGGCCATCCATGCCTTAATATCCGCGTGCGGGATCGACGATGTTGTCTGGCGATTTATCGCCGGAAACGCGAATAATGTTCTCCGCAATCTGTCTTGCCGCAGATGACGGGATGGCCACCGAAGCCAGGTGAGGGGTGATTAAAACGTTAGGCATGCTCCATAGCGGGTCCTCCGCAGGCAAAGGCTCGCGCTCGAATACATCCAGCGTTGCGCCACCGATGTGGCCGCTCTGGAGCAGGTCTGTCAGCGCGGCTTGGTCAACCAGGGCGCCCCGGGCAACATTGATGAAGGCTGCCCCGCGGGGCAGCCGCTCCAGTCGCCTGCGATCCAGAATGCCAGTTGTCTGAGGCGTTAGCGGAAGCATGACGACGACGATATCCGCCTGTTCGAGAACGGTGTCGAGCGTATCCAACCCCGAAAGGCACTCCACCCCGTCGATCTGTGCGGCGCTACGCGACCAGCCAAGCACCTTAAACCCTTGGCGTTGCAGTTCGTGCGCCGCCTTCGCGCCCAGCTGTCCGAGGCCCAGAACCGCAACGCGAATGTCTTCCGGCGAACGGGGATGACGGTATGCCCACTCACCCCGTCGTTGTGCCTGCTCGAAATAAGGGATGTCGCGGGCGTGTCGCAGCACAGAGAACAACACGAAGCCTGCCATCATGCGAGCCATCTGCGGATCCGCGAGCCGGGTAATCGGGATACCTGGAGGAAGGTCTCGCCGCTGAACCAATGAGTCGACCCCCGCCCCAAGATTGACGATTAGCCGCAGGTTCGTCATCCCCGAGAAGAAATCTTGCGGCGGCTTCCACGCGAGCACATAGTGGATATCGGCGGGCCGCGTGATTTCGCTCGAATGTATAACCTCCAGCTTCGGGAGCTGGGCCTGGAGAGCGCGCTTCCAGGTATCAAAGTCGTCGAATGCGCTGTAGAAGGCCATCGCGCCCGATGGAGTGGCTTCAGATATCGTCATCTTGACAACCGCATTGAGAAAAAGGTGGTAAGGATGCAGGGAGACTACAACCTGCCGTCACTCCGCGTCAGCCTATGGGAGATCAGACCGCTGTCTTATCCTGCTGTACCAGCCGCGTGATAGCCTCGATGGCAAATTCGTAGCCGTCGCCTCCCAGCCCGGCTATCACACCATGCGCTACTTTGGAGATGTAGGAGTGATGGCGGAAGGACTCGCGTTTCCAGATGTTGCTCATATGGGTCTCGATGATTTTTCCCGGAAACGCCAGCAAGGCATCGAGGATCGGAACCGACGAGTAGGTCAGGCCGGCCGCATTGATGACAATACCGTCCGCCACGCCCCGTGCTTCCTGAATCCAATCGACCAATTGTCCCTCATGGTTGGACTGAAGGAAGCGAAGATCGGCGTTCAGGGAGGCGGCCTTTTTTTCGCATCGTGACTGCAAGACTGGAAAACTGTCGCTGCCGTACGTCTTGTTCGCGTCCAGGCCGTAAAGATTGGCGTTTGGGCCGTTCAGAAACCAAATGGAGATTTTTTTGCTCACGTTCTAACCTCTATATCTTAACCTTCATGGGGGCGTGTGGCCTGCATGGCGGGCAGCTTTTGGAACGCCTCGTCCCAGCGTGCCGCGCTGCCGTATTGGGAGCGCCACTCGATTTCGGGATACCGAAAGTCCAGATAACCCAACGCGCAGCCAATCGTGATATCACCGATGGTGGGATCTTCTACAGCTAGCTCCGGCGCAACGGCGTCGATCGAATCGAGGCAGGCGTGCACTTTCGTAAGCAGCGCTTCACGCCACGTAGACCACTGAACCTCCTCGGGACGCGCCGTTCTTTCATAGCGCGCGAGGAGTGCGGCATCAAGAAGCCCATCGCCCAGCGCTTGGCGGTTCAGTGCAGCCCACCTGGCATGGCCGGCGGGGGGGAAGATGCCAGGCGCGTTTGCCCGGCTCGCCAGATATTCGCAAATGACCCGGCTATCGTACAAGGCGTGGCCATCCTCCAGGATCAACGTCGGGACTTTGGCCAGAGGATTGTGGGCCGCGATGCGCGGATCGCGCCGCACCGGATGGGCGGCGCTGTCCAGCAACTCGATGTGCTCGACCTGTCCAGTCAAGTGTGCGCAGACCATGACCTTACGCACGAACGGCGAAGTTGGAGCAAAGAGAAGTTTCAGCATGCTTAGTTAAAAGGCAGGTTCTCGGGGATCAGAACCAGCTTGCCGAAGACCGTGCCGCTTTCCAGCAACTGGTGGGACGCGACGGCCTCGGCAAGCGGGAAGGTGGTATGGATGCGCGGCTTGACCCGTGCGTTGTTCAGCAGCGGGATGACATGGCGACGAAGGCTGTGGGCCATCCTGGTCTTTTCGTAATGGCTCTGCGGCCGCATGGTGGACGAGTGCAGGCTGACCTGGCGCTGCATCAGCGTCAGCAGCTCCACATTGACCGCTGATCCCTGCATGAAGGACAGGCTGACATGGCGACCGCCGAACGCCGTGACCGAAAGATTGCGGCGGACATATTCGCCGCCGACGATATCGAGTACCACATCGACGCCGCGCGCATTGGTGTACTTCATGCAGGCCTCTGCGAAATCGGTCGTCGGCCAATGAATCGTCGCATCAGCTCCCATGCTACGCAGTTCTGGGAAACGGGTCTCATCGTTATCGGTGACGATAATCGTCGCGCCGGCTGCGTGTGCCAATTGGATGGCGAGGGTGCCGATGCCGCCCGCTGCACCGTGGATGAGAACAGTTTCGCCCATGGCCAGGCGGCCTAACTCGAATAGGTTGTGCCATACGGTGAACAGCCCTTCAGGCAACGCTGCAGCCTCGACGTCGGAAAGAGCGGTTGGCGCAATGAAGGACTGATCTACCGGCGCCGTACACCACGGCGCGTAGCCACCGCCGGGAACGAGACTCATCAGCCGCTGCCCCATAAGCTGGCAGTCCACCCCAGGACCGCAGGCCACTACTTCGCCGCACACTTCAAGGCCGAGCACGTCAGTGACGCCGGGAGCGGGCTTCGCGATACCTTGGCGCTGCATGATGTCAGGGCGGTTGACGCCGGCGGCACGTACGCGCAGCAGGACTTCGCCAGCTCCGGGTTCGGGTACGGGTCGCTCGGCCAACGTCAATACGCTGGCGTCACCAGGTTCACGGGCAATAATGGCTTGCATGGAGCTGGGGAGACTGGGCATTGGTAGGTTCTCTCAGGCCGAGTTGTCGTGTGCCTTCTGGGTCGATCTTGCTTTTTTCCGTTACGCGCGCTTCTGCGGGCTAAAAATGCTGACGCCCTCATCAGGTATCGCCAGTCCGGCGACCGAGCCGATGGGCCATTGTTGTATGGCTTTCAGGCCGGCACTGCGCACTGTGACGATTTGACGTGCAGTCGTTGGAATGTCGACATCGACGTACGTATTGATGTGGTCGCCTTGATAGACGTGGTGGATAACCGTGCCGCTTAACACCGATCCAGGATGCAGATTCTCAAGCCTGATGTGTTCCGGGCGTACGTACACGTCCAGTCTTTCACCGTCATGCGATGTGTCAGCGAGGCGAGCATGTGGAAAGCTGATCAGCCCAGACCCCAGGCGCAGTTGCACATCCGTTGCCGTCTGTCCGTGGAAGTGCCCTGGCAGGATGTTGACGTCCCCCAGGAACGACGCCACAAAAGGGTCTTGCGGATTCTGATATAGCTCGGCCGGCGGCGCGATCTGCTTGATGACGCCGTTCGACATTACGGCGATGCGGTCTGACATGGCCAGCGCCTCGCCCTGGTCGTGCGTCACGAATACGGTGGTCAAGCCCAGGCGGCGCTGGATTTCCCGAATTTCCACCTGCATCGAGCCACGCAGGTTCTTGTCCAGAGCCGAGAAGGGTTCATCGAGCAAAAGCACTTTCGGCTGAATCACGAGCGCTCGTGCAAGTGCCACGCGCTGCTGCTGACCGCCCGAGAGTTCTCGCGGCTTGCGGTGCCCAAGGCCATGGAGCTTCACCAACTCCATCGCTTGATTGACACGCTGTGCGATTTCGTCCTTGCCAACACCTCTCATCCGCAAGCCGTAGCCAATGTTGCGCTCGACAGTCATGTGGGGAAAGAGCGCGTAATTCTGAAAGACGATGCCGATCTGCCGCTTGTGCGGGGGCTCGGACGTCACCGGCAGGCCATTGATGAATATCTCACCGGTATCGGCTTCGGCAAAGCCGGCGATAAGGTTGAGGAGCGTGGTTTTTCCGCAGCCGGATGGACCCAGCAGGGTAAGGAACTCGCCGGATTGTATCTTCAGCGAGAGCTCGTGCAGCACGACGTGATCGTGATACTTCTTGACCACCCGTTCCAGGCTCACTGCAGTGGGGGGCTGTACAAGGTGTGGCTGTACGTGATGGGACTGCACGACAGGCGCTGCGTTGGCTACGTTCATAGTTGTGCGGAGAGTGAGAAGTATGCCGAGCTCCAGGCGTTGGCCTCATGGCATCGAGGCCGTGCTGGTACTGACATTCAGAATAAGGCAAACCACTTGGATCGGGTCTTTGCAGAAACCGATGATGTCCCTCGGAAAAAACTAAAGGCTTTCGCCGAGCGCGCGGCGCGTGTAAAGAGACATTGTGGTGCATGGTACGGAAGGATGGCTGGGCGCCTTTTGGTCGGATCTTTACTTTTTCCTAAGTCATGAGTCTGAAAAACGTGATTCTCAAATGGCGGGGCCTTTATCAAACTGACTCCATCGATGAGTGATGTCTCAACGGCGCTAGTAACGCCTGACTGTCGATGTGTCTGTGCCGGCGCGACTGACCGGGCGACTATTCTTAGGGAAATCAAATGTCAGTTGAAAAATTCAACACTGTGGTGGTCGGTGCTGGCCAGGCAGGCATCGCGATGAGTGAACATCTTGCGCAGATGGGCGTGCAGCACGTTGTGCTGGAGCGAAGTCGTATCGCAGAGCGCTGGCGTTCGGAGCGCTGGGATTCTCTGGTCGCGAATGGGCCAGCGTGGCATGACCGTTTCCCCGGGATGAAGTTCGAGGGGATTTCCCCAGAGACCTTCCCTCCAAAAGAGCGTATGGCCCAGTATTTCGAGGCCTACGCTGCGATGCTGAAGGCTCCCGTCCGGACGGGGGTAGAAGTCAGGAAGGTGGAACGGCACCAGGGACGACCCGGCTTCAAGATTACGACATCAGACGGCGTAATTGAGGCCCAGAACGTGGTTGCGGCAACCGGCCCGTTCCAGACACCCGCGTA
Organism: uncultured Cupriavidus sp.; assembly: GCA_963543405.1. GTDB lineage: Bacteria > Pseudomonadota > Gammaproteobacteria > Burkholderiales > Burkholderiaceae > Cupriavidus. Next base: position 32,772 of record CAUUBQ010000061.1, read on the forward strand.
TCCGAAAATCGTGCCTGATAGCGAGAAGATCCAGCAACTTCATTCCTCTGGCTACAAGAATCCAGGTCAACTGGCGGAAGGCGGAGTGCTCGTGGTGGGCGCCGGCGCTTCCGGCTCACAGATTGCAGAAGAGTTGCGCCAGGCAGGCAAGACGGTTTATCTCTCAGTCGGCGAGCATTACCGTCCGCCGCGCGCGTATCGGGGCCGTGACTACTGCTGGTGGCTCGGCGCGCTCGGTCTGTGGGATGAAGTGAAAATCCGACCAAAGAAGGCACACGTCGCCTTCGCCGTGAGCGGATATGAGGGGGGGAAGACCGTTGACTTCCGCCGTCTGGCGCATTCGGGCATCAAGTTGGTCGGTCTGACCCAATCCTACGAGAATGGGGTTATGACCTTCGAGCCAGGCCTTCCAGAGAACATCGCCGAGGGCGACCGCGCCTACTTTGACGTGCTACGCGAAGCGGATGCCTATATCGAAGAGAACGGGCTCGCCTTTCCCCCAGAACCCGACGCCTGGGAGTTGCTGTCGGATCCGGATTGCCTCAAGAATCCCATTCTCAGCCTCAATTTGGCGGAAGCTGGCATCACGTCGATCCTCTGGGCCACGGGCTTCAAGTTCAATTTCAACTGGCTCAACGTGAAGAACGCGTTTGACGAGAAGGGTGATCCTTTCCACAAGCGCGGAATCTCCGCGGAAAGTGGTGTCTACTTCCTCGGCCTTCCGAACTTAGTCAATCGAGCGTCCTCGTTTATTTACGGTGTTTGGCACGATGCCAAGTACATCGCTGACCACATCGTCCTCCAGAACGGTTACATGACCTACGAGCGCTCATGACGCTGCCTGTAAGGCAGTATGGTGATTGTCATCCGTAGTGAAATCTTGGCCGAGCTGCCTGATCGCGGGCAGCTCTTTTTTCTTCTATCGAGGGAATTTCTATGGGCGAGATGACGTGCATTGAAGACCTGCGCATCCTGGCGAAAAAGCGCGTACCGCGTATGTTCTACGACTATGTTGACGGCGGGTCGTGGACCGAATACACGTATCGTGCCAATGAGGCGGACTTTCAACGCATAGAGTTCCGCCAGCGCGTGGCAGTCGACATCACTAAGCGCAGCACGGCCAGCACGATGGTGGGCCAGTCGGTCAGTATGCCGGTCGCGATCGCGCCGACCGGATTGACGGGCATGCAGCACGCTGATGGAGAGATATTGGCCGCGCGCGCGGCCAAGCAGCACGGCATCCCATTTACTTTGTCCACGATGAGTATCTGCTCGCTAGAGGCAGTGGCAGAAGCAACGGGCCGCCATCCGTTCTGGTTCCAACTGTACGTGCTGCGCGACAGAGAGTTCGTCGCAAACCTGATTGACCGCGCCAAGACTGCCAACTGCTCAGCGCTCGTGGTCACGATGGACCTACAGGTTTTCGGCCAGCGGCACAAGGACAAGAAGAACGGCCTGTCCACGCCGCCTAAGCTGACCGTGCGCAACCTTCTGAACATGGCGAGCAAGCCGCGGTGGTGCATGGGCATGCTGGCAACCAAACACCGTCAGTTCGGCAATATCCTCGGACACGCTAAAGGTGTCGACAATATTGGATCGCTGGTGGAGTGGACTCAGGAGCAGTTCGATCCGCGCTTGTCCTGGCAGGATGTCGAACGGATCAAGCAGAGATGGGGAGGAAAGCTGATTGTCAAAGGAATTCAGGACCCCGAGGATGCGCGACTTGCGGTGGAAAGCGGTGCCGATGCCGTCATCGTGTCAAACCACGGCGGCCGACAATTGGACGGCGCGGCGTCATCGATTTCCACGTTACCGCGCATCGTGGATGCCGTTGGGAGTCGGGTGGAAGTCCACATGGATGGTGGTATCCGCTCGGGGCAAGATGTGCTCAAAGCAGTCGCGCTTGGCGCGCGGGGCACGTATATTGGCCGCGCGATGATGTATGGCCTGGGCGCCTTAGGTGAACGGGGTGTCACCACGGCCCTGAACATCATTCACAACGAACTCGATCTCTCCATGGCGTTCTGCGGGAAGACCGATATACAAACGGTGGATCGCAGCATATTGCTGTCGAAGTGAAAGACGCTATGCGAGATAGCGTCTTTTCGGTGCAGTTCGGGCGTTGACTAGGGAGCCCGGAATTATTCACAGAGAAAATCGATGAGACCTGCCAGCATGCGGTCGCACGCTTCGATCTGCGCCAGATCCACATACTCGTCGGCCTTGTGAGCGACTTCAATGCTTCCTGGTCCGCAGATCAACACTGGCGTTTCGTTCCAGCTTTGCTGGAACAATCCGCCCTCGCTGCCATAGTCGACTTTGGCGCAGGGAGTGCCTGGAGGGAGTAGCGAGGCGAGGAGCTTGACTCCGGATGAGTTCTCGGAGGTGTTCAAGCTTGGGTAACTGTTGGTCATCTGGATCTCCGGCAAGGGTGCCTCCGGATTCAACGCCTCATTTTTTACCCGCTCCTCTAGACGCTCCAGTATGCGTTTCAGGATTATTTCGGGGCTATCGTCCGAGACATTGCGAATTTCGAACCTGACTTCACATTCACTAGGCACGATATTCAACGCACGGCCCCCTTGGATCACACCGGCGTGAACCGTGCTGTAGGGTACGCCATAGCCGTCATCACGCGGACCGGTCTCGGCCAATTCACGCTGAACGTCCCGTAGTGATGCGACCAGATCGCTGGCCATATGAATGGCGTTGAAAAATCTAGGCGCCAAACCTGAGTGGCCCGCCTGGCCGCAGCATATCGCCCGGTAGGCGGCCTTGCCCTTGTGACCGGTGCCGATCCGCATCAGAGTCGGCTCGCCGACGATGCACAGGTAGGGTGCTGGTAAGCTGTTCTCCAGACGGCGAAGCAGGTGGCGTACACCAACGCAGCCGATTTCCTCATCGAAAGACAGTGCCATCTGCAAGGGACGCTGGAGCGGCCGCCGAGCAGCTGCCACCATGGCTGTGACAGCGCAGGCGACAAAGCCCTTCATATCAGCTGTGCCGCGTCCGTAGATACGACCGTCGCGGTGGGTTGCCTCAAAAGGGGGCGAAGTCCACGGCTGGCCTTCCACCGGCACGACATCGGTGTGACCTGAGAGCAGAACCCCGGGAACGCCGGCCGGACCGATAGTCGCAAACAAATTGGATCGACTGGGATCTTGCGGATCAGGTGCGAGTGTCGAATCGATACCGGCGTTCGCCAGGATCTCCTGAACTTTGCGGATCAGCGCGATGTTTGGCGTGAGAGAGACCGAGGGGAAAGCAATGAGTGCCTCCAGTAAGGTGACGCTTGGGGAAGGGGTTCGATGGTCCATCTCCGTCCTTTTCGATGGCGTTTTTCCGACTACGGATTTATCTACGAAGCAGATGCTCCCTGACTCTGATGGGGAGTGTCCGCCATATGGGGGTCGAAGAAGCTGGGGGCGCTCATTCCGGGTATGTACTGATCGGAGATATAGGAGCGACAGCGCTCCATGAAGATCCTTGTCAATCTGGATTGCTTCATCGGTTTGTAAGTTGCCAGCCCGAGCAGCATTGGCCGATGTGTGCCGGCAAGGCGGACACGCGCCGTTCGTTTCCCATCAAGCGACTGATCAGACTTCGGGCGAATGTTGAAAAACGCGTAGCCGATGCCGTTTGCAACCAAGGAACGGACCACGTCAGTGGACTGCGAACGTGCTGCGATGTTCGGTGTCACACCAGCCTTCTCAAACAGCGAGGCGAAGTAGTCGCGGCTCATCGGCATATCGAGCAACACGTAAGGTTCGGGCGCCAGTTCTTCGAAGGAAACGATTTTTTGCTGTGCCAACGGGTGGACCTCGCTCACCAGGACATACGGAGGCAACGTCGCAAGGCTCTCGAACTGGATGTCATCTTCCAGGCGTAAGTCGTAAGTTATAGCCATGTCGAGCTCTAACGCATGGAGCTTGTTCATCAAGACCTCCTGGTTGCCCTCGACCATCTGCACGTCGACTTTCTTGAAGGCACGTGCAAAGCCAAAGATGATCTCGGGCGCAATCATGGCTGTGAGTGACTGAAAGATGCCCACTCGCAAAGTGCCTTGGATGACATCACTCGAATCCGACGCGATCTCATAGAGTTGGGTCGACCGTCCGAGCATGTCCTCGCAATGTTGCAGGACTAACGTACCAATGGTGGTCAGTCCAATTCCTTTGGAAGGATGGCGAACGAAAAGCTGCGCGCCAAGTTCGGCCTCGATATGTGCGATGGCCGCGGAAATCGAGGGCGAGGAGATGTGGATTTTCGCCGACGCAGCGGCGATGCTGCCATGCTTCGCCGTTGCGACGAAATACTCCATCTGACGTAGGGAAATGCGATTGAGCATGTCGAGATTGATAAAGAGGGGGCCGGTCCAGTGTACTGGAACGTATGCCCTTTCGATACCGACATCCAGTCGGCACTTTCCCGCTGTCGTTCAATGCGTCGCTCCTCTCAGCGATCTCCTGGAACCCCAAAACTAGGCGCGGCACTGGGGTCAAGTGCCCGCTTCACATAGTCTTTCTGTTGCGGCGCATACACTTGCCAGACCGCATAGAGTGCTTCGACCGGATCGCTTTCGACCCAGTCAAGGCGCAGATCGACGACAGGCCAGTTCTGCATGTCATACACCAATAAGCCTGCGGAGTGAACTGGGCCTTCTTCCCCGCCAGCGGCCTGGCCGGCAAGCATGGCCTGCATTAGCCGTTCCGCGAGCACTCCCTCGGTTTCCTCGAACGCTGACAGCATGGCTTGCGGCACATCACGCGTTGCTAGCATGTTGCCTGCGCAAGCGGCATGGGAGCCGACGACGCTTGCCAGGGTGCCCAGCGCCTTGGCGCCCGTGAACACTACTGGTGTGTTATGTGCGTCGATGACCATGAGCTGCCGATACTCGATGTTGGGGCGCTTCTGCAGTTCAGCGAGCACGCGTTCAGGTGTGAGGCCGCTGGATAGCAGGTCCAGGGCGAGGGGGCCAAGGTCTGGGTCAGTAATGTTCTGGCTTGCCGCTGCGCCAACGCCCTTGCGTCCCCGAATGCAACGCGATGCAACTGCTGGTGACGAGGACGCGACTGCAGCGCCAAACTGCCCGGTGGCGGGGCATCGAGCGATGATGGAAAAGGTCATGGCGGTTCAGTCCGGGATAACAGCGGTGGCGTCAATCTCGACCAGCCATTCAGGACGGGCCAGAGCGGATACGACGATGCCGGTCGAAACTGGGAAGACACCCTTCAGCCATTCGCCCACGACGCGATACACCGGCTCACGGTAGCGCGGGTCGATGATGTAGATCGTGATCTTGCAGATGTCTTCCAGCTCTCCGCCGGCTTCCTTGAGCAGCATGGCAATGTTGGACATAGCCTGCTCGGCTTGTCCGGCGACGTCGCCAATGCATACGCTCTCCGAGGTGTCGAGATTCTGGCCGATCTGCCCTCGCAAGAACACGGTACTGCCTCGCGCAACGACAGCCTGGCAGAGGTCGTTGTTCAGATTCTGTTCGGGGTAGGTAACTTTCGTGTTGAAGGTGCGGATGCGGGTATGCTTCATGGTCGATCTCGGCTCGATTCAATTGGACACGGGACGTTGGGGCGATGCTGCTCCCCTGAACGCATGGTCGTCCGCGACGCCCGCCAGCACCATTTTTATTTTCCGGCTGACCGTTTAGGAATTTCCGAATACCACCGACCCGCCGCTGGCCGCTAGTCTGTTCCAGGCGGCGCGGCAACTCTTGCTCCCCCCCTCGGAAAATGCGAGGCACCCCTACAAAAAAGCTGACTTGGCCGCGCCGTAGGACTTTTACATCATTGGTTCAGAGCTTGGATGACATGGCGTCGCGGTCGATACCGACGTTGTGGCGATGGTGTTGCACCGAACCAATACGAGCAGCGTTAGCCATTATGTTGCGTTGCACCAGCGTGGCACATGAAGAGATTCAATTGCGGGATCAAGCCCCGTATTAGGGAATTCCCTCGGGGCCTGTACGACGCCGTGTACACATTGCTAGTCGCGTCGCCAGCGCCAATTCGCAACGCGTGAGGAGTGCGCCGATGCGACCCGAAGCTTCCGTAGGTCGGGAAGACGTTTTTTTTAAGAACCGTATTTGAGGTAATTGCCAGTTTTAACAGATGGATATTCAATAGGGGGTTTAAATGGTGCTTCGAAAAGTTCTGACATGTTTCGCCATCTCCGCAGCGGTCGGCAGCACGGCAGTCCACGCACAAGACGCATTGGTGGTGAGCACTTGGGGGGGGAGTTTCCGCGACCTCATCGATGAGAGCATCGGCAAGGAATTCACGCGGCAGACCGGCGTGCCGGTAAAGTACATCACCGGCGGAACCATTGACCGTTTGAACAAGGCGAAGCTTGCTACCAAGCCAGAGAGCGACGTTACCTTCACGACTTCGCACGTTGGCTGGCTCTACGTCAACGGGAATCTCTTCGAGAAGCTGGATACGAGCAAGATCCCAAACTACAAGCATCTTGTGGATCGCGCGAAAATCAGCCCGTATCACATCGGTAGCTGGGCGTACGTCTATACCATCGGCTATCGCCCAGATTTGGTGCCGCCGAGCATCAAGTTCGATAGCTGGAACGACCTTTGGAATCCGGCCCTGAAAGGCAAGATTGGCGTGCCAGATTTCGATCCGAGCCATGTGGTCGCGGTTTCGGCGATGCTGGCTGGCGGCGACGCAGCCAGCTGGGAGAAAGGTCAGGACAAACTGAAGTCCCTAAGACCCAACTTCAAGGCGTTCTACACCAATGACGCCAATGCGCAGCAATTGATCGCGTCGGGCGAAACGCCAGTGCAGGTCATCTTGTCGATCAATGCGTATCACATGGTTAGCCAGGGCGTGCCTATCAAGTTGGCCACACCAAAGGAAGGCCCTGTGCTCGGCGTGGATACCATGGCCATCACCAAGGGCTCTACCAAGGCTGATTTGGCGTACAAGTTCATGAACATCGCCTTGTCTCCAGAAGTTCAATCGAAGATCGTGGCTTTGAAGAAAGCGAGCCCCGTCATTGACGACGCCAAGGTTTCGCCTGAAGACGCAAAGCTGCCCGGAGTGTTCACAACGAAGGAGCAGTGGGACAAGGCCATTGTGGTTGACAACAAGCTGCGCGCAGAGAAGACAGCGGAATGGCGAAAGTGGTTTACCGAAAACGTCATGAACTGACGTCGGTCCGGAGCTTTTGGAGGGGGCGGAGGCAATGCACCTCCGTCCATCTCCCTTGCTGATTGATCATCTGAAATAAGGTTTCAGAATGCGCCCCCATCCACGAGCCTGGCTTGTTTCACCGGCAGTACTTGTCGCGCTTTGCATAGCGGTATCGCTGCTTGCGGTACTGCAGTTCAGTTTTCGAGCATACATCCCTGGATCTCTGGATGTCGGAGGGTTCACGTTCGCCAATTTTGGGGACTTGACCAAGTCAATCTATCTCGACGCGTTCACCAACACCTTGCGACTGAGCGCGGAGACGACCGTGTTTTCGCTCCTGGCTGCATACCCGCTGGCTTATGCTCTGGTGCGCGTCAAGAGTCGAGCGCTCAAGTCCTTCATTCTAGTGGTTTCCATCACCCCTCTGTTTTTGGGCGAGATCGTCCGGACCTACTCCTGGATAGCCGTGCTGGGCAGCAATGGCTTTATCAATGGCACGCTGCGAAAGATGGGCCTGATTGACTGGCCGCTGGAACTCATGTTCACTCACTTTGGCGTGTTGGTCGCGCTGGTGCACGTAACGATTCCCGTGGTGGTGCTGATGCTAGCCACGGCGATTTCGCACATCAACCGAGATTACGAGAAAGCTGCCCAGAGTTTGGGCGCCGGTCCGGTCAGAACCTTCCTGACAGTCACGCTTCCGCTCTCCATACCGGGAATTCTCGCTAGCGTCACGACGGCGTTTGCCTGGACTTTTAGCGCTTTTGCGACACCTCAGATGATTGGGGGAGGTCGCGTGCCGACGGTGTCGACGCTCGTGTACCAACTCGGCTTCGCTTCCATGAACTTCCCGCTGGCTGCCAGCCTGAGTGTGATGGGATTGCTGTTGACAGCTGTAGCGCTCTTCTCCCTGGGGTTGTTCACGAAGCGATTGAAGGCATTTGGAGAACACTAAAATGAGAATCAAGAACGCTCTGCCACTGCCTCTGCGCATCGCGGGACCGCTACTCGTCCTATTTCTTCTTGCCTTCGTACTGCTGCCGGTCGTCGTGGTGACGATCGCTGCGTTCAACGAAAAGGCAATCATCACTTTTCCGCCGGAATCCTATTCGTTGGCATGGTTTGCACGCGTCTTCACCTATCCAGACTTTCGCGACGGGTTTCACGCCAGTCTCGTCGTTACCGGTTGGTCGTCGTTCATCGCGCTCGTAGTTGGCACCTGTCTCTCAATCGCCGTCAAGCGCTTGGAGTTCCGCGGTAAGCACGCGTTGCTGGCGATCCTGCAATCCCCTCTCGTGGTGCCTCATTTCACGCTAGGGCTTGGCCTGCTTATTCTGGTTTCGCAGGCTTCCATTGACCGATCGTATGGCACTGTCATCTTGTGTCACGTGATGTTGGTGTTGCCGTTTGTGCTGAAGAGCGTCTATGTGTCGATGGAGAATCTGGATGCCAGGCTGGAGCAGGCTGCATCAAGTCTTGGTGCATCGCCGTTAAAGGTGATGTTCACGATTACGATCCCGTTGCTTGCTCCAGGTTTGTTCGGAGGTTGGTTGTTCGCGGCAATCATGTCGTTCAGCGAGTTTACCGCTTCGCTTTTCGTCACAACGCAAGACACGCAAACATTGCCGGTGTCCATGTACAACTATGTCCGGGAGTTCGCAGATCCGACGTTAGCCGCACTGTCGGTCGTCTATATCGCAGTGACAGCAAGTGTGCTTGCCTTTGCGAATTACTTTCTCGGTTTAGGGAAGATCCTCAACATTGAGGAGGGGCACTGACGGGGGGGAACTCAATCGCAGCATGTGACCTTCAACACAGATCAAAGGCTCCGGCTCGGAGTCCTACTTCCCCGGCGGACTTCCTTCGGCTTCAATGATCTGCGGGGTGGTTGACGGTCTCAGAACGACCTTTGTCGGCCGTCTAAGCATACATACTGGCTCAGTACGGCCGTCGTAACGCGCCGGACCGTACGTCGATTTTCTCGGCCACCTGCGCCGGCACTACTGGCGTAGCAATTCCCACCGCGAAAACAACGCCGCCCTCATTGTGCTAGCGGGATCCCGGCCGGGAATTTGCGTGGTTGTGATCTTCGCTGCTAGGACGCCACCCCTGTCGTTGTTGCTTGACAGAGGCCGGCACATTGCTGTCTGTCAAACTCCGACATTTCTACTGCTCGTTGTTGGTCGGTGACTAACGTAACCTCGGAGCCATGCCCGGCCTCATCCGTTATCCAGATGTGAGAAACGGTTGTAGGTCAAGAGGTTACAGGATTCTCATTCGTGCTTCGGCTGCGTGGCACAACATCTGCATATATGGCTGCGGGCGCAACAAACTCAACAAACAAACCACTCCCTCAAGCCAGCCAGCAAGCCTGCTGTACCAGAGAACACCATGTCCATGACCATCGCGATCTTGCCCGTCGATGTCCAGCTGAAAGCCACTGAAAAGCGTGCCGTGCCGGGCGGCTCGGCTTTCTACCGTAGTGCTGCTATGGTTTTAAGTGGCAGCAGCGGCCAAATTCTTGCTGTCATCAAGCTGCCGAAGTTAGACCGGTGTCGGGTCCGATCCGAGAATTACCACTGGAGAGAAAAAATGTATAGAAGATCATTTCTTATTGGCGCGCTCGCCTTCGGCGTGGCCAATCTCCCCAGGGCAGAAGCGGGCGGCAGCCACCGTCACGCCGACGGTAATTCCCGCCTCACCCTCCTGTACCTGGGGCAGGTCAATTGCCCGTCTTGCCGTGGCTATGAAGCCGAGTATTTCGGGCGGATGGACAAGATGATGAAGTCTTTCCCGGAGTTCGGCGAGGTCGATTACCTTAAGCTCTCAATGGGAGCAGGTAGGGGGGCAGTGTTCGCCTGGCAGCTACCGGAGCATCTGAAGTGGCTCGCCGATGATGGGCCGGGCGGCAAGCGTATCCTGCGCAACAGAGGCACGCCATACTTTGCGGCGATCGTTGACCGCGAGGTTTGGGCTCAAGGACCTAGCGTCGCGGCATTAGAGGGTGAGGTCATTCCTGCGTTACGCCGCGCCGTTCTGGAAAAGCACATGTCAGCTTGAGCCCGAGGTTCGTGGCGGCAAAGGCAGGTAGGCTTGCTCTTCCGGTTGCGATAACGAGAGATACGCCAAAGATGCATGCCGCGCAATAGCGGCGCGCTTGTGAGGAGGTAATATGTGGTGCCTGAAAAAGCGAAACTTTCCTTTACGGCGCGGCCAAGTCCTTATGCTTGTTGCCGCATTTTGCGTCGCCGGTCTAGAACGCGTTGCCTGGGCGCAGCCGGTCATCGACGAAAAGGAAGTCGACGAACAATCTGTCATCAATGCGCTAAACCCGGAATCGGCGGAGGAAAGTGCGACCACACGCGGCATCATGTACAAGGGGAGTGGCGCCACGGGCGATGCAGTATTCCCCGTGACGAAGCCTACGCTGGCGCTATTGATTACCTTTGCAACCAATTCGACAGTCCTGACTCCGCGTGCGCGTGCGGCGCTCGACAAGGTGGGGCGCGCTCTACAATCTGCGGAGTTATCCGGCTACAAATTTCGCGTCGAGGGCCATGCCGATCCTCGAGGATCCGCTGACGCGAACATGGAGCTTTCGACAGCGCGCGCGGCTGCCGTTCGAAATTATCTTAGCCGCGAGGATGGTGTCGCGCCGGAGCGCCTGTCTTCGGTCGGAAAGGGTTCATCCGAGCCGCTAAATACGCTCGATCCAGGCGCGCCAGAGAACCGGCGCGTAACCATCATCAGATTATCAAAGTGAGTTAGAGCCTTTTACTTCGCGAAGTGGAACGAGATCAGTGTGCCGCGTCACCGGCGAGAAAGTAGGCGCCCCAGAAGTATGGGTGACGATAGAGTTCGCCGTTTTTTCCCATCGCCATGTCGCGCTGTGCTCGCGCTAGCGCGTCGGCCTTGGAGAGCGACGGTTCGGCCGCGTAGACATGGAAAGCACTGGTTGTGACCACGGCAGCCGACCGGGATTCGACCGCCCACTGGGTTACCAGCATCGAACGCGCACCCGCTGCGAAGAACGCCCGGGACAAGGCCGAAATCGCGTCGCCAGCATTGCCACTGACGAGCCCAGTGTTGCAGGCAGACAGTACCACCCAGTCGGCGTTCAGCCGCAATGTCACGATGTCGTCTGCGGTGAGGATCGAGTCCGCCAGTCCGCTTCCCTCGTAAGCGAGCGCGAGGCCGGCTTTGCGCCAGCCCGGCACTTCTCCCGCGACAATGCCGTGCGTCGCGAATAACACCACGCGGTAGTTCGACAAGTCCCGTTTCATCGCCTCGCTACGCGACGCCGCCGTTCCCCACAGCACGGTTTGTTCCGGCGCGTCGAGCGTCTTCGCGATCGCGCGCGCTTCCCCGAGCGTTTCCGGCAGTGGCGAGACGCGACGGTAGTCAAACTCACGAGCACGATCGTCCGCGGGAACGGCTCGTGCGACAACTTTTCCCACCGGAACATCGACGTTCGACGGCGCCACACGACCATCGAAGCTCGGGTTAGCGAATGCGACAAAGGGCTCGCGCGCGCGAGTCGCGGGGTGACCGCGCGCAAGTACCAGCGCCGAAGCGTTCGGGATGCGCACTGGCGTCGCCGTTTCGATCCACCATTTTGTGCTCGCGAGGGTTGATGCCGGACGGATTGCTAACACGTTGAACGGAATGCTAGCGAGAATGCCGCTTGTGCCAATGTAGACGGTCTTCGCGCCTCGGAGGTCATCCTGCACTGGTGCGATCAGGGCCTCGTACAGGTTTGCCGCCGCACCTAGGTCGAAGCCAGCCATATCACCCGCGCGCCGTGGCGGCTTTCCCGCATCAAAGCCGGAGCGCAACGCCACAACCTGCTTCGTTATCGCGGCACGCGTGGTGGACAGACGGACCGCGCGGAAGGCGCCGCCCGGACGCACTACGAATGCGTAGCTCACATCGCGACCTGCATACACATCCAGATACACTTCGCCGTCGTGCAGCGCTGCGCCCAAGGTTGCGGGTGTCGGAATTGCAGGAGCCACCAGTTGGCGGTAAACCGGAAATTGTGACGCGATCTGCGCGCGCAGATCGGCCAGTTTGTCTTCGATGGCCTGGATTGCCTGTTCGCCCTGCTTGATGTCCAGCTTCGCCTGGTCCTGCTTCGTCTGATCCTGTTTGTCCTGGCGCGCAGCCTTGCCTTCTTCGGTTTCAAGCCGGCGCGCCGCGCGCGCGATATCCATGCGTGCGGTGTTCTGGTTGTAACGCAGCGTCTGCTCCTGCTCGACTAGAGCGCGCAGGGCCGGCGTCGATGCGGCGAGACGCGCCGCGCCGTCTGCCATCGCCCCCTGCGTTGCATTCATGTGGAAGAGCTCGGCGATACGAAACGCGAGAACTTGCCCTTGCTCCCCATCGCTGATAGCTCGGCTCATCGACATGGCGAGCGCGCCATCCTCGGCGTAGGCACCCCGTGTGTTCGAGTCGTTCCATTCGCCTACTGTCCCGATGAGAGGGGTAACGTAGCTTGAGATCTCCATGTTACCAATATGACCGTCGGGATCTTGCAAGCGGTACAGCATGTGCATCGCCGCCTTGTACTTGTAGAAAGGACTTTCCGGGCCCTGTCTGCGCAGATTTACCGCCATGGACGCCGAGATCCGAATTTGGGCCTCCTGCCACTGTCCACGCGAGGCGAAGACAAGTGACTGCCGTTCGTCCTCGGAGACTTCGGATGCGACGACCGGATTGGTGCCAGCCGCGCGCTCATAGGCGTCCGCATCTGCCTGATACTCGCCAATGCGCCCCAGTGCCAGCGCAATCATCAGGCGGAGGCGCAGCGCATCCGCAAAATTCGTTGCGTGTGGCGCAACGTCCGCGCGCCGAAAGCCATCGATAGCGCTGTCAATGGCGGCAAGCGCACCCTCGTAATCGTCGTTCGATGAGAGCGCGATGGCCCGCCCAACTTTGAGTCCCGCGCGCTGCGCGGGACTCGGCTGAAGGTCTTGCCGGTTGTCGGCATACCAGCTCATCTCGTTCGCGTAGCTCAATGCCTCCGCCCGCCGATTGTTTTGAACCATCAGACGGATGAGATTCGTGGAGTTTTCAAGGAGTTCGTTGGCGGCGGCGCGGTGGCGACGCGGGCTGAGCGCTGGATCGTTGAAATTGCGCCAGGCAATGTCCGCGCCGTCCCGGAGCTTCATCAGCGCTTGGTTGTGCCGGTTTAGATAGCGGCGGTCAATTTCCGCCTCGGCAGTGTAGTAGGCATACGACGGCTCGCGCGGCAACAACTCCAGTTCGGCGGGCGTGGTGTCGCGGGCGAGCGACTTCGCGCGTTCGAGCAGCCGCTGGCTTCGCGCGAAATCTAGAGAGCGGCCGTACGCATTGGCCAACGCAGATGCCGCCAGCGAGCGCCGCCCGGGAGGGATGCGCTGGTCGACGACAATTTCCTCTCGGACGCGCATCGATTCGACGACCATGCCGACGCGGAAATAGTCAGACGAGAGGGCATTGAGCAATTCGAAGCGGGTTTCGCCATCCGTCGTATCGCTCAATTGGTGACGAACCGTCTGTTCGCGTTCCGCTACGGCTTGCTGCTCAGGGGTGCGGGCTTTGGGCTCTGCGCGGGGGGCGGAAGCCGAGCCGGCGCTTCGAGGCGCATCGCTAGCACCCCACGACACGCTTGCGATGCTCACCAGGATCAGAGCGTTCAGCAGAATCCGGGAGGCGAATAAACGGTAACCCATCGCTTCTCTCCTCCGTCGTTGCAACACGCTCTTCCATTCTCGCCAAGGGGCGATTGTCCTGCCAAGCTTCTGGTGATTAAAGCAACCAGAAGGAAAGGGTTCAAGGTGCATTCGATGGCTTTGCACAATGCCGCACACACTGGGCTGTTGCGACAGGAAGTATATGAGGTTGCGACAATTTGAGGCGTTTGAGGCGGTGATGGTCTGTCAGATGCTCACGAGGGCGGCCAACATGCTCTGTGATTCCGCCATCCTTGCTGATCGCCAGCAGCTCATTCCTTCCAGATGGGGTTTGTACTTTACCTAGTACCATCACGCGTCTGGCGCCGACGAGATTAACTACGAACAGATGAATGCCACCGACGAGATCATCGAGGCACTGCTCAAAGCGTGAATCAAGGTCATGTCACCACTCGATATTTGCCTGTCTTCTACCTATCTGGTGCGTAAAGGCGTAGGCGCCCGATGGATCAGTTGCAAGCTTGAAACATTGCAGGCTCATCGCTTTCATCTGCCTTAAACGTCTTGCAATTGACTTGCCTCTAGCCTCGCCTAGCATCCAAGCACATCAGAAACCTGAACGGGTCGTTGAAGCTAGGGGAGGGCAGTCATGCCCGATGATAAGAAGCCTGATGGCGTTGATAAATTCCTGACGTGGGCCAAGTTCTCGCCCACAGACATCTCGAATATTAAAGACATTGCGGGGACGCTTGCCAGTTTGGCCAGTGGCATCGGAGCCGCCTTTAGCGCTGTCCAGACGGTCCAGAATTTGATCGCGAGCCTCGGGTTTCTGCCCCAAAAGAAAGATCCGATGGCCCAGAAGCTCGATGACATTCTCAAAACCATCAACACCATCTACGCATATCTGAAGGACGAACAGAAATCCGAGCAGAGGAGGAACGTCGACGCATGGCGTACTCAACTTGGCGAGATAAAGACCGCCATGCAAGACGCGGCCACCTCCCGTTCGGAACCGTACTTGACCGACCTGAGGTCAAAGCGTAACGCGTTGTACACGAGCCTGAACCAGATGCTCAGCCCCGGCTACTCGAACCTTCCATTCCAGCGGAGGTTCTACAAATACGCGCCGCCCACGCTTACCCATTCCTATCCATACAATATTGCGGAATATAGGACGAACCATTGGATCGACGTCGCAACTCCTCAGTACATGGAGTTCGTCGGAACCTCGGACGATCCTGATGACCCCAGTCAGGTCACCTACGCCACGACTGAAGACCTCGCTGGGAATATCTTTGACCCAGGCTACTACATCGACGTCCTGATCGGAGGTTTGCGACTCTACTTCGCGTGTGTCGCTGTCGAAGAGCCGTTGTTCCGTTCGACCTGCCATCTTCGAGGTGATCTGTTGTCTGTGCGGAACAAACTCGGCGAGTTCATCGCTCGCTGGGAAAACAGCATGATGCGCACCATCTTCACGCACACACTGCTCAAAATTCCGATGGTCCCATCAGAACTGGGCAACGTTCCGGACCCGGGGATGACGATGGGCCTAATGGACCCTGGGTACGGGGTTCCGAATGGCGTAGTCGACCCCGTCTCAGGGGTTTGGGCGATGAATATGGAATTCTCGGACGGATTCCTTTTCGTTCAACGGCGGGCGCCTATCTTGGGATACGAGCCTACCAACTACCTGTCCTTCTACCAGCTAGCGCTTGCGAGCGCCTTGTCGAACAGGGACGCCGCGTACCAGACGGTCTATGCGCAGAGCGGAATTGAGGCGTTTAAGGACGCCTACCGCCAACTTGGCAAGCTGGTCAGTCCTGGCGCCACAGAGGTCGGCCCGATCGCGCCGCCCGAGTTCTTTAGCGGAGACCTCGTGCAGGTCGGCGATGCGGAGGAGCTGTCACTCGGGACGTTGGGCTACTTCGCGGGCAAACCCAACGTCAAGTACCCGGCGACTCGTTTGCGCCAGTACATGGAAAAGGTGATCAGGATCCCGATGGCCCGGCGGATGGACCAGTCGGGCATTCAACTGGGCTACATGCTTCGAATCACCGGCATCAACGATGTGGCCGACGTCGAGCTGGTTCCATTCGATCCACAGAAAAATCCAAACAAGCCCCTCCCAGCGTTCCCGACCAATATCTTAGATTTCCCGATCGAAGGCGGCGCCCGCGTGTACGATTGCGTGGAGCAAGCAGATAAGTACCTAAGTCCCCTCGACGAAGAGCAGTTTGATCAGACCGGCTCCATACCCGACAAGGCGCGGCTGTTCATGAACCCGCGGGCTGGCCAGATCAAGCTGAACATGCACGTCACGTTCGAATACGACGAGAACGACGCTGACATGCCGCTCGTGGGCCACGCCGTCGTTACCATCAAGAATCTGGATGCGGAGACGTTCAGGGATTCGGCAATCGTTACGCTGAACGTGATCGAGAGGTATGTGCGCCAGCCAGGCGTTACGGGCACGCGACCAGCGGGTAGCGTTGATGTTCACATCATGCCGACCGTCCTGCGAACGACAGAAGATTACTTCAAGGACTATCAGGCCGGGCAGATTGGCATGGCACGATCGATCGGTGATATCGCAAAGCGCTATGTGTTCGTGGAGACGGACCTCAAGCCGCAGCCCGGGCCGCCGGTCGAGCGCTGGGCGATAAGGGATGATGTCCTGATCAAGGCGGCCACTCGCCTGCAGCAGGAACATCCGCGCGAGTTTGCGCGCATCACGAAGCGCGTATCTCCAGTTCAGGTCGAAGACGTGCCGCAACAACCGAGGTAGCAACGTTCCTACTCCACCCGGCCGAAGAAAATGCCGCCATCGGCCCGTGAGGGTGATGGCGGCTTATTGATGAGGGGCGGTCCTTAGTCGTCCGACTCGGCGCAGTTGGTGATGCGCACGATGTAGTGCGGCATCGACTATGCGCCGAAGTTGTTGCGGCGGCGTTCCACGATCTCGTTCCAGATGTTCTCGGGCATGTCGCTGTCGGAGCCTTCGTCTTGGACGTCCAGGTCTACATAGACAACGAACTCGGTGGTTTCGTCGGATTTGCCGTCACGGTAGTTCGTGAGATTCCCATGGGAAATATCCACTGGGCGATTGCAGCTTCCCGGCCTACTTAAAGCTCCAAGCCACCCGTGACGGATCGATTTCAGGGGGATATAAACGCGGCATTTTGAGATGTTCGCGCTGTGTATTCTTTAGTAACCTTCTTAGTTGGATGAACCCCTCCGGCGGCGGGCGGCCGGCACTTGCGAAAACCTGTTCCGGGTAGTAGTGCTGTGTCGAGAGCATAACGCAGTAGTGAATCAGGCTTCTCCGGACGCAGCAGCCGGGCGTGGCCGTCTCGCAGGAGGAATTCTTCTCCCTTTCCGGCTATGCCGGTGCCAAAGGCGGGGAAGGGGGGACTGTGGTGGTCTAATTTCCTCAGACAGGTCGATAGGTGGAAAATCACGATCGACG
>CAUUBQ010000062.1:0-49480 GCA_963543405.1 uncultured Cupriavidus sp.
ACGCACCGTACTTTGCAGACGGCCTGGCCGAAAACGTGGGCGACCAGATCCTGGCGCTTGTGACACATGCGGCCAACGTCTACTCGCACATCGTCGGCCCGGCCACCGCCTCGGGCAAGAACATCCTGCCGCGCGTGGCCGCCAAGCTGGACGTGGCGCAGCTGTCGGACATCACCAAGGTGGATTCGGCCGATACGTTCGAGCGTCCGATCTACGCAGGCAACGCGATTGCCACGGTGAAGTCGGCCGACAAGATCAAGGTGATCACCGTGCGTGGCACGGCGTTCGACCCGGCTGCCACCGAAGGTGGTTCGGCTGCAGTGGAAACGCTGCCGGCCGTGGCCGACGCGGGCATCTCGCAATTCGTGTCGCGTGAAGTGACGAAGAGCGACCGTCCGGAACTGACCGCCGCCAAGATCATCGTCTCGGGTGGCCGTGGCGTGGGTTCGGGCGAGAACTACACCAAGGTGCTGACGCCGCTGGCCGACAAGCTGGGCGCCGCGCTGGGCGCTTCGCGCGCGGCAGTCGACGCCGGCTTCGTGCCGAACGACTACCAGGTGGGCCAGACCGGCAAGATCGTGGCACCGCAGCTGTATATCGCCGTGGGTATCTCGGGCGCGATCCAGCATCTGGCTGGCATGAAGGATTCCAAGGTGATCGTCGCGATCAACAAGGACGCTGAAGCCCCGATCTTCTCGGTGGCGGACTACGGCCTGGTGGGTGACCTGAATACCGTGATCCCCGAGCTGGTGGGCGCACTGTAAGTACCTTGATCTCGCTGCCCCTGGATCCGCGGGTGGCGCGTTGTTGAACCCGATCTTTCATGAGGTGCCCATGCGTGGAGCCTGTACCAAGCCCAAGATGTCTACGGTGGTCGTGTTTGGCGCGAACAACTACATTGGACGCCCCCTTGCCCGATACGTGGCAGACAATGCGCCAGATGTCCATCTTCGTCTCGTGGTTCGAAACAATGAGCACCGTGCGGGATTGGAGCGCGACTTCCCGGCCGCCGAAGTGGTGCTAGCCGACTATTACGATCTTTCATCACTGGAGACGGCATTACATAAGGCGAGCGGCGTCTTTGTTGTCACGCCAAACTTCTGCGATGAAGAAAGGGCAATGACGAATCTTGTCTACGCTGCCCGGCAGAATAGGGATCTGGTACAGATTGTCCGACTCCTGGGGGATCCTCCTGGAATGACGCTCGATGAAGTACCGGATAGTCTCAAGAGGTTCGGTGGTGGAGCGGCGGTTCAACATTTGCGCGCCAAATCCGTCCTGGACCGTAGCGGGTTGCCCATCACGTATCTGAACGTTGCCGCCTACTTCATGCAGAACCTGGCGAGCCCCTTGATGAATTCACCACTGCGCCATGCACGCAGTCTGATTGTGCCGAAGAACCGCCGCATGGCATGGATCGACACACGTGACATTGGTGCTTGTGGCGCCGCGCTGCTGCTTTCGAATAACCAGCGGCATATCCGGAAGACTTATCACCTCGACAACGGGTTCGATGTGCTCTGGTTCGACGAGCTCGCAGGACTCATGAGCGAAGTTTGGGAAACGCCCATTCGCTACGACGGGAGTGACGAGGCGTTTCTTGACGTCGCTGCCGATCTGGTGCCCAGGCATGACTTCGGCGCTTACTTCCTGGCCTACAGCCAGTTCGAGCAAGACAACGAGACCCTTTGGAGGAAGAGTGATATCGTCGAGTATCTGACCGGAAGGCCAGCGACGAGACTTCGGGATTGGCTGTTGGAGCACAAGGAGACTGTACTCGGATCACCCTCTCACTGATTTCATCAACTGGCATTCCGATCAAACAGGCGCGTTCCCGATGGCAGGCAACGCGCCTTTTTGTTTTACAAAGCACCTCGCAAACTGTGAGGTCATCTCCGCCTGATCGCGCAAGGCCAAGCCGCTCAGTGTCCCGCCCTAAATGGGGTGTCCGAACATGCCAGGTTTGGCGTTTCGGATAATAAACTTGACCGATTCGGTCATCGCCGTCCTCTGTAGAGAACTCTAAGCTATCCCCACGCTGCGCTCCACCATGTGACGACGCAGAGATAGCGAGAAAGAGGAGACAACATGAGTCAGATTGAGGCAGCGACGCTTGAGTTAATGGTCGCTCGACGAGCGCGTGAGGCGGAAGGCATCGATTCGTTCGAGCTTGTGCACCCGGAGGGAGCGTCCTTGCCCTCATTCACTGCCGGTGCCCATATTGTTGTGGATATCTTGCCTGGTCTCTCCAGAGCCTACTCATTGTGTAACGATCCGGTCGAACGTCACCGGTATCTCATTGCGGTGCTCCTCAGCGACGATTCGCGAGGCGGTTCTGCAGCGATGCACGAGACCCTCGTACCTGGCCGATTGATCAGAGTCAGCGTGCCGCGTAACGAGTTCGAGTTGGTGCGTAGCGCTGTGCGAAGCCTGCTTGTCGCCGGAGGAATCGGGATTACGCCCATTCTCGCAATGGCCGAGGCGCAGGCCACCGCCGGCGCTGAGTTTGAACTGCACTACTGCTCGCGGCGGGCGGAAAAGACGGCTTTTCTGTCGCGGATTCATGGCTCGCGTTTCTCGGCACGATCGCACATCTACCACGATTCCGGGCCGGAAGCTCTGCAGTTTGACGCCAGGGAAGTGCTGACGGGAAGAGATGGCGACACCCACGTGTATGTCTGCGGTCCTGCGGGATTCATCGAGCACGTCTTGTCAACGGCCAGGGGCTTGGGCTGGGACGAGCACCGCCTCCATCGAGAGTTCTTTACCGCCCCCGTATCGGATGCCGATGAAGCACGTAGCGACAGTTCCTTCGACCTGGTCCTGGCGTCGAGCGGCAAGCGCGTGCATGTGCCGTGTGGGATGAGTGCAGCCGCGGCGTTGCTCGAAGCTGGCATCCCGCTCTCAATGTCCTGCGAGCAGGGCATCTGCGGAACTTGCGTGACGACGGTCCTGGATGGAACTCCGGATCATCGAGATCACTACTTGACCGAAGAAGACAGGGCGCGCAACGACTGCTTCATGCCGTGTTGCTCGCGGGCCCAGACGTCGGAGCTGTTGCTTGACCTTTGAATTTAACAGGAACGTTGAGGAGACAAGAATGACAATCTCAGACATCGATGCCGAGTTGGCGAGCCATGAACTCTATTCCAATCCGGAGCGTATGCATGAGGTGTTCGCGCAGGTGAGGCGCGAAGACCCTTTGCACTGGACATCCGCGCCGGGTCACCCTCCGTTCTGGGCGGTTACCAAGCAGGCGGATGTCATAGAAATCGGGAAGCATCCCGATATCTTTATTGCCTCACCGAAAAGCTTCCTGCTGAACGATGTGGAACTTCGCATCCGGAACGAAGAAACGGCGGCGACGAACGGCAAGCTCGTCAGGACGATGATCCACATGGATGATCCCGACCACAAGAAGTATAGAGGGCTGACGCAATCCTATTTCATGCCCGCGAATATCAAACGGCTCGACGCCGTGATTCAGGATAGGGCGCGTGCTCTGGTCGGGCGGCTACTCGACAAGAATGACGATTGCGAATTCTGCGGCGAGATTGCGGTCTGGTATCCACTGCAGATTGTGATGACGTTGCTGGCGGTTCCCGAAGCAGACCATGCGTACCTGCTCAGGCTGACGCAACAGTTCCTTGCGCCAAAGGATCCGACGCTCCGTCGAGACGATCCCGATGCAAGCGGCAAGGGAGCCGTGGCAAAGGAGTACTTCTCCTATTTCGGCAAGATGCTTGCTGAACGTCGGGCGGCACCTCTCAAGGAGGACCTGGGCTCGCTGATTGCACATGCGACAGTGGATGGACAGCCCCTGCCGTTGATGGAGGCGGTTTCCTACTACGTGATCCTTGCGACGGCCGGGCACGATACTACCAGCTCATCCATGTGCAGCGGGCTGTACTACCTGCTCCGTCAGCCAGGTGAGCTGGAGCGTCTGCGCGCACACCCGGAACTGATGCCTACGGCTATCGAGGAGATGTTCCGTCATGGTAGTCCGGTCAAGCACTTCGTACGGACCGCCACCAAGGATTTCGAGTTGCGTGGCAAGACGATTCGAGCCGGTGATGAAGTGGCATTGATCTATCACGCCGCGAACTTTGATGAGGAAGTCTTTGAGGAGCCTCTCAGCTTCCGTGTCGA
Source organism: uncultured Cupriavidus sp. (assembly GCA_963543405.1). Taxonomy (GTDB): domain Bacteria; phylum Pseudomonadota; class Gammaproteobacteria; order Burkholderiales; family Burkholderiaceae; genus Cupriavidus. Next base: position 4,150 of record CAUUBQ010000062.1, read on the forward strand.
TCGCTCCCCTAACAAGCACGTGGGATTTGGCTTTGGCATACACGCGTGTCTCGGTCAGAACCTGGCGCGAGCCAGCATGCGTGCTTTCTTCACCGAACTGCTCGCGCGCACCAGCAGTATCGAACTCGTTGGTGAACCAGAGTTCATCGCCAGCAATCAGGTTGGTGGCATGAAGACCTTGAACATTCGAGCCAAGCCAATGGTGGATCCTCAATGCGTTCGCGAAGAGGCCGTAGCATGATCTCCCAACTCTTCACGATGACCATTGGTGGGCATGCGATTACGACGGAGGGCACGATCGACGTTGTCAACCCGGCTACCGGAGCGTCGTTTGCACGCGCGCCGGCCTGTCAAGGGGGTGAGCTTGATGCGGCGGTCCAGACGGCACGCGCGGCCCAGCCTGCCTGGGCCGCGTTGACATGGTCCGCACGCCAGGAGTTGCTAAGGAAAGTGGCTGCGGTCTATACGGCCAATCAGGAGGAGTTGGCTGCGCTCTTGACTCTGGAACAGGGCAAGCCGATCGGACGAGCCAGGACCGAGATCGCCAGTGCCGCCTACTGGTTCGCGGAAGTCGCCCAAATGACCCTTCCAGATACCGTGCTGCAGGACAGCAATCAGGCATACGTGGCGATACGTCGGGTTCCGATGGGCGTGGTAGGTGCGATGGTGCCGTGGAACTATCCAGTGGTGCTCGCGGCCTGGAAGATCGCACCGGCTTTGCTGACCGGAAACACACTGGTCCTGAAGCCATCGCCGTTTACGCCACTCGTGACGCTGCGCCTTGGAGAGCTTCTGCGCGACGTACTGCCTCCCGGCGTACTCAACGTAATTAGCGGAGGCGATGAACTGGGCCCGCTGATGTCGGAGCACAGCGGGTTTGACAAGCTTTCGTTCACGGGATCGACTGCGACGGGAAAGCGGGTCATGGAGAGCGCAGCGGGAACGCTCAAGCGTCTTACGCTGGAACTCGGCGGTAACGACGCGGCGATCGTGATGCCGGATGTCGATGTCGAGGCCGTGGCCGAGAAGCTGTTCTGGGGTGCGTTCGTCAATAGCGGGCAGATCTGCATCGCTGCCAAGCGCGTCTTCATTCACGAGTCAATCTACGACCGCATGGCCCAGGCCTTCGTAAGACTTGCGCAGAAGACTTCAATGGGGCCCGGAAACCGTGAAGGTGTCGAGCTTGGCCCAGTGCAGAACTATCGCCAGTTTGAGCGGCTTCGCGCATTGCTCCAGGACTGCAAGGACCAAGGGCATACGTTACTGACGGGGGGAGATATTCCAGACGGCCCCGGCTATTTCTTCCCGGTCACCTTGGTCGACAACCCCCCTGACGACGCAAGAATCGTCATGGAGGAGCCCTTTGGTCCGATTCTGCCGCTGTTGAAATTCCGCACTGTCGAAGAGGTCGTGGCACGCGCCAATAAGTCGGAGTACGGGCTCGCCGGGTCCATCTGGTGTCGTGATGAGGACCTGGCGATGCGCATCGCAAAGCAGTTGCAGACAGGGACGGTCTGGATCAACCAGATCCAGGCCGTTACGCCGCATACGCCAATGGCAGGGCACAAGCAATCCGGCATTGGCGTTGAGAACGGAGTGGAAGGCCTTGCGAGCTACACCGTGCCGCAGACCATCGCGACGCGGCGTGCGGACTAACGCGCCGGCGAATCACAACACTTTCAAAGGAGACCAGAGTGAAACTCGACAATAAAGTGGTTCTGGTAACTGGCGCAGCCAGCGGCATCGGTCGTCAAACCAGCAAAGCGCTTGCAGCGGCCGGCGCGCGAGTCTATGTAGCCGATATCAACGAAGCGGGCGCGGAGCAGACTGCGGCGGACATCCGGGCCACGGGCGGCGTCGCTGAGAGCGTGGTTCATGATGTCACCGACGAGGGGTCGTGGCGAGACGTTGTAAAGCACATCGAAACCGAGGCCGGTCGGCTCGATGGCCTGGTCAACAGTGCCGGACTCATGGTGGTGCGGCCGTTTGCCGAGACCGATTTCGCTCTGTACCGCCGCCAGCAAGCGGTCAACGTCGATAGCGTGTGGCTAGGCTGCCAGGCTGCGTTCCCATTGCTGGCCACGACTGCGGGCAAGTTCGGGGGCGCGTCGATCGTTAACTTGTCGTCCATACTGGGACAGAAGGGCGGTAGCATGCATGCGGCCTACTGTACTTCCAAAGGGGCGGTCCGGCTGATGAGCAAGGCCTTGGCCGTGGAGTTCGGGAAGTCGAAAATTCGGGTCAACTCTGTTCACCCCGGCCTGGTGGAGACCCCGCTCGGCATCGGTTCCATGCAAGACATGATGACTCATGGGGTGCCATTCCCTTCCCTCGATGCGGCCACCGATATGGTGGCCCATCGGACACCACTTGGCAGGTGGGCTCAGCCGGAGGACGTTGCCAATGTCATCACGTTTCTTTGCGCCGATGAGTCGAAGTTTGTATCAGGGACCGAGTTGACGGTTGATGGGGGCTACAGCGCAGCCTAAGTGCCAGGCTCATGGTCTTGGCGCCGGTACTGGACCGGTGTCAGGCCAGTCGATCGCCTGAATGCGCGATGGAAGGCGCTAGGCTCAGAGAATCCCAGTCGATGGCCAATTTCCGCGACACTTAACCGGGATTGGTCCAACAGCCTTACCGCAGCATCTCGCCGCATCGAATCGACGATGGCACGGTAGCTTTGTCCTTCGTGGAACAGGCGGCGGCGCAGCGTCTTGCCCGTCAATCCCATCGTTGAGGCTATTTCGTCCAGTGCAGGAAGGTGGGCGATATCCCAATGGCCCAGGCGCTTGCGCACCTGAAGAGCTAGCGGCAGGTCTTCGCTGTATGGCGCCATCCTTCGTATCGGCCATAGCAGAAGAAACGAACGAAGCCCCTTGATGTCCGTTACGACTGGCTCGTCAAGATAGGCGGCGTCGAACACGATTCGGCTTACGTCGGCGATGCATACCGGGGCCTGGAAAAGGACATCTGCTGGCGCGAAACTGGGGAAAGAGGGCGGCAGGGCGACCTCATGCACCGCGATCGGGCGTTGGACCATCCATGACATCAACCCGATCGCGCCGTAGAGCATCACCAGATGACCTGTGCTTCGATAGGTTCCTGCCGGCGTGTGGTCGACAACTTCAAGATGGGCCTGGCTTCCCGATATGCGCAGTCGCAGGGCGAAATCGTCAAATGCGAGACGGTACAGGCTACAGCCGAGCCGGAGCGCGTCCCCAAGGTTCGTCGTTTGCAGCATCTGGCGCACAATGAGCGAGAAAGTGCCCGGGCGGACTGGTCGTTGGCATAGCGACATCATTTCGTCGCGTAGTGCCCTTCGCAAACGACGAAGAACGCGTCCGAACTGGATCATCGTTACGGTGTGGTCGATTGCAGCGACGTGCGAGGCTGGAAGTCCCTCTCTGCGCAGCAACTCGTCAATGTCATGCCCCTTCGCACGGGCTGGATGCAGCAAAAGCAGTAGATAGCAAAGGGAAATGCTCTCGCTTGCCGACCTTGCCGGGCTATCGGCCGCCACCTTTTTTGGGGTCATGAGGATCAGTATGGAGCCAAGGGCAGCGGTGCCAGGGATAGGGTGCCAAGGATAGTGCCGCGGGTAGGGTGGATCTTCCAGTCAACGTTCTGGTAAGCCCACCCAGCGCGGTTCGTGCGCGTTATCGGCGGACCGGAAGGCCAACGAAGTTTGCGGGAACACGGTTGGCATTGGCTTTTGCTGCCTCCAGCACTTGCTCGCCAGGGTTCATGCCGGCGATCCATAGCGCGACCTGGTCCAGTGTATCTACGGTGCTATGGTCTCGCCCATAGGTGATGAGCCGTTTGGTTCCCGAAACCGCCAGCGGCGCCTTTGATGCGATTTGCCGGGCGATGTCCATGGCGCCCTCCAGGAGCGAGGCATGGTCAGCGTAAACCTCGTTCACCAGACCGCGATGGTGTGCCTCAGCGGCTTCCATGCGGCGTCCGGTGTATGCGAGTTCCCGAACCACACCCTCTGGCAGGAATCGGGTCAGCCGCGGAAGTGTTCCCATGTCCGCCGGCATTCCCACATTGATTTCATAGATCGAGAAGAACGCGTCGCGCGTGGCATAACGGATGCAGCAGGCCGCCAACAGGTCCAGTCCGCCCCCGATACAGCCGCCTTGAACAGCGGCGATAACGGGTATCCGGCATTGTTCAAGCGCGCTGAAGCTTCTTTGGAAAGCTACGATTCCTTCATAGCGCGCCAGGGGACCCTGTATGCGGGCGTGGCGTTCCGCGTCCGGACCGTCCGTGTGCGGCTTGAACGACCCAAACATCGAGGTGTCGATGCCGCTGCTGAAGTACGTGCCCGTCGACGAGATAACGAGCGCGCGTGCTTGAGCCTCGTTGTCCAAGGCTTGAATCGCCTGGGGCAGTTCGGTCCAGAAGGCGCGCGAGAGTGCATTGCGTTTCTCCGGGCGATTAAGGACCAGATGGGCAATCTGGTCGTTGACGGTAAGGTCGAATGATTCCCAGGTCATGGAAGACTCTCCTTTACGCGAAGCGTTCATTCCGTTCCGCCTTCTCCAGGAGCAACTGTGGCGGGGTGAAACGCTCGCCATAGCGTTCCGCGAGCTCCGCGGAACGCTCTGCGAAGCGGCGCGGGCCAATCATGTTCACAAACTGGATGGCGCCACCAGTCCAGCGCGGGTACCCGATCCCGAAGACCGACCCGATATTGGCATCGCGCGCGGTTTCCACCACGCCTTCTTCCATGATTCGGATGGCTTCAAGCGCCTGAATATAGAGGATGCGGTCGCGCAGATCTTCCAGGGGTACGGAGACCCCCGGCTTGCCAAACTCCGCAACCAGGCCCGGCCAAAGATGCTTCGGGCCGTCCTTGGGGTACTCGTAATAGCCACCACCGCCCGCTCTGCCGGGGCGGTTGAGGCCTTCAGCCATGCGGGTGATCACGTCCCATCCGGGATGCTTTGCCATGACCTTGCCTTCGAGCGCGAGATCTGCTTCTGTCTGGCGTTTGACCGACAGGCTAAGCGCCATGGATGTCTCGTCCATGACGGCCAGCGGCCCTACGGGCATCCCGACACTCAATGCAGCATTCTCGATGACTGCAGGTGGGACGCCCTCGCCCAACATAGCGGCGCCTTCCTTGGTAAAGGTTCCGAAGACGCGGCTTGTAAAGAAGCCGCGGGAATCGTTCACAACGATCGGCGTCTTGCCAAGTTGCTTCACATAATCGATGGCGTGCGCCAGTGTTTGAGCTGACGTCCTCGTGCCTTTGATGATTTCCACCAGCGGCATGCGATCCACCGGTGAGAAGAAGTGCATGCCGATGAAGTTGTCCGGACGGGCACTGGCTTCCGCGAGGCCAGAGATCGGCAATGTGGAAGTGTTGGATGCGAACATGGCTGTCTCACCCAGATACTTTTCAGCCTCCTGGGTCACCGCGGCCTTGATCTCGCGTTTCTCAAAAACAGCTTCAATGACGAGGTCACAGCCGGAGAGTTCAGAGGCTTCGGCAGAGGCCAGAATGCGCTCCAGAATCTGGTCCCGCTCAGCCTCCGACAACGTGCCCTTGCTGACGCTCTTGTCGAGTAGCTTCGCCGAATAAGCCTTGCCTTTCTCGGCTTGCTCGATGGTTACGTCCTTGAGAACGGCCTGGATACCGCGCTTTGCGTTGACGTAGGCAATACCCGCGCCCATCATGCCAGCGCCAAGAATGCCTACCCGCTTGAACTTTGCGGGAGGGATGCCGGCGGGGCGCCCCTTGTCTGACTTGACCTCGTTCATCTGGAAGAAGAAGGTGCTGATCAGGTTCTTGGCCACCGGACCCGTGGCAAGTCCAACAAGGTAGCGGGTTTCGATTCGGCTTGCAGTATCGAAATCAACGGCGGCGCCTTCGGTGGCCGCGGAAAGAATCGCAAGCGGGGCCGGATAGCAACCACGCGTCTTCTTCATCAGCGCGACCGGGGCGGTGCGCAAGAAGGTCAACGACGCCGGCGCGAGTTCGGTGGCGCCAGGCAGGCGCCAGCCCTTGTTGTCCCATGGCTGACGGGATTCCGGGTTGGCGACGATCCATGCGCGAGCCTTGGCCATCAATTCGATGGCATCGTTGGCGAGCCCATTGACGAGCTTCAGTTCCAGGGCTCGCTCCGGGGAGAAGGATGTCCCGTCGACGAGCAGCGGCATTGCGGCTTCCAGGCCGAGCAGACGGACCAGGCGAACAATGCCGCCACCCCCCGGTAGCAGGCCAAGATTCGCCTCAGGCAAGCCGAGCAGGATCTTGGGATCGGCCAGTGCAAACCGGGCGTGACATGCCAGGCAGAGTTCGAAACCTCCGCCGAGTGCACTGCCGTTGATCGCAGCCACGATGGGTTTGCCCAGCAGCTCGATGCGTCGCATGGCAGCCTTCATGTCGGTCGCACGCTGATAGAGCGCCGCCTTGTCATCGGGGCCGACCGCCAGAAGACTGTTAAGGTCGCCGCCTGCAAAGAATGTGCTCTTCCCCGACGTAAGTACGACGCCCGAGATCTCGTCGCGTTCGGATTCCAGACGCTCCGCGATGGCAGCGAAGTCGGCACGAAACACCGCGTTCATGGTGTTGGCCGTCTGGCCGGGCATGTCGATGGTTAGCGTAACGATGCCGTCCTGGTCCTTTTGGTACTGGATGGAGCTCATGGTTCTTCCTCAGACGCGTTCGATAATGGTTGCAATGCCCATGCCGCCGGCAACGCAGAGTGTGATGAGGCCACGCTTCAAACCGCGTCGCTCAAGCTCGTCGAGCAACGTACCGACCAGCATGCCTCCGGTTGCACCCAGCGGGTGGCCCATCGCAATGGCACCGCCGTTGACATTCACTTTTTCAGGGTCGACCTGCATTTCGCTCATGAATCGCAACACGACAGACGAGAACGCTTCATTGATTTCGATAAGGTCGATGTCTTCGATGCGCAGGCCTGCCTTTTTCAAGGCAAGTCGGGTAGCCGGCGCTGGCCCTGCCAACATGATGGTGGGCTCGGCGCCCACGGCGGCAACAGAGACGACTCGCGCGCGAGGCGTCAATCCCAGTTCGCGGCCTTTGCGCTCGGATCCGACAAGCAACAAAGACGCTCCGTCCACGATGCCGGAGGAATTGCCACCGGTATGGACGTGGCGGACACGTTCGACTTCGGGATACTTCATTTGCGCAAGTGCGTCAAAACCGCCGATTTCTCCCATGGCCTGAAACGATGCCTTGAGCGCGCCGAGCTTTTCAAGTGTCGTGTCGGCGCGGATCAGCTCATCCTGCTCCAGGATGGTCAGTCCGTTCAGGTCTTTCACCGGTACGATGGAGCGCTTGAAGTACCCTTGGTCGCGAGCATGTCCAGCGCGTTGCTGTGACCGCAGCGCGTAGCGATCCACATCCTCGCGCGTGTGGCCGTCAAGCGTTGCCAGCAAGTCAGCCGCAACGCCGGTCGGTACCGGTTTGAGTTGGAACACCATGTCCGGCTTCGTATCACGCGGACCAGGTGCGCCACCCATGGAAACGCGGGACATGGATTCCACGCCGCCAGCGACGAGAAGGTCCTCCCACCCGGAACGAACCTTTGCGGCGGCGATGTTTATGGCCTCCAGTCCTGAGCCGCAGTATCGGTCGAGTTGAACGCCCGGAACCTGCCAGTCCCAGTTGGCGCGGAGGGCCGCGGTCTTTGCGATGCAACCGCTCTGCTCGCCGTAGGGCATCACGCAACCGATGAGTGCGTCTTCAACCTGCGCGGTATCAAGGTCGTGGCGACGCTGCAGTTCTTGCATGAGACCAGCAAGGAGGTCCACCGGGTTCACCTCATAGAGGCTGCCATCGATCCGTCCCTTACCACGCGGGGTGCGCAATGCATCGAAAATGTAGGCTTCGTTCATATTGTTCCTTCAGCGGCCGTGGTCAGGGGTTGATCAGCGCGGAGTCGTTGCGGTGAGCGCGTCGGGCGACGCGTCGCCGAGCGCGCTGCCACCATCGCAGTCGATGATGGCCCCGGTGATGAACCTGGCGTTATCGCTCGCCAGGAAGAGTGCGGTGTCGGCAATGTCTTGCAGTGATCCATAGTCACGAAGGGCGAGACGAGACTTGATCTGCTGCTCGCGCTCCGGCGACGCCGCCAGCTTTGCCATGCCCGTCGTGCCCGCAATAGGCCCCGGGGAAATGGCATTCACGCGAACCCCAGCCGGTCCCCATTCCATGGCGAGACACTTGATGGTCATGTTGATGCCCGCCTTGGCAGAATTGGCGTGAACCTGGAACACTGACGGATGAGTGCCACCGGGTGCGGTGATCGACATCAGTGACGCACCGGGCTTCTTCAGATAGTCGAAACTGGCGCGCAAGACATTGAAATTGCCAATCAGATCGATGTCGATAACGGTCTTGAAGCCGTTAGCCGAGAGCTGCGCGGCCGCCGCGTGAAAGTTCCCTGCTGCTCCGGACACGACGATGTCGATGGGCCCAAAACGTTCGACCGCTTCCCTGAAAACCGCCTCGACTGATTCATAGTTCCGCACGTCCGCTGCTCGCCCGAACGCTTGATGGCCAGCGTCGGTAATGGTCTTGGCTGCGGCAGTGATCCGCTCCTCGCTCCTGCTGAGGATGACGACATTCGCCCCGGCTTCGGCGAAGCGTTGTGCGATGCCAAGGTTGATGCCGCTGGAGGCGCCCGCTACGAGGGCAACCTTGCCCTCCAGGGCGCGCGGCAGAAAGATGTCTTGCGCTTGTCTCATGGATTTTTGCTCTCTGACTATCGCATCGTGATCGGCAATTCCGAACAATGGTCGAACCAAATGCTATGTGTTGCCGAAACGTTCAGTCAAGCAAATTCTAATGGTTGAACCTATAAACACGCTAAGCTAGGATTGCGGCAGAAGGAGACACGCGCCGACACGGCGATGACGAACTACAAAAGAGAGCGAGAGCGATGACTGAGCACCACAACCCGTCACCCTATTGGCCTAAAGGGCTGCCTTTCACCCAGTACGTCCCCCATCTGACGCTAACTCAGTGCCTTGAAGTGTCTGCGCTGAAATTTCCGGATAAACCCGCATATGTGGTCTATGGACACGAGATCACCTATGCCAACCTGCTTGCCCAAACTCAGCGGTTGGCGGCCTGGCTGCAGCAGCGTGCAGGCGTTCGGCGAGGTGAACGGGTACTTTTGAGCGCCCAATCGTCCGTGCAATTCGTCATTGCGTATCACGCAATTCTGCGTGCGGACGCCGTGGCGGTGCTGGCGAATCCCATGTGTAAAGGTGCCGAGCTTGCGCACCTCGCTGAGGACAGCGGCGCAAAGTACGTGATTGCCGGACAGGAAATGTGGCCTCAGTTGGAGGGACTTACCACCACGGGCGTCGATCAGGTTCTGCTCTTCGCGTATCGGGAAGCGCTGCCCGGGGCGAGCGATGGAGATGCGCCGGACTGGTTTGTCGACCCCCCTCGGTTGCCAACGCACCCGGCGGTTACCGGATGGACGGAGGCGCTATCCGGGGACCTGCTACCTTGGCCGGCCGAGGCCTCCCCCGATGATCTGTGCCTGATCGCCTATACATCTGGCACGACGGCACACCCTAAAGGATGCACTCACACGCACCGCTCGATCCTCACGGGCGCCGTCACCACGGGAAACTGGCGAGGTGACACGTCTGAAACCGTGATTCTGGGGGCCAGCCCGATGTTCCACATGCTTGGGCTGCAGTCCCTGGTGAATACATCGGTATATCTGGGCGCGACTTGCGTTCTGTTGCCACGCTGGGATGCAAGGAAGGCCGCTGAACTCATTCCTCGCTATCGCGTGAACCGTTGGGGCGCCACGCCGCCCATGTTGCTCGACTTGCTGGGGCAGCCCAGCATCAGCGAGCGTGCCTTCGACAGCCTGGTCTGTATCACCGGCGGCGGAGCTGCGCTGCCGGAAACCGTAAATCGGCGCTTGTCGCAAGAACTCGGCATCCATTACATCGAAGGCTATGGCATGACGGAAACGGCGGCCATGGTCATGGCAACACCGCCCCAACGACCAAAGCGACAGTGCCTGGGAATACCCACGGCAGGAGTCAGTGCGATGGTTGTCGACCCCGTGACGCTGGAGTCGTATGCAGACGGGTGTACCAAGGAAAGCGGGGAACTCTGGATTGCGGGCGATCAGATCAGTCCCGGCGGATACTGGAACAACGACGAGGCGAATCAGACTTCTTTCGTGATGCGCGACGGGAAGCGATGGTTGCGAACCGGAGACCTCGTGGTGCGTGATGCCGAGGGGTACTACTTTCTTGTGGATCGGCTGAAACGCATGATCAACGTCGGCGGGTACAAAGTCTGGCCGACCGAAGTCGAGTCGCTTCTGCATGGCCATCCTGCAATTCAGGAGGCTTGCGTAATTTCGGTGTCAGACCCCCGCCGGGGTGAGTCTGTCCGCGCTGTCGTCGTGTTGCGCGACGGCCATCAACTGACCGCCGAGGATCTCATCAGCTGGGCCAGAGCCAATATGGCTACCTACAAGTGTCCGCGCGAAGTGGTGTTCACGGATCGCCTTCTTCGCTCCCCAACCGGGAAAATCGATTGGCGCCGCATGCAGGAGCAAGCCAACGAAGTCAGTGCTCAAGCAAACTAGGAGGTGAGAACAATGGGAACGTCAGTCTGGAAGAATGATGAGCTGGAGATCTTGCGTGATAACGCGCGGCGGTTTTACGAAACTGAGCTGTTGCCCAACGAGGATCGATGGGCGAGGCAACAATGCGTCGATCGCGACGTCTGGTACAAAGCCGGTGAAGCAGGACTTCTTTGTGTAGGCATTCCGGAGGAGTATGGTGGCGGCGGAGGGAACTTCCTTCATGAGGCAGTCATCTTCGCGGAACAAGCGCGCACTCTCTGTCCGGGCCTCGGCAATTCCGTACACAGTGGCATTGTCGCCCACTACATCAGGAACTTCGCCTCGGAGGCGCAAAAGCAGCAGTGGCTACCGAAAATGGCGCGCGGGGAGCTGGTGGCAGCATTGGCAATTACAGAGCCAGCGGCGGGTTCCGACGTACAGAGCATTCGTACTCAGGCACGCAGGGACGGCGACCACTATGTCATCAATGGCGCGAAAACGTATATCACGAATGGTAGTACGGCCAACCTGATCTGCGTGGTTGTAAAAACAGACCCGAGTCAGGGCGCGCGGGGTATCTCGATCATTGTGGTCGAGACCGACAAGGTTGAAGGGTTCCGCCGCGGTCGTACGCTTTCCAAGGTGGGACTGCACTCTCAAGACACTGCCGAATTATTCTTCGACGAGGTCCGTGTCCCATGCGAGAACCTCCTGGGCGACCAGGAGGGACAAGGATTTAAACAGCTCATGAAGGAACTGAGTCGGGAGCGGGTCATTACAGCTTTCGTTTCGATGGCCTGCATGGAACGTGCGATCGAAGAAACGTTGAACTTCACGTCCACGAGGCAGGTGTTCGGGGTGAACCTTCTTTCGATGCAGAATACGAGGTTCAAGCTTGCAGAGTGTGAGACCAAGCTGACTCTGGCGAGGACGCTACTCGATCACTGTGCCAGCAAGCTGCTGGAAGGGGCGCTGGATGGGAGTACTGCCGCCATGGCCAAGTGGTGGGTGACCGATGCTTGCGGAGAAGTCGTGGACGATTGCGTGCAGTTGCACGGAGGCGCTGGTTACATGCTGGAGTATCCGGTTGCGCGTCTCTATCAGAACGTACGCATCCACAGGATCCTGGCAGGTACCAATGAGATCATGAAGGAACTCATTGCTCGCGATTTGGAGAAGCGGCTGCGGTGAGATCCGCTAGCGGGCCGTTGGGCGGAATGTCCCGGACCCGGCCGGCATCGATGGCCACGCCATGGATGCCGGCTTTGGATCTGCGGGCAAAGACTGGCGTGCAGATTACCTACCAGGTCGGGCTGGCTATACCAGTGCCGAAAGGCTCATCCCGTTTTCTCACCGCAGCCTTGAAGCCAAGAGATTTGACGTCATCGTCGAACTTCCGCTTGGCGTCAGTCAGGTGGGCCCGGGCATCCATCTCCGCGGCGAGCCGCTGGAGTACCGTGGCACCGCCAACTTCCAGAGCGAGGTTGACGATCCGCTTGTTGCAAGCCAGTAGCTCGGCGTCGAGGGAAGCGATGCTGGTGGCAAGGCGCATCACCTCGTCTTCCAGTTCAGGAGCGGGCACCGAAGCGAGCACCAATCCAAGCTTCGCGGCATCTTTCCCTAGCACGATATCGCCCGTGAGAAGCAGTCGCTTGGCCCACTGTGGACCAACGTTGTAGATCCACATATGGTTTGGCGGCGAGCCCATTGCCCGTGTGGCGGGGAACCCGATGCGGGCGGTGTCTGAAGCCACAATCATGTCGCAGTAGAGCGCCAGATCCGTGCCGCCGGCAACACAGTGCCCATGCACTTTGGCGATAACGGGCTTGTGAACATCAAAGGGCGTTCGCAGAAGCTCCTGCGTTCGCTCGAGCTTCCAGCAGTCGTCGTCGAACGTGGCGCTACCCGAGCGGTAGGGGTTCGATGCGGCTTTCCCCTCTGCTTCGTATCGCGCGTAGGAGCGTTTCATGTCATAGCCGGCGCAGAAATCTTCACCGGCACCCTCAACAACGATGACGCAGACCGAGCGCAGGTCGTCGGCTTCCAGAAGTGCTGCCCGGTACTCCACAAGCATCTCTTGAGAAAGAGCGTTGCGAGTAGCGGGGTTGCATAGCTGAACCCGTGCCACGCCGTTATCGACTGAAAACTTCACGAACTCATCCGAGTTGATCCACTTTCCCACCGTGTCTGTCTCCTGAACCTGTGAGTTATTAAAGTGCGCTGAGGCTGCTCTGGCTTCGCCTGACTACCGTCCAGAAGAGGTGACGGAAGAGGTGGTTCTGATCGTCCACCTTCTTCACCAGCGGCTGGATGACATCTGTCGGCCAGGTCATGGAGAGCTCGGTACCAACGGCCATGAGAAGGACTGAGCTTCGATAGTCGCCGTCGGACATGGAGTCAAGAACGGCGCATGACAACGCATGGTGTCGCTGCTGCAGGGTCATCGTCGACGATTCTCCGACGATGTCCCTGGTCAGACCGCGGAGGTCCTTCAGCAGAGAGGCCCTCGTGACTTTTGTCGCTTCGTTTGGAAGACCAATCTCGGATGCAAGGCGTCGCATTGCTTGCGCCGCTGAGGAACTGTCGGTTGTCATGCTGGGCCCCTTGAACCAGGTCGCCGTCCGGACATCACAAATACGCAAAGGATCTGTGTCGTACCACAACCGACCGACCATGTATTGACGCATCGTATCAGTGGTTCAACCAATATGAAAGCATCATTTCGCTGCGTCTGCAAGGCGCCTTGAAGCTTTTCATCCAATGTTGCTTGCGCATCGGGTTTTCCATAATTTCCTATGGTTCAACCAATGGTCTTTAATCCGTCCTTGCGTGGAAGGCGACCACATGCAAAGGCGCTTAAGCGCGTCCATGCACCTCAGCGAGACGTTTGATCTCGCGGGAATCCATGAAAAGAAATCGGAGGAGACAAGGTGAAGAGATTGTTGCTCGGTTTGACTGTTCTCGGACTGACCACCGGAGCAGGAAATGCCTATGCGAGCGTGACGTTGTACGGGGTGATCGACACCAACATCGAGTACGTCAACAAGCTTGGGACGACGTCTGGTGCCGCAGGCAGCGTAGTCCGGACGAGCACTGGCGGCTTTGCAAGCAACCGTTGGGGGATGCGTGGTGTAGAGGACCTCGGCGGAGGCCTGAGTGCGGTCTTCACGATTGAAAGCGGCTTCTCGAATGACACGGGGGCGCAGTTCAATGCCAGCAAGCTGTACGACCGGCAGACCTTCGTAGGCCTGACCAGCGCTCAGTTTGGCCAGATTACCCTGGGTCGCCAGTACGGTTCACTGTTCCGCGGGCTGGGCAACTACTCACCGACCGCCTACGCGCCGATGTACGAGCCTTTGAGCGTGATGACGGGCTCGAACCTGCGCAATGACAACAGTGTGAACTACGTTATCCAGAAGGGCGCGGTGACGGCGCGCGCGCATTGGAGCTTCGGCAATGGTGTGCTGGGTGCCGGCGAAACACCAGGACAGTTCCGGGCTAACGCCGGCTATGGCGCGGCGTTCGAGTACGCACCGGGGGATTTCGGCGTTGCGATCGCCTATGACCAGTTCTATCCGACCGCCACGGCGTTGGGGGATACCGGGGTTGGCAACTTCCGGAAAGCCGCCATTGCAGCGGGCTACAACTTTGGACCATTTCGCCTGTCCGGTGGCTACCGGTGGGGCCGTAACGAGTACTCGGACGGATCTGTGGCGCTTCGGGACGACTTCTACTGGCTTGGCTTGAATTACCAGGTCTTGCCGAAGGTCAACCTTATGCTGGCCTACTACTACGACAAGGTGCATGAAGTACGGTCGCAGTTTCGCGGGCCCGAGATTGATCGATACAGCCCCTATCAGGTCAGTTTCATGGCCAGTTATGACTTCTCGAAGCGGACGAACGTGTATCTGACTACCGCTTACGCCAAGAACGCAGGGCTGGCATTCAGCGGCCTCGCAACCACGTCCACGGGCGGTGCCTATCTGTTGGCCCCAGGCAAGACCAGCCAGGTTGGCGCGGCACTAGGTATCAGGCACATCTTCTAGGTCGTACTGCGGAATTCATGCTTTGGGCGTCGTTGTTTGACGCCCTTTTTTGCTTTGGGTGCGGCGCGGACGGTCGCGATAAGGAAAAAAGCAGTTGCATTGCTCCTGGAAGCAATGCAACTGCTTCGCAAGCTGGTCTTTTGAGGCGGTAACTACTCGATACGGATGGCGCTCGCTTCCTTGATGGCCAGCCACTCACTACGGGACTTTCGCATCAGCGCCGCGAACTGTTCTGGTGTAAGCGTCGGTGCGACTTCAAGGCCGTTTTCCAGCATCTGCCGCTGGAACTCAGGAGATTGCATGGCTGCAACCACCGCGGTGTGCAGCTTCTCGGCAATCGGTTTCGGCAAGCCAGACGGAGCAAAGATCCCTGCATAGGTCTCGGTCGTCATGCCGGGAATCCCGAGTTCGAGGAACGTTGGAATGTCCGGGAGCGCCTTCCAGCGTCGAGCACCCGATACGGCAAGATTGCGAATCCGACCGTCCTTGCCATACTGCAATGCCGTGGCGCTGGAGACCACTGCAGCATCCAGTCGACCGCCGATCAGGTCGGGAACAATCGGACTCTCGCCTTTGTAGGGAACGTGATTCAACCTGATGCCAGCGGCACGAGCAAACATCTCGCCGAAGTAGTGAGAGCTGGATGCGTGTCCCGTAGTCGCGAAGCTAAGGGGATCCCTGGACTTCTTCGCCAGGGCGATAAACTGCTCGAGAGTCGTTGCGGATTTCGGGGGGACGGCCCAGATAGCGGGAATCTCATACAGCCGCGCAATCGGAACGAATTCCTTCAACGGGTCATATCGAGCATTGGGAAGCAAGATGGGATTGCTTACCAGCGCGGTCATGTTGAAGAGAAGCGTGTAACCGTCGGCAGGCGCACGCGACGCAAGTTGGGTACCGATAAGGGAGTTTGCGCCGGGGCGATTATCAATGACTACCGGTTGACCGAGAGTCGCCTCAAGTCGCCTTGCCAAACTCCGGGCCACTGCGTCTGTCTGCCCGCCTGGAGGGAACGGCAGTATCAGAACTACAGGTTTGGTGGGCCACGGAGGAGCCTGTGCAAGGCTCTTCCCTGCAGCGAGTGAGGCGAGGACCGCCAGAGTCTGACGTCGCGTGATCATTTTGTCTCCTGCCAATCTGGTTTTATTGAACAGAAAAATTCACTGCCATCTAGGAGCGCGCCGCGGGTGGCACTCCTTTGTACGGGGGTGTGCGCTTGGAAAGGAGGGCTTCGATGGCGACCCGCGGATCTGGCGCAGAGAAAGCCGCGGCTTGACTTGCCGCCTCCAGGCTAAACATCGTCTGCTGGTCGGCATCGAGTGAAGCATTGAGGGCCGCTTTGGTGAGGGCCAGCGCCGTCGGTGCGGCGTTCGTCAGGCTCTCCGCGATCTCTCGCACCCGCTGCTCCAGGGCCGCGCTCTCATGCACTTCCATGACCAGCCCCATGCGTTGTGCTTCGTCGGCTTCGATCTCACGCGTCGAGAACATGAGTTCCTTGGCGCGCTGTAGCCCAACTGCCCTGGGAAGGAGATACAAGGCCCCCAGGTCAGGCACGAGGCCAAGGCGCAGGTAGGCCATCGAGAATCGTGCGCGAGGTGTGGCGACGACGATGTCGGCCGTGAGTGCGAGTGCGAAGCCGGCGCCAAAGGCGGGTCCATCCACGGCGGCAATCACTGGTCGCCCAAGATTGAGCATGTCATGGATGAAGCGCAGGCCGGTTTTAATTCGCTGTTGCCAATATGCCGGGCCGGCATCCATGTGCTCGCGAAGGACGTGCAAGTTTCCCCCTGCGCAGAATGCGCCAGGCTCACTGGTGAGTACCAGCACGCGAATCTCCGGGTCGTCGCGGACGCGGTCAAGGACGGACATAAGGTCCCCGCGAAGCTCTGCGTCAAACGGATTGTGCCTGGACGCGCGATTCAAGCGAATCCAGCCGACCTTGTTGACGACTTCGAACTCAAGAGTGTCCATGATCGGTTCTCCTCACTCGGCGGGAGTAAACATCGGAACCTGGATGTTGTCCTCGCCCTCGGCCTGTTTGAAGCAGACTTTTACGCGCTGCCCAATGTGGATTGAGTCGAGGTCGCAATCAACGATGTTAGTCAGCATCGTCGGGCCTTCGTCCAGGGTGACGTACGCGATGGCGTATGCGATGGGTCCTGCCTTGCGCGTGACACTTGCGCTGTAGATCGTGCCCAAGCCGGAGAGGCGCTCCCACTCGGTCTCACCTTGACAGAAGGGGCACAGCGGGCGCGGATACCAGTGCAATTTGTTGCAGGATTTGCAGCGCCGGGAACTCAGATACCCTTCACGCGCAAAGGATTGGTATTTCTCCGTGCTGACGTCAGTCGCAGGAGCGGATAGCGGGCGTGCGATGTATGGGGTGCTCATGGTTTATTCCCTTTCCAGAATGAGAGTTGCGCTTCCATGGCGGGAGCCAAGTAGACCACCGGTACCTTGCGCCAGCGCCAGGCCGCAGTTCGGGACTTGTACCTTGGGGTGGGCTTCGCCACGCAGTTGACGAACCGCCTCGATAACCTTGGTGATGCCGCCGCGGTTGGCTGGGTGGTTGTTGCAGAGGCCACCTCCATCCGTATTGAATGGCAGCTTCCCGACACCGGAAATGAGATTGCCGTCGGCGACGAACTTGCCGCCTTCACCCTTCTTGCAGAATCCGAGATCCTCGAGTTGCATCAGGACCGTAATCGTGAAGCTGTCATAGATGGAGGCGTACTGGATGTCTGAGGGCTTGACGCCTGCCTCATTGAACGCAAGTGGGCCGGATACCGCTGCACCCGACCAAGTCAAATCCACGTTACCGCCGAGCTGGCCCTTGATCGTCTCGCCTGCGCCGAGGATCTTGACGACGGGACGACTGAGCCGGCGAGCAATCTCTGGACGCGTCACGACGAGCGCACCGCCGCCGTCACTGACGACGCAGCAATCCAGCTTGTGGAGCGGGTCGGCGATCAGTGGGGAAGCCAGTACGTCCTCGACCGTCACCGGGTCGCGGAGCATCGCATGAGGGTTGTGCTGCGCGTGGGCTGCCGCGGCAACCTTGATCCACGCAAGCTGCGCCGACGTGGTGCCGAACTCATGCATATGCCTGGCGGCAGCGAGGGCATACATGTTCACGGTCACGGGGGCGTACGGCATTTCCCATGGAACATCCGGCGTGGTCGCGGTGACGAGCCGGGCTCCAACACCGACTCCGCTGCCTCCTTCCGTGCGCGGCCTGCCGGCAAGCGTGATCAGTGCCACGTTGCACTTACCTGCGGCAATCGCCTGGGCTGCGTGGGCGACATGAATCAGGTACGCCGAGCCGCCAGTGTCGGTGGTATCCACGTGTCTGAGGTTCGTTAGCCCCAGGTAGTCAGCCATGCTGTTGGCACCAAGGCCAGGCGCATCGCCCGCGCAGAAGTAGCCGTCGACGTCTTGTAGCGTGAGACCGGCATCCTCCAGCGCGCCTTTTGCGCATTCCGCGTGTAACTGCGCAACTGTCTTGTCTACCGCTTTCCGTGTTGGGTGCTCGAAGGCCCCAACGATGCATGCCTTGCCCTTGATTGTCATGGTTTCTCCATTGTTGTCAGTCTCTTCGCTTGATCATATCATTGGTTCAACCATAATAATATAAGTGCGCGTGGGGTGAGAGGCGAACTGGGAGAGCGGCGGACCAGGGCGGGCAGACCCGTATGCGCTTAAGAAATTCCGCTGCGAATGGGACCTTATGGATAACGCGACAATGCGAGCTTGGCAGGTGGAAGCGATCTCAGACTCCGGAGAGATGATTCAACGGGACGTTCCGGTTCCGGTGCCGTCTGATAACCAGTATCTGATCAGGGTAGCGGCTTCCGGGCTGGCGTTCGGGGACACCTTGATTGTCAAGGGGAGATATCAGGTCAAGCCGGCTCTGCCCTTTACGCCGGGTTCAGAGGTGGCGGGAACGATAGTCAATGCATCAGGTGGCCCGCTTGCCGTGGGGACTCGCGTCGCGAGTTCATCGCATCTTGGCGGGTACGCTGAATACGCGCTTGTGTCGAAGTCCGAGGCTGTGGAGATTTCCAATGGAATCTCCAATGCATCCGCGCTGGCGCTGCGCAGCAACTATCCAACGTCGCTCTACGCGCTACGCGAGGTCGCGCGACTGAGAGCCGGTGAAACAGTACTGGTGCATGCCGCGGCCGGTGGCGTCGGCAGTGCCGCCGTAGCGCTCGCGAAATGGATGGGTGCTCGGGTAATTGCAACAGCGGGAGGCGCCGAGAAGGTTCAAGCCGTGCGCAGGCTAGGTGCTGACGAGGCAATCGATTACCTGGCCGCGGACTGGGTGACAGCCGTGAAGCAACTGGCTCCCAATGGTGTCGACGTGGTATTTGACCCAGTGGGTGGTGATACCGGAGCACAGAGCTTGAGGTGCCTGGCCTTCGGTGCGCGGTACCTGGTAATTGGATTCTCCGGAGGATCGCTTACGCAGCTCCCAGCAAACCGGCTGCTGCTCCACAACGCAACAGCCCATGGCGTTCTCTGGGGCGAGGTGCGAAAGCGCGATATGGCGTTGGCTATCCGGCTTACCAGGGAAGTCTACAACGCGTACGCGGCTGGGAACCTGGAGATCCTCAATGGCCAAGGGTATTCATTTGCGGAGGCGCCGCTCGCACTGGCAGCGCTCGAGGGTCGCAGGAGCATTGGCAAGGTGTGGCTTGACCACTGACTTCGGGCAAGGTAGGGACTAGGGGTCGACTGAGTCGTCCCCTAGTCCCTCTACCACGGTCTGCCACCCTCGGCGTTACTCGAGCTTGATGTTGTTCTCCTTGACGATCTTGCCCCAGCGCTTGATGTCGGTCGAGACCAGGTTCGCGAATTGCGCACTCGTAGAGCCGGTGGGCTCGAATCCCATATCGAGAATCTTTTTCTGGACCTCCGGCAATGCGACGATGCGACGCACCTCCTGGCTGTACTTGTCCACGATGCCTTGCGGCGTACCGGCGGGCAGGAACACTCCACCCCATCCGGGGATGTTGATTTCCGGATATCCCGCCTCAGCGAGCGTCGGGACATCCGGGAAGGTCTTCAGCCGCTGAGTGCTTGCCACTGCAAGAAGTCGGATCTTTCCACCGCTCAGTTGATGCGCGTAGAAGCCTACGGAGCCATATGCCACTTCGATGCTCCCGCCGACCAGATCGGTAAAGGCGGGCGATTCGCCCTTGTAGGCAACATGCTTGATCTTTATGCCCGCCTGGTTGTTGAGTCCTTCGCCAATGATGTGGCCGCCGGAACCCATTCCGTAACTACCGAAGCTAAGCTTGTCGGGCTGTGCCTTTGCGAGTTTGACCAGGCCGGCTACATCGGTAGCGGGAAGCTTGGCGCTGACTGCCATGCCGACAGGGAACCAGGCTACCTGCGAGACCGGAATCAGATCGCTTGCCTTGTACGGAGGGTTCGGCTGCAGCACCAGGTTTTGCACGAAGCCACTGAGGGTCATCAAGACGGTGTATCCGTCCGCAGGCGACCGTGATACCGCGGTTGTTGCCAGCATCGAGTTTGCACCCGGCTTCGAATCAACAATGACCTGCTGTCCCCAAGATTTACTCATATGCTCCGCAAGGATGCGAGCGAGTATGTCCAGGTTTCCCCCAGCCGCTGTCGGTACGACCATCCGGATGGGTCGGGTAGGAAACGTACTTGTCTGAGCCATACCGATTGTGTTGACGCCAAGCAGGAGGGCGCCAATGGCCATACTTAGACTTCTACGTGTGATATCAGGGCGAATTGCCATTCTTGTCTCCGTTGTAGTCATTATGCGGTCACCAGCGTGCTGGTGGCCGTTGGAATGCTTGCGCCGAGTTCCCGATCAACCGCTAACGGCCGGAGACTGGGCGACTTCTCTGAACTTACAGAGCCGATGTGACCGCGGGTAGGTCAGCGATGCGAATCAGGCGCGTCTCTTGGGCGGTAATGAGATGCCCGGACGCCGCAAGATATTCGCCGAAGCGGGGATGCGTATCCCTGGCGCGGCAACGGCGCTCGTAGTCGGCAAGGTCCTCGTAGGCCCACAGATGAACGAACTGATTCTGAGGGCCAACCATGCTGGTGTAGAAACCCAAGGGATGTCCGAGCGTTTCCATCAGGACGGGCATGGCGAGTCGATTGAAGACTTCAATGAACTCCGGCATTCTCCGTAGCGCGATGGTGTAGACCCGATGGTCTACGAGCGGTCGTTCGGTTGACATCATGCGGCGCCCGCCTGTTTGGCGATGTGCTTCGCAGTGAGATACGCGAAGGTCATGTTGGGGCCGTGCGTAATGCCTGCTCCAGGATAGTTTCCGCCCATCATGCTGGCGCGATCATTGCCAACTGCATAGAGCCCTTCGATGCGCGTTCCATCCTTCTTGAGGACCTCTCCCGTCACGCTTGTCGAGAGACCGTCGAAGGTCCCGAGGTCGCCCATGACGAGCTTGATCGCGTAGAAGGGGCCTTTCCTGACTGGCGCCACACAGGGGTTGGGCTTATGGTCCGGATCACCCAGAAAGCGGTTGAATGATGTGGTTCCCCGCCCGAACGCCGGATCGTTACCGGCTTGAGCCGACTTGTTGTATTCGCGGACGGTCTCGGCCAATCCCGCGGCGTCAATGCCTGTGGCATGTGCGAGTTCTTCGAGCGTCCGGCCGCGGTAAAGGTAACCGTTCCGGATGAAGCGTCCGATCGGCATCGGCGCAGGCTTCACATACCCAAGCCCATATTTTCCGAGCGTCTCGCGGTCACAGATTAGCCACATGGCGGTCTCTTTCAGACCTGCGCAGGCTTGAATCATTGCCGAGCCAACGTCGTGGTAAGAGTTCGACTCATTGGTAAAGCGTGCGCCATTGCCGAGGACGCCAATTACGCCCGGTTTGTAGCGGTCCAGTAGATGGGGAAACACACCGATTTCCCCATTGCCGAAGTCGACCTTGGTCACGGGCATCCAGGCTGCCGGTGACGTATATCGAATGTCTGCGTGGCCTCCGGCGGATTCCGCCAGCGCTACGCCGTCTCCCGTGTTGCTCTTCGGCGTCGGCGAAAGGTGTTCATGGCCGCGTCGCAGATGCGGATAAGCGGCTCCAATGCGCTTGAGGTCATGCGGAAACCCCCCGCAAGCGAGCACCACGCCATGACGCGCCATGAACGACTTCACACCGTCCGCCGTAGTCGCTACGACGCCTTTGACGACGTCTCCGTCGATGATAAGACGTGTCGCTGGGGCGTTTGTCAGGATTGGAATATTCAGGTCCAACGCGGACTTGGCAAGGCGTGCGGCGAGCGCGTTGCCACTTGTCACCTGTACGGCGCGCCGATAGAGAGCAATTTCCTTGACATGGTTTGCGAGTCGGCGTGCCACGTACAGGAACGATCGGACGGATTTCGTGGCGCGGAAGAAGTGCTTGAGATCGGCATTGGACGAGTTGAACATCATCCCCATGAAGGTGATGGTCTTCAATGGCGGCTTGAGCCTTGGCATATCCTTGCCAAGTCCGCGGATGTCAAACGGCGCGGCAAGGATCGATCGTCCAACGTCGACGCCCCCGGGCGCAATCGGATGGTAATCCGGGTACAGCGTAGGCACGAACTTCATGTCCGTTTCGCGCTCGAAGAAGCTGACCATCTCCGGGCCTGCCTCAATAAACGCTCTCGCAACTTCCTCGTCGTAGAAGTCCCCGGTTTCGCTGCGCAGGAACTTCTGAACGGCTTCAACCGAATCCTGGGGGTTCTGCTTCACACCATGATGGGTGAGCGGTACCCACAAGACGCCACCCGACAGGGCGGTGGTACCGCCGAAGACAGGTTCTTTCTCCAGTACGACGACATTCAAGCCGTTCTTGCGCGCCGTGATGGCGCATGACAGACCGGCGGCGCCGGAACCAATGACGACCAGGTCGTATGCGAGTTGTTCAGACATAGCGTGGTGAAAGACTATTCAGCCTGGATGTTGTACTTGGTGATGATGTCCTGCCATTGCGCCGTTTCCTTCTTCAGGATCGCAGCGAAGGCCGCAGACGTGGACGGTTGTGCCAGCGCCCCGGATTTGATCAGCCAATCCTGAACGCCCTTGTCGGCCATTACCGTGGCAATGGCGCCGTTGATCTTCTGAACGACGGCGTCAGGTGTTCCTGCGGGAGCCAGCAAGCCGAACCAGGCTTCTGCGGTAAACCCGGGTACAGATTGACCGATGGTCGGCACGCCTGGGACAACCGGTGACGGCTTCTCAGTGCCCACCCCGAGCATCGTGAGGCCGCCAGGGCCCACTTGCGAAAGCATGGTCGGCGACGGAGTGGTCAGGAGCATGTCCACTTCGCCGGCCTTTGCCGCGAAGGTCGTGCCGGCTTCGCCTTTGTATGGAATGTGGTCAACCTTGATCCCCGCCATTTGCCCAAACCGGACAGTCGCGAGGTGACCATATGAAACCGTGCCGGCGGATGCATAGCGGACCCCGTTGGGTTGCTTGCGGGCGTACTGAAGAAATTCCTCGAGGTTCTTTGCCGGGACCGATTTGTTGGCGACAAGTACCAGCGGTACCGACGTGACTGTCCCTACTGGTGTGAAGTCCTTCAGTGGGTTGTAGCCGGACTTCTTGTAGAGCAGGGGCGCGATCAACAGCCCATTGTTTGCATACAGGAACGTGTAGCCGTCGGGTTTGGCGCGGGCGACCGCCATGGCCGCGATGCCGCCAGATGCGCCAGCCTTGTTGTCAACCACAACAGGCTGTCCCAAAAGCTTCGACAGTGGTTCCTGGATCTTGCGGACCTGAATGTCGCTGGTACCCCCTGCCGGGTAGGGCACCACGATGGTAATCGGGCGGGAGGGGTAGGGATCCTGTGCGATGGCATGGCCCGCGAGGAACGCACATGCCGCCATCAGGGGCAACTTCAGGTATCGCATTCTTGTCTCCATCTTTCTAATAATTCAATGGTTGGTCCATTGATTATAGCGAGCTACCTTGCGTCCCTGTCAAGGCGAACTGAGGTCGGGGAATGCCCTGACCCCCGTCAAGTCTTGGCCTGCGTTGCTTTTGATTGGTTGTACCATTGACATGTTTTCGGGACGACTGCTACGCTGATTACTTCGTGAAGTGTGGGCGGCTACCCCAATCGCCTCCCACGTCAATGTGCCGTTTAATGCATTAATCGCTGGGATGGAGACGATCTTGCGAACTCAGGTTGGAATCATTGGTGCAGGCCCGGCTGGCCTGCTGCTGTCGCACCTCTTGCACCTCAAAGGCATCGACTCGGTCGTGATCGAGACGAGGACCCGCGAGGAGATCGAATCGACCATCCGAGCGGGGGTTCTCGAACAGGGAACGATGGACTTGCTACAGGAAGTGGGCCTCGGTAGTCGGATGGTGGCGGAGGGCGCGCTTCACCACGGCTTCGAGCTTGCATTCGAAGGCGAGCGCCACCGTATCGATCTGACCGATCTGACCGGGCACGCCATTACGGTGTACGCACAACACGAGGTCATCAAGGATCTGGTTGCTGCTCGGGTTGCGGCGGGTGGCAAGCTGGTGTTTGGCGTCTCGAACACGGTCCTGCACGACATCGAGTCGACGAAGCCTTCGATCCGCTATGAGAAAGACGGCGACACCTGCGAGATTCACTGCGATTTCATTGTTGGC
The DNA here is from genome assembly GCA_963543405.1 of uncultured Cupriavidus sp. Taxonomy (GTDB): domain Bacteria; phylum Pseudomonadota; class Gammaproteobacteria; order Burkholderiales; family Burkholderiaceae; genus Cupriavidus. The sequence goes on from CAUUBQ010000062.1 coordinate 28,425, forward strand.
TGCGACGGCTCCCAAGGCCCCAGCCGTAACGCAATCCCGGAATCGGTGCGCAAGGACCACCAGCGGCTCTATCCGTTCGGATGGTTTGGGATTCTGGTGGAAGCGCCGCCTTCGAGTGATGAGCTCATCTATGCGCGCCATGACCGCGGCTTTGCACTTATCAGCACACGCTCACCGACGGTTCAGCGCATGTATTTTCAGTGCGACCCCAAGGACTCCGTTGAGAACTGGTCTGATGATCGCATCTGGGCAGAGCTGCATGCCCGCCTCGACCAGGCAGACGGTTGGCGCGTAACGGAAGGCCGCATCTTCCAGAAGAACATCGTGGGCATGCGCAGCTTCGTCTCCAACGTCATGCAGCATGGTCGACTGTTCCTCGCTGGCGACTCCGCCCATATCGTTCCCCCGACAGGGGCCAAGGGGATGAACCTGGCTGTAAACGACGTCAAGATCCTGGCTGAGGGGCTTGATGCCTTCTACAAGGACGGCACGGAAAACAAACTGAATGGATACTCGGCAACTGCCCTTCAGCGCATTTGGCGAGCAGAGCATTTCTCCTGGTGGATGACCAGCATGCTCCATCGGTTCGAGGATGCGAGCCCGTTCGATCAGCAACTGCAGGTATCTGAACTTCGATACGTGACGTCGTCACGGGCAGGCGCTACAGCCCTGGCTGAGAACTACGTAGGGATGGTCGGTCACTAGCCATGCCGGCGCCGGGGACGGATCATGGCGCCGGTTTTCTCGCTATCAATGCCCAATTGGGAGCAGGAGGATGCGCCTTGGGGGCGTCATGCAGCCCCGCCGGCGACAGGAACTACTGGATAGGCAGGGCAAACGCGCTCTTCATCGCTCGATCCAGTCGGTGGCACGCAGCAGCAACCCGCAGGCCGCTTTGTGAAGCTTCTCGCCCGTGGCGACCGGAGCTAGCCCGGCGCAGGCACGGGCATGCGTGCCTTCCAACACGATTGCGAGCTTGTAGCAAGCGAGCACGGCGTACCACCGTAAGGCATCCAGCTTACGGTTGCTCTTCTGGCTGTAGCGTTCGACAAGTTCGGCTTCGACTGCAAAACCACCCCACGGAGCAATATTGTTTGTTATGTGGTTCGAGCCATCGGGTCTTGGCCAGGTAGCGAGTAGCCAGCCCAGGTCGAGTAGCGGGTCGCCAATGGTGGACATCTCCCAGTCCACCACCGCCGCCACTTCGCCGCTGTCCCGTCGGAACATCACATTGGACAGGTGAAAGTCGCCGTGCAGAATGCCCGGCACAGTCTCCGCGGGCTGCTGCGCACGTAGCCATTGAGCGATTGGCTCCACTGCTGGCAGGCATGCCATGCCTGGCCAGCCCCGATGCTTCTCATAGCTGTCGAGTTGCCGCCGCCAGCGATCCACTTGACGCTGCAGGAAGCCGCTCGGTCGTCCAAAGTCCTGCAATCCAAGCGCATTGGGATCGAGGTTCCCGAGTGCCGCTATCGCCTCGACCATTGCCAAGCCCATGCGATGCCTGATGTCGCGGTGTGAAGAATGCAACGGTGGCAATCCGCTGGTTCCGGCATTGAAGCCGTCGATGGCACGCATAACGAAGAACGTTGTGCCAAGTATCTCGGGGTCATCGCATACCCCAATCAGTTCCGGATGCGGTACCGCGGTCCCCGCCAGCGCGCCGAGCACCCTGGCTTCCCGCATCATTGCAATGTCGCTGTCCGGTCGAGGATGCTGAGGCGGACGGCGCAACACGTAAGCCTGGCCATCCCGCTCGAAGCGCAACAGGATATTCTGGGTTCCTCCGGTAAGCAGTTGAGGTTGCTCCAGGTCGCCGCGGCCGATGCCGCAGCTGTCCATCCAGTCACGTAACCGCCCGAGGTCGAGCAGCGCCGCAAGTTCGTTGCTTTCGGAGAGAAGGGTCATGACTGGAGCGCCTCGTGATATCGCTCGCGTGCCTTGTCACGCAGAGTCGGAAGATGCTGGCTCGGGAATATCTCGTCGGCCGGCGTCACGGCAGCCAGCAACTCCTTGGCGAGCGTAATTTGATGAACTTCCGTAGGTCCGTCCGCCAGACCCATCACATATGACGCGACGAGTTGGTCAAAGAAGGGCATTTCGTTGCTGACGCCGAGTGACCCGTGCACTTGAATTGCGCGCGACACGATGTCGTGCAGGACCTTTGGCATGGCCGCCTTTACAGCGGAGATATCCTTGCGAACCAGCTTGTAGTCATTGTGCTTATCGATGAGCCAAGCCGTGCGAAGTACCAGCAGCCGGAACTGTTCAAGCTGGATCCATGAGTCGGCCACCATGGCTTGCACCAATTGCTTGTCAGCCAAAGTGCCACGGCGGGACGATCGCGATACTGCTCGTTCGCAAATCATGTCTAGCGCTTTGCGAGCCTCGCCGATGGTGCGCATGGCGTGGTGGATTCGTCCACCACCCAGCCGCGTCTGGGCAACCTTGAAGGCTTCGCCGCGATTGCCCAGCATGCAGTCTGCAGGAATCCGCAGGTTATTGAAGGCGATGTACCCGTGCGCGTGGCCTTCTGGTCTCCGGCCGGCGAGATGCACGTCTCGAACGTGTTCGAGACCCGGGGTCTCCGCCGGCACGATGAACGCTGACAAGCGACTGTGGGGGGGAGCATCGGGATCGGTGACCGCTATCGTGATGAAGAACGCAGCGTAGTTGGAGGTGGAGGCGAACCACTTCTGGCCGTTGAGCACCCACTCGTCGCCATCTCGTTCAGCCGTCGTGCGAATTAGCGTCGGGTCCGAGCCACCGTGCGGCTCCGTCATCGCGAAGCAGGAGACGATGTCATTGCTCAATAAAGGTTCAAGAAACTGGCGCTTTTGCTCCGGCGTGCCATAGTGGGCCAGGATCTCGGCGTTACCCGAGTCAGGCGCCTGGCATCCAAACACTGTCGGTGCATATGAAGAGCGGCCAAGAATCTCATTCAGAAGTGCCAGCTTGACCTGGCCGAATCCAGGTCCACCCAATTCTGGGCCTAGATGGCAAGCCCAAAGACCCTGATCCTTGACCTTTTGCTGCAGGGGCTTCATCAGGCGGTTACGCATTGGATCCTGCACCGCATACGGGCTCGTTAGCACATGTTCCAGCGGTTCGACTTCCTCGCGTACAAATGTGTCTGCCCAGTCGAGCAGTTGTTGGTAGTCAGAATCTGTTTCGAAGTCCCAAGCCATGGTGGTCCTTTCTTTCGGTTTAGAGGCGGCTTCGCAAAGCCTTTCGGGTGTGCCGGAGCACTCCGGCAGATCACGCAGCAGCCGGGTTTGAGAATTGCTTCATGGTTGTCCGTGCGATATGCGACGAGAATGCAAGTGCGACGCTAGTGGCCCGTCATGCATGCAAGCCGCCATCCACGGGGATGGTGTGGCCGTTGATATAACTGGCAAGTGGGGAAGCCAGGAACAGGGCGACGCCGGCTATATCCTGCGGCGTGCCCATCCGGCCACTGGGGATACGCTGCAGTGTGGACTGGAGGCGTTGCGGATTCTGTGTTGTCACCTTGGTGAGCTTGGTATCCACCAAACCGGGCGCAATGCCATTTACGCGAATCCCATCCGGCGCCCAGGCGGCGCCAAGCGTGCGAGTCAGCGAGATGGCGCCGGCCTTGGATGCAGCGTAAGCAGGATTGCCAACGGACGCCTTGTAGCCGGAGATTGAACTGACCACGACGACGCAGCCGGCAGTGGCGGCTAATGCTTCCCGAAAGTGCATGCAGCAATTCATGACGCTATTGAGGTTCACCTCGACTACTCGTCGGAATGTTTCGTCTACGAATTCGGCTCGGCCGTATTCGACAATGCCCTGCGAAAGAACAAGCACGTCGAGTCGATCGAAGGGCGCTCGCCAGCGTGCTATGGCATTTGCGTCGGACACGTCGACATTGGAGAAGTGCAGGCCCTCCAGATCCGACCCGTCCTCAGGGCGATAGTCTTCGGCGCGTGCACGCGATCCCCAGACATGCACGTCGGCACCGGCTGTGCGAAATGCATGCGCGATGCCATTGCCAATGCCGCTGGTTCCGCCGACCACCAGAACGTGTTTTCCATCGAATTGCAGCAGGCCTGGCTGAACGTAAGCGTAGGAGTGTGACACCGGATTCTCCAGTCAGAAAGTAAACACGACACGGCCGCACGCGCTGCGCTGCGATGCCATTTCGACCGCGTCAGCGAATCGTTCGATAGGGAGCGACGCTCGAATGCTTGGGCGGATCGCACCTTCGTTTAGCAATGCAACGCATTCCCGCTGGAGTGCGACGGCCTTCTCCGGCCGCTTCTCGCCAAATTGGCGAACGTCTACTCCGACCAGCGATGCGCCCTTTACGATAGGGAGATTTGTTCTGATTGAAGGGATTTCGCCACTGGCGAAGCCAATCATGAGGTGCCGCCCCTCCCAGCCCAGCGTGCGGAAGGCGGTCTCTGTTGCCGCACCGCCTACTGGATCGAAGCACACATCTACCCCATGCGGAGCAACCGATTTCTTCAATACCTCTTTCCAATCGGTAGAGGTGTCGATGGCCTCGTGTGCGCCTGCCGCCAAGGCTGCATCTCGCTTGACTTGCGTCGATGCTCCTGCCACGACTCGCGCTCCCATCCAACGTCCAAGCTGGACCGTCGCGTGACCTACGCCGCCAGATGCGCCAAGTACCAACAGGGTTTCTCCCGCACGTAGCGAGCCTCTTTCTCTCAGTGCGTAGAGGGCGGTGCTGTATGCAGAAGTGGTGACAGCGGCTTCTGCTGCGTTCACGCCCTCGCGTAAAGCGTGAACCCTGTTTGCTGGTACGCAGATGAAATCGGCCCACGCGCCCTGACGCACGCCACACACTGGGTCGCCTGGCTTCAGCGAGGTTTGCGTGTCAGGCCCGATGGCATCCACCACGCCACTGAATTCAATTCCTGCAATGAAGGGCAGCGGAGGACGAAGTTGATAGTGACCCTTTGCGAGCAGTAGATCCACGTAGGAGATGCCGCAGACCTGCACCCGCACACGAATCTCTCCGCCTTCGGGCTGGGGTATCGGAATGTCGTCCACGACTATCTCGTTGTCAGAGTCGTAAGAGTGAACTCGCAGCGCTCGCATAGGGTTTCTTCCAAAGATTAAATGGTTGAACCTATGTATTCTTGCCGATAACTCAGGGGGACGCCCTCTGGGGTTTACCCTTCGGAGAGGAACGCATGAACCAAGCTTCAGACGTTGTACGCCGCCGCGTGCTTGCTAGCCTTGCTGGCGGGGCGCTTTCTGCCGTGCTGCCATTGCGCACCCTGGCGCAAAGCACGGCGTACCCTCGTAAGCCGATTACGCTGGTGGTCCCATTCCCTCCTGGAGGGACCGTCGATGCCATGTCGCGACAGGTCGCGGAAGCAGTCGGTGTGAAGCTCGGACAGCCAGTGGTGGTAGAGAATCGGCCCGGTGCGGCTACGCTGCTGGCGACGCAGCAGGTTGCGCGCGCGCCCGCCGATGGATATACGCTGCTGATCACCACTACAGCGCTAGCAATTAACGCGGTGGCTCATCCCAAGCCGAACTACGATCCTTTGAACAGCTTCGTGCCGGTAGCGCATATGATCAACACGCCAGCGCTCTGGATTGGCCGAACGGCGTTGCCGGGCAAGGACGTACGCGAAGTCCTGAATGCGTACCGTGCTCAACCGGGAAAGCTCAGTGTTGGTACGTGGGGCCCTGCGTCGAGCGTCGATATCTACGCAGCGATGATTCAGGACACGTCGAAGGTGCAGCTCACGCGGGTGCCATACAAAGGCGAGGCTCCTGCGATGATGGACGTTATGAGCGGGACGATTGACACCGCCTTCGTGACCGTGGCCAACTATCGGGCTCAAGTTACTTCCGGCCGCATTCGGCCTCTGGCCGTTTGTGGTCCACAGCGGCACTCCCTTGTTCCGGACGTCCCAACATTTGCCGAGGTGGGCATCCCCGGACCGTCCCTTGCGGGGTACGTCGGAATCGTGGCACCTGCTGGCACGCCGCAGGCCATCGTCGATCGTTTCGCCACAGCCGTCCAGGAGGTCATGCGTACACCTCAGTTCGCAAAGCGAGTGGAGAGCGACTGGGCGTTTCAGTTGGTGGCGGCGGGGCCCGCTGATTTTGGCAAGACAATAGCGCGGGATCTGCCGCGCTGGGAGCGCACCGTCAGGGACTTCCATATCCGCATGGAGTAGTGCGGTACCGCAATCCTGAATGAGGCTTACCGTCGCCCGCGCCCGGGCTGCGGCGCCTCCGGCGGCGGTGCCACAGCCCAGAACAGTAGGACCCAGGGTCAGGCGATGTCGGCCGTGCGCATGACAGATGCCCCTGCCGTGCCGATCAAGTCCAGGCGGCGGTGAGCCAATGCGTACTCCTCGGTAAAGCGGCGCACCAATTCCGCAACCGGTACGACGCGCTTTATGGCACCCACGCCTTGGCCCGCGCCCCAGACGTCTTTCCACGCTTTTACGTTGCCGCCTGAGTTGAAGTTCATCTTTGATGGATCAGACTGCGCCAGAGCCAGTGGATCTAGTCCGGCACGCTCGATGCTTCCGCGTAGGTAGTTGCCATGCACGCCAGTGAAGAGGTTGGAGTACACAATGTCCTCCGCGCCGCTCTCAAGAATCATCTGCTTGTAGGCTTCCTGAGCGTTTGCTTCGTTGGTGGCGATGAATGCCGAGCCGATATAGGCAAGGTCGGCGCCCGCGGCTTGTGCTGCCAGAATTGCGTCTCCGCTTGCAATGGCGCCTGACAACAGTAGCGGCCCATCGAACCATTCGCGGATTTCATGCAGTAGTGCGAAAGGCGACTGCGTTCCGGCGTGGCCGCCGGCGCCGGCTGCAACTGCAACCAGCCCGTCAGCGCCCTTTTCGACAGCCTTGCGGGCAAAACTGTTGTTAATCACGTCGTGCAACACAATGCCGCCATAGGAGTGCACCGCGTCGTTGATTTCGGTTCGCGCGCCTAGCGAGGTGATGACGATTGGCACCTTGTAGCGCACGCATTGCTCCAGGTCGTGCTCCAGGCGATCATTGGACTTATGCACGATCTGGTTGACTGCAAACGGCGCCGCCGGGCGGTCTGGATGCTTTGCGTCATGCTCGGCCAGCTCCGTGGTGATTCGGTCTAGCCATTCACCCAACTGCGGCGCGGGCCGAGCATTGAGCGCAGGAAAGGAACCGACCACGCCGGCCTTGCACTGGGCAATCACAAGGTCAGGGTTGGAAATGATGAACATTGGGGAGCAGACTGCCGGAAGCGACAACCTGTTCTGGAGTAGGGTAAGGAGGGACATGTATGAGTCTTCAGGATTGGCGATAATGCCTTGATGTTCTCGGGGCTGACCGATTGGTGCAGCATCGATTGTGAGTAGCCGGAGCAAGGTCAACTCATTTGGGGAGTTGGTGATTGCTGCTGTTCTACTATCCCTTGAGCGACCAGGGCGTCGATTTCGTCGTCGGTGTATCCGTTCTTGCGAAGTACGTTTCGGCTGTGCTGGCCAACGCCATGCGCCCCCGACGGCTGCACCTTTTCTACGCCGACAATGCGGAACGGGCTGTCGACGGTTCTGTCAGTCCCGCCCATTCCTTCTGCCGGCACAAGGGCGCCTGCATGCACCGCCTGCTCATCGTTTGCGAGGTCAGCCATGCGTGCGACTACTGAAACTGTGAATCCGCCGGCCTCGAACCGTCGTTGCCACTCCGCGGCGCTATGGCGCACGAAAACCTCATCGAACGTCGCGGTAAGTGTCCGCGAGTTTTCTCGCCTCGCTGCGGTAGTGGAATAACGCGGGTCAGCGCCGAGCTCCGGAAGTTCCATCAGGCCAATCATCAACGGCCAAAGTTTCTCTTCCGACACCATGGCGATCGAAAGCCACCGATCGTCTGCACACCGGTAGAAATTGGAAAGCGCGCTGCGTGGCGCATCTCGGGGGAATCGATAGCGAATTTCGGCGCCTGCCAGTACAGCCTGCACCATCGCAGCGTTCGACCAGATGCCGTTGGCCAGTAGTGAGGTACTGACGATGCTGCCCTCGCCAGTCCGCTCACGCTGGTACAAGGCCGTGACAATGGCGCCAAAAAGCGTAGTCGCAGTGGGGTGGTCCCCTTGTGCCATCGCAGGTGCGTTGGGCGCGGCGTTTTCATGGGAGCGGGTGATATCTGTGAGGCCGGATCGCGCAAAGTAGGCGGTTGCATCGAATCCCAGTCGATGTGCTTCCGGGCCGGTTTCGCCATATCCGGAAACCGAAGCGAAGATCAGGCGTGGATTGACCTTCAACAGCGCCTGAGCGTCCAGCCCAAGCTTTGCGCGGACGGCGACGGGGTAGTTGGTGATAAGCACGTCCGCGTTCCGTACAAGCCGCTCCAACACTATCTTGCCTGCTGGTTTGCTTAGGTCTAGCGCCAACCCCAGCTTGTTTCTCGAAACCACATCCCAAGCGTAGTTGTGCTCGCTCTTCGGCAGGTTTGGTAACGCGGAAGTCTTACGATATCCGTCGCCTTGTCCCGGTGGCTCAACCTTGATGACCTCCGCTCCGAAATCTCCAAGAATAGTTGCTGCGGCTGGTCCCGCAACGTAGCTCGCCACGTCGAGAACCCGCAGCCCGTCGAACACGCTCATAGCTTGTCTCCTTTTCAATCCCCCTGACACAGCATCAAAGGGTTTTTCATGATTTGTTCTATGGTTCAACCATACTATCTTAGCAACGAAGTTTTAGTTCTGCTACCAACTTAGCGTTTTCCACAGGAACCTACGATGCCCTTGTCTCGCCGTCGCGCGCTTGCTGCGTTCGCGCTTGCACCAACTATTGGACTTAGCCGAATTGCTGCCGCGCAGAATGAAGCCTGGCCGAACAAGCCGTTGAAGATCGTAGTTCCCTCCAGTGCGGGGAGTTCGATTGATGCCGTAGCGCGCATCTATGCAGAGCATTTGAGGAACGCACTCAAGCAATCAGTGGTGGTTGAGAACCGGCCTGGGGCGAACCAGACAATTGGAATCGCTGCCATTCAGTCGGCACCTGCGGATGGGTACGCCGTGCTCATGACAAGTACCGAACTGGTGCGCGTGCCGCTTCTATATCCGAAACTGCGCTACGACCCGTTTCGGGAGTTCATGCCGCTGACGCAAGTGGCGGCTCCTGCGACCTATCTTTGTGTGCCTGGGGCATTGCAGGTCAGCAACCTGAAGGAGTTCATCGAGCGCGCGCGTCAATCGCAACCGCCCTTGAGCATTGGCTCGCATGGTCAAGGGAGTGGGGCGCACTTCTACAGCGAATTGCTCGCGCAGGCGACGGGCATTACCCTGAACCACGTGGCGTATCGAGGAGAGGTACCTTTGATGCCGGACCTGTTGAGCGGTCGCCTCTCCTCCGGCTGGCTCTCAGGCAATCTCGTCAATCAATATGTGGGTCAAGGCAAGCTGAAGGTCCTTGGGGTCGCGAGCATGAAGCATCGCGTTGCGTCGATGCCTGCGGTCCCAACCTTCTCCGAATTGGGCATTCCGGGGCTCGACGTCGAAGGATTCATCGGCATGTTCGTAAGGGCAGGAACGCCAGTGGCAATAGTTGAGAGACTGGCGGCTGAATTGAATCGGATTCGGGCGCGTCAGGACGTACGGACACAGGTCGAAGGCTACGGCTTTGAAGCAGGCGGCGCCGCAGATCGGGAAAAATTCTCGCTGGTGATGCGGGCCTCTTACGACGGCTGGGGCAGGGCGATTAGCCAGGCCAAGATCAAGCTGGATGAGTAGCGCTTGCCAGCTTACTGCGTTTGCGCTTCTTGCCATGAGCACCCATTCAGACATTCGGCGCGGTCGCCAATTCGTTTTCTGCAGAAAACTATGGGGCGGCGCGCTGTGGTCTCCGTTTTACTTCGTCGGAAGCAAGATCAAAGCTTCTAACGCCGCTTCGCGTGTCTGATTTCTTCCCTCAAGTCCTTGGTAAAGGCTTCCGCCAGAAGAAGTCGAGGGCCGGGACTCGGAAAGATGATCGCGTACCGCGAAGCGAGCTCTTCCTTTAACGGACGCACCACGACGTCGTGCCCTGAGAACAGCTCCGCAGCCCATCGCGACACCAGCGTGATGCCGGCCCCTGCCGCTACGAGTCCGCAAGCCACGAGTGAATGGGGGGTATCGACAATGACGTTTGCCGCAACGCCGGCATTCGAGAACGCGTCGTCGATCTGGTGGCGCAGGAAACTGTGCTGCGACAGCAGGATCAGCCGCTCGTTGGCAAGATCCTTGACCGAAATCACCCGCTTCGAGGCGAGTCGGTGGCCGACTGGCAGTATCGCGACTGCCGGACTGGGATCCAGTGGCTCCGTCGCGATGGCGGGCCGCGACAGTGGCAGTTCGATCAAACCGACGTCGAACTGACGTGTGGCAACAAGATCCGCCACCTGTCGCGATGGCAGGCTCTCGATGTAGACGGATACATTGGGCCGGGTCGACAGAAAACGGGTGATGGCCCTTGGCACAAGCCATTGCGAGATCGAAGGCAGTGTTGCAATGCGCAGCGCTCCCGCGCGCTGGTTACGGATGTCTTCAGCAATCTGCGAAATCCTGTCTAGGCTGCCATAGATCGGCTCGACTTCACGGTATAGCGCCTCGGCTTCGGGCGTCGCCACTAGCTTGCGCCCCCTGCGCTCGAAGAGCTTGTACCCGATGCGCATCTCAAGCAGGCCGATTGCCTTGCTGACCGCCGGTTGTGTCACGTTCATGAGTTGCGCTGCTCCAACCACGGTACCCGTGCGCATCACGGAGTAGAAGGATTCAACTTGTCGCAGATTGACGGTCTTCTTCATACATAACTTTCGGGAATAAGCAGCCTGAAAAGAATGAATTGTTATGCAGGGGCAGCGCTTCTAAGATTCATTCACCCTGGACGCACATGTTAGCGGCAAACCAGGGTATGGAGAAACGGACAAACATGCCCCTCAAACTCAAACATGGCAAGACCCTGCTGCCGCCGAAGTCTCGTATCCACCTGGGCAGCGCGCCGGCATCGGCTGGTCTCATCGCGTTGTCGCTGCTTGCTTGCTTCCCGGTGAGTGCGCAGGAGCCGACGCAGTCATACCCGAACCGCCCGATCAAGCTGGTAGTCGGGTTTCCTCCTGGTGGATCCTCGGATGCCACCGCACGGCTGCTGGGCGCGGCGTTGAGCGTGAAGCTGGGTCAACAGATCGTGGTGGAGAACAGGGCGGGCGCCAACTCCATCATTGCGACCCAGTATGTGAAGAGCCAGCCTGCGGACGGCTACACGCTCTTGTCTGTTTCTTCGTCGTTCGCCATTAATCCGGCGCTTCAGAAGCTGAACTACGACATCTACAAGGACTTCGCCCCAGTGGCGCTGCTCGGCATCATTCCATTGTGGCTGGTTACGCCGGCCAGCGTTCCTGTCAAATCAATTCCCGAGTTGGTCTCGATGGCAAAGGCGCAGCCAGGCAAGCTTCCCTATGCAAGCTATGGACCAGGAAGCGCGGGACATCTGGCATCGGAACTGCTGTTGTCCAGGACTGGCATCAGCATGATCCACGTGCCTTACAAGGGAAGCGGCCCGGCGCTGATAGACCTGATGAGCGGGCAGGTGACGATGATGATGCCGACGGTTGCATCGTCCATCAATCTGGTGAAGGAAGGGAAGCTCCGTGCCATTGCGGTGTCGAGCAAGAAGCGTGTGTCGGCTGTGCCCGATGTCCCCACCATCGCGGAGTCTGGCGTGCCGGGCTTCGAACTTGTGGCTTGGGAATCGATTCAAGCGCCAGCCGGCACGCCAGCGCCCATCGTCAACCGGTTAAACACCGCGATTCGCGAAGTGGTGGCAGCGCCTGATTTCCGCGAGAAGCTCATCAAGCTCGGTATCGAGCCCGATGCGGGAAAGAGTCCCGCCGAGGTGGCTGCATTCATTCGCAGCGAGGCCGACAAGTTCGAGAAGATTGTCCGCGAGCGCAATATCAAGGCGGAATAGGTCATGGGTACCGATCATATCGACACGCTTGTTATCGGCGGAGGCGTGGTGGGCTTGTCCGTGGCATATGGGCTCGCCCGCAGCGGAGACGCGGTGTGTGTGCTCGACGGCAGTGATGACGCCTTTCGTGCATCGCGAGGCAATTTTGGTCTGGTCTGGGTTCAGAACAAGGGGATCACGCGTCCCGCCTATGCACGTTGGACCATGCAGGCGGCGCGGGCGTGGCGATCACTCGCCACGGAACTGCAAGACCTAACCGGAATCGATGTCGAACTACAGCAGCCAGGCGGCATAAGCATGAGCTTCGATGAGAAGCAGCTTGCCGAGTCCGCCGGCAAGCTCGCCGCATTGGGCGCGCAACTCGGCATCAACTATCCATACGAAGTCCTCGATCAAGCAGGCTTGCGCCGGCTGATCCCGGAGGCCGGACCGGACGTGGTGGGTGCAATCTACTGCGAGCTCGACGGTCATGTCAGCCCGTTGCGTACGTTGCGGGCGTTGGTTCAGGGCTACCGGGCTCTTGGCGGCCAGCTGGTCACCGGTGTGACAGTCGAGAAAATCGAGTGGCGTGGTGGGGAGTTTCGAGTAGTGGCTGGCGACCGTACGTTCTTGGCGTCGCGCGTGGTACTCGCCGCAGGGCTGGCGAACCGGGAACTGGCTCCCCAGGTGGGACTCAGCGCGCCGGTGAGGCCGGTACGAGGCCAACTGCTGGTTAGCGAACGGGTCTCACCCTTTCTGCGCTATCCGTGCCATTACGTGCGGCAAACGGGTGAGGGCGTAGTGCAGATCGGCGATTCGAAGGAAGAAGTCGGGATGGACGATGGCACCACGTTGCCGGAGCTGGCCCGGATTGCGGCGCGCGCGGTGCGCAGCTTCCCGATGCTGGCCAATGTCAACCTGGTTCGTACCTGGGGCGCGCTGCGCGTCATGACGCCAGATGGCTATCCGATCTATGACGAGTCCATCGAATGCCCGGGGGCTTTCGTCGTGACCTGCCACAGCGGCATCACGCTGGCACCGGCACATGCCGGGCCCCTCGCGGAATGGATACGTACCGGCACCGAACCGGTTCAAGTTCGGGATTTCAAGGCAAGGCGTTTCGATGTTCAAGTCAATCAAGCTAGCGCCCACTGAGCTGCAAGCGACGGTAGTCATCTACGTGGAAGGGCAAGAGGTATATGCACGCGTGGGGCAGACGCTGGCGACGGCATTGCTTGCTGCAGGCGTCGTACCGTTCCGGAAGACGGCAGTATCCGGAGCACCACGCGCTCCGCTATGCCTGATGGGCGCATGTTTCGACTGCGTAGTGGAGGTGGACGGCGCCCAGAACGTGCAGTCCTGCATGGCCGAGGTACGTGAAGGGATGCAAGTGAGACTACCGTCAGGCGCACGGCGCGTGGAGACGGCAGCATGAACAACGTCCACTCGATCGATCAGAAGCGTAGCAACGAGGCGTTCACCCATGACCTCGTCATTGTTGGTAGCGGTCCCGCGGGGATGTCTGCGGCGGTAGTCGCTGCAGAGTATGGCCTGCGGGTTGTGGTGCTCGATGAACAGCCTCGCGCCGGAGGCCAGATATATCGGAATGTCACGGTAGCGCCCCGCACGGTAAAGGCGTTGCTCGGTCCGGACTATCGCCACGGTGAGGCCTTGGCGGAGCGCTTTGCAAAGTCCGGTGCGGAAGCACGCCATGGCACCCTGGTCTGGGATGTGGCGCACGACCTGACGGTTACCGCGCAGCAGTCAGGACAGTCGTTCAGCGTACGCGCACCCCAGTTGCTGGTTGCTACGGGAGCAATGGAACGGCCCTCGCCTATACCCGGATGGACGCTGCCTGGCGTACTGAATGCTGGCGCGGCGCAGATTGCTATCAAGACGGCATCGCAAGTGCCTGACGGTAAGGTTGTGCTGGTGGGAAGCGGCCCGTTGCTGCTCTTGGTGGCCTGCCAGCTGCTGGATGGCGGGGCAGCGATTGCCGGCATCGTCGAGACCAGCCCAGCTGAAAACCGGCATCGCGCATTGAAGCATCTGGCGAGCGCTGCTACATGTCCGAAAATTCTCGGCAAGGGTTTGCGGATGCTGTGGAAACTGCGCCGTGCGGGCGTGCGGATGGCCAGGCATGCGAAGGATGTGCGCATCGAAGCCACAGAAAACGGTCAACGTGCGCGAGCGGTGTCGTTCGTCGAAGGTGGCAGGGCGCAACACATCGATGCCGATGTTGTCTTGCTGCATCACGGCGTGGTGCCCAATACGCAGATAAGCAGACTCTTGCGCGTGGACCACACATGGAGCGACGAGCAACTGGCGTGGCATCCAACTGTTGACGTATGGGGCGAGACGTCGCTGCCGGGCCTTCGAATGGCCGGCGACGGCGCGGCAATCTCGGGCGCCTTGGCTGCGGAAGCCAGTGGCGCTATCGCGGCGATAGGGGCTGCGGTGGCAATCGGCAAACTGGATGTGGAAGAGGGCGAAAAGCTCGCGAAGTCCTGGCGGCATGCGCTACGGCATCAACAGCGCGTTCGCCCATTCCTCGATGCACTCTATCGACCTCCGGAATGGCTTATCGAGTGTCCCGACGAGACGATTGTCTGCCGCTGCGAGGAAGTCACCGCGGGACGTGTGCGTGAAATGGTGAAGTTGGGCTGTGAAGGGCCAAACCAGACCAAGTTCTTTAGTCGCTGCGGTATGGGCCCGTGCCAGGGCCGCATGTGCGGCATCACGGTGACCCAGATACTCGCGAACACCCAACACCGTACGCCGGATGAGGTCGGCGCCTATCGCATTCGTGCGCCGATCAAACCGATAAGTCTCGGCTCGCTTGCGGCTCTTGCGAGTGCTCCCAATCAACCATCACAGAAGGTACACAAGTCGTGACAGCAATTCATAGGCACCATACCAATTCCCGCCTGAGCAAGATCGTTCGTCATGGCGGACTGGTATATCTGTGCGGGCAAACTGCCAAGGGAAGTCCGTCGGCCACCGGCGATATCGCCGCGCAAACAAGTGAGGTCCTGTCACGCGTGCACGCGCTGCTTGCCGAAGCGGGAAGCAGTCCTGGCCGGCTTCTCTCTGCAACAGTCTATTTGCGCGACATCAGCGATTTTCCGCAGATGAACGCTGTATGGGAGGGGTGGCTAGCCGACCACCATGCGGAGGCGCCTGTCCGCACCACTGTCGAGGCAGCACTGGCCACGGATGGGCTACGCGTGGAAATAACTGTGGTGGCGGCCGAGGGCCCGGACAGCCTGGCATAACACGACCGGAACCAGGCACTACCTAACCCGTCGCTTCAACTCCACATTGACCAGACCTTTGCCAATGGCGCCGGACGCTGCGGCCTTGAGCAGTTTCCGGAAGGTCGGGCATTCGGCATGGCTTGGCGCTGGGCAAGCCGCTGCATGCCGCAGCCCGTGGCTCATCGCCCGCAGCCGCTTGATCAGCGCGTCGATCTCGTCAGCCTTGTCCAGCAGCATCTGCCGGTCGATGTTCGGCTGCCCGTTAGACGAGAACATCGACCGGATCTCATCAAGCGAAAGCCCCGCCGCCTGACCCAGTGAGATCAACGCCAGTTGATCCACCACGTTGTCGGCAAACCGGCGCCGGGTGCCCTGTGGGTTCAGTGATGCGATCAGCCCCATCTTCTCGTAGTAGCGTAGTGTCGACGCAGGCACGCCCGTGCTTTTGGCGACTTCGGCAATATCCATCAGAGCACCCTTGACTTGAAGTTGACTTCAACTTCTATAGTGGGCACATCGCTACCGCAAGTCAAATGCCGCATAGGCAGCCGCTCCCGCGTCCTTATTCCAATTGGATGTTGGCGTGCTTGACGACCTCGGCCCAGCGCCGCGTGTCGTCGGCTATCACCTTGTCAAGGTTCTGCGCGTTGCCATAGAACGGTTGCGCGCCTTGCGCGTTCAACTGCCTGACCATGGCGGGGTCCGTGGCGATGGACCTGACTGTGTCCTGCAGTTTCCTGATGACCTCCGGGTTGGTACCGGCGGGCGCCATCAGCGCTGACCACGACTCGGTCTCAGCATCCTTGATGCCAAGTTCCGCGAAGGTCGGCACGTCGGGGATCGCTGGGTTCCTTTGTCGACTGGCGACACCAAGCAGCTTGACCTTCCCCGATTTCACATAGGGCTGCAGCCCGGGAAGATTGGCAAAGAGAACCTGGATCTGTCCGGCAAGCAGATCGGTGGTGGCCGGCCCGGCGCCCTTGTATGGCACATGGGTAAATTTGATGCCGGTGCGCAGCATGAACAGCTCGCCAATCATATGGTTGACGGATCCCTGGCCCGCCGATCCCATATTGAGCTTGCCCGGATTCGCCTTCGCATACTGGATCAGTTCGGCGATGTTCTTCGCCGGGGTATTGGCGGAGACCGCCAGCACATTGGGCACCGTGGCAAACAGTGCGATTGGCGTGAAATCCTTCGATGGCGAGAAACTCAGGCTGCGGGATATCAGCGGTTGAATGACCTGACTGCCCATCGTCGCGTACAGCAATGTGTAGCCGTCGGCGCGGGCCTTGGCGACGAATCCCGCCCCAATGGCGCCACCGGCGCCGGGCTTGTTGTCCACGACTACAGGTTGACCAAGCAACTGCGCCATGCGTGCGCTTAGCAATCGCGCCGTGAGATTGACGGTGCCACCGGGCGCGAAAGGCACAACCAGAGACACGGGTTTGTCGGGATATTCGTGTGCGCTGACGACGGAGCAGCACGCCATGGCCGCGACCAACACGGCGGTGAACTTGAACATGGTCTCCTCCTTTTCGTTGTCAGCTGGCTTGGGCCAAGGCTTGTTGCGCGTGCCCGGTGGCGGCGATTGACCGGGTATGCGCCTCGAGCAACGCAGCCGCGTCGCGGATACGGCTCTCAGTGGTTTGCAGGGTTTCCGAACGCACCTGGAGCGCGGATCGCTGTGCATCGAGCCGTTCGCGTACGCTTTGCGGGGCAGGCGCGCCGTACGACTGGCGTCCATTGACATTGCAGATCGGATCCAGGCATTTTGCAACGTCGTCGGCTGGCAGGTTGGCCCGGCGTCCGACTTGCTGTTCTGTCGCGTCGTCGATCATGGCGGTCGTGATGGCGATGGCCGGCAAGCCCTCGTCGAGCGCGCGACGTACCACGGCGCCGATGATATGGTGCGCATCGCGGAATGAAAGATCGGCTTGACGTACCAGGAGGTCGGCCAGGTCGGTCACGGCGGAGAAGTCATTGGCCGCGTGCGAGGCCATGCGTTCGCGTTCCGGCTGCACGTCCCGCACAAGCAGCGCCATCAGTTCCAGGCATTTCAGTGCCTCTTCGCAACTCTCCCAGCAGGTACGGGTGCTTTCGCGGCTGCTGTCACCGGAATGCGTGAAGTGCGTGGACTTTACCGTGGTCAACGCGGCGGACGTAAGGCCAATCAGGTGCGCGGTCTTGCCGCGCAGGTATTCGAGCACGACCGGATTCTTCTTCTGCGGCATGATGCTCGACGTGCCGGCGATGCTGTCCGGGAACGTCAGGAAACCGAACTCGGGCGTCGACCAGATATAAAAGTCCTGCACCATGCGGCTGCACGTGATCATCATGATTGAAAGCGCCGCGCTGAGCTCAAGCGCAAAGTCACGCGATGCGACGCTATCCAGCGCGTTGCCAAGCGGTCGGCTAAAGCCCAGCAGGTTACTGGTCAGGGTCCGATCGATCGGAAACGACGTGCCTGCCAGTGCGCAAGCGCCCATTGGGCAGCCGTCGAGCGTTTCCAGAACATGCAGCAGCCGGTCGATGTCGCGGGACCACGCGTCGACCAACGCCGAGAAGTAGTAGCCGTAGGTGATGGGTTGGGCGGCCTGCATATGGGTATAGCCCGGCATGACGTGGCTGGCATAGGCCTCAGCCTGGTCCAGTGCGCCATCGCATAGCGCCACGAGCGCGGTGCAAATCCGCATCACGTAGCCGCGTGCGCGAATGCGGTCATTGGTCGCGCCAATATCGTTGCGGCTGCGGGCCGTATGCAGGCGGCCACCAAGGTTCTGGCCGACCAGCCGGATCAGGTGCGCTTCGTAGTTGAAATAGGCGTCTTCACGCGCCGGATCGAGTTCCACGACTTCGGGGCCGTCTTGCCGGATTTTAAGGAGCGCGTTGGCAAGCGTCGACGTAGTAGTTTCATCGAGAATCTCCTGCTGATCCAGCATCACCAGATGGGCAAGATTAATTTGCGTCAGCACATCGAAATTCTTGTTGAAGAATTCGCGCGTGGTACGGGGTTGAAAAATGTATTGGATGACCTCTTGCGCGGGGGGCTGCTTGAGGCGGCGGCTGACTTTCGATTCCATGATCAAACTCACATTGATAAAACCTGAATCGAGTTTGGTTTCTTGCAACCCATACGTCAAATCATGGACTCGCAGCTTCTTATACAATTCTGATATGGGTTGCTGCGGCGTGCAGGTCGATCGGTACGCGTGCCACAATCCGCATCTTTCAGGAGCTGCGCGATGAATTTCAAGGAGATCGAGGCCTTCCGCGCCGTGATGATGTCGCGTTCCATGACCACGGCAGCGGGGCTGCTTCACACCTCCCAGCCCAATATCAGCCGATGGATCGGACTGCTGGAGCACAAGGTGGGCTTCCAGTTGTTCCAACGCGTGGGGACCAAACTGCTCCCGACCGCCGAGGCCGAAGCGTTTTATGCAGACGTTGAACGGGCATTCATGGGGCTGGAATCGCTCGACGAAAGCGCCAACTCGATTCGGCAGCGCGGCACGGGGTTACTGCGCGTGGGGGTGGTCGGTTCGATTGCGGAAAGCGTATTGCCCGATGCCTTGGCGATTTTCCGGCAGCACTTTCCCGATCTCCCGGTGCTGGTGAATACGGGGAGATCGGAAGTCGTCGCCAAATGGACCGCTACCGGGTTCTGCGATATCGGCTTCTGCTCGGTCCGGACGGATTTGGCGAGCCTGCAGTTTGCGGAAATCAATGTGGCGCGCGGGGTCGGCATCGTGCCGCGTTCGCATCGGCTGGCGAGCAAAACCATCCTGGAACCCGCAGACTTCGCTGGCGAGCACTTTATCTCGCTGCCGGCGGAAAGCGCGAACCGGCGCGAGATCGACAGCCACTTTCCGGCCGGAGTCAGGGTGCTCGCTATCGAGACGCCTTACGCGACCACCATCTGCAAGATGGTCGGAAAAGGTCTTGGGCTGTCGATTGTCAGTCCGATCGTAAGCCGCGCGTTGGGTCTTGCCGCGGTCAGCGAGATCCCTTTCTCGCACGAGGTCATGTTCCGCAGCTTTGCCGTGACATCAGACCATTTTCCACTGAACTTCCTCGCCAGCAGATTCGCGGAATGCGTGCGGCAGGCGTTTGACGGGTTTCATTGATCAGGCCAACGGCGCGCTTGATTGTCGGCGCGTAGGCGCGGTAGCCGCCCTTCAGTAATCCTCGTCAAGTGTCTTTGGCGACGACATGTGTGTAGTCGGCTGTGTCTTCGTCAGACCTGCAAAGACACAGGAATCGCCACTATTCTTCGACAGCTTGCGGGTTTCAGGGCTTGGCATTGAAGTTGCAGAGTGTCTCGTATGGACAGCGCGTGTCGTCGCGCGCTGTCCTTCACGATAACGATCAACTGGAGACATTCAATGCGAACACCCGTACTGCAATTCGGCGCCGCAATCGCATTCGCTGCGTGCTGGCAACAGTCGTTGGCAGCCGAGCCATTCCGCATTGGGGCGCTTGTGGACATGACTGGCGTCTACTCAGGTATTGGCGGTCCTGGCGGGGTAGCCGCCGTCAAGATGGCTGTTCAGGACTTTGGTGGAAAGGTACTGGATCGGCCCATCGAAGTCCTTACTGCGGACTATCAGAGCAAGGTCGACATCGCATCCACGCGCGCCCGTGAGTGGTACGACAGGAACAACGTCGAAATGATCATCGAGTCAACCGACTCGGCATCGGCGTTGGCGCTGCAGAAGCTCGGCGAGAGCAAGAAGAAGGTAACCATCTTCGCGGGATCTGCCACGACGGAGTTGACCGGAAAACAGTGTTCGCCATATGGCGTCCACTACGTCTACAACACGTATGCCCTGGCCAACGGCACGGCGCGGGCCATCCTGGAAGAAGGGAAGAAAGACTGGTTCTTCATCACTGCCGACTATGCGTTTGGCCATTCGCTCGAATCAAATGCCGCGAGCGTGGTCGAGCAGTCGGGCGGCAAGGTTGTAGGAAAGGTTCGCCATCCGCTCTCGGCATCGGACTTCGCCTCGTTCCTGCTGCAGGCCCAGGCGTCCAAGGCCCAGGTCGTGGCGCTGGCGAACGCGGGGCGTGATACCCAGAACGCCGTGCGCCAGGCCGCCGAGTTCGGACTGACTGGCAAGCAAGTGGTCGCGCCCCTGCTGATCTTCGATAGCGACCTGAAGGGTATGGGGCTGAAGGCGGCGCAGGGATTGCAGTTCACGACGGCCTTCTATTGGGACTACAACGACGAGACCCGAGCCTTCGGCAAGAAATTCTTCGCTCAGACCAAGATGATGCCGACGATGGTACAGGCAGGCATGTATTCGGCCGTGACGCATTACTTGAAGGCGGTACAGGCGGTTGGCAGTGCGGACGCCGACAAGGTGATGGCAAAGATGCGTGCCACACCTGTCAACGACTTTTTTGCCAAGGATGGTCGGATCCTGGCCAATGGGCTGATGGCACACGACATGTACTTGGCCGAGGCAAAGAAGCCGGCCGAATCGAAGGGCGAGTGGGATCTGCTCAAGATCCGCAAGGTCATCCCGAAGGACAAGGCCTTCGAGCCTCTGGAAAAGAGCGCCTGTCCGCTCAAGGGCTAAGACGAAATCGTCGTGCACGGCCGCGTCCGGTCGTGCATCGCCCCGTTTTCTTATGCGGTCTGTCCACGCTTGCCCACTTGGCGAGCGAGGGGCACCTTTTTCTCCGGTTTGAGTTTCTAACAGCCATGTCGGACTTCATTCTTCAAACACAGCGACTGTCAAAGTCCTTCAAGGGCTTTACGGCGGTTGACGGTGTGGATCTGCAGGTGCGTCGCGGTTCGATCCACGCATTGATCGGACCGAACGGCGCGGGCAAGACCACCTGCTTCAATCTGCTTACCAAAT
>CAUUBQ010000063.1:0-47615 GCA_963543405.1 uncultured Cupriavidus sp.
TTGCCGATTCGTTCACGTCCGAGGCCGACCTGCACCCGGCCGGCGCGGCCTGAACTGGCCCCGCCGCCGTTCCGTCGACACAACAATGCCACCCGGGTCCGCCATATTTCGCTTTGACACCCGGGCGCATGCGTTTTATATTGGCCGCCATGAACACCGCCATGATCCGACGCCGCGCACGTACGTTGCTCCCCTCCGGGGTGCCGCGCGGCTGACCGTAGACAGCGTCTGTTCAGGTCAACAAGCCACGGGCAACCCCCGTGGCTTTTTGTTTTTGTCCGTCCATCGTTTCATGCCGACCCCAGGAGTCCGCCATGGCATTTGCTGAGTTTCCCGTCCAATCCCTGATGTACATCACCAACCGGCCCGAACTGGTCTTCACCGAAGGCAAGGGCTCGTGGCTGACGGACCATAACGGCAAGCGCTATCTGGATTTCGTGCAAGGCTGGGCAGTCAACGCACTGGGCCACTCGAACGAAGGCATGATCGAGGCACTGGAACAGCAGGCCCGCAAGCTGCTGAACCCGAGCCCGGCGTTCTACAACGAGCCGATGCTGAAGCTGGCCAGGCAGCTGACCGACAACAGCTGCTTCGACAAGGTCTTCTTCGCCAACAGCGGCGCCGAGGCCAACGAAGGCGCCATCAAGCTGGCGCGCAAATGGGGCCGCAAGCACAAGAACGGCGCGTACGAGATCATCACCATGGACCACAGCTTCCATGGCCGTACGCTGGCTACCATGAGCGCGTCGGGCAAGGCCGGCTGGGACACCATCTTCGCGCCGCAGGTGCCGGGTTTCCCGAAGGCTGAACTGAACGACCTGGCTTCGGTGGAAAAGCTGATCACCGACAAGACCGTCGGCATCATGCTGGAACCGGTGCAGGGCGAAGGCGGCGTGATTCCCGCCAGCCGCGAATTCATGCAGGGCCTGCGTGCACTGGCCGACAAGCACAAGCTGCTGCTGATTGCCGATGAAGTTCAGACCGGCTGCGGCCGCTGCGGCACGCTGTTCGCGTACGAACTGTCGGGCGTGGAGCCGGACATCATGACGCTGGGCAAGGGTATCGGTGGTGGCGTGCCGCTGTCGGCGCTGCTGTGCAAGGCCGACGTGGCCAGCTTCGAGGCCGGCGACCAGGGTGGCACCTACAACGGCAATCCGCTGATGACCGCAGTGGGCAGCTCGGTGATTTCGCAACTGACCGCACCGGGCTTCATGGACGATGTGAAGGCCAAGGGTGCATACCTGCGCGAACAGCTGCTGGCGCTGTCGTCGGAATTCGGCCTCGGCGGGGAACGTGGTGAAGGCTTGCTGCGCGCGCTGGTGCTGGGCAAGGACATTGGCCCGCAGATCGTGGAAGAAGCGCGCGAGATGGGTCCGGTGGGCCTGCTGCTGAACGCCCCGCGTCCGAACCTGCTGCGTTTCATGCCGGCGCTGAACGTGACGCGCGAAGAGATCGACCAGATGATCGGCATGCTGCGCGAACTGCTGAAGAAGCTGGCGTAAGCCCGCTCAAATACTGCTGACCCGCTCCCCTCTCCCATTGCATGGGAGAGGGGCGAACACCGAGGGCGTTCTTTATTCCCCCAGATACGCGGCGCGCACCTTCGGGTCGTCCAGCATCTGCTTGGCGTCACCACTCATGGTGATCAGCCCTGACTCCATCACGTAGCCACGGTGCGCAGCCTGCAGCGCCAGGCGCGCGTTCTGCTCCACGAGCAGTACGGTCACGCCCTGTGCTGACACGGTACGTACCACTTCGAAGATCTTCTCGACCATGATTGGCGAGAGACCCATCGACGGCTCGTCCAGCAGCAACAGCTTCGGCTGGCTCATCAGCGCACGCGCCATCGCCAGCATCTGCTGCTCGCCGCCCGACATCGTGCCGGCCAGCTGGTTGGCCCGTTCCTTCAGGCGCGGGAAGGTCTCGAACATGCGATCGATATCGGCCTTGATGCCGGCCTCGTCGTTGCGCGTGTACGCACCCATCTGCAGGTTTTCGGTGATCGTCATGCGCGCGAACACGCCGCGGCCTTCCGGCACCATCGCCAGACCCTGCTTGAGCAACGTGTAGCTGGGCACGCCCTTGATGGACTTGCCCATGTACTGCACGTCGCCACCGGCCCAGCCCTGCAAGCCGGTGATGGCCTTCATGGTGGTGGTCTTGCCGGCGCCGTTGGCACCGATCAGCGTCACGAGTTCGCCATCGGCGATTTCCAGGTCCACGCCCTTGACGGCCTGGATCCCGCCGTAGGCCACCTTCAGGCCCGCAATCTTAAGAATCGTCTGTGTCATGTTGCTTCGCTCCCGCCGTTCTGGCCTTAGTGCGCCGACGCGCCGAGGTAAGCCTCGATCACGGCAGGATTACTCTGGACTTCCTGGGGCAGGCCCTGCGCGATGACCTTGCCGTAGTCGAGCACGGTCAGCCGGTTGCACAGGCCCATCACCAGCTTCACATCGTGCTCGATCAGCAGGATGGTCTTGCCATCGTTCTTGATCTTCTCGAGCAGGCCACGCAGTTCCACCTTCTCGGTGGCGTTCATGCCAGCGGCGGGTTCGTCCAGTGCCAGCAGCTTTGGCTCGGTGGCTAGCGCGCGGGCAATCTCCAGACGGCGTTGGTGGCCGTACGACAGGTTGCGCGACGTGAAGTTGGCGTACTTGCCAATGCCCACGTAGTCGAGCAGGTCGTGGGCCATGTCCTCGATGCCCTCTTCCTCGCGGCGCACCGAAGGCGGGCGGAACACGGCGCCGAACAGGCCGGCCTTGGTCCGCACATGGCGGCCCACCATCACGTTTTCGAGCGCCGTCATCTCGCCAAACAGGCGGATGTTCTGGAACGTGCGTGCGATGCCGGTCTTGGCCACCTCGTGCACGGCGGTCGGCTCGTAAGCCTGGCCACCGAGCACGAACTCGCCGGAGTCGGGCGTGTACAGGCCCGTGATCACGTTGAAGAACGTGGTCTTGCCGGCGCCGTTGGGGCCGATCAGGCCATAGATTTCACCGGGCTTGATCTGCAGGCCCACTTCGGACAGCGCCTGCAGGCCGCCGAATCGCTTGTTGACCCCCTGTACGGACAGGAGGAAATCGGAATTGCTCATGTTGTCCTCCTGTTCAGAAACGGCCCACGCTGCCCGGGCGGCGCACCACCGGGCGGTCTTCCTTGCGTGGCGACGGCCAGATACCGGCCGGGCGATACAGCATCACGCCCACCAGGGCCAGACCGAACAGCAGTTGGCGCAGCACTTCGGCATCGATGATGACGTGGCCGAACAGGCCGGTCTGCATCGGCTCCGCCACCACGCGCAGCAGTTCCTGGAAACCCACCAGCAGGATGCCGCCCAGGATCACGCCCGGGATGTGGCCCATGCCGCCCAGCACCACGATGGCCAGGATGTAGATCGATTCCCACAGCGTGAACGATTCCGGCGACACGAAGCCCTGGAACGCACCGAACACCGCGCCCGACGCGCCGCCGAACGAAGCGCCCATGGCAAACGCCAGCAGCTTCATGTTGCGCGTGTTGATGCCCATCGCCTTGGCGGCGATCTCGTCTTCACGGATGGCCACCCAGGCGCGGCCGATACGCGAGTTCTGCAGGCGCAGGCACACGAACACGATCACGATGACCAGAAATACCAGCAGGTAGTAGTACATGAACACCGGTGTGAACTTCATGCCGAAGATCTCGTGCGATTTCGAGAAATCGAAGCCGAAGATATGCACCGGGTCCACCGCCGTGATCCCCTTGGGGCCATTGGTGATGTTCAGCGGGCGGTCCAGGTTGTTCACGAAGATCCGGATGATCTCGCCGAAGCCCAGCGTCACGATGGCCAGGTAGTCGCCGCGCAGTTTCAGCGTTGGCGCCCCCAGTAGCACACCGAACGTGGCCGCGATCAGGATCGCGCACGGCAGGACCAACCACATCGTCAGGTGGATGCCGTTCGGGAACAGCTGATGAATCCACTCGAACTGGTTGGACAGGTGCGGCGACCCCAGCAAGGCCATGCTGTAGGCACCCACCGCGTAGAACGCGATATAGCCCAGGTCAAGCAGGCCGGCAAAGCCGACCACGATGTTCAGGCCCAGCGCCAGCATGATGTAGAGCAGCGCGAAGTCGAGCACGCGCACCCAGTAGTTGCCGCCGAAGGTCTGGACGAAGAATGGCGCGCACAGCGCCACCACCAGGAAGGCCAGCAGCGCGGCCAGCGTCTTGGCCGGGACGCGCGACGGCGCGGCCACGGCCGTGGATGGAATCGGGGTATTCATGGATTCGCTCTCCTCAGGCGCGGTCTGCCACGCGTTCGCCCATGATGCCGGACGGACGGAACACAAGTACGGTGATCAGCACGATGAACGCGAACACATCCTGGTAGTTCGAGCCGAACACACCATTGGTGAGGTCGCCGATATAGCCGGCACCCAGCGCTTCGATCAGCCCCAGCAGCATGCCGCCCACCATGGCGCCAGCCAGGTTGCCGATACCACCCAGCACCGCGGCCGTGAACGCCTTCAGGCCCGGGATGAAGCCCATGTAGAAGTGCGCGTTACCGTAGTTGGTGGCCATCATCACGCCCGCCAGCGCCGCCAGCGCGGCGCCGATCATGAACGTGGCCGAAATCACGAAGTTGGGGTTCACGCCCATCAGGCCCGCCACCTTCTGGTTCTCGGCGGTGGCGCGCATCGCGCGGCCGAGCTTGGTGCGGTTCACCAGGGCCAGCAAGCCAGCCATGACCATCACGGCCAGGCCGATGATGACCATTTCCTTGCCGGTAATGGTGGCGCCGGTGGAGCCGATATCGATCGGTTCCGAAGGCAGCAGCTGCGGGAACGTCAGCGGGTTGCGCGACCAGATCAGCATCCCCATGGTCTGGAGAATGATCGAGACACCGATCGCGGTGATCAGCGGGGCCAGGCGCGGCGCGTTGCGTAACGGCCGGTAAGCCACGCGTTCAATGGTGTACGCGAGAACTGCACAGACGGGCATGGCGATCAGCGTGGCGATCACCAGCGTCAGCCATTCGGGCAGGCCGGGCGCAAATTTCTGCAGCCCCATGATTGCCGACAAAGCGGTCAGCGCGCCAATCATCAGTACGTCGCCGTGAGCGAAGTTGATGATGCCCAGAATGCCGTAGACCATGGTGTAGCCCAGTGCGATCAGCGCGTAGATGCTGCCGAGCACGAGACCGTTCACGATCTGCTGGATAAAGATATCCATGAAAACTCCTGCTTCAGCCCCGCTCCTGCCGGCATGGTGTGGATGCCGCGGATGGGACGGTAATGTTGGATAGGTCGGGTAGTTTGGTAGTCAGTTTGCTGGTGTGCTGCCCGCCCTGTTCCATCCATGGTAAGGATGCTGATAACACGTTGGCGAGACTAAAAAGAACGGCACCGCAAGGTGCTCACGGTGCCGTTCGTATGGGCCGGTAAGCCCCGGTTACATCTTCACGACGTCGAGGACGGACTTCTTCTTGTCCTTGTACTCGTACAACGTGATGGTGCCTTCCTTCATGTCGCCCTTCTCGTCAAAGGCGATGTTGCCGATCACGCCCTTGTAGTTCGTCTTGGGCATTTCGGCCAGGATGGCAGCCGGTTCGGTCGAGTTGGCGCGCTTCATGGCGTCAACGATCACCATGACGGCGTCATAGGTGAACGGTGCGTAGATCTGCACCGGCGAGTTGAAACGGGCCTGGTAGCGCTTCTCGAAATCGGCGCCGGTTTCCATCTTCGACAGGGCCAGGCCAGCTTCCGAGCAGATGATGTTGCTCACTGCATCGCCAGCCAGTTCGGCCACCTTGTCGGTACAGACGCCGTCACCGCCGACGATCTTCGACGAGATGCCCAGTTCCTTGGCCTGCTTGGCGAACGGACCGCCGGTGGCATCCATGCCGCCGTACATGATCACGTCCGGCTTCTTGCCCTTGATCTTGGTCAGAATGGCCTTGAAGTCGGTGGCCTTGTCGTTGGTGGCTTCACGTGCCACCACGTTCACGCCAGCGGCCTTCGCGGTCTTTTCGAACTCGTCGGCCAGGCCCTTGCCGTAGGCGGTGGCATCGTCAACGATGGCCACGCTCTTGGCGTGCAGGCTCTTGGCGGCGAAGTTGGCCAGTGCCGGACCCTGCTGGGCGTCGGTGGCCACCACGCGGTACGTGGTCTTGAAGCCTTGCTTGGTGTAGTCGGGGTTGGTCGACGACGGCGAGATCTGCACGATGCCCGCATCGCTGTAGATCTTCGAGGCCGGGATCGACACGCCCGAGTTCAGGTGACCCACGACGGCCACGACCTTGGCATCCACCAGCTTCTGGGCCACGGAGGTACCGGTCTTCGGATCGGCGGCGTCGTCTTCGCCAACCAGTTCCAGCTTGATCTTCTTGCCGCCGATCTCCAGACCGGTCTTGTTCACTTCCTCGACGGCCAGGCGCGCGCCGTTTTCGTTGTCCTTGCCAAGGTGGGCGATGCCGCCGGTCAGCGGTGCGGCGTGGCCGATCTTGACGACCATATCGCCACCAGCAGCGGCGGGCGCCGCAGCGGCTGCCGGAGCGGATGCTGCCGCATCAGCCGGCTTTTCTTCCTTCTTGCCACATGCAGCGACCAGCGCCACAGCGGCCGCGATCGGCAGAATCTTGGCAAACGTGAATTGCATGAGTGATCTCCTAGGATTCACAAAAACAGGGAAATTAACTACGCCTCCCGGACGTATTCCCTGGACCGCCTTTGTTTAGTTTCAATTTGAAACGCGCGCATTGTATCCCCTTTCTTTGCGGATGCAATACGCGACGCAACAACCTGAACCATTTACCCGCCAATTGAGCTAGGGAATTTCCCCAATGCACCGATTGGGGCAATCAACGCTCATTTGGCAGACCCGTCTGCTACCCTTTCAAGAATCGTGCCTGCTGCGCCTGTAGAGGCGCTTACGGCACGCGGCGGTACCGATTAAGGCATTTCGGCGCCACCTATAATGCTTTCGTATTAATTAGGCATTTCATTCGAAATACGAGGCACTTACTCTAATGTGCAGAATGTAGCGCCGCACCATAATAGGGAAAACCCCATTCCCCGGGATTACCCTGATATTGTCTGCGTATGCGTACAGCCACCCCGCGGATAATCAGGGAAATGCGGCTTTGCGGTTGTTCCAGATTGACTGTAGTTGTTTGCGCAACAGAATGTGTGCGACTGGCAGGATTTACACATGGCACCAGACCGGTGCCGCGACGTAGGCAACGGCTTAAGAGGCGCGGGGCGGGTACAAATGAAAACGCCGCGGGCGGGAGCCAGCGGCGTTCGGTGAAGCAGAGGGCGGGAACGGGTCAGGACTGGACCGATACGCTCGCCAGGCCGCGCGGCAGCGGGAACGACATGTTCTCTTCCACACCTTCCAGTGCGCGCACATTCTTCACACCGAACGTGCGCAGGCGCTCGACGATGGCCTGGGCCAGCGCCTCGGGCGCGGAAGCCCCGGCGGTCAGGCCGATGCGGCGCTTGCCAGCCACCCACTCGGGCTTGAGCTGATCGGGATCGTCAACCATGTACGCCGGCACGCCGAGACGGTCCGCCAGCTCGCGCAGGCGGTTCGAATTCGAGCTGTTCGGGCTCCCCACCACGATCACCACTTCCACCTGCGGCACCATGAACTTCACGGCGTCCTGGCGATTCTGCGTCGCATAGCAGATGTCCTGCTTCTTGGGCTCGCGGATCTGCGGGAACCGCAACTTGAGCGCGGCCACGATCTCGGCGGTCTCGTCCACCGACAGCGTGGTCTGCGTGACATAGGCCAGCTGCGCCGGATTGGCCACGGCCAGCCGGTTCACATCGTCCACGGACTCCACCAGCAGCATGCCGTGCTCGGACTGGCCCATCGTGCCTTCCACCTCGGGGTGCCCCTTGTGGCCGATCATGATGATCTCGCAGCCCTCGGCGCGCATCTTGCCCACTTCCACGTGAACCTTGGTCACCAGCGGGCAGGTAGCGTCGAACACGGTCAGGCCGCGCCGCGTGGCATCCGCACGCACTTCCTTCGACACGCCGTGCGCGCTGAAGATGACCGTGGAGCCGGCCGGCACTTCATCGAGCTCGTCGATGAAGATCGCGCCCTTCTTGCGCAGGTCGGCCACCACATAGGCGTTGTGCACGATCTCGTGGCGCACGTAGATCGGCGCACCAAACAGCGACAGCGCACGTTCCACGATTTCGATCGCGCGATCGACGCCGGCACAGAAGCCGCGCGGCTGCGCCATCAGGATTTCGGCCTCGGCAGAGGTAGTAGTTTCGGTCATGCTGCGTTCCATCGCCACGGCAGACATCAGAGAATTCCGATCAACTGGACGTCAAACAGGATCGTCTGTCCGGCCAGCGGGTGGTTGAAATCGAAGAGTGCAGCGGTCTCGCCGTATTCCTTCAGCACGCCGGCGTACTTGCCGCCGCCAGGCGCATTGAATTCGACGAGATCGCCAGGCGTGTATTCCTCTTCGAACGAGCTGTTCTCGCGCAGCGTGGCCAGCGAGACCCACTGCAGCAGTTCAGGATTGCGCGGGCCGAACGCATGCTCGGCGGCCAGGCGGTACGTAGTGCGGTCACCCTCGGGCATGCCCAGCAGCGCCTGTTCGAGCGTCGGAGCAAACTGCCCCTGGCCCAGCAACAGCGTCGCGGGCTTCTCCTCGAACGTGCTCACGACTTCGGTGCCGTTCTCGAGGGAGATGCTGTAATGAAGAGTCAGGAAGGAATCGGCCTGGACGGTCTTGCGCGTGGGCGTGCCGCTGAGGTCCGCTTCCGGCGCGATATTTTGCAGAGTCATGGGAATCAACCGGTCAACAGCCGCCATTGTATGCGACTGGACCATCCGCCGCCGGGACGGCTACGCCGGCATGTCGGAAATCTTTGACTGTCGCGCACCCCGCCTGGTGCTGGACATCGGCGGGCCGCCCGATTACAGTGTGGCCCGCATCGCGCAGCACGCGATGCCCAGAGCAGGACCGGCCTCCAAGGCGTCGCAGCAACGTGACGCAGGCGTCACCACGCAACAGTCCGCTTCCGAATCTACCGGAAGGCGTTGATTCGTCGCTCGAATCCGGTCTATAATGCTCGTTTCGCTGAAGTACCAACCGCTGCAGTCCGGGCCCGCGCGCCTTTTGTTGATCTGTTGCGAACATTGTCCACGAATAAGATTTAGGAGTGCTTCATGGCACGCGTCTGTCAAGTGACCGGGAAAGCGCCGATGGTCGGCAACAACGTTTCCCACGCAAACAACAAGACCAAGCGCCGTTTTCTGCCCAATCTGCAGAATCGCCGCTTCTTCGTTGAATCGGAAAACCGCTGGGTGAGCCTGCGCGTCTCGAACGCCGGTCTGCGCCTGATCGACAAGAAAGGCATCGACTCCGTGCTCGCAGACCTGCGCGCACGTGGCGAAGTCTAATTAGGAGTACATCATGGCCAGCAAAGGCGGACGCGACAAGATCAAGCTGGAATCGACCGCAGGTACGGGTCATTTCTACACGACCACCAAGAACAAGCGCACCATGCCGGAAAAGATGGAGATCTCGAAGTTCGATCCCGTCGCCCGTAAGCACGTGCCTTACAAGGAAACCAAGATCAAGTAATTGATCTACGGTCTTCAGCCAAAAGCCTCGCAATTTGCGAGGCTTTTTGCTTTCTGGCGCCGTGATGAACGCGATTGCAAGCGCCGTCATGGGCGCATCCCGCGAATGCCGCTCCCTTGCAACCCTTGTCGGACAAGGGAAAGATGTCAGGAGTATTGCAAGCGGGTGTAGACTTGCCAGCTTTCCCCCAACGCTCTTTCGCCCCCGTGCGATCCCCCTGCACCATGAACTTCGATGTCGCGATCGTCGGCAGCGGGCTGGCCGGCCTTACGGTCGCGCTGCAGCTTGCCGACACCCACCGGGTTGTCATCCTCAGCAAACGTGCCATGACGACGGGGGCAAGCGACTGGGCCCAGGGCGGAATCGCCGCCGTGCTCGATTCGGGTGACAGCCATGACGAGCATACGCAGGACACGCTCATTGCCGGTGCGGGGCTCTGCGATGAAGAAGCGACGCGCTATATCGTGGAGCATGGCCGCGCGGCGATCCAGTGGCTGATCGACCGCGGCGTGCCTTTCACGCGCGACGAGCAGGCCGAACTGGGCTTCCATCTGACGCGCGAAGGCGGCCATAGCCGCCGCCGCATCATCCACGCGGCCGATGCCACGGGGCACGCCGTGGTAAGCACGCTGGCCGAACAGGCCCGCAATCATCCGAACATCACGATCCTCGAAGACCAGTTCGCGATCGACCTGATCACGTCGGCCAAGCTGGGCCTGCCGGGCAATCGCTGCTACGGGCTCTATGTGCTCGATGTGGCTACCGACGAGGTTCGCACGATCATGGCCACGCATACGGTGCTGGCCGCTGGTGGTGCGGGCAAGGTCTATCTCTATACGACCAATCCGGACACCGCAACCGGCGACGGCATTGCCATGGCCTGGCGCGCGGGATGCCGGGTGTCGAACATGGAATTCATCCAGTTCCACCCCACCTGCCTCTACCATCCGTATGCGAAGTCGTTCCTGATTTCCGAAGCGGTGCGTGGCGAAGGCGGCCTGTTGAAGCTACCCGACGGCACCCGTTTCATGCCCGAGCACGACGACCGCGCCGAGCTGGCACCGCGCGACGTGGTGGCACGTGCCATCGACTTCGAGATGAAGAAGCGCGGCCTCGATTGCGTGTATCTCGACATCACGCATCAGCCCGAGTCGTTCCTGAAGGAACATTTCCCGACCATCTACGCGCGCTGCCTGGAGTTGGGCATCGATATCACGCAGCAGCCGATTCCCGTGGTGCCCGCCGCGCACTACACATGCGGTGGCGTGGTGACCGATACCGCGGGTCGTACCGACATCGGCAACCTGTATGCGGTTGGCGAAACCGGCTCCACCGGCTTGCATGGCGCCAACCGGCTGGCCTCGAATTCGCTGCTGGAATGCATGGTGATCGGCCAGGCCGCGGCCACCGATATTGCGTCGCAAGGCAAGGCGGGCGTACCCGATATTGCGCTGCCGGCATGGGATGCGAGCCGCGTCTCGGATGCGGACGAGGAAGTCGTGGTTTCGCACAACTGGGACGAGTTGCGCCGCATGATGTGGAACTACGTGGGGATCGTGCGCACCGACAAGCGACTGGAACGTGCGCAACATCGTATTGGCCTGCTGCGCGAGGAGATCGCCGAATACTATGCGAACTTCCGCGTCACCAGCGACCTGCTGGAACTGCGCAACCTCGTGGAAGTAGCGTCGCTGATCGTCGATAGCGCGTACTCAAGACACGAAAGCCGTGGCCTGCATTTCAGCCGCGACTATCCGGAAACGTTGCCGAAGGCGCTGCCGACCGTGCTGCAACCGCTGACGGGCCGCGCGGCCCGCCATCGTCGGCATAAGAACGAGTTCTGACGGACGAGTTGCCACGTGGCCGGCTTCCGGTCACGTGGCAGCCTGACGGTTATCCGTCCGTTACCGACGATTAACCGATGATGCGCAGCGAGTAGTCGGTGGCCCGCACGTCCTTGGTCAGCGCGCCGACAGAGATCCGGTCGACACCAGTCTCGGCGAACTTGCGGATCGTCTCGTAGTTCACGCCACCCGACACTTCGAGCAATGCACGTTCGTGGTTGAGAACCACGGCCTCACGCATCATCTCGAGCGTGAAGTTGTCGATCAGCACCGACTTCGCGCCCGCGTTGAGCGCTTCTTCCAGTTCGGCAATCGATTCGACCTCGATCTGGATCGACGCATCGGTGCCCAGCGCCAGCGCAGCTTCCATGGCGGCCGTGATGCTACCTGCCGCGGCGATATGGTTTTCCTTGATCAGGATGCCATCGTAGAGCGCCAGCCGCTGGTTCTCGCCACCGCCGATCCTGACTGCATACTTCTGCGCCAGACGCAGGCCCGGCAGCGTTTTGCGCGTATCGAGCACGCGCGCACGCGTATCGGCGATCAGGTCCGCATAGCGGCGGGTCACCGTCGCCACACCGGACAGCAGTTGCAGGAAATTCAGCGAAGGACGTTCGGCGGTCAACAACGCCCGCGCCGGGCCCGTGATCTCGCAAACCACATCGTCGGGCGCCATGCGCGCGCCCTCTTCCTTGAGCCACTTCACCTGCAGCCGTTCGTCGACGGCCTTCATGCAGCCCTCGAACCACGGACGACCGCACAATACCGCTGCTTCGCGCACGATCACGCGCGCATGCACGGGCTTGTCGGCCGGCACCAGCAAGCCGGTCAGATCACCAGTACCCACATCCTCGGCGATCGCCGCTTTTACATTGGCTTCCAGCGCGGTCCTGAGCGCCGCGCCGTAGCTGTCGAAAACCGGATTCACGCTCATGCCGGACCTACTCCCTGGAACAACGCCGCTTCCTTGGCAAGGTCTGCGGCGGGACGCACATTGGCCTTCTGTTGCGCAGCGAAATCGAGCATGCGGTCGATACAGACGACGGCACGACGGCCGATATCGGCATCGACATGAATTTCATTGCGGCCGGTCTCCAGGACCTCGGCCAGGTTGGTCAAGGCGTTCATGGCCATCCACGGGCAATGCGCGCAGCTCTTGCAGGTAGCGCTATTGCCGGCGGTGGGCGCCTCGATGAACATCTTGCCCGGCGCGGCCATGCGCATCTTGTGCAGGATGCCGTTGTCGGTGGCCACGATGAACTCGTTGGCGTCGAGCTGTTGCGCGGCGGCAATCAGCTGGCTCGTGGAACCCACCACGTCGGCCTGCTCCACCACATTGGCCGGCGATTCCGGATGCACAAGGATCTTTGCCTTGGGATGCTCGCGACGCAGCAGGTCGAGCTCGATGCCCTTGAACTCATCGTGCACCAGGCACGAGCCCTGCCACAGCAGCATGTCGGCGCCGGTCTGTTTCTGGATATAGCTGCCCAGATGCTTGTCTGGCGCCCACAGGATCTTCTCGCCGCGTGCGTGCAGGTGCTCGACGATCTTGAGGCCGATGCTCGATGTCACCATCCAGTCCGCGCGTGCCTTCACCGCGGCACTGGTGTTGGCATAGACCACCACCGTGCGATCGGGGTGCGCATCACAGAACGCCGTGAACTCATCGGCTGGGCAGCCGAGATCGAGCGAACAGGTCGCATCGAGATCGGGCATCAGGATGGTTTTTTCCGGGCTCAGGATCTTGGCGGTCTCGCCCATGAAGCGCACGCCGGCCACTACCAGCGTCTGCGCCGCGTGGTCCCTGCCGAAGCGAGCCATCTCGAGCGAATCGGAAACGCAACCACCGGTTTCCTCGGCCAGGTCCTGCAGGTCGGCGTCAACATAGTAGTGCGCCACCAGCACCGCATTGCGTTCCTTCAGCAGCCGGCGGATACGGTCCTTCAGCGCGGAGCGTTCATCGGGCGTGAGTGCCGGCGGCACCTTGGCCCAGGCGTGGGCAACACAACTGCCGCCCGCGCCATTTTCGGCATCCACCAGGTTCGGTTTCTCGAACTCGACGGTCTTGATCGATTGAGTCGATTGTGGGGTCATCTCTGCAGTACTCCTCGGCGCACCCGCTTCTCTGCCGCGCTCTCAATTGCGCGGTCTGTGCCATGACATGGGGGAGTTTAGCGAAAAGAAAAGCCCCGCCGGGGGCGGGGCTTTGTAGCCATGACGGGCGCGTCGGCGATTGTATCAGGCGTACCGGCGCAGGCGCAGCGAAAACTCCTGCAGCGCCTGGATACCGCTGGCCTCGGCACGATGGCACCATGCCTGCAGTTGCGCCAGGAGTTGCTCGCGCGTCATGTTCGAGCGGCCCCAGATCACTGCCAGTTCACGTCGCATTTCCACGTACGTGTGCAGCATCTTGTTCTGCTCGGTGATGCTGGCCAGTTGCTGGCGCTGCGGTGCGGCCAGCTTCATTTCCTCGCGGTGGAACCACTTGCGCGCCGGCTTGTAGCTCTTGTACTCGGGCGAGCCACCTTCCTTGTGCTTGCGCAGTTCATCCTTGTACGCGGTCTTGAGCGCCTTGGCGTAACGCGCCATCACGTCGTAGCGGTTGGCGATGATTGCTTCCAGCGTGTTGTGATCCACCGGACGGGCGTCCATCAGGCGAGCCTTCGGCGGGGTCTTCTTGACCTTGGCCAGGCCTACCGACTGCATCGCGCGGATATACCACCAGCCCACGTCGATCTCGTACCACTTGATCGAGAACTTGGCCGAAGTCGGATACGTATGGTGATTGTTGTGCAGTTCCTCGCCACCGATGATGAAGCCCCACGGCGACACATTGGTCGACGCGTCTTCGCAGTCATAGTTGCGATAACCCCACCAGTGGCCCAGGCCATTGATGATGCCGGCGGCATGGATCGGGATCCAGAGCATCTGCACGGCCCACACCGTCATGCCGATCACGCCGAACAGCGCCAGGTCGATGATCAGCATCAGGCCCACGCCCTGCCAGCCAAAGCGCGAATACACATTGCGCTCGACCCAGTCATTGGGCGTGCCATGGCCAAACTTGGCGATGGTTTCCTTGTTCTTGGACTCGGCGCGATACAGCTCGGCGCCTTCGAGCAGCACCTTGCGGATACCGCGCGTCTGCGGGCTATGCGGATCGTCCTCGGTCTCGCACTTGGCGTGGTGCTTGCGGTGGATGGCGGTCCATTCCTTGGTCACCATGCCCGTGGTCAGCCAGAGCCAGAAGCGGAAGAAATGCTGGGCGATCGGATGAAGATCCAGCGACCGGTGCGCCATGCAGCGGTGCAGGAAGATCGTCACACCGGCAATCGTGATGTGCGTCATCACGAGCGTGTAGATCACGATCTCCCACCAGGACCAGTTGGCAAGGCCGTTGGCGGCCCAGTCAAGAATTGTGTCGAACAAACTATGTTCTCCGTCGTAAAACGAATGGTTGCAGCGCGGCACTACTGTACGGCGCACCTGTCGCGCAGAAAAAGGACTGCAAAATCAACGATTGCGATAGCTTTCTGGCGCAGGCGTAACCCTGAGGGGGCCGGGCCGAGGCACGAACCGCTGCAATCTGGCGGTTGTCTGGGGTGGGGCTGCGGGTAGTCGGTATACACCCACGACAACCCGGCATTCTACCGGATCGCAGCGAGAGGGACATCCGCTTTTTCCCCGACTTTGATACACTGCCTTGCGATTCGTTCCGCAGGTGGCTTGTGAGCAACTCAGTCTTGCGCCACGGAAGTTGCCGATAACGCACCAGAAGCCGGGTTCAGCACGCGCAATTCACGCTGCGGATACGGGATTGAAACGCCATGTTGCTGGAACGTACGCCAGATTGCACGGTTCATGGCCGATTGCACCCCGAGCTTGCCGTTCTGCGGATCGGCGATGTTGACGGCAACTTCGTACTCGATACCGCTGTCCGCAAAGGCCACCAGGAACGCCGAGGGAACCGGCTCAGGCAGCACACGTGGAATATCGCGCACACAATCCTGCAACAACGCAATGACGGTTTCAGGGTCGGTGGCGTAGTCGGCCTGCACGCGTACGGCTACCCTCACATTGGTGCCGGAGAACGAATGGTTCTGCACCGATTGCGCCACCAGTTGCTCGTTTGGTACCAGCGTTTCGCCGTCGCCGTTGCGCACCACGGTGTAGCGGGTGCGAATCTGCGACACGATGCCCGTGTACTTGTCGACGGTGATTTGGTCGCCCAGCTTGACCGAGCGGTCCAGCAGGATGATGAAGCCCGAGATGTAGTTACTGGCGATCTTCTGCAAACCCAGACCCAGGCCGACACCCAGCGCGCCGCCGAAGACCGACAGCACGGTCAGGTCAATGCCGACCAGCGACAGGCTCAGCAGTAGCGATACCAGCAGCAGCAACGCCTTGGTAATGCGCGTCAGTACGACCTTGAGGTTCGAGTCCAGGGTCTGGGCGCGCATCAGGCGCTCCTCGAGCCAGGAACCGAACCACATCGCCACCAGCACGGTCAGCAGGATCCAGATCACGCCCAGCAGCGCATCCGCGATGCTGATCGGATGCTTGCCGCCCACCGGGAAGCGCACGGCTTCCATCCACTGCAGTACGTCGGGCAGCAGCCCGACCACATACAGTGCCATGCCGATCCAGACCAGCGTGGTGAGCACCTTCTCCACCAGCACCAGCATGCCGTGAAGTTGCCCGTTGGCGGACATCACGCGGCGCAGGATATAGAACGCGATATAGAGCGAGGCAATGCCGAATAGCGGCACGAGCGCCAGCCGTAGCACGCTGACCGAAGCGAACGGCGCCAGCGCAAAGCGCGCCACCATCACCAGCAGCCAGCCGAACAGCGGGAACATGGCCCGCTCCAGGCTGACCGCGGCCAGGCGCAGTGCAAAGCTTGACGATTCGTAGCGCGCTTCGAGGCGTTTGACCACATGGCGGGCCAGCGGCCATGCAATCAGCAGGCAGACAGCCAGCAGGCCGACCTGCCAGAAGAAGCCCTGCCCGCCCGCGTCATGAATCAGGTCGTCGAGCATCTTGCCCAGCACCGAATGCGAGCGCGTCAGGTCTGCCAGCGTACTTGGGTTCATCGGCCTGCTTTCCACCAATATCCACGCATATTAGCTCTCAACGCGTGCGTTCCAGCACCGCGGCAAAGAAGCCGTCGGTCTGGTGAATGTGCGGATACAACGCCAACATGCCGCTTTCCGCCGGCAAATCGGGCACGGTGATCTTCTGTTCGGCCAGCACTTCCGCAACCGGCACCAGGCGGAAATTTTCGTTCTTTGCCAGGAAATCCTTCACGATGGCTTCGTTTTCCGCACCCAATACGCTGCACGTGGCATAGACGATCCGGCCGCCACCCTTCACGAGCTTGGAAGCAGCTTCCAGAATCGCCGCCTGCTTGGCGCTCAGTTCCACCACCGATTCGGCGCTCTGGCGCCATTTCAGGTCGGGGTTGCGGCGCAGGGTACCCAGGCCGCTGCAAGGTGCATCGATCAGCACACGATCGATCTTGCCCGCCAGTCGCTTGACCTTGCTATCGCGCTCCGAATCGATCAGCACCGGATGTACGTTGGACAAACCGCTGCGTGCAAGGCGCGGCTTCAGGTTGGCGAGGCGCTTTTCCGACACATCGAATGCATAGAGACGGCCGGTGGAACGCATTGCCGCGCCCAGGGCAAGCGTCTTGCCGCCGGCACCCGCGCAGAAGTCGACCACCATCTCGCCACGGCGCGGCGCCACCAAATGGCACAGCAGTTGGCTGCCTTCGTCCTGCACTTCCACGCCGCCATTGATAAACAGCGGCAGCTGGTTCAGCGCTGGCTTGCCCTTGAGACGAATCCCGGCGGGCACCATCGGGGCCGGCTCGGCGGCAATGCCAGCCGTCTCCAGTTCAGCCAGGGCCTCTTCGCGCGTCATCTTGGCGGTATTCACACGCAGGTCCAGCGGTGCGGGACGCAACCACGCATCGCCAATGGCTGCCGTGAAGGCTTCGCCGTGATGCGCTACCAGGTCGTCGTAGAGCCACTCTGGCAGATTGGCGCGCACACGTGGCGCCAGGCTCGAACGTTCGATCGTGGTCAGCCGATCGAGCCATTCGGCTTCATCGGGATGCAGGAATGGCGTCAGCGTGTCGCGACCCAGCGTTGCCGCCAGGCCCAGCAACCCAAGGCGACGGGTGGTCGAACCAGTGCCGCTTTCGGCAAATTGACCAAATTCGACGCGTCGACGCAACACCGCGAAAATTGCTTCAGCGATGATTCCGCGATCACGATGACCAAGTTTGCTATTTTCACGGAAGTAGTAGCTGACTACCGCATCGGACGGGCGCGCGAACAGCAGCACCTTGCCCAGCAGACGGTCGATATGCTGCAGATGGAACGCCTGCAGGGCGCCCGGCGTGCGGGAGCCGTCGGCACCCGGCGTGCGCGCCTTGCGAATCGGACTGGCCTTGCCTTTGTTGCCGCGCGGGCGTTGGCGGTTGTCCTGGGAGGTTTCGGGATGACGACTCATGGCTGTTTTCCTGCCGCTTCGGGCGAGATGGCCATGAACCATTGGGGTTCGGCCGGTTGAACTTGAACGACACCGTCCTGCACATGCAGGCGATCTTCGACGAACCAGCGCACAGCGCGCGGGTATATGACATGTTCGCTATCGAGCAAACGATCGGCCAGCGACTCCGGAGTATCGCCAGGCAGAACATCCAGTGCTGCCTGCATGACGATAGGCCCGTGGTCGAGCTCGGGCGTGACAAAGTGCACGGACGCGCCATGCAGCTTGACGCCTGCCTCGAGCGCCTGCCGGTGCGTATGCAGGCCCGGAAAACTCGGCAGCAGCGACGGATGGATGTTCAGCATCCGGCCCGCGTAGTGCTCAACGAATTCCTGCGTCAGGATCCGCATGAAGCCAGCCAGCACGACGAGGTCGGGCTGATATGCATCAATGGCGTCGCGCATCGCCGCATCGAAGCTCGCGCGATCGGGAAACTGCTTGTGGTCCACCACACCGGTAGCAATACCGTGTGCGGCGGCAAACTGCAGGCCCGACGCATCGGGCCGGTTCGACAGTACTGCGGCCACGCGCGCCGGCCATTGCTCGGCCGCGCAGGCCCGGACAATGGCTTCCATATTGGAGCCACGCCCGGAAATCAATATGACAATATTTTTCATCGCCGCGATTCTACCAAGCTGTTGTCCAAACGCTTGCAATCCGTGCTCATTAGGCACTTAATTAACGCGAAACGCGCACTGCGCAACGCTTTCAGCCATCTGTGCAACAGGAAATACCCCATTGCGACGGATTGTGACGCGCACCCCGCTCTGTTAGAGTGGGCTCTACGTCCACGCTCCGAATCTCAGGATCTCGGTGACAACAAGGACGAAACGGGAAATTAGACGGGAATACGCATGTCGAACGCTGCACCGACTCTGTTGGTGGTCGATGATCATCCTATGGCTCTTTCCGGCACCACCGCATTTCTTGCGGAGGTGATGCCCGACGTCGCAGTCCATGCTGCCGGCAGCGCCAAGGAAGCTCTCCACACGCTGAACCAGGGACTTCGCCCCGATATCGTTCTACTCGATATCTGGCTCAACGACGGAACCGGCTTCGATGCCATGCAGGCATTCAAGACCGTGATTCCTGCCGCGCGGTTCATTTTCATGTCTGCCGAAGCCACGCCTGAAATCGTGGGGCGCGCACGTGCGCTGTCCGCATGCGGCTTCGTCGGCAAGCATCTCGATGCCAACGCCTTCACGGCCGCCGTGCGCAAGGTACTGGCCGGCGATACCAGCTTTCCGTCAGACGAGGCATTGTCCGGCCGCTCGCAGTCCTTCGGACCCGCGCACGGCATTCCGGTCACGCCCGCCGAACTCGGCCTGACGCCGCGCCAGGGTTCGGTGCTGGCACTGGTACTGGAAGGCCTGCCAAACAAGGTCATCGCACGCAAGCTTGGGCTGACCGAAAACACGGTCAAGGAACATGTTTCCGCGATCCTGCAACGCCTGGGCGTGCGTACGCGCATGCAGGTGATGTCGCGCATGGAGCGGTTCCGTCTGCGTCAGTAACGCTAGACAGCGCAAGACACGCAAAACGCCGCCCGAGGGCGGCGTTTGCATTTGTTCCAGGCCACATCCCGACCGCTTTCGCGGTGCTCAGCCCACCGGCAGCCAGCGCCGCAGCAGCAGGCGCAGATTGGCCGGATCCACGGGCTTGGGTAGCACGAAGTAGCCGGCATCCTCGGCCGCCAGCAGCGCGGCCGACTTCAGGTCCCCGGTCAGCAGCGCGCTACGCGCCTGAGGTTGCGTGGTCTGCCAGCGTTCCAGCAGATCGAGGCCGTTTTCGTTACCGGGCAAGCGCAGGTCGCAGAAGATGATGTCCGGCCTCAGGCCCTTGGCAAACAGCACATCGGCTTCCTGGCCGTGCGCGGCGCATGCCACGCGAATTCCCCAGGCTTCCATCAATGCGATCCATGCCTTGCGGATCTGGCTGTCGTCGTCCACCACCAGCACCGTGCCACGCAGGCGATCCTGCCGCGCTTCCTCGGCCTGCGCGTTGGCGCGCATGGCGCGCACGCTGGCAACCGTCTCGCTCGGTACCGGCGCCAGTGCGAACCAGAACACCGAACCCTTGCCTGGTACAGAGCGCACGCCATAGGTCCCGCGCATCAGGCGCACGCATTCCTTGAAGATGGCCAGTCCGAGGCCAAGCCCCTGCGATGGATCGCGCTGCGGGTTATGCACCTGGTAATACGGCGAGAAGATCTCAGGCAGGTGTTCAGGGGTAATGCCCGCGCCGGTATCCCAGACTTCAACACGCACATGCTTGCGGCGCTGCCGCGCGGTGACCAGGATGCCGCCGCGCTTGGTATAGCGCAGCGCGTTCTGCACGAGGTTGAACAGTGCGCGCCGCAGCAGAACCGGTTCGGCCATTGCGTAAAGTTCGTCGGGCACTCGCGGCGTCAGCGTTAGCCCGCTTTCGCGCGCATCGGCCGCGAATTGGCTCATGACATCACTGATCAGCGAATTCAGTTCGCAAGGCTCCAGCGTTGGCAATACCTTGCGGCCTTCGAGTTTGGACAGGTCAAGCAGCGAGCGGAACAGCAGGTCGATGGTCTGCGTACCCGCAGCCACCTGCTCCACCAGCGGATGCAGCGCGCTCGACTGGTTGCGCGCACGCAACGCTTCCACCAGCATCACCAGCGCATGCACGGGCTGCCGCAGATCGTGGCTGGCCGCCGCCAGGAAGCGTGATTTTTCCTCGCTCGCATGCAGTGCCCGTTCCTTCTCTTCCTGGAACTGCTTGGCCAACCGACGGCTTTCCGATTCGAGCTGGATCGCCCGCACCAGCGTGTGTCGCAGGTTCAGCGAATGGCGCGCCAGCATCAGCGCATAGACCACCAGCAGGAACTGCACGAACCCGCCATGGCTGGGAAACGCGAAGTCGGCCAGCAGGATGTTCGGCACCAGGATCGGCACCCCGGCGAACACCAGGTTGGACGGAATCGGCGACTGAGATGTGGCGCCACCGGCCAGCACGCCCAGCGTCAAAAGGTACAGCACGCTCGAAAACACCACCGAGCTGCTGTACAGATGAAGCAACGCCGAGCTTCCCCAGGTGATCCCCGTCAGGAACGCAATGGCCCGCATATTGTTCCACCACTTGCGCGTGTGCGCTGAGCGGCTCATTTTGCCGCTATCGCGCTGGTAGCCGAGGTAGAACCAGGTACCGCCCACGGTCAGCAGCAGCATGGTTGCGCACCAGAGCAGCAGTGCAACGTGGCTCGCTTCGCTCCAGAAAGCCCAGGTGGTCAGGGCAGGCAGCAGTACGGACGAGGCGATCGCGGTGGGCGATACGCGATGGACGGTGGCCAGCAGCTTGGCTCGTGTCTCGGTATCTAGTTGCGGCCCCGGGGGTGGCAGGATCTTGTTAAGCAGCGCGTTCAAGTGTGGCCTGGCATGTTAGGCGACGACATTCCGCTGCAACCGGCTGCGCCAGTTCATGGCGACTGGCGAGGCGAGCGACTGTTACAGGCTACTGTTGCAGGAATCGCGCGGTTCTTGTTCTGAATGGCGCATATCATGCCGCCTTTTGCGGCGCTGCGCCATTGCCGGGCGGCACGATCGCGCACAAATTCGCCGTTTGTGGGCAGCATGCATACAAAGGCGCCGGGCCGCTGCCCACAAAACAGGCAAGCAGGCGGCAAGCGGGGCCATTCGCCTTATAATGCTCGCTTTCCCTAAAACGCTCGTCCGCCGTCCTCGTGAAAGTCTTCCGCGGCCTGCCCAACGCCGAAAGCCGGGCGCCCTGCGCGCTCACCATCGGTAATTTCGACGGTGTGCATCGCGGCCACCAGTCGCTGCTCGCACGTGCGCGCGCTGCCGCCGACGCACGCGGCCTGCCGCTGTGCGTGATGACATTCGAGCCACACCCACGCGAATTCTTCGCGCCCGAGCACGCGCCGACCCGGATTGCCCTGCTGCGCGACAAGCTCGACGCGCTGCGCCGCAACGGCGTCGACCGCGTGGTGGTGGAGCATTTCAACGCCCATTTTGCCGCCCAGTCGCCGCAACAGTTCGTCGAGAATGTGCTCTGGCACGGCCTGCACGCACGTTGGGTGCTGGTGGGGGACGATTTCCGCTTCGGTGCCAGGCGCGCCGGGGACTTTACCTATCTGCAGGAGGCCGGCCGCCAGTTCGGCTTCGATGTGGAGCAGATGGGCTCGGTATCCGAAGGCGGTATCCGCATTTCAAGCTCGGCCGTGCGCCAGGCCCTGGCCGACGGTGACCTTGAACATGCGCGCCGGCTGCTGGGCCATGGCTACGCAATCAGCGGCCACGTGATTCACGGCCGCAAGCTCGGCCGCAATCTCGGCTTCCCGACACTGAACCTCAAGATCACGCACAAGCGCCCGGCCGTCAACGGCATCTTCGTGGTGCAGGTGCATGGTATTGCCGACCACCCGCTGCCGGGCGTGGCCAGCATTGGCGTACGCCCGACCGTCGAGGACGCGGGCCGCGTGCTGCTGGAAGTGCATCTGTTCGACGTCAACCAGAACCTGTACGGCAAGCTGGTGCGCGTGGAATTCATGAAGAAGCTGCGCGATGAAGAGCGTTTCCATTCGCTCGATGCGCTGACCGCCGCGATTGCGAAGGATGCCGAGGACGCCCGCGCGTTCTTCGGCCTGACTGCGCCCGATGCCCG
The DNA here is from genome assembly GCA_963543405.1 of uncultured Cupriavidus sp. Classification (GTDB taxonomy): domain Bacteria; phylum Pseudomonadota; class Gammaproteobacteria; order Burkholderiales; family Burkholderiaceae; genus Cupriavidus. The sequence continues at coordinate 22,645 of CAUUBQ010000063.1, forward strand.
CGGCGGACAGCGCGACTTTGCCACCTCGGCCACCGACCGAATTAGCTAGCGGCCGGTAGCGCGCCGCGGCGCACTACCGGAACCCGCCCTGCCTGACCCCAAACGACACGCGCGCGGCGGCCCTTACCCCGGTCCGCGCCCAACGAATTGCCTCGAGAATTGAACATGTCCGACGACAAACGCGCCAAGCCTGAAAAAAGCAAGTATCCGGTCAACCTGCTGGATACCCCGTTCCCGATGCGCGGCGACTTGCCCAAGCGCGAGCCGCAGTGGGTCAAGCAGTGGCAGGACAAGCAGCTCTACAAGAAGATCCGCGCCGCGCGCAAGGGCGCGAAGAAGTTCGTGCTGCACGACGGCCCGCCGTATGCCAATGGCGATATCCACATCGGCCATGCGGTGAACAAGGTCCTCAAGGACATGATCATCAAGGCGCGCGGCCTGACCGGGCTCGACGCCGTCTACGTGCCGGGCTGGGACTGCCATGGCATGCCGATCGAGATCCAGATCGAGAAGCAGTTCGGCAAGGGCCTGCCGGTGCAGGAAGTCCAGGCCAAGGCGCGCGCCTACGCCACCGAGCAGATCGCCCGCCAGAAGAAGGATTTCGAACGCCTGGGCGTGCTCGGCGACTGGGACAATCCGTACCTGACCATGAACTTCAGCAACGAAGCCGATGAGCTGCGCGCGCTGGGCAAGATCATGGAAAAGGGCTACGTGTTCCGCGGCCTGAAGCCGGTGAACTGGTGCTTCGATTGCGGCTCGGCGCTGGCCGAGGCGGAAGTCGAGTACAAGGACAAGGTCGACCTGTCGATCGATGTCGGCTTCCCGTTCGCAGAGACGGACAAGATCGCCCACGCGTTCCACGTGCCGCTCGCGCAGTTGCAAGGCAAGCCGGGCTGGATCGTGATCTGGACCACCACGCCGTGGACGATCCCGTCGAACCAGGCGCTGAACATGCACCCGGAAGTGGAATACGCGCTGGTCGATACGCCGCGCGGCTTCCTGATCCTGGCGAAGGACCGCGTCGAGGAACAGCTCAAGACCTACGCGCTGGAAGGCTCGATCGTGGCCACCGCGCGTGGCGATGCGCTGACCGAAGTCCGCTTCCACCATCCGCTGGCAAAGATGGACGCCGGCTATGCGCGCACTTCGCCGGTGTACCTGGGCGACTACGTGACCACCGACACCGGCACCGGCATCGTTCACTCGGCGCCTGCCTATGGCGTGGAAGACTTCCAGTCGTGCAAGGCGCACGGCATGCCCGATGCCGACATCATCAGCCCGGTGATGGGCGATGGCGTCTACGCCAGCACGCTGCCGCTGTTCGGCGGCCTGTCGATCTGGACCGCAAACCCGAAGATCGTGGAAGTACTGCGCGAATCGGGCAACCTGTTCAACTCGCACAAGTACGAGCACAGCTACATGCACTGCTGGCGTCACAAGACGCCGATCATCTATCGCGCCACCTCGCAGTGGTTCGCGGGCATGGACGTCGATCCGGTCGACAACGGCCCGACGCTGCGGGAATCCGCGCTGGCCGGCATCGAAGCCACCGAGTTCTACCCCGCATGGGGCAAGCAGCGCCTGCACAACATGATCGCCAACCGCCCGGACTGGACGCTGTCGCGCCAGCGCCAATGGGGCGTGCCGATGGCTTTCTTCATCCACAAGGAAACCGGCGCACTGCACCCGCGCACGCCGGAGTTGCTCGAGGAAGTGGCAAAGCGCGTCGAGAAAAGCGGTATCGAGGCCTGGCAATCGCTGGACCCCAAGGAACTGCTTGGCGATGAAGCCGCGCTGTACGAGAAGAACCGCGATACGCTCGACGTCTGGTTCGATTCGGGCACCACGCACTGGACCGTGATCCGCAGCTCGCACCGCGACGAACTCTATGATCCGTCCGCCGACACGCCTGACGGCCGCCTGGCCGACCTGTACCTCGAAGGGTCGGACCAGCACCGCGGCTGGTTCCACTCGTCGCTGCTGACCGCGTCGATGCTGTACGGCAAGCCGCCGTACAAGGCGCTGCTGACACACGGCTTCACGGTCGACGGCGAAGGCCGCAAGATGTCGAAGTCGGTGGGCAACACGGTGGCACCGCAGGACATCTCCAACAAGATGGGCGCGGAAATCATCCGCCTGTGGGTGGCGTCGACCGACTACTCGGGCGAACTGTCGATCTCCGAGGAGATCCTCAAGCGCGTGGTGGAAGGCTATCGCCGCATCCGCAACACGCTGCGCTTCCTGCTGTCCAACCTGGCCGACTACGACCATGCCAAGCACGCGTTGCCGGCATCGGAATGGCTTGAGATCGACCGCTACGCGGTGGCACTGACCGAGCGCCTGCAGAAGGAAGTGCTGTCGCACTACCAGGCCTACGAGTTCCACCCGGTAGTGGCCAAGCTGCAGACGTTCTGCTCCGAAGATCTGGGCGGCTTCTACCTGGACGTGCTGAAGGACCGCCTGTACACCACCGCTGCCGACTCGAAGGCACGCCGCGGTGCGCAGAACGCGCTGTATCACATCACCCAGGCGATGCTGCACTGGATGGCGCCGTTCCTGTCGTTCACGGCCGAGGAAGCGTGGCAGATCTTCGCCCATGGCACCGAACACACGGACACGATCTTCACGAGCACGTACTACGAGGTGCCGTCGGTGGACGATGCCGACAACCTGCTGCAGAAGTGGCACGAGATCCGTACCGTACGCGCCGAAGTCACGCGCCAGCTGGAAGCCGTGCGCGTGGAAGGCGATATCGGTTCGTCGCTGCAGGCCGAGGTCACGATTGCCGCCGGTGGTCCGGTACTGGCCGCGCTGCAAAGCCTGGCCGACGACCTGCGCTTCGTGCTGCTGACATCGGCCGCCAAGGTCACCGCGGCGCCTGAAGGCGGCGACCTGCTGGTAACGGTCACGCCGTCGCAGCATGCCAAGTGCGAGCGCTGCTGGCACTACCGCGCCGACGTGGGCCACAACCCCGAGCACCCCACCATTTGCGGCCGCTGCGACAGCAACCTGTTCGGCGCCGGTGAACACAGGAGCCACGCCTGATGGCATCGTCTTCCACCCGTTCCTCGCGCCCGACCCCGGTGCGCAGCAAGAGCAAGGGCAAGGGCAGCAGCAACGTCACGCCGTGGCTGTGGATGGCCTTTGCGTTGCTGGTGGTCATGATCGACCAGTTCTTCAAGGTGGTGATCACGCGGTCGTTCACCTACGGCGAATCGCGCCCGGTCACCAGCTTCTTCAACCTGGTACTGGTCTATAACAAGGGGGCCGCATTCAGCTTCCTGGCCGATGCGGGCGGTTGGCAGCGCTGGTTCTTCACGCTGCTGGGCGTGGTGGTGGGAGCGTTCATCGTCTGGCTGCTGTATCGCCATACGGGCCAGAAGCTGTTTTGCCTGGCGGTGTCACTGATCCTCGGCGGCGCCGTTGGCAACGTCGTGGATCGCATCATCCACGGCCATGTGATCGACTTCCTGGACTTTCACCTGCGCAACACGCACTTCCCGGCCTTCAACGTGGCGGACTGTGCGATCACGGTCGGCGCGGTACTGCTGATCGTCGATGAATTGCGACGCGTAAGGCGGCACTGACGCACCACTTCCGGTACTCCCCTCTCCCGCGCTGCGGGAGAGGGGAGCCAAACAAGTCGCACCTCCCTGCGCATCCTTCCTGCCAGCGGTATCATGCGGAACTCCAGTTTCTGAAGAGTCCTTCCCATGGATTTGCGCGGCAAGCATATCGTCCTTGGCCTGACCGGCGGCATCGCCTGCTACAAGTCGGCCGAGCTGGTTCGGCTGCTGACCAAGGCCGGCGCCACCGTGCAGGTGGCGATGACCGAGGCGGCAACCCATTTCATCACGCCAGTCACGATGCAGGCGCTGTCCGGGCGCCCGGTATTCCTGTCGCAATGGGATGCCCGCATCGACAACAACATGGCCCATATCGACCTCTCCCGCGAGGCCGATGCCATCCTGATTGCCCCCGCTTCCACCGATTTCCTGGCCAAGCTGGCCAACGGCCTCTGCGACGACCTGCTGACCACGCTGTGCATCGCGCGTGAATGTCCGCTGCTGGTGGCGCCGGCGATGAATCGCCAGATGTGGGCCGCGGCTCCGACACAGCGCAATGCCGCACAGCTGCGCGCGGATGGTGTGGCAATTCTGGGGCCCGGAACCGGCGACCAGGCTTGCGGCGAAATCGGCGATGGCCGGATGCTGGAGCCGGAAGAACTGGTCGAAGACCTGATCGCGTTCTTCCAGCCCAAGCCGCTGACCGGCAAGCGCGTGCTGATTACCGCCGGCCCGACCTTCGAGGCCATCGATCCGGTGCGCGGCATCACCAATCTGTCATCGGGCAAGATGGGCTTCTCGATTGCCCGCGCCGCGCGCGAGGCCGGCGCCGACGTATTGCTGGTGGCTGGCCCCACCGCATTGCCCACGCCGCGTGGCGTGGTGCGTACCGACGTGCGCAGTGCCCAGCAGATGCATGATGCCGTGATGGCGCAACTGCGCGATGTCGATGTCTTTGTGGCCGTGGCGGCCGTGGCCGACTGGCGCCCCGCCGAAGTCGCGCAGCAGAAGCTCAAGAAAGCCAACGACAGCGATACGCCGACGCTGCAGTTCGTGCAGAACCCCGACATCCTGGCCGCCGTGGCCGCGCGTGCCGATGCGCCCTACTGTGTGGGCTTCGCGGCCGAGAGCGAGAACCTCGAGCAGTATGGCGAGCAGAAGCGCCAGCGCAAGCGCGTACCGTTGCTGGTGGGCAATATCGGCCATCACACCTTTGGCCTCGACGACAACGAGATTGTGCTGTTCGATGCCAATGGCATGACGCGCCTGCCGCGTGCCGACAAGCTGTCGCTGGCGCGCGAGCTGGTCAATGCAATCGGCCAGCGCCTGCCGCGCAAACCTGTCTAACTCGCCGTTCCTGCTGCCATGAGCGATACCCGTCCCAAGTTGCGTCTTTCGGTTCTCGACCAGAGCCCGGTCATCCACGGCCACTCCGCGCGCGACGCGCTGGCCGCCACGGTCGAACTCGCGCAACTGGCCGATGACCTTGGCTATACGCGCTACTGGTGCGCGGAACACCATGGCCTGCAAGGCGTCTGCAACCCGGCGCCCGAAGTCATGCTGGCGCGCCTGGGCAGCGTGACTTCGCGCATTCGGCTCGGTTCGGGCGGCGTAATGCTGCCGTACTACAGTCCGTTCAAGGTGGCCGAGCAGTTCCGCATGCTCGAAGGCCTGTTTCCGAACCGGATCGACCTCGGCGTGGGCCGCGCGCCCGGCGGTGACATGCGCACGGCACAGGCCGTGGCCATGGGGCAGTACAACCGTGGCGACCAGTTTCCGCAGCAGGTGCAGGACCTGTCGTTCCTGCTGCGCGGCGACGTGCCGCCCGACCATCTGGCCGAAGGGGTACTGCTGCAACCGGCAATCGATACCAAACCCGAACTCTGGGTGCTGGGATCGAGCGATTTCGGCGGTGCGCTGGCGGCCCGGCTCGGCCTGCGCTTTGCGTTTGCGCATTTCATCAATGCGCATGGCGGGCATACGGTGGCACAGCAATACCGCGAGGATTTCGAAGCCGGCTATGAGGATCGCCCGTACAGCGCGGCAGCCATCTTCGTCATCTGCGCCGATACCGAAGCCGAAGCCGCAGAGCTGGAGCGCGCGGTGGATATTCGCCGCCTGCAGATGGCCTATGGCGTCAACGCCCCGATTCCGTCGCTGTCACAAGCGGCCGACTTCACCCCAACCGAACGCGACCGCCTGATTATCGAGCGCGAACGCCCACGCACGATCTGCGGCACGCCCGCGCAGGTAGCCGAACGCATGCTGGCCGTGAAAGACCGCTTCGCCGCCGATGAGCTGGTGGTCCTGAGCGTGACCGCTTCATACCAGGCGCGCCTGCGCACCTACCAGTTGCTGGCGGAAGCCTTCGATCTGCAAGAGTGAGCCTGCGAGTGGCGGATTGGCGTCGGCGGCGCGGTATCATGCCGCCTTTGTCCGTCAACGCATTGCAGGAAATCCAATCCATGACCGTAGCCGCGAATCCGACCGTCGAGATCAAGGTGCTCGACACCCGCCTGAACGACTGGGGCCTGCCCGCCTACCAGAGCGACATGGCTGCCGCCATCGACCTGCACGCGTGCGTGGATGGCCCGCTGACGATCGAGGCAGGCACGGCCGCGCAACTGGTGCCGGCCGGCATTGCGGTGCATATGGGCAATCCGTTCATGTGCGCGACGATCGTGCCGCGTTCGGGCCTGGGCCACAAGAAAGGCCTGGTGCTGGGCAACTCGATCGGCGTGATCGATGCCGACTACCAGGGCCAGATCATGGTCAGCGTCTGGAACCGCAACGCGCCCGGCACCGAGCCAATCGTGATCCAGCCCGGCGAGCGCATCGCCCAGATGATGTTCGTGCCCGTGCTGCGCCCGGTGTTCACGACAGTGGAAGAGTTCTCGGAAGATTCGGTACGCGGAGCCGGCGGCTTCGGCTCGACCGGCGTGGCACACGCGAAGGCGTGAAGTCCGACTGAGGGGGTTCTCCCCTCTCCCGCGCAGTGGGAGAGGGGCGGGGGAGAGGGCCAGCGGTTCAAATTGCGCTGGGTGGCAAGCAGAACCTCATGCCCTCTCCCCCAACCCCTCTCCCGCACGCGGGAGAGGGGAGCAAGGAATCGTTAGCGCTGCTCGAAAATCAGCGCCACTCCATTGGCCTGCTCAGCCGGGACAAGCGACATCGATGGTGACAGGTCGATCGCCTGCACACCATGCGCCTGCCAGTGCGTGCGGGCTTTCGATAGATCATCGGTCACGAGCCGGATCGCCGCATAACCAGGCTTGGCAGCTTGAACCCCGGTCGCCTCGGCCAGCGCCTGCGACGTCGTCACGACGAATGCCGCGCCAGCGATATCGAGCGTCGCCGAATCGCCCACCGACCCGCTCATCGCAGCCCCAGTCAACGTGGCGTACGCCTCGGCCGTCTTGGCCACCTGCCCTGCCCCGACCACCAGATACGTTGCCGCAATCGCCTGCGCGCCATTGGCATGCGTCATCCATTCCGGACGCCATAGCAGTTCCGGTGTGCGATGTTCGCAGACGAAGTAGCGCGCGCCCGGGGCATGGTCGAGCGCCGTCACGCGGAACGTGGCGGGATGCTCGCTACCATCGTCGAGCCGTACGGGGCGTGAGAATTCGATCGGATCGGAAGGCTGGAAGCCGGCGGCACGCAGCCGGTCAGCCGTGGCAAAAGCGTCGCGGCTCTTGCACGACATCGCCGCGCAACCACCGCCGCGTTGCTGGGCATCCCAGTAATACTGGCGGCTCGGGCTCGGCGCGGTGACATGCAGCAACTCGAGATAGTCGCGCGCCAGCATGATGCAGTGGTTCTGTGAACCCAGCGTGTGATACCCGCGCGGCGTCAGCGTAAAACCTAGCGCGCGCCATTGGGTGACAGCGGTATCGAGGTCGCCGCAGACGATGACCGCGTGATCGAACGGCTCAGGCAGTGCACGCATTGCTTATTCGAACTGGATATTGGCCTTGCGGGCCACGGCCTGCCATTTGTCGTGCTCGTGACGAACCAGGTTGCCCAGATCGGCTGGCGAGCCCACGGCAATTTCGAATCCCTGGGCCATCAGCGCTTCCACTACCTTCGGCTGCTTGATCGATGCTGCAAGCGCGTCGTGCAGCCGGGTCACGGCTTCCGGCTGCATATGGGCCGGACCGAACACGCCGATCCACGAATACGCCTCGAAACCCTTGAAGCCCTGCTCCGCCACGGTTGGCACCTGCGGCAGTTGCCTGATGCGGCTGGTGCCGGTGACACCCAGCACCTTGATCGTCTTGGCCGCGATATGGGCCTGCACCGCGGCGTAGCTGCTGAAGAACAGGTCGACCTCGCCCGCCAGCACGGCCTGCACGGCCGGACCGCCACCTTTGTACGGCACATGCAGGAAATGCACGCCGGCTTCGGTGGCCAACGCCTCGGCGGCCAGCTGGTTCAGGCTGCCGATACCGGACGAGGCATAGCGCACGGCCGTCGGATTGGATCGGGCCAACTCGATCAGTTCGCGCACGTTAGACGCCGATAGCGCTGGGTTGGCGGCAATCACGAGCGGGAAGCGCACCAATTGCGTAATCGGCGTGAAATCCTTGAAGGTGTCGTACGGCAGGTTCTTGTACGCGAACGGGTTGATGGCGTGCGTATCGAACGCCATCAGCAGCGTATTGCCGTCGGGCTTGGCCCGCGCCACGGTGCTGCTGGCAATCAGGCCACCGGCCCCGGGCTTGTTGTCCACCACCACGGTCTGGCCCAGGCTGGTCTTGAGGCCCGGCTGCAGTTGTCGCGCGACGATATCGACGCTGCCTCCCGGCGGGAATGGCAGCACCATCGAGATCGGCCGGCTGCTCGTGGCAGGTTCGGCGGCGTGGGCAAGGCTGGCCAGCGACGCCGCGGGCATGGCGCTCATCGGCAGCGACTTGAGCAGCAGGCGGCGAAGCCGCATGCGTTCGGGAGAAGACATCAGGATTCGGAGCTAGGCGACCAACACGGCCGCAAACGAAAAAAGAAAGGGGCGGCATGCCGCCGCCCCGTATTTTGCCCGATGATCGCTCAACTTGCAGGAATGCCCGTCGCTGATCGCCCAAAAATGGAACAATCGGCGCGCACGCTCAAACCTCGGCGCGCTGTTCGCTCTCCGGTGCCTCGGGCGGCTCCGGATCGGCTTCCGAGAACGTCAGCTTGATCTGGTCGCCCTCGTCCAGATCCACGGCCACCTTGCCACCCGTGACCAGCTTGCCGAACAGCAGCTCGTCGGCCAGCGCCTTGCGGATCATGTCCTGGATCAGGCGCTGCATCGGCCGCGCCCCCATGAGCGGGTCGAAACCCTTCTTGGCCAGATACTTGCGCAGTTTCTCCGAGAAGCTGGCTTCCACCTTCTTCTCGTGCAACTGCTCTTCCAGTTGCATCAGGAACTTGTCCACCACGCGCAGGATGATCTCCTCATCCAGCGACCGGAAGCTGATCGTCGCATCGAGCCGGTTGCGGAACTCGGGCGTGAACATGCGCTTGATATCGGCCATCTCGTCGCCCTGCTCGCGCGACGTCGTGAAACCGATGGTGGCGCGGTTCATCGTCTCGGCTCCCGCATTGGTGGTCATGATGATGATCACGTTGCGGAAGTCGGCACGGCGACCGTTGTTATCGGTCAGCGAACCGTGGTCCATCACCTGCAGCAGGATATTGAAGATATCCGGATGCGCCTTTTCGATCTCGTCGAGCAGCAGCACGCAGTGCGGCTTCTTGGTCACGGCCTCGGTCAGCAGGCCGCCCTGGTCGAACCCGACATAGCCCGGCGGCGCGCCGATCAGGCGGCTGACCGCATGGCGCTCCATGTATTCCGACATGTCGAAGCGCAGCAGCTCGATACCCATGATGAACGCGAGCTGCTTGGCCACCTCGGTCTTGCCGACACCGGTCGGGCCCGAGAACAGGAACGAGCCGATCGGCTTGTCCGTCTTGCCCAGCCCGGCACGCGACATCTTGATGGCCGACGCCAGCGCATCGATGGCCGGGTCCTGCCCGAACACCACCGACTTCAGGTCGCGCTCCAGCGTCTGCAGCTTGCTGCGGTCGTCCTGGTTCACGCTTTGCGGCGGGATACGTGCGATACGCGAGACGATGTCCTCGATCTCGCCCTTGCCAATGGTCTTCTTCTGCTTCGACTTTGGCAGGATACGTTGCGCCGCACCTGCCTCATCGATCACGTCGATCGCCTTGTCGGGCAGATGACGATCGGTGATGAAACGTGCCGACAACTCGGCGGCGGCAGTCAGCGCCGAAGCCGCGTACTTGACGCCATGGTGCTCTTCAAAGCGCGACTTCAGGCCGCGCAGGATCTGCACGGTCTGGTCCACGGTTGGTTCGACCACATCGATTTTCTGGAAACGGCGCGACAATGCCGCGTCCTTCTCGAAAATGCCGCGGTACTCCGTGAATGTCGTGGCACCCACGCACTTGAGCTGGCCGGACGACAGCGCCGGCTTGAGCAGGTTGCTCGCATCCAGCGTGCCACCCGATGCGGCGCCCGCGCCAATCAGCGTGTGGATTTCGTCGATAAAGAGGATCGCGTTCGGATTGTCCTTGAGCGCCTTCAACACGCCCTTCAGGCGTTGCTCGAAGTCGCCGCGGTACTTGGTGCCGGCCAGCAGCGCGCCCATGTCGAGCGAGTACACGACCGCCTTTTCCAGGATGTCGGGCACTTCGTTCTTGGTAATGCGCCAGGCCAGGCCCTCGGCGATCGCGGTCTTGCCCACGCCGGCTTCACCGGTCAACAGCGGATTGTTCTTGCGGCGGCGGCAGAGTACCTGCACCACGCGCTCGACCTCGCTGTCGCGACCAATCAGCGGGTCGATCTTGCCCGCCTTGGCCAGCGTGTTCAGGTTCTGCGTATATTGCTCGAGCGGGCTTTCCTTGCCGTCGCCGCCCTCGCCTTCGGGATTGCCTTCGCCATGCTTGGCGGGCTCGGCCTGGTCCTTGCGGATGCCATGGCTGATGAAGTTGACCACGTCCAGGCGCGTGACGCCCTGCTGCTGCAGGTAGTACACCGCGTGCGAGTCCTTTTCGCCGAAGATCGCCACCAGCACGTTGGCGCCGGTTACTTCCTTCTTGCCGTTCGACGTCGATTGCACGTGCATGATGGCGCGCTGGATCACCCGCTGGAATCCCAGCGTGGGCTGCGTGTCCACCTCGTCCGTGCCTGGCACGACGGGCGTGTTATCGGCAATGAAGTTCTTCAGACTGGTGCGCAAGTCCTCGATATTGGCCGCGCAGGCGCGCAGCACTTCAGCTGCCGTGGGGTTGTCGAGCAGGGCCAATAGCAGGTGTTCCACGGTAATGAACTCGTGGCGTGCCTGGCGAGCCTCGACAAAGGCCATATGCAGACTTACTTCCAATTCTTGCGCAATCATGCTTCCTCCATCACGCACTGCAGGGGGTGGCCCGCCTGCCGCGCATGGGTTGATACAAGCTCGACCTTGGTCGCCGCAATATCCCGCGTATAGATACCACAAACGCCTTTACCTTCCCGGTGGACGGTGAGCATGATCTGCGTCGCCGTTTCCCGGTCCCTGCTGAAATACTGCTGCAGGATCATCACTACAAACTCCATCGGAGTGTAGTCGTCATTGAGCAGGAGCACCTTGTACATCGCCGGCGGCTTGAGCTGCTGCTCTTTCCGCTCGATCACTGTGCCTGCTTCGCGTTGGGGGGTGTTCGCCAGCCGTGTCGCCATGGCTTTTATTCTAACTCTTACTCACAAGTCTGCAATTTGGGGAACTGGGCCCTTATTCAAGGCCCAGCCTTCGGAAAAATCCTAGCGTGGGCTGCCGCACAAAGGCCGCCCGGCGCACGTTCGCGGTGCACGCCGTCTCATTGCCCGGTCAATCACGGGGCGTGAATGACCGACATGGGGCGGCATTGGCCTCCGTCATGCGGGCCGCGCGGAAATCCGTGCACCACAGCGATAAAGGTACCATTTACTGCCGTTTCAATCCTGCCACACCCCACGCCGAGTGGGGAATCTGCCAACTTGACAGTAGTTTGGTTTGCCAGAAAAATCGTTTGCACATCCGGACCTGGCCGGCGAGCCAAGCATACAGGCCGGACTGGATGTTTCCGTGAGCAGGGAGGCCCACGACCGGCGTAGGTCAGCTGTTTGCAGCCCGTTTTCGAACGGGTTCCAGATGGCTGGCCACGCGAATTTCATTTGCGCGGCGCTTGTTGCAACCGGTCCGTCAGGAGCGGCATGCAAAGCCCGTCTGGGTGGTTTTCAGCTGGCCATTGGTTTCCCCGCTTGATATCAGTTTTTTCGTTGGGGGAGTTTATGGCAAGCGGTATCGTCAAATGGTTCAATGACGCCAAGGGTTTCGGCTTTATCAAGCCGGACGACGGCGAGGAAGAACTGTTTGCGCACTTTTCGGCAATCCAGATGGCTGGATTCAAGACGCTGAAGGAAGGCCAGCGCGTGGTGTTCGAAGTCGTGCAAGGCCCGAAGGGCAAGCAAGCCACGAACATCCAGGAAGCTGCCCAGTAAGGTGCGCCGCGGCCGAACGCGCCATAGAGCAGCGTCGGTCCATGCGGATGTGAAGGGGATGCACTCCCCTTCGGAACGGGATCCTGTGCCACGGCAGGCAATGACTGCCCGGGGCACGCACAAGCGGTACGCCAAGCATCCGGCAAAACGCCCGGCACATGTCAGCCATGTGCCGGGCGTTTCTGTTCATGGGTGGACCATGCGTTTTACATGTTGTCGATCATCACCTGTCCGAAGCCCGAGCACGACACCTGCGTCGCACCTTCCAGCAGGCGCGCAAAGTCATACGTGACCTTCTTGGACTGGATCGACTTCTCCATGGAAGCAATGATCAGGTCGGCTGCCTCGGTCCAGCCCATGTGGCGCAGCATCATTTCGGCCGAGAGGATCTCCGAACCCGGATTCACATAATCCTTGCCGGCATACTTCGGCGCGGTGCCATGGGTGGCTTCGAACATCGCCACGGAATCCGACAGGTTGGCGCCCGGCGCAATCCCGATACCGCCCACCTGTGCGGCCAGCGCGTCAGAGATATAGTCGCCATTGAGGTTCAGCGTGGCGATCACCGAATACTCGGCCGGGCGCAGCAGGATCTGCTGCAGGAACGCATCGGCAATGGCATCCTTGACCACGATATCGCGCCCGGTCTTCGGGTTCTTGAACTTGCACCACGGGCCGCCATCGACCAGTTCGGCGCCAAATTCCTGCAAGGCCAGTTCATAGCCCCAGTCGCGGAAGCCACCCTCGGTGAACTTCATGATATTGCCCTTGTGCACCAGCGTCACCGAGGGCTTGTCGTTGTCGATCGCGTACTGGATTGCCTTGCGCACCAGGCGTTGCGTGCCCTGCTTCGACACGGGCTTCACACCAATGCCCGAGGTGTCCGGGAAGCGGATCTTCTTCACGCCCATCTCGTTCTGCAGGAACGCGATCAGCTTTTTGGCCCCTTCGCTTTCCGCTTCCCATTCGATACCGGCATAAATGTCCTCCGAGTTCTCACGGAAAATCACCATGTCGATCTTTTCGGGCTCGCGCACCGGCGACGGCACCCCCTTGAAATAGCGCACCGGCCGCAGGCAGACGTAGAGGTCGAGCTGCTGGCGCAGCGCGACGTTCAGCGAACGGATACCGCCGCCGACTGGCGTGGTCAGCGGCCCCTTGATCGAGACCACATACTGCTTGACCACGTCGAGCGTCTCGTCGGGCAACCAGACGTCCGGGCCGTAGACCCTGGTGGACTTTTCGCCCGCGAAAACCTCCATCCACGCGATCTTGCGTTTGCCGGCATAGGCCTTGGCCACGGCCGCATCTACCACCTTCAGCATCACCGGCGTAATGTCCGCGCCCGTGCCGTCGCCTTCGATATAGGGAATGATCGGGTTGTCCGGCACATTCAGCGAGAAATCGGCGTTGACCGTGATCTTCTCGCCTGCCGGCACCTTGATGTGCTGATACATGTTTTGTCTCCAACTGCTAACAGGGTGATGACGGGCACCGGGACGCGGTGCCCGGCGATGCGATTGTGTTGTCCAAGGCATTGTAACGGGCGTCGCGCCACTGGGGGATAATGCGCGCCCATGACCCTGATTGCCCTCAACAAGCCCTTCCAGACGATGAGCCAGTTTTCCGCGCACCCGTCGCGGCCGACGCTCGCCGATTGCGTCGACGTGCCCGGCGTGTACCCGGCTGGCCGCCTCGATGCCGACAGCGAGGGCCTGCTGTTGCTGACCGACGACGGCGCACTGCAAGCGCGTATCGCAGATCCGCAGCACAAGTTGACCAAGACCTACCTGGCGCAGGTGGAAGGCGTGCCCGACCACGCCGCGCTGGCACGGTTGCGCGGCGGCGTCGACCTGGGAGATTTCACCACGTTGCCGGCCATTGTGCGAATCGTTGCGGAGCCCGCGTGGGTATGGGAGCGAAACCCGCCAATCCGCCATCGCGCGGCAATCCCCACGACCTGGGTCGAGCTGAAAATCCGCGAGGGCAAGAATCGCCAGGTCAGGCGCATGACGGCTGCGGTGGGTTTTCCGACCCTGCGCCTCATACGTGCGGCAATCGGCAACCTGTCACTGCCGGCGCTTGGGCTGATGCCCGGTCAATGGTGCGAGACCGATGTCGGCGCACTAGGACTTTCAGCACGCCATTCACCTGTACGCCACGCAATACAAGTACGCGAGCGAAGGTAAAACCCGGTTACAAATACCAACAAACATGACGTCAACGCCAAAAGATGGCGCTCCGTTTTTGCGGGTGACACGTCAATACGCGTCAGATCTTCCAGATCCTGGATACAAAACTCTTTGAGGTACTCGCAATGAAAAAACTGATCGCTGCCCTGGTTGTTGGCCTGTTCGCTACCGGCGCCTTCGCCCAAGCTTCGGCTCCCGCTGCTGACGCTGCGCCGGCCGCCAAGGAAGCCGCGAAGCCCGCGAAGACCACCAAGAAGAAGCACACCAAGAAGCACGCCAAGAAGGCTGAAGCTTCGGCACCGGCCGCACAGTAAGTTTTTCTCGCGGCATGGCGGTTCGCGCAGGCAGCTTGCCCGCGCGCATCGAAAAGGCAGGCACGCCACGGCGCGTCCTGCCTTTTTTCATGTCCGCCCCCCAACCGCTGCAACACGTGCCTGCCGCGCCTGCGCTATGCTCTCGCCTGCAGTTGATCTCCCAACGACAAGAACCGCCATGCACTTCGTGCTCAAGTCTCTGCTCGCCATCGGCACCATTGGGGCTGCCTCGCTGATCAGTTCGGCCCAGGCCCAATCCGCGCTACCCGTCGTACCGCTGACCGCCGGCATGTACGCGATCCAGGCCGAGGTGGCCGCATCGCCCGAACAGCGCGAACGTGGCCTGATGTATCGCAAGTCGATGCCCGCCAACGCCGGCATGCTGTTCATCTTCGATGAAAAGGCCGGACATTGCTTCTGGATGAAGAACACGGACCTGCCGCTGTCGATCGCCTTCCTGGCCGATGACGGCAGCATCGTGAATATCGAGGACATGGCGCCGCAGACCGAGGATAACCACTGTCCGCGCGCGGCCGTGCGCTACGCGCTGGAAATGAACAAGGGCTGGTTTGCGCAGAAGGGCATCAAGCCCGGCGCCAGGATTGGCGGCCTGCCGCGGCCGCGGCAGGCGCAGTAGCTGAAGGAATCAGCCGGAATCAGTCGCGGAAGTTGTTGAAGTCCAGCGGTGCTTCATCGACGTCCTTGCGCAGCAACGCGATGACCGATTGCAGGTCGTCGCGCTTGGTGCCCGACACGCGCACGGCATCGCCCTGGATGCTGGCCTGGACCTTGATCTTGCTGTCCTTGATCATGCGCACGATTTTCTTGGACAGGTCGCCGGTCACGCCCTTCTTGATCGTGATGACCTGCTTGACCTTGTCGCCGCCGACCTTGTCGACCTTGCCATAGTCCAGGAAGCGCGTATCAACATTGCGCTTGGCCATCTTGTTGATCAGTACGTCCTTGACCTGGTCGAGTTTGAAGTTGTCATCGGCAAACATGGTCAGTTCGCCCTCCTTCTGCTCCACACGGGCATCGGACCCCTTGAAGTCGAAGCGCGTGGAGATTTCCTTGTTGGCCTGCTCCACGGCGTTCTTCACTTCCACCATATTGGCTTCACACACTACGTCAAACGACGGCATATCGATTCTCCTGGTATTGCGGGGCGGTAGCCGACATGCGGCGGCCGTCCGTAACGGTTACGTATAATCTGGGCCTGCCCCGGTCCGGGGTGCTTTCCCCGTCCTTGCATGGCAGATTTCCACGAATTTTATCCCCTGCGCACCCACAATACATTCGGCTTCGATGCGCGCGCGCGTCTGGCGGCGCATATCCGCAGCGAATCTGACCTGGTTTCAGCCCTGTCCGACCCGCGCGCGGGCGGCCTGCCGGTCATTGTGCTCGGTGGCGGCAGCAATGTGGTGCTGACCGGCGACCTCGATGCCTGCGTACTGTTGATGGAAATTCCCGGCTACGAGATCGCCGAGGACAGTACCAGTTGGCTGGTCACTGCGGGCGCCGGCGAGAACTGGCACGCCCTGGTCGGGCGTACTGTGGCCGACGGCATGCCAGGGCTCGAAAACCTGGCCCTGATTCCCGGCACGGCCGGCGCCGCGCCGATCCAGAACATTGGCGCCTATGGTGTGGAGTTGCGCGAGCGCTTCGCCCGGCTGCGCGCCTACGACCGTCAGACCGGCCAGTTCGCCACGCTGGACCTGGACGATTGCGCATTCGGTTATCGGGACAGCCTGTTCAAGCACACCGGCCGCGATCGCTACATCATCACGGCCGTAACCCTGCGCCTGCCCAAGGCCTGGCAGCCAGTACTGGCCTATGTCGAACTGGCGCGTGAACTGGAGGGCCAGCCCACTCCAAGCGCGGCGCAAATTCGCGATGCCGTGATCGCCATTCGCTCTCGCAAGCTGCCCGATCCAGCGCAGATTGGTAACGCGGGCTCGTTCTTCAAGAATCCGGTCGTCGAGTCAGCGCAACGCGATGCCTTGCTGAAGCAGCATCCGACCCTGGTCAGCTATGCACAGCCCGATGGCCGCTACAAGCTCGCGGCGGGCTGGCTGATCGACCAGTGTGGCTTCAAGGGCGTCGACGACGGCCCGGTGGGCGTCTATGGGAAGCAGGCGCTGGTGCTGGTACACCATGGCGGTGGCACGGGTGCCGCGCTGCTGAAGCTGGCGCAACGGATCGCGGATACGGTCGAGGCCCGCTTCGGGGTAAGGATCGAACCGGAGCCGGTGATTTTGTAGGAAGGATTCGCTCCCCTCTCCCGCGCGCGGGAGAGGGGAGAAAAACAGTGGCAAGTTCAACCGAAGTGGCAGACGTAGTCCAGGGTCTCGGTCACTTCGATGTCAAAGCTGCTATTGCCCGGCACGTCGAACTGCTGGCCCGCGCCGTAGGTCTTCCACTCGTCCGAACCGGCCAGGCGTACGCGGCAGGTGCCCGCGTTGACTTCCATGATTTCCGGTGCACCGGTATTGAACGTCAGCGCGGCCGGGAAGATCACGCCCAGCGTCTTGCGCGTGCCGTCGGCAAACACCACCGTGTGGCTCACGCACTTGCCATCGAAATACAGGTTGGCCTTCTTGACGACAGACACGTTGTCGAACTGGCTCATCTCAATCTCCTCGGATCGTTCGGTTCAGGTTTCGCAAAGACGTAAAAAAGGGAGCCCTTGCGGCCCCCTTTCATTAGCTCCGACGCGGCTCAGTAGCGGCCGCAGAGCAGGTATTCCATCAGCGCCTTCTGCACGTGCAGGCGGTTCTCGGCTTCATCCCAGACCACGCTGCGCGGGCCGTCGATGACCGCGGCTTCCACTTCCTCGCCCCGGTGCGCGGGCAGGCAGTGCATGAACAGCGCGTCGCCAGCGGCACGGTCCATCATCGCCGTGGTGACCATCCAGTCCTTGAACGCACGCTTGCGCGCTTCGTTCTCGGCCTCGAAGCCCATGCTGGTCCACACGTCGGTAGTCACCAGATGCGCGCCCTGGCATGCGTCCAGCGGGTTCTCGAACACCTTCACACGCGGCGCGGCCGATGCCGGCACCATGGCTGGATCGAGCTGATAACCCGGGGGCGCCGAGAAATGGAAGGTGAAATCGAGCCGCTCGGCCGCCTGGATCCAGGTGTACGCCATGTTGTTGGCGTCGCCGATCCATGCCACGGTCTTGCCGGCAATGCTGCCGCGCTGCTCGATGTACGTGAATACATCGGCCAGCACCTGGCAGGGGTGGTATTCGTTGGTCAGGCCGTTGATCACCGGCACACGCGAATGCGCGGCAAAGCGGTCCAGGATGTCCTGGCCATACGTGCGGATCATGATGATGTCGACCATGCGCGAGATCACCTGCGCGGCATCCTCGATCGGCTCACCACGGCCCAGCTGCGAATCGCGCGTGTTCAGGAACACCGCATGGCCACCGAGCTGGTGGACGCCGGCTTCGAACGACAGGCGCGTACGCGTGGAATTCTTCTCGAAGATCATGGCCAGCGTGCGGTCGTGCAGCGGGTGCCATGTTTCGTAATTCTTGAACTTCGCCTTCAGGATCCTCGCGCGGTCCAGCAGGTACTCGTACTCGTCGGCACCGAGGTCGCTGAACTGGAGGTAATGCTTGATCGGGGTTGAGCTCATAAAACAAAGAAGGCGGCTCGCCAGGGACACTTGGCCCGTCTGCCAGGGTGGCATCCGTCAGGCCAGAGCGTGTCGCGGAGTCGCCTTTCGCGTCGCTTACGCAATGTAATTGCAAAGATCATAAGGGATTATTCCAGCTTTGGCGAGCCCGGGCCGATAACGTAGCAAAGGCTCGCCAGGCCGCGCGGATGCCGCTCTTGCCGGAGCGGACGCGGCCACTGACAGGTTCCCGACAGGATTTCGCCATATGCGCAGGTCTTATATAAGATATAATACTTGCTGATTCACGCGGGGCCCGGCATACCCATGCCACCGCCCGCCACCCGGCATCAAAAGTGCCCCCGCCGACGCCATCGCCCCGCTGCTCACGTTCGGATGCGCGCGAACCAATCGCCCGCCGACACGTCAAACGGGCTGCCCGTCGCAGCGGGTTTTCCGTCGAGTCACAAAGCAGATCCCCGCAGTCCCATGACCACCCCCCAAGTTCGCGAATACTTTATCCAAGGCGTTACCACGGAAGGCAAGACCTTCCGCCCCAGCGACTGGGCTGAGCGACTCTGCGGCGTGATGGCCCAATTCCGCCCCGAGGGAGATACCGGGGATCCCCGCCTGACCTATTCGCCGTATGTGCGACCGGTGATCGTCGCCGGCATCAAGAACGTGGTGGTCGATACCCGCCTGCGCGCCATCGAGCCCAAGGCGCTGGACTTCGTGCTGAACTTCGCGCGCGACAACAATCTGCAAGTGGTAGAGGCCTGCTCGGTCGGCGATTGATCGCGCCCCACAGCCAGGCTGACCGATGCCATGAAAAAACCCGGCGCGATCGCCGGGTTTTTTGTTGCCTGCTGCTGCCCGCCGCCGAGGGCCACGCGCACAGCACTGCAAAAACAAAAAAGCCCGTCCGAAGACGAGCTTTTTGAACTGCGGGCCACCGAAGTGACCGAGGCAGTTATCAGGCGGTCATGCCCTTGATGGCAGCCGACAGACGCGACTTGTGACGTGCAGCCTTGTTCTTGTGCACGATCTTCTTGTCAGCGATGCTGTCGATGATCGTTTGCGATTGCTTGTAGATCTCGGCAGCGGCAGCCTTGTCGCCAGCGGCGATGGCCTTGCGAACGGCCTTGACAGCGGTGCGCAGACGCGAGCGCAGGCTGGAGTTGTGGGTGTTCGCGGCGACGGCTTGGCGCGCGCGCTTGCGTGCTTGTGCGGAATTTGCCATGTATCTCTTCCTGAATTCAGAATGCGCGCCCGGGGCGACGCAATAAATTGGGACGCAACAATTAAGTCACATCGTGCGACCCGGGATGTTTCGACAAACGAATCCTGGACGCGACTGTCCTTGCGAATCGGCGATTATACACACATGCCAGCGACGCAGGCAAGGCCGATTCGTATACCCCGCGTCATGACCTCCGCGTGCCGGCCGATCCGTATAATAAGCGCCACATATGGCGTCGATACGCGCAACAGGCGTGGCGCCACGGCAACTTTATGACCGCATGAGCGTCTGAACCGCGTCTGCCACCGGTGCCGCGCCTCGTTCCGGCATCCTGGGCACCTGGCATCCAGGCACCTGAAGCTACCCCGACTCATCACCTTGAACCTGCTCAAAGCGCTTGCCACCATCAGCGGCCTGACGATGCTTTCGCGCATCACCGGACTGATGCGTGAAATCCTGATTGCCCGGGCGTTCGGCGCCTCGGACATGACCGACGCCTTCAACGTGGCGTTCCGCATCCCCAACCTGCTGCGCCGCGTGTTTGGCGAAGGCGCCTTCTCGCAGGCGTTCGTGCCGATCCTGAACGAATACCACGGCAAGCGCGGCGCGGACGAAACGCACCGCCTGATCGACGCCGTGGCCACGGTCATGGCCTGGGCACTGGCGGCGGTCTCGCTGATCGGCGTGATTGCCGCGCCGATCGTGATGACGGTGGTGGCCACCGGCTTCCGTGGCGATGCCGAGACCTATGACGCGGCGGTGTTCATGACGCGCGTGATGTTCCCGTATATCGGCCTGATCTCGATGGTGGCACTGGCGTCGGGCATCCTGAATACGTGGCGCAACTTTGCAGTACCCGCGTTCACGCCCGTGCTGCTCAATCTCTGCCTGATCGTGGCCGCGCTGTTCGTGGGCCCTCACATGAGCCAGCCGATCTACGCCCAGGCCTGGGGTGTGCTGGTGGGCGGCGTGCTGCAACTGGCCATCCAGATTCCGGCCATGCGCAAGCTCGGCGTGCTGCCGCGCGTTTCACTCGACCTGCGCGCCGCGTGGTCCGATCCGGGCGTGCGGCGCGTGGTCAAGCAGATGGCGCCCGCGCTGCTGGCCGTATCGGTGGCCCAGATCAGCCTGATCATCAATACGAACATCGCCTCGCGCCTGGCCGCGGGCAGCGTCTCGTACCTGACCTATGCCGACCGCCTGATGGAGTTCCCGACGGCACTGCTGGGGGTGGCACTGGGCACGATCCTGCTGCCAAGCCTGTCGCGTGCCAGTGCCAACGATGACCGCGCGGAATACTCGGGCCTGCTCGACTGGGGCTTGCGCCTGACCTTCCTGCTGGCCGTGCCGTGCGCCGTGGGACTGTTCGTATTCGGCACGCCATTGACCTCGGTACTGTTCAACTACGGCAGGTTCGACGCGCACGCGGTGGAAATGACGCGCCAGGCGGTGGCCACCTATGGCGTCGGCCTGCTCGGCCTTATCCTGATCAAGATCCTGACCCCGGGCTTCTATGCACGCCAGGACATTCGCACCCCGGTCAAGATCGCGCTGCTGGTGCTGGTAATCACGCAGGCATCGAACTACGTGTTCGTGCCGATGTTTGCCCATGCGGGACTGGCCCTGTCGATCAGTTTCGGCGCCACGGTCAACGCCCTGCTGCTGTTCTTCGGGCTACGCCGCCGTGGCTTCTATCACCCGGAGCCGGGCTGGGGCATGTTCCTGCTGCGACTGGTGGCGGCGGTGCTGATCCTCGCGGGCGTGCTGCTGTGGCTTGCGCGCAATTTCGACTGGGTGGGCATGGGTGCCACGCCGGGCCTGCGCATCGCGCTGATGGGGGCCTGCCTGGTACTTGCGGCGGCGGTCTACTTCGGTACACTGTGGCTCATGGGCCTGCGCTATGCGGCCTTCCGCCGCCGCGCTGGCTAGTCAGGAATTCCGCCCATGACCTCCACGAAAGTCCTGGATTACTTTGCCAGCCTCGTGGCCGATGACGACGCAATCCCGCTGACGGAAACCGCGCTCGCGATCGCCCAGGATGCTTACCCGGATCTCGACCTGCAGGCGGAACTGGCCGCACTGGACGTGCTGGCCATGCGCCTCAAGCGCCGGATTGCCGAAGGCACGCCAGCCATCCAGCGCCTGCGCCTGCTGAATCATTTTTTCTACCGCGACCTGGGCTTCGGCGCCAATGCGAACGACTACTACGATCCGGACAACTCGTACCTGAACGTGGTGCTCAAGCAGCGCCGTGGCATTCCGATCTCACTGGCCGTGCTCTACATGGAACTGGGCCAGCAGATCGGCCTGCCGCTCAAGGGCGTCTCGTTCCCGAACCATTTCCTGGTACGCATGACGATTCCCGCAGGCGAGGTCGTGCTCGATCCGCTGACTGGCGAGACGTTGTCCAGGGAAACGTTGCAGGAGATGCTCGATCCCTACCTGGAACGCGAAGGCATCACCGGTTCGAACGAGGTGCCGTTGGGATTGTTCCTGCAGGTGGCGGGCCACCGCGAGATCATTGCGCGCATGCTGCGCAACCTGAAGGCGATCTACCTGCAGGAATCACGCTGGCAGCGGCTGCTGGCGGTGCAGAACCGCCTGGTGATCCTGCTGCCCGATTCGATCGAGGAAGTGCGTGACCGGGGGCTGGCCTATGCCAACCTGGAATGCTTCCGGCCGGCGCTGGAAGACCTGGAAGCCTATGTCCAGGCCCGCCCCGATGCGGCCGACACCACCCAGATCCGGGACCGGATGCCGGCCCTGCGGATGATGAGCCGCAGCCTCAGTTGAGCGCCAGGCTGCTTACCGGTCCACCGGTGCGCGCGAGGCACGGCCCTTGCCGCGCACCAGCTTCCACAAGCCACCCAGCACCAGCGGCACCACGGCCGCGCCGATACCGGCCAGTACGATCAGGTTCAGGTACTGTTTGATGAACGGCAGGTTGCCGAAGAAGTAGCCGGCAAACACCAGGCCGAACACCCAGGTAGCCGCGCCAATCACATTGAACAGCTGGAAGCGCGCGAACGTCATCTGCGACACACCGGCCACGAACGGCGCAAACGTGCGCACGATCGGGATGAAACGCGCCATCACCAGGGTCTTGCCGCCGTGGCGTTCATAGAAATCATGCGTCTTGCGCAAGGCAGTCTGGTCAAGAAAGCGCCAATGGTGGTCGAACACCTTGGGCCCGATCCAGCTACCCACGAAATAGTTGACCGTATTGCCCGTCACGGCGGCCACGAACAGCAGGCCCGCGAGCACCCATTCATTCATCGCACCGGCCGCGCACATGGCGCCGGCAATGAACAGCAGCGAGTCGCCGGGCAGGAATGGCAGCACCACGAGCCCGGTTTCGGCGAAGACGATGGCAAACAGGATGCCGTAGACCCAGACGCCATAGTCCAGGACGAACTGACCGAGGAATTTATCGACATGAAGCACCATGTCCATCAGTTGCAATGCGGTATCCAAACTAGTCCCCTCTCAATGAAGGCTCTCATCATACAAGAGCCATTACGACAAACCGTCACGTGCCGGCCATGGCTGTGCCGAAAACGTGTCCGCCCGCACGTATAATCGCCCGCATGCCTGCCGACGCCACACAACCCGAATCCCGGGCCAGCCTGCGCACCGCCCAGCCCGGTCGTCCCATCCGTCCGTTGCCCGATCAACTGATCAGCCAGATTGCCGCCGGAGAGGTCGTTGAGCGGCCGGCATCGGTGGTCAAGGAACTGCTCGAAAACGCACTCGACGCCGGCTCCACGCAACTTGGCGTACGACTCGAGGAAGGCGGCGTGCGGCGCATCGTCATCACCGACAACGGCTGCGGCATCCCCGCCGACGAACTGCCAGTGGCACTGATGCGCCACGCCACCAGCAAGATCGCATCGCTCGACGAACTCGAATCGGTACTGACGCTCGGCTTCCGCGGCGAGGCGCTGGCCTCGATTGCCTCGGTTTCGCATCTGGTACTGACCAGCCGCACTGCCACCGCCACGCATGCCACGCAGATCAGTGCCGATACCGGCAACCTGCAGCCGGCGTCGGGCGGCACCGGGACGATGATTGACGTACAGCACCTGTACTTCAACACGCCAGCGCGCCGAAAGTTCCTCAAAACGGAACAAACCGAACTCGGTCATTGCATGGAAATGATCCGGCGCACCGCGCTGGCCCGGCCCGATGTCACGATCTCGGTCCACCATAACGGCAAGCCGCTCGAACACTGGAATGCCGGCGATGTGGCCACGCGCACCGCGCAGGTGCTCGGCAGCGACTTTGCGCGCGCCCGGCTGCCGCTGGACGAGGATGCCGATGCCCTGCACCTGTACGGTTTTGCCGGGCTGCCTACCGCCTCGCGCGGACGCCCCGACCAGCAGTACTTCTTCGTCAACGGCCGCTTTGTGCGCGACAAGCTGCTGAACCACGCGGTGCGCAGCGCCTATCAGGATGTGCTGCACGGCGACCGTTTCCCGTCCTATGTACTGTGCTTGGACCTGCCGCCCGAACTCGTCGATGTGAACGTGCATCCGTCGAAGATCGAAGTGCGTTTTCGCGAATCGCGCGCGGTGCATCAGTTCGTGTATCACGCAGTGCAGCGCTGCCTGGCCCGCCAGGCTGGCGAACAGGGCGACAGCCTGCATTCCGATACCGACGATGGCGCCGGCATTGCACCGCTGCCCGCCGCGCGCCCGGCAGGCGTACCCGGTGCCGCGCCGCAATGGGTCAACTATTCAGCCGGGCGCCAGACCGAGCTCGGCATTGCGCAACCGCGCCAGGCCTATCTGGGCATGGTGCGCGACGCTACCGGTGGGCAGTCATCAAATGCGCCGCGCCCATGGCAAGCACCGTCGCAGCCTCCGGCCTGGCTGGCCGACGCGCAGGCCGCGCGCGCCGATGAGCCACCGAGCCTGCTCGACCGCCTGCCAGCGCGGGTATCCGAACTGCCTGGCACCGCTGGCGAAGACGGCTCGGCAGATCATCCGCTGGGCTACGCGATTGCGCAGTTGCATGGCATCTACGTGCTGGCGCAGAACGCCCGCGGACTGGTGCTGGTGGACATGCACGCGGCTCACGAGCGCATTCTCTACGAGCAGATCAAGGCCGGCCTCGACGCGCGCGACCTGGCCGTGCAGCCGTTGCTGATCCCGGTCACTTTGCCGGCCAATCCCGTGGAAATCGGCGCAGCCGAGGAGCATCAGGAAACGCTGCAACTGCTTGGCTTCGACATTGCCCCGGTCTCGCCAACCACGCTGGCGGTGCGCGCGATTCCCGCACTGCTCAAGCAGGCCGATGCCGAGGCACTGGCGCGCGACGTGTTGCGCGACCTGCAGGCATTCGGTGGCTCGCGCGTGCTGGCCGAGCGCCAGAACGAACTGCTCGCGACGCTGGCTTGCCACAGCGCGGTGCGTGCGAATCGCAAGCTGACGGTCGAGGAAATGAATGCGCTGCTGCGCCAGATGGAACAGACCGAACGCGCCGACCAGTGCAACCATGGCCGCCCCACGT
>CAUUBQ010000064.1:0-47284 GCA_963543405.1 uncultured Cupriavidus sp.
TCTAATGCATCCAGATCGAATTGTGCGACATACAAGGGGTTGGGGGTGAGGGCAAGCGCATCAAGACGCGATATCGGCAACTTGAGCTGCCAGCCCTCTCCCCCGCCCCTCTCCCGCCGTGCGGGAGAGGGGAGACCACAACGGGCAGGGTCAAGGCTCTCGTTCAATTACCCCAATTCGCCCGACGCTTCTCCACAAACGCCGCAATCCCTTCGCGCGCGTCATCGGTGGCTGCTACCCGACAGAATGTATCGACCGCGTAGGAAACACCGCGACGGTAGTCGCTGTCTGCGGCGCGATGGAAAGCGGCTCTGCCGATGCGCATTGCGGATGCTGACTTGCCAACCAGGATTGCGGCAAGCGACCGTGCCTCTTCAAGAACCTGGTTTGCCGGTACCACGCGATTGACCAGATGCATGGCCTGCGCCTCGCTTGCGCCAAACGAGCGGCCGGTGAACAGCAGGTCGAATGCGACGTGACGGCCCACGATACGCGGCAAGTGGGTGAAGTGAATGGCCGGCAGCATGCCGACGTCGATCTCGGGGTAGCCGAAGCTGGCGTCGTCGGCGGCCACGAGCAGGTCGCAGGAGATCGCCAGGGTCATGCCGCCCCCGCGTGCCGCGCCGCTTACCGCGGCGATGGACGGCTTGCCCAGACGGTATTGCGCTTCCGACAACTGCACATAGAGCTTGTCCAGCAGCGTGTGCACGGTATCGGCCGACGCGCCCTGTAGCGCGGCGATATCAAGCCCGGCACAGAACCGGTTGGGTACGGCACTGGCAATGATGACTGCGCGAACCGCATCGTCGGAGGCAGCGCGGTCCAGGGCACGAATAAGGGCGTCGACCATCGGAACGGTCAGCGCATTGACCGGTGCGTGGTCGAGCAGGATTTCGGCGACGTGGTCGCGGACGGTGTAGGTGACCAGGGACATGGGAGATCTCAACAGGTATTGGCTAGGCAACGACGTTTGCTGCGGTGGTCACAGTGCCGGCATGGTGCATGTCTTCAATCTGCTCCGGCGTAAATCCGGCTTCCTGCAGGATCTCGTCGGTGTGTTCGCCGAGCAGCGGTGCGGGACGACTTGCCTGCCGTGCCTTGCGGCCGAAGCGGACCGGCAGGCCAATGTTCGAGACAGTACCGAGGACCGGATGTTCAGTCTCGACGATCAATTGGCGGGCCTGTACTTGAGGGTGTGCCAAGGCCTGGCCCAGCGTCTGGATAGGTGAGCAGGGCACCCCGATCTTGCGGAGCGTTTCCAGCCAGTATGCGAGTGGCTGGGTCGACAGGCGCGACTGCACCAGTTCGACCGTACGCGAAAAATTACGCACCCGGGCGGCATTGGTGGCGAAGTCCGGGTGAGCCACCCAATCTTCGAGGCCGGCCACCGCGCAGAAGCGTTTCCATTGGGCGTCATTGCCGACACCCAGCATCAGCGGCCCATCGGCTGTATCGAACGCCTGGTATGGCGACATTGACGGATGCGCTGTGCCCATCCGTTGCGGCGCCTGCCCGCTACGCCAGTAGTTTTGCGCCATATACCCCATGAAGCCGAGCGCGGTTTCCATCAGCGCGACCTCCAGGTAGCTCCCTTGCCCGGTGGTGTGCCGTTCGAGCAGGGCAGCCAGGATGCCGCTGAGCGCGTGCATGCCCGTGCCAATGTCGACGGGAGAGAAGCTTGCCCGCGCAAATTTCCCGCCGGGTTCTCCCATGGTGCTGATCATGCCGCTGAACGCCTGCAGCATGACATCGTAGCCAGGCTCGTTACCCAACGGGCCATCGCGGCCGTACCCGGAAATCTCGCAGTAGATCAAGCGGGGGTTCAGGGCGCTCAGGGTGGGGTAGTCCACGCCGAGTTTCGCAGCGGTACCGCCGCCGAAACCCTGCAGCACGATATCGGCGCTGGCCGCAAGTTGCTGGACGACGCGCTGGCCGTCCTTGGTCTTGAGATCCACCGCGATGCTGCGCTTGTTGTGATTGACTGCCAGGAACACGGCGGACTGGCCGGCATCCTGCGGCAGCCATCCGCGCGTGTCGTCGCCGGCGCCCGGCGGTTCCACCTTGATGACGTCGGCGCCCAGTTCGCCCAGGTATTGTCCGCAGAGCGGACCGGCCAGGACCTTGCTCAGGTCCAGAACCCGAATGCCTTTCAATGGTTGCATTTGCTTGAGTTCCTTCTTATTCCGGCTGGATGCCAAGGCCACGCGCGATGTTGGTCCAACGCTCAGCGTCCGTGCGGACAAAGTTGGCGAGCTGGTCGGGACGAGTCGGCATTGGTTCGGCGCCGCGATTGCGCAGTGCTGCAACGTACTCGGGGTCGTTGACGGCCTTGGCCGCGGCCGTTCGCAAGCGGTCGACCACTGCCTTCGGCGTTTGTGCAGGTGCCTGGAGCGAGAACCAGAACTTCAGGTCCGCGCCTGGATAGCCTGCCTCCTTGAGCGTCGGCACGTCTGGCAGCATCGGTGAGCGCTGCGCGGAGGTAATGGCCAATGGCTTCAGCTTGCCGCCCTGAATCTGGCCAATGCACGTCGTGAACGAGTCGAACACAAAATCAACCTGGCCAGCCATGACGTCGGTGAGCGCCGGAGAGCTTCCCTTGTACGGCACCGCGACCGCTTCGAAGCCGGCTTTTTTCTGCAGCAGGGAGCCATAGATATGCGGTGACGATCCGGCGCCAAAGGTTGCATAGGTCAGGGCGCCGGGCTTTGCCTTCCCCAGCTGGACCAGATCGGCAAGCGTCTTTACCGTCAGCTTGTCGGGGTGCACCACCAGCACGTTGGGCATGGAACCGGTCGTCGCAATGGGCACGAAGTCCCGGGACGGCAGGAAACGCGCGTGGGGGTACATCAGCGGGTTCACGGCTTGCATGGCCACCGTGTTGTGCAGCAGCGTGTAGCCGTCATTGCCACTATCGAGCACATGCTGGGCGCCGATATTGCCGCTGGCGCCAGGGCGATTGTCGATGACGACTGGCTGGCCCAATTCTTTGGAAAGGGCTGTCGCCAACAGCCGGGCAATAAAGTCGGTGGGCCCGCCTGCGGCAAACGGCACAACGATTCGTACCGGCTTGGTTGGCCAATCGGCGGCAAACAGAGGGCCAGCCAGTACGGAGGCGACTGCGCCGATCAGCAGCGTGCGACGGGTTGGATTCATTCATGTCTCCTGTGGTTTGCCCGTAGCATGGCGATTCACGGGATATAAGTCCAAGACAGGATTTGGATATCCGATATAAGATTTGAATATATCTACTTAGCCGAGGCAGTCCATGGCTCTCGAACTTCGCACCCTGAGGGGCTTCGTTACGGTTTGCTCGGCCGGGTCCATTTCGCGCGCCGCCGACCGTCTGCACATCGCTCAGCCGGCGCTAAGCCTCCAGATGAAAAACCTTGAGGAAGAGTTCGGGGCGGCCTTGCTTGAGCGGACTCCGAGGGGTGTCGTGGCCACCGCTGCGGGTGAAATGCTGTTGGCACATGCGACGGATATCCTGCGGCGTGTGGATGTCGCGTACGAGGACATTCGGACGGCCATCAAGCAGCCCCAGGGGCGGGTGGCGGTTGGATTGCCGCAATCGCTGGCGAAGCTGCTGACGGTGCCGCTCGTCAAGGAAGTCTGTGCGGAATGGCCAGGGATCGACCTCCAGATCATCGAGCAAAGCACCGGCTACATTCCGCAAGGGCTGCTGACTGGGCACCTGGACATTGGCATGACCTTCGGCGGTACGCCCGAACCAGGACTGCGCGCGGATCGCGTGCTTGAGGAGCGGCTTTTGCTGGTCGGGCCGCCGGGCGAGTTGTCGGCCTACGGGCAGGACGGAATCAAGACCGCGGTCTCCGTGCCGTTTGCCCAATTGGGTCGCTATCCATTGATTCTGCCTGCCGGTCTGCATGGTTTGCGCAGCCTTATCGACCGGTTTGGCGCGTCCCAGGACACGGAGCTTCAGGTCATTGCCGAAGTGAATGCGATTCCGGAGCTCATCGCCCTTGCCGCGGCGGGCGCCGGCTTCACCATTTTGTCTCACGCCTCAGTACAGGAGGAGTGGCGCGGCGGGCTTGTGTCGTGCGCCAGCATTGCCGAACAAGGATTCACGCGACAGGTGTACCTGTGCCGGGTGGCGACACTTCCCGCCTCGCTGGCCGTGACGACGGTATGGCAACGTCTGCTCTCGATTACCCGCCGGCTGGTGGATGGCGGGCAGTGGCCGGTTCACCGCTTTAACGCCGCAGGCGAGGGCGCCTGACAGGGCTAATCCATGTATCCCAACTGCGCTGCCCCTTGAAAATTCACGAACGCGCAGTTCGAAACTTTCGGATAGGTGTCTTCGGTTCACAAAAATATACTGCGTCGACAACTAAAAAACGCGGGTCACGTTCGTGACCACGCGCACCACGACGCAGGAGACATTGATGAATCAAAGCTTCGCCCGCCGCCGCCTTGTTGCAACAATCGGCGCCGCGCTGGTACTTGGCAGCGCAGGAATTTCTCCGGCTAATGCCGAAACCTATCCAGGCAGGCCCGTCACCATTGTCGTGGCCTTCGCGCCGGGCGGCATGACGGATATTGTCGGGCGCCTGGTTGCGGCAGAACTAAGCGAAACCTTCAAGCAGAGCTTCGTGGTGGAAAACCGGCCCGGCGCCGCCGGCCAGATCGCCACGGAGTACGTCGCCCGCAAGCCGGCCGATGGCTACACGCTTCTGCTCAGTGCGACCGGTCACGTGATCGGGCCCGCGGTCCAGAAGTCGGTCCGATATCGCCCAGTGCTGGACTTCGAGCCGATCGCGCTGATTGCGAAGGCCCCCAATATGCTGGTGGTGAACCCTTCCGTTCCAGTAAATACCGTGCCCGAGTTCGTCAAATGGGCCAAGGAACAGGGCAGCGTGCCCTATGGCTCCGCCGGGGCCGGCGGCTCGACCCATCTGGCCGGCGAACTGTTTCGCCATATGTCCGGCGCACCGCTGGTCCATGTGCCATACAAAGGCGCTTCGCCTTCGACGCAAGCTGTGGTGGCGGGGCAGATCCCGGTTGTCTTCCAGGATTCCATGAGCGTTTCGGCATTTGTTGCCGCGGGAAAGCTGCGCCCGATTGCCGTGACCAGTGCAGAGCGCAGCAAGCTGTTTCCCGATGTGCCGACGATTGCCGAGGCCGGCTACAAGAATTTCGACGCCTATACCTGGCTGGGCCTTTACGCGCCCGCCGGTACTCCCCAGGCGATTGTTACGCGTCTTAATGCCGAAGTGAATCGCATCATGGCGTCCCCCGACATGGTGGCGAAGCTCAAAAGGCAACAAGCCGAAGCGGCCGGCGGCTTGAATCCGGCGGAGTTTCGCAAGTATGTCGAAGCCGAAGTTGCCAAGTGGCAGAGCACGGTGAAGGTCACCGGTGTGCATATCGACCAGTGAGCACCAGCGAGGGATTGATGGCTGACAGCAAAATGCAGAGTGCCGACGAACACTATTTCGGCCGGCTCGCGCAAGGGGTGTTCGAGATTCCCCGGTGCCAGGATTGTGGCAAGTTTCATTTCTTTCCGCGTGTCATTTGCCCATTCTGCGATTCAATGGCATTGCAATGGACCGCTCCATCGGGCCTCGGCCGCGTCTATTCCACCACGGTGGTGCGCGGTAAGGAGTCGAGCCATAACGTCTGCCTGGTGGATCTTGATGAAGGTCCACGCCTGATGAGCCGAGTGGTCGGCATCGAA
Source organism: uncultured Cupriavidus sp. (assembly GCA_963543405.1). Lineage (GTDB taxonomy): Bacteria > Pseudomonadota > Gammaproteobacteria > Burkholderiales > Burkholderiaceae > Cupriavidus. Next base: position 5,696 of record CAUUBQ010000064.1, read on the forward strand.
CCCGACCGCGTCAAGATCGGCGCAAGGGTGAAGGCGCAGATTGCGCAGGAAGGTGAGGGTGCTCTCCTTGTGTTCAGCTTGGCGGGAGAGGCGTAATGACGAGAGTGACGAAAGCAACTGACCGCGGCGGCGTGGCGATTCTCGGCACTGGCCTGGCTGGCCTTGGGCATGCAGGTGGGCGTACCGAACAGGAGATCATTGCCGAGGCGGCGAAGGCTGCGGTGGCGGCCAGCGGCCTGCGTATGGCGGATATCGACGGGATCATTACGTCCAGCCTGACGTCGCCATGGTGGGTGATGCGCATGTCCGAATATCTGGGCATCCGGCCCAGGTTTTCCGATAGCACGATGTTCGGTGGTTCGTCCTTTATTGCCGACATCCGAATTGCGGCAATGGCTATCGAAGCTGGCGAATGCGAGAACGTGCTGATCTGCTATGGCAGCAACCCGCGCAGCATTCCCAGCAGTTCACGGGTCAATGCGATGCGCGCGGAACTGGACCCGCAGCCATACGAGCATCCTTACAAGCCGTTCAATCCGGTTACCAGCTACGCGCTGGCTGCGGCCCGGCATATGCATGAGTACGGCACCACGCGCACGCAACTGGCCGAGGTGGCAGTGGCTGCGCGCAAATGGGCACAACTCAATCCGGATGCCTTTGCGAGAGATCCGCTTACCGTCGATGACGTCATCAACGCAAAGATGATCTCAGACCCGCTGACGGTACGCGATTGCTGTCTGGTAACAGATGGGGCCGGGGCATTCGTGGTTACTCGCGCGGAGCGGGCCAAGGCACTCCACGCAAAACCAATCCATGTATTGGGCGTTGGCCATGCCCATTGGCACCGGCAGATTTCCTGCATGGAGGATCTGACCCGGACGCCTGCCATCGATTCCGGAGCAAAGGCCTTCGCGCAAGCGGGACTGACGCCGAAGGACATCGACGTGGTCGAGTTGTACGACGCGTTCACGATCAACCCGATTCTCTTTCTCGAAGACCTCGGGTTCTGTGCCAAGGGGGAAGGTGGCGCTTTCGTTTCGGGTGGCCGCATTGCACCTGGCGGCGAGTTCCCGATGAATACCAACGGCGGCGGTTTGTCGTGCGTACACCCGGGGATGTACAGCATCTTCCTGGTCATCGAGGCCGTTACCCAACTGCGCAGGGAAGCCGGCGAACGTCAGGTGGCAGGTGCGGAGACCGCGCTGGTGCACGGTAACGGTGGCGTTCTTTCAAGCCAGGCCACAGCGATCCTCTCGGCTTATCAATAGAAAACCTTGCATTCACTCGCGAGTATCGGGATGTCACAAGTTTCTGAATCGATCCGTCTTTCCTCCACCGTCAGCTATGAACAGCGCGCCGATATTGCGGTGCTGTGGCTGGACAATCCACCGGTCAACGGGCTCGGTGACACCACGCGTGCGGGCATTCATGCCGGACTGACACGGGCTTTCGACGACGACGGCGTTGTCGGCATCGTAGTGGCCGGAGACGGCAAGGTGTTTTGCGGCGGCGCCGATATCCGGCAGTTCAATACACCTGCCGCAACAGCCTGGCCCCAATCCAAGGATATCCAGCAACTGATCGCGGCATCCCGCAAGCCGGTGGTCGCCGCCATTCATGGCGTTGCGCTGGGCGGTGGCCTCGAGTTTGCGTTGGGCTGCCATTATCGTGTGGTTGCGCACGACGCGCGGCTTGGTCTGCCGGAGGTCAATATCGGCCTGGTGCCTGGCGGTGGTGGCACGCAGCGCCTGCCGCGTCTGGTGGGTGTGGAACGGGCGTTGGACATGATCCAGAGCGGCGCGCCGGTCACGGGTAAGGTGAGTGTCCAGATTGGACTGGCTGACGCCATTACCCAAGGGGATGGCCCGGTACGCGACGCAAGCGAAGTCGTGGCATTGGTGGTTGATTTTTGTCGGCAGGCGGCAGCGAAGGCTGGCGTGCATCCAATCGTGGCAACGCGCGAAATCACGGGAGTATCGGTCGATTTCGCGGCCAGGATTGCTTCGGTCAGTCGGAAGGCGCGTAACGCCACGGCGCAGCAGGCAAGCATCCGCTGCGTCAAGGCGGCCACGCAATTGCCGTTCGGCGATGGCCTCGCCTTCGAACGTGCACGGTTTGAGGAACTGGTGGCCGGTCCGGAATCCAGAGCGCTACGCCATATGTTCTTCGCGGAGCGGGAGGCACCGAAGTTCGCGGAAGGGGGCGGGTCAGCGCTGCGACCTCTGGATCATGTTGCCGTACTGGGCGCAGGCACCATGGGCGTGGGCATCACCATGTCTTTTGTCAATGCCGGCATCCCGGTCACGCTGGTTGAGCGTGAGCAGGCCGCGCTTGACCGCGGCATGGCACTGATCCGACACAACTACGACGTCACGGCTTCAAAAGGCAAGCTCACTTCGGCGCAAATCGAGGAGCGCATTGCGCGTATTTCCACGTCGCTGGACTTTGATGCGCTTGCCAAGGCCGATCTGGTGGTGGAAGCGGCTTTCGAGGATATGGCGGTCAAGCAGGAGATTTTCCAGCGTCTGGACAAGGTCTGCAAGCCTTCGGCAATCCTCGCCACCAACACCTCGCGGCTCAATATCGACGCCATTGCGGCATCCACCCAGCGTCCGGGCGACGTGATTGGTTTGCATTTCTTCAGTCCTGCAAATGTGATGAAGCTTCTGGAGGTGGTGCGCGGCAAGGCGACCAGTCTGGATGTCATCAGCACATGCCTGGCGATGGCACAACGCATCCAGAAAATCCCGGTGCTCGTCGGGGTTTGCGAAGGATTCGTCGGCAACCGCATGCTGACCCCATATTGGCGTGAAGCCGGATTCCTGCTGGAAGAGGGCGCATCGCCCCAGCAAATCGACCGCGCGCTGACAGACTTCGGCATGGCGATGGGACCACTGACCATGGCTGATCTGGCCGGCATGGACATCAACTGGGCAACCCGCAAACGCCTGGCACCAACCCGTCCAGCCCATCTGCGCTATTCCAAAGTCGCGGACCGGATCTGCGAACTGGGCCGTTTCGGGCAGAAGACCGGCGGTGGCTACTACCGCTACGAGCCCGGTAGCCGGACGCCGGTTCCCGACCCGCTTATCGACGAACTGATCGCAGGCTGCGCCCGAGAGGCGGGCATCGAAAGGCGCGAGATCCAGGATGACGAGATTGTCGAGCGATCCATGCTCGCGCTGATTAACGAGGGCGCCCATATTCTGGAAGAAGGCATTGCCCAACGTGCGTCGGATATCGACGTGGTCTACGTGCATGGCTACGGCTTTCCCGCCTGGCGCGGTGGTCCGATGTTCTACGCCGAGACGCTGGGCCTCGAGAAGGTGCTGACCCGGATTCGCGCCTTGCGCGACGCACATGGGCCGCATTGGGAGCCGGCTCCGCTGCTCGAACGTCTGGTCGCCAGCGGGGCGCAGACCTTCGACACCAAGCGCTGAGCGCTGAGTATCGAACCTTGAACCGCCGCGAAGCCGGCGTTGAAAACATTCAAATCGATTTTCTGGCGAGGGGTCCATACACTCGACCCCACGTTGAGCATGAGAATACGGAGCAGCAATGTTGCATCGGGCATTAGAGGGCATTCGGGTCCTGGATTTATCGCGCATCCTGGCGGGGCCATGGTGCACGCAGAACCTTGCCGACCTGGGCGCCGAGGTGGTGAAGGTCGAGCATCCCCAGCGTGGTGACGATACACGCGGCTGGGGGCCTCCCTATATGACGGCCGAGGATGGTAGCGATGAACGGATGTCGGCTTACTTCATCAGTTGCAACCGCGGCAAGCAGTCGGTCAGCATCGACTACAGCCATCCCGAAGGCGCTGCGCGATTGCTTGAACTCGCACGCGATGCGGATGTATTGGTCGAGAACTACAAGGTTGGCACGCTCAAGCGCTACGGCCTTGACTATGCGTCGCTCAAGGCGGTCAACCCTCGCCTGATTTACCTGTCCATTACCGGTTTCGGCCAGGATGGCCCGATGGCGGACAAGCCCGGCTATGACTATGTGTTCCAGGGCATGGGCGGCTTGATGAGTTATACCGGGCAGCCTGATGGGAGCCCCGGGGCCGGCCCGCTTCGAACCGGCGTGGCCGTGGTGGACGTCAGCACCGGCATGTATGCCACCTCGGCCGTACTGGCTGCGCTATTCCAGCGCCAGCACACCGGGGAAGGCCAGCACCTCGATATCGCGCTCCTGGACGTTGCGGTCGCATTGAATGCAAATCAGGGCGCCAACTACCTGGTTTCGGGAGAAAACCCCCAACGTAGCGGCAACGCGCATCCGAATTGCGCGCCGTACGAGGTGTTTCGCTGTGCCGATGGTTATTTGATCCTCGCCATCGGCAATGACGCACAGTTCGCGCGATTTTGCGAGGTGGCGGGGCGTCGCGATTTGGCGGAAGACGCGCGCTATATCACCAACTCGGGGCGAATCGAGAACCTTCCCGCACTCAGGGCGGTGCTCACAGAGGTATTCCCGACGCGAACGCGCGATACCTGGACCAGCGCGTTTGACGCCGCAGGCGTGCCGTGGGGCCCGATCAACACCATGGAAGAGGTGTTCGCGCATCCGCAGGTCCAGCATCGGCAGTTGCGACAGGCCGCAGTGCATCCGGTCATGGGGACCATTCCGATGGTGCGCAATCCCATGCTGCCGAGTAACCCGAATCCCTTGAAGCCGCCACCTCTGCTTGGGGAACATACCCCGCAAGCGTAACGGCGCAGCACAGCGTTTATCGATATCAGATCCATACGGAGACAATAATGAAGTTGCAGCATTCCAGCCTCGGCATGATCGCCATGGCCGCATTGGTCGTCATGGCGAGTGGCAGCCCGTTCGGCGTTGCGCATGCCTCGACCTGGCCTGACAAACCAATCAAGCTGATCGTGCCCTACGCGGCGGGTGGTACCACCGACATCATCGCGCGCGTGGTCGGCACGCGGCTCGGTGCCGTGCTCACGCAACCAGTGGTCATTGAAAACCGTCCCGGCGCGGGCGGCGCCGTGGGTAGTGCATTCGCAGCCAAGCAACCCGCGGATGGATACACGCTGGTGATGGAGGTCGAAAGCTCGCACGCGGTGAATCCGAATGTCTACCAGAAGACCGCCTATGACCCGGTCAAGGATTTCGACCCGATCAGTAATTTTGCCGACGTGCCCAACGTGCTGGTCGTCAACCCGTCATTTCCGGCGCAAGACCTGCCGGCCTTTATCAAGTTGCTGAAAGCGGAGCCGGGCAAATACTCGTTCGGCTCGTCCGGTAATGGTGGCCTGAGCCATATGAACGGCGAACTGTTCATGAACGTGACCGGCACCAGGATGCTGCACGTTCCCTACAAGGGGCTGGGTCCCGCGTTGAATGACGCGATGGCCGGCCAGATCCAGGTGGTCTTCGACAATATTCCTTCGTCGTCCGGATTGATTCAGGGCGGCAAGCTTCGTCCACTGGCGGTCGCGGCGAAGCAACGCCTGAAAATGCTGCCAAATGTGCCGACCTATGCCGAGGCGGGCTTGCCGGCCATGAACAATCCGTCGTGGTTCGGACTGGGCGCGCCCGCCGGTACGCCGGCACCCATTCTCGACAAGATCAACGCGGCAGTGAAGCAAGTGCTGGCTGAACCAGAAGTCGTGGCAGCCATCGAGAAGCAGGGCGCCATCCCCGCATGGACCACCCGCAAGGCATTTGCGGACCTGATCCGCACGCAAAATCAGCACTGGAAGAAGGTTGTCGAGGACATCCGCTTCGAGAAGTTGCAATAAGGAGATTCGAATGAGCGAGAACCTGTCAAAGCGCCACGCTGCGGTAGAGGTCGACGAACGTGGTATTGCCACGGTCACCATCCGTGAGGCCAAGTCACTGAATATCCTGAGCACTCCAGTCATTGCCGACCTGACCAGCGCGGTGCAGGCGCTCGCGGAGCGTAAGGGCGTTCGCGTGCTCGTGGTGCGCGGCACGGGCGACAAGGGCTTTATCGGCGGCGCCGACATCAACGAAATGGCTGCGCTGACACGCGAGACCGCCGAAGTATTTATCAGTGGCCTGCGCGATCTGTGCAATGCACTGCGGCATTTCCCGGTGCCGGTCATCGCTCGCATGCCAGGATGGTGCCTCGGCGGCGGGCTGGAACTGGCCCTGGCTTGCGACATTCGAGTTGCTTCGGACGATGCGCAGCTTGGAATGCCCGAGGTCAAGGTCGGCATTCCGTCGGTGATTCACGCGGCGTTGATGCCCCGACTGATCGGCAATGCCAGGACCGCGTGGTTTCTGCTTACTGGTGAAATCGCCGATGCCGCACAGTCGCTGTCAGCTGGACTGGTCAGCCAGGTCGTGCCGCTGGCAAACCTTGATGCCGAAGTCACGCGGGTGGCAGAACTGCTGGCAAGCTTCGGACCGCAAGTCGTGCGCCAGCAAAAGCGCCTGCTGCGCGAGTGGGAAGAAGCACCGCTCGATGACTCCATCGAGAATAGCGTGACCGAGTTTGGCCTGGCTTTTGAAACCGGCGAGCCACAGGAACATATGGCAAGCTTTATCAACCGGAAGCGTTAAGCCGTCTCAGCAGCTTCAAGCCGCTTCAAGACGCTTCAAGCCGATGGCGTTTGGGGATCCCGCGTAATGGCAACGCGCGGATCGCTTAGCAGAAACTGCACAAACGCCGCCGCGAAGCCCGGCAGCTTTCCGTCCCCGCGAGTTACCAGACTCAACTCGCGGATAGCCCACGGCTCGTCCAATCCGACCCCAACCACACGGCCCGAATTCAGGGCTTCGGCGGCAACACTCCTGGGTACCAGCGCGATACCCACCCCAGCTTCCGCCAGCGACAACACAGCCTCGAAACTGTGCGCATGCAGTCGAACGTTGGGCAGCTTCCCGGCTCTCTGGGCCATGTCCTTGAGAAACAGGAAATTGCTGCTGTTCCGACTCATGCACACGAAATCAAATCCCAGCGCCGCACCAAAACGCACGCTTGATTCCCTTGCCAACGGATGCCCCGCAGGCACTGCAAGTACCAGTTCATCCACGGCATAGCGGACCGCCCGAACCCCGGCAGCACTGGCCTCGTCGGTCAGTTCATTCGCGAGGATGCCGATGTCTACCTCATGCGCAGCTACCGCAGCCACAATCGCCTGGCTCGCGCGTTCCTCCAGATCGATATTGACCTCGGGATGGGCCGCCAGAAAGCGGCTGACGCTGGGGATGATAAAACCGTTCAGCGAGCTGCTATTGGCAAGCAGACGAATATGCCCCTTGAGTCCGCTGGCAAACTGGCCCACTTCCGCATGCATCCGCTCGATGCCCTGCAGCAATTCGCGCACATGGGCAAGCAGCATTTCGCCCGCCGGCGTGAGATCCATGCCCCGCGGACTGCGAACAAACAGCGGAATACCAAGCGCATGCTCCAGATTCTTCAACCTGTAGCTGGCAGCCGATGCCGTGATATGCGCGGCATTCGCACCGCCCGCAAGACTGTGTGCCTCGGCAATGGCCTGGAACAGCCGCAAATCTGTTAGTTCGTAGCGCAAGGGGCGCGTCTCCTGATCATTTGTGCTTGGAGCAGCGCGGATGGTCGCCAACGTGCTGCTGATATGCGGCCGATTTTACCCTTACGTTCGGCAGGCATCACAGGCAGGCGCAAGCATGCGGCCAAGGACGCATACCGGGCAGCTTCATCGGAACAGGATGGCTCCTGGATTCGCAGACAACGGCTGCGAAGCCAACCCTCAGCCATTTCGGAGTCCTCCGCGATGCATCCTGCCCCGACCTTCGTAAAGCCACTCAACGTGCTGGGCCTGAGTATCGTCTCCGTATTGCGAACAGGATCCGGACATCTATGCGTGACCGATGACTTCGGAAATCTCATCGAATGCGAAGCACTAGGGCAAGTCCTGGCATTTGCTGCAGACTCGGCACACTAGATTTCCGCTGAAGCTTTTGCCTCCCGTCATCCTTATGGCGTATGGCGCCTGGATGTGACCGGCAACACAATAACTCATGCCGTGACGAGTTCACCGACGGTTCGTCCGCCCGCGTGGTCTGACTACGCGGGTCTCTTTTTCGGTTACTCAGGATAGGGAAAATCCCCATGGATCGATACCTCTTCCATAGAAAAGACCGCTTTGGCTACCCCGTGAACAGCACCCGGTCCCGCTGGGTTATGGCGGCAGTGTTGATTCCCGCTGTGGGGTATGTTTATTTGGGGTTGACCTGGGTTTCGTAGGTCGGGAGATCGCCGGAGAATCGAGAACGATTCTATTTCGGCGCATCGGTGGCCCTGCCAACCAGCAGCCATGTACGCAAATCCCCGATGCCCTTCACGGCGATCGCACCGCGCTCTTCGAGCTGGAACTCTTCGTCAAGCTGCCGCCGGGTGGCCTCCGTCACCTGAATGCGGCCGGCTATGCCATGGGATTCCATCCGGCTGGCGATATTCACGGTGTCGCCCCACAGGTCATAGATGAATTTTCTTCGTCCGATCACGCCGGCGATGACGGCGCCGCTGTGGATGCCAACGCGCAACTGCATGTTGTAACCGCTCCGCAGATTGAATCGATCCAGTGACTCGACCATGTCCATGGCCATGTGCGCGGCGCGAGCTGCATGATTGGCGGCAGGGGTGGGCAAGCCTGCGGCCGCCATGTAGGCGTCCCCGATCGTCTTGATCTTCTCGAGCCCCCGGCTGTCGGCGATATTGTCGAAGTCGGCAAAGATCTCGTTCAACACCGCCACCAGTTGTTCCGGGTGCATGCCGGGACAAAAGCGAGTGAACTGCACGATGTCGGCGAACAACACCGACACGTCCTGGAACCTGTCCGCGATGATCTCTGGCGGGCCACTGCCGATAAGATCGGAACGCAGTTTCAGCCGCTCTGCGATGGGGGCGGGCAGCACATTGAGAAGCAGTCGATCGGTTACCTGCTGCTCACGAACCAGCTTCTCGTAAAGGTGCCTCAGTTCATTGCTCTGCTGAACGATGGTCTCCCGGCTCGCTTCCAGTTCACGCACCTTCTGTTCGAGTTCCTTGCCATGGTTCAATGCCTCACCATGTAGCAGGCGCACTTCGAGCATATTGCGCACTCGCATCAGAACTTCGGCAAGTTCGAACGGTTTGCTGACGAAGTCTTTCGCGCCGGCCTGCAATGCACGTAGTTTATGGTCGGGCTGGGCAGTGACGACGATTACCGGAAGGTAGCTGTCTGGCTCGACGTCCCTGATGGCCTCCATGACCTCGAAGCCGTCCATGCCGGGCATCTGGAGGTCGAGCACGATCAGGTCGTAGTGATGCCTGATATGAAGCTGACGAACGGTGCGCGGATCGGTGGTCGATGCAACGCAGGTGTACCCCGCACCGCGCAGCATGCGCTCGAGCAGAATGACGTTGGCCTCGAGGTCGTCAACGACCAGGATCCTTGCTGCCAGGATGTTCGATGCGCTGATCATGATAAGACTTCGGCCTTGTTATCCCGGAGTTATCCCGCCTTGTTGCTGTTCAAGAGCGGCGTTCAGCGCGTCCATGAATTCAGGGATCTTGATTGGCTTGGTCAGATAGCGGAAGAATCCGGCCTTGATGCCTCTTTCAATATCGCGTGGCATCGCATTCGCACTGAGGGCGATGACCGGGATATGCATCGTCTTCGGATCCTCGCGCAGGCGTTCCAGTGCTTCGAGGCCGTTGATGTCAGGCAAATGGATGTCCATCACGATGACGTCTGGCAATGAGGCCTGTGCGAGCGTGACACCAGCTGTCCCCGTAACTGCGGATAGCAGATGAATATCGCTCCGGCGGCCGATAAGTTGCTCCACGAGCTTGAGGTTGGCGGGGTTGTCTTCCACATATAGCAGCGTGTGTACGGAAGAATGCTCCTCGATTGTCGTCTTGACGGGTACGTGCAGTGCCGACCCTTCGCCAGTCATTTCGGGTGGGTGCGCAGCGGGCAGTTCGATCCAGAATACGCTGCCTTCGCCCGGCGTACTCTCGGCACTAATGGCGCCGCCCATCAGTTCGACCAGTCGCTTGGCGACCACCAGGCCGATGCCAGTGCCCTCAACCGGGCCGGCTTCATGCCCCAGGCGGTTGAATGGCTGGAATAGTTGTGCCAGACGTTCCGGCGTCAATCCCGCGCCGGTATCACACACGCTGACGCGTACGCGGTTGCCTGTCGGGCACAACTGCACGTCGACCGAACCCCGATCCCGGTTGTACTTGATGGCATTGGAAAGCAGGTTGACGAGAATCTGCTTCAAGCGGGTCCGGTCAGCGCGGACATAGCACGCAGTGTCGCCCGGGGGAAATCGCATGCGAATCTCGCGCCTGAGTGCTTGATGCTCAAGCATTGCGTGACATTCGTGCAAGATATCCACGACCGATACCGGCTCGGGGGAGAGCGACATATGCCCGGCCTCGATCTTCGCAAGATCGAGGATCTCGTTCACCAGTTCCAGCAAATGCCAGCCCGCCTTCAGAATCTGTTCGAGGCTCGCCTGTTGCGAGGGAGTCGGGGGCGGGGAATCGGAGGCCATCAGTTGCGCGAAGCCAAGGATGGCATTCAATGGGTTGCGCAACTCATGGCTCATGCTTGACAGGAATTCGGACTTTGCGCGGTTGGCGCGTTCGGCCGATTCCTGCGCCTGCTTCAGGTCTTCGATGTCGGTGCAGGATGCCAGCCACTTCACGATCTTCCCATTCATATCCCTGAGTGGCGACCCGCGCTCAAGGTGCCATCGATAGGCGCCATCGGACATCCGTCTCAAGCGATACTCGATCTCGTATTCGCGTCCTGCCGCCACCGCGTCTGTCCAGCCGTCGATGTTCCTGTTGAAGTCATCGGGGTGTATGGCCGATTGCCAGGCTCCGGACTGGGTTTGTTCGAGGCTGAGGCCCGTATAGGCTGACCACCGCTGATTGCAGTAATCGATCCGGCCATGCGCATCGGCGGTCATTACCATATGGGGTATGCCGTCGGCGAGCAGCCTGAAATGCGGCTCGCTCTCCTCGAATTCGAATGCCACGGGGCGATCTTTGTTCGAACTGTCATGAGGCCGCTTGCGCATGATCTGCCCCCAACCGGCGGTCTGACGTTTCCGTGAAGGAAGAGACCGGTCGCGACCGGTCGGAGTCAGCGTGAATAAGGAACCATGAACCAGAATACGCGCTGCCGCAGCCGGTGCAACCCGGCACCGCCGGTGGGTCCGCTCGCGCGTCGCTGAGTATTTATTGCGCCACTTTGCTGGGCCGCCTCAAGAGCGGCTGGACGCCACGTCAAAGGTGCGCAGCGTATCGATGCGGCTCAGCAGGCCGCTCGTATAGCTCAGGAATCGTTCGCGTGCTCGTCCGGTCAGCGTGGCAGGCTCCTTCGGCACGACGCTCAAGGGGTTCTGCGGCACATCATGAAAGCGAAGCTCATAGTGCAGGTGCGGGCCGGTTGCCCAGCCGGTTTCCCCGACGTAGCCGATCAGTTGCCCCTGCCTGACGCGCAGGCCTGGCTGGATGCCGGCAAATCCCGATAGATGCGCGTAGTAGGTCGAGTAGCTGCCTTGATGTTTAAGTACGACGACATTGCCGTAGCCGGCTTGCTGGCCGACAAACTCGACCGCGCCATCCGCGGTGGCGAAAACTTTGGTTCCCGTTGGCGCGGCAAAGTCGATGCCGTTGTGCCTGGTCCATTGATGGTGCAGCGGGTGATCGCGCCAGCCGAAGCCCGACGACATGCGCGAAAACTCGACGGGAGAGCGTAGAAACGTGCGCGCCATGGGGCGGCCGTCGAAGGTGTAAAAGGCCCCGTCGTTGCTACCTTCGGCCGCGTACCACACGGCCTGGTAGGGCTGGCTACGGTTGACGAGTTCGACCGCCACGATATGGCCGTTGTGTACCGGGGCACCGTCTCGGAATCCGGCCTCATAGACGATACGGAAGCGATCGCCCGCCACGATATCGGCGTGGAAATCCACCACACCCGAGAAAATGGGGATCATCTGCTGGACGATGTCGCCGGGTACGCCCGCGACATCCATCGCCTTGAAGAATCCATCCGTGGCGATGATGCCAGAGCGCATTTCATGGCGCAGTTCGATCTTGACGGCATGTCGGTTCGCTTTGAACTCCGGTCGGTCGGAGTCACCGGTGCGCCCGATGACCAGTTCGCGCGCGGCGGACACGTTGCCGCCAAGCGTGACCCGCAACGAGACAAGCAGGTGGTCCTGGTCGACTTCGGCCAGCACGGTCTGGCCCGGTCCAAGATCGAAGAAAGGGCGCGCGGCAGCGCTGTTGCGCAAGAAAACCAGTGCATCGGGGTCATCGATGCCGAGCCGAGTGAGTAGCGACGCAATGGTGTCGCCGTGCTGCATGGACGCCTGGTGGATATACGTGGCGCCGGCATCTGCCAGCTGTGCAAGTTGCCCGCGCATGTCTGGCATGCGCAGGTCCTCCCGGTGGAGCGGACCTTTTTCATCATCGTAGGTGTGACGCGGGGCCACACCCAGCGCGGCTGCCATGCAGAGCATGAGGATTGCCGCCACCCCCGCTATCACGCCGGACGGTATGCGTCCCCTGATTGCGCGTTTGCTTCTTGCCTCGTTGCTGCTCGACTTGCTGTTCGACTCGCTGCCCATTTTGACCACTTCCCCTGCCATGCCACTTCAACCACCACTAGTCTAGTACTGATGACCTAACATAGGTCATTGACATAAACAAGTAAAGCGCGATTGTGGTGCGTAGGGGTGTTGGATCGCTGCCACCCGTGAAGGCCTGCCGTTCCTTCGCACGTGCCGTTCATGGCAGGGAAATCCCTGTCTTTTCTTTTCGTCCTATCTTTATCATAGTTACCTAACTTTGGTGTTTTGTTCTACTAAGGAAATGGCGGAGGGTGCTCATGACCAGCCGCCATGCGAATGACGAAACAGGAGAGCAACGATGAATGAGTCCACGCGCAAGGCCTTTGCGGAGGATGGGGCGGTTGTTATTGAAGGCTGTCTCAGCCAGGCGGCGCTCACGCAGTGCCGGGAAGTCTTTGATTGGGGAATCGAAAACCCCGGGCCTATGGTCACCACGATGTTTGACGGTACCGAGCGCAAAGCACACGTTGACAATGCCAATCCCCATGCGAAGGAGCGGCTGGACGCACTCGTCGCCGAGTTGCCGATCGGCAAGCTGCTCGCCGAACTGTGGGGTTCAAAGCACGTGTGGTATTTCGCCGAGGAACTCTTCCTCAAGGCCGGTGGTCGCGCGGCACGTTCGTCCTGGCATCAGGACACTTCGTACCTGCCGTGGGCGGGCAAGCATTGGGCCAATGCGTGGATCAGCTTTGAAGCGGTTCCGAAGCGCAACGCGCTGGAGATCGTTCGTGGATCGCACAACGGCACGCGCTACGACGGCACCACGTTTCAGGACCCCGAAGACCCGACCGACCCGCTGCACGGTGGCGATGTGTGGCCGCGCATGCCGAATATCGAAGCCGAGCGTCGCGCCGACCCGAACGCCTACGACATCGTCTCGTGGGCCACGAATCCGGGCGATGTGCTGCTGCTGCATCCGGGGTCGCTGCACGGCGGCGGTGCGACGGATGCCGATTTTCCTGATCGCCACACGCTCGTACTTCGCTTCTTCGGCGACGACGCCACCTTCAGTCCACTGCCTGAAAACAGCCGCTCGGGCTACAGCACGGCGGGCGTTCTGTTCGTCGATGAACTCTCGCATCTGAAAGCGGGCGATCCGTTCCGCGCTTCCTGTTTCCGTCAAATCATCTGAGCAAAGAGGTTTAGTCATGGCATTGACCAATAAACGGCAGTCGATCGTTCCTGCCCCGTTCCAGGCGTTCTATGACGCCTACCACTTTTCGCCGGCAACGCGCGTCGGCGACACGATCTGGGTGTCCGGCCAGGTCGGGATCGATGCGCAGGGCAAGCCCGGCGAGGGAATGCAGGCGCAGGCCCAGATCGCATTCGAGTGCCTGAAGGTGATTCTCGAGGAGGCGGGCGCCAGCCTGGCCGATGTCGTGGAACTGACAACTTTCCATACGGATCTGCGCGGCGAGATCGCGGCATTCACTGCGGTCAAGGACGCGTACTTTCCCAGCCGCTATCCATCGTGGACGGCGGTAGGGGTCACGCAGCTGGCGCTTCCCGAGCTACTCGTCGAGGTACGGGCGGTGGCGGTGGCCGGGTCCGGCAAGGAGTAACTCCGCCTTTGACCAGTACGCAGCAACAGGCTTTTACCCGCCTCATGCGATGAACCATGACAAGACGAGTGAAAGCGGAATCGGAAGGAGAACCATGATGAAGAAGTACGGATTCGGAGCCGCGTCGACAATCGCGGCCGCGGTATGTCTTGTGGTCGGATCGGCTGCCATGGCGGAAGACCTGACGCCCGAGGGTGGGGATCGCGCGGCAAGCAAGGACGGTGCCGTGCCGGCCTACACCGGCAAGCAGGCACCCGACGCGGGGTGGGAGTGGGGCAAGGTTCGCGGCGATTTCTGGAAGCATCGCAACGAAAAGCCGCTGTACTCGATTGATGCATCGAACATCGACAAGTACGCAGACAACCTTACGCCCGGCCAGGTCGCACTGATCAAGGAAAAGAAGGGCTACCGGATGGACGTGTATCCGTCGCATCGCGAATGCCAGGTGCCTGACTTCGTTGCGCAGAATTCAAAGACCAATCTCACCGAGGCGAAGCTTGATTCGACCGGCGAGCAACTGAAATCGGCGGCCCTGCCGGGCGTGGCATTCCCGCAGCCGAAGAGCGGTGCAGAGGCCATTCTCAACTACATCTACCGGTACCGCGGCGAAGGTCTGGAATGGCCGCGCATGGCAACCGTGGTTTCCCCGCGTCCGGGCAATAGCGACTGGATCGACGCGATCGCGCCGCAGCATGTGTACTTGCCATGGGGCAAGCAAGGCAAGACGACGCCGCAGGATGTCGATCAGCTCAGCAATGCGGCGTTCTTCAAGGTCGAATCGCCGCCCGCGCTGGCCGGACAGGCTTTCGTGCAACGTCAGTACTTCAACAAGGTGTCGGAGACGTTCTACTACTTCTCTGGGCAACGGCGTGTGCGACGCATGCCGGCCTATTTGTACGATGCGCCAGTCATCGGCATGGAAAACCAGTACCTGATCGACGAAGCCAACATGTTCTACGGCGCTATCGATCGCTTCAACTGGAAGCTCGTGGGCAAGAAGGAAATGATCGTCCCGTACAACGCGTTCGGCATGCTCAAGTTCAACGAGAAGTTGCATGACGTTGCTACGCCAGAGGGCATCGCCTCAAAGAACCGGCGCTACGAGATGCATCGTGTCTGGGTGGTCGAGGCAACGCTCAAGCCCAGCGCGCGCCACGTTGCATCGAAAAAGGTCATCTATCTGGACGAAGACAGCTGGATGGCATTGATCGGCGAGGACTACGACGCTCAAGGCAAGTTGTGGAAGGTGCGCGAGAGCTACCCCGTCCCGGTGTGGGAACTGGGTGGTGCGTGTGACAACGAGCCGTTCGTGCAGTACGACGTGCTCAACGGGCGTTACGTGTTCGATCAGTCGACCATTGGCCAGGGCAAGGACCTCCGCTGGTATCAACAGACCAGCGACCCACGATTCAAGTCGGACTATTTCTCTGCCGAAACGCTGCGCGCGGTCAGCGAGCGATAACGCGCTCCGCTCTCGGGGGAGCCGGCGCGTGTTTGAGGAGGCACGCGTCGGTATGAAATGGATGGAGGAGGAATGATGAAAACAAATAGAACGCTGGCGCGCACGACGATCTCACTTGCCGTGCTGGGAGCCGCATCGAATGCACACGGTTTCGATTTCACGGCGGGACCCGACGATGCCATCAAGGGGTCGCTGGTCAGCAACATTACGACCGGTGCGGCGGTACGGACCAAGACCCCGAGCTGCTCACTCACCGGGGATCCGAATGCAAACGGCTGTGGTGCCGCGGCCAACGTCGATCAGTGGGGCGCCGGCGACAACGGCGACTTGAACTACAAGAAAGGCAAGCCGTTCAGCACCTACGTGAGTGCCACCAGCGAGCTGCTGTTGACGATGCCCAGTGAGGGGATCAAGTTCATGGCGCGCGGTACGGGCATGTATGACTTCATGGCCAAGAACACGGAGCGCACCCAGCTGACGAGCGACGCGCAGCAGCAGATCGTCTATAACGCGCAACTGCTCGATCTGTGGGCCCAGAAGGACTTCACGATTGCCGACCGTACCGCACACGTACGGCTTGGCAACCAGGTGATCAACTGGGGCGAGAGTATGTTTGCAACGGGTGGCATCAGCGCCACCAACTCGCTCGATTTCCAGAAGCTGATGATCCCGGGCTCTCAGCTCAAGCAAGCGGTGCTGCCGGCGCCGATGGTGAGCTTCGCCGCCGATCTGTCCCACGGTGTAAGCACCGAGGCGTACTACCAGTTTATGTGGAACGGCAACCGCTTCCCGCCGGTCGGCTCGTACTGGTCGGTGTCTAACGTACTTGGCCGTGGTACGGAGCCGTTCACGGTCAATCCGAACAACTTCAATGTGAATGGCCCAAGCGCCGGAACCATTGCGGGCATGACCGGGCAGAACGCCCACGATCCGGCCACGCTGGCCGCGATCAGCAATGGCCTGGTCAACGGCGAGTTTGCCGATTCGTTCGGCCTTCCGGTCTATAACAGACTGCCTTCGCGGTACAAGCCGCAGTTCGGTGTGAAGTTCAACTACGTACCGCGCACCATCGATGCGAACTTCGCGTTCTACTACGAGAACTACACCGACAAGTCGCCGGTACTGACCTCGTTCGCGAACAACACGCTGCAGTGGTCGAACCTCGCCAACCGACAGCTGTTTGGTGTTAGTGCGAACTTCCCGTTGGGCCCCTGGGCGATTGGCACCGAGTTGTCATATCGCCCGCGTGATGGCGTGGCGCTGTCGAGCTGCTACGGCGCGGGCGGTCCGCCTGACCTGAATGTGAATCCGGGTGGGGTCGACTGCCAGCAGTGGGTCGACAAGAAGAAGTTCCAGTTCGGCATCAACGGTTTGCTGGCGCTGACGCGCAGCGAGTATCCGTTTCTCAAGTGGATCGGCGCCGACTCGGGAACGTTGACGACGGAGCTCACGTGGATCTACTACCCCGGCCTGAGCTCCAGCGGCGTCACACGCACCGTCAACGGCCAGCAGGTCACGCAGTTGCCGCAGACCGGATACCTGACGTGGTTGAACCCCAACTCTGGCACTGGCTACCCGATCGGCAGGGGGCAGGGCACGTCGAGTTCGGTGGGCACCACGATCGACTTCAACTGGACCTATGACGGCTCGCTGATCCCCGGCTGGCAGGTGACGCCTGGCGTGACCTTCTCGGCCGGACTCTACGGGTACACGCCAACGTTCCAGGCCAACTACATGCAGGGATTGAAGTCGGCAAACCTCTACATCCTGTTCAACCAGAACCCGACCAAGTGGCAGGCGGGCATCAACTACACCATGTTCTGGGGCGGCCACAACACCGTGGGTAACCCCTACTCGGATCGGAACTTCGTTGGCATGTTCTTGACGCGGAATTTCTGACGGGGCATGCCCGCGAGGCGGCGCACGCGGTGCGCCGCCGGAATACCTGAAGGAGTAGAGTCGTGTTGAATCGTCTTGTCAGTGGCCTGGAAAAGGTCTTCTTCGGCCATCGCACGATTGTGCTCGCTGTGATCGGTCTGTTCACCGTTGTGATGGCGGTCTTCGCGGTGCAACTGCGTATGGACGCCGGCTTTGAAAAGCAGATGCCGGTCGGCCATGAGTACATCCAGACTTTCCAGAAATACCGGTCCGATCTGCTTGGCGCAAACCGGATCACCGTCGTGGTACGGGCCAGGAAGGGTGCCATCTGGACGCCGGAGGGGTTGACGCGCCTGTACAAGGTAACCCAGGCAGTCACCTACCTGCCGAACGTCGACCGCATTGGTGTTCGCTCGCTGTGGACGCCCAACTCTTTTGTCAACGAGATCACCGAAGAGGGGTTTCGAGCCGAGCCAATCATCTCCGGCTCGATCACGCCCGATCAGCTGACGCCCGAGGTGGTGGCGAAGATCCGTCGCGCAACCACGCTCGGTGGCTACGTGGGTACGCTTGTCTCGCATAACGAAGACAGCGCGATGATCACGGCTGAACTGAACGAGCGCGACAGTGCTGGCCACGTGCTCGACTACGTAGCGTTCAACCATCTGCTCGAAGCGCAGATTCGCAAGCCCTTTGAAGACGCCGGCTACGAAGTCCAGATCATCGGCTTTGCCAAGCAGATCGGCGATATCGCCGATGGTGCAACGGCCGTGCTGGGCTTCTGTGCCATCGCACTGCTGCTGACCGCGCTCGCGGTGTACTGGTACTGCCATTCGGTGCGCTTCACGGCGCTGTTGATCGTCTGCTCGCTCACGTCATTGGTCTGGCAGTTCGGCACGCTGAAGCTGCTTGGCTTTGGGCTGGATCCGCTTGCGGTGCTGGTGCCATTCCTCGTCTTTGCGATCGGGGTCTCTCACGGCGTACAGCAGGTGAACTTCATCGTTCGCGAGATTGCGCACGGACATAGCTCGTTCGATGCCGCGCGACACAGCTTTAACGGACTTCTGATTCCGGGCGTTCTGGCACTCATCACGGCGTTCGTGTCGTTCATTACGCTGCTGCTGATTCCAATTCCGATGGTGCGTGAGCTGGCCATTACCGCATCGCTGGGTGTGGCGTACAAGATCGTGACGAACCTGATCCTGTTGCCGGTTGCCGCCTCATGTTTCAACTTTTCGCAGCAGTATGCCGACAAGTCGCTGACGCGCGCCCAGCAGCGCGCAAAGCCGTTGCGGGTGCTGGCGCGGGTGGCCGAGCCAAAGTTTGCGGCTGTCACGCTCGCCATGGCGGTGATGGTATTTGCACTCTCTGCCTGGCAGAGTCGAGACCGGGTGATCGGCACCTTGCAGCCGGGAGCTCCGGAGCTGCGCGAGGATGCGCGCTTCAACCAGGATGCGACGTCGATCGCGGGCAACTACGACATGGGGCTCGACTGGCTGTCCGTTGCGGTCGAGTCGAGTGGCAACGCGTGCGACAACCCGGCTGTCGGCTTGTATGAAAACGAGTTCACGGCAGCCATGCGCACCGAGCCTGGCGTGGTGTCTGCACAGTCGTACTCGGGGATGTTGCGCACCTATAACCAGGGCTACAACGAAGATTATCCGAAGATGAACGTCGTGCCGATCGACCCGGAGAACTACGGTGCGGTGTCGGTCGATGTCGGACGTTTGAAGGGCTTCATGACGGCCGATTGCAGCATGACCGCCGTGCACTTGTTCCTGACGGATCATAAGGCGACCACGATCAACCGGATCCTGGATGACATAAAGGGATACCGTGCGTCGCATCCGTTCCCGGGCATCAACATCCGTCTTGCCGCGGGTAACGCTGGGGTGCTTGCTGCTACCAACGACGAGGTGGAGAAGAGCGAGCTGCCGATGATGATGTATGTGTACGCGGCAATCCTGATTCTCGTCTTCCTGGCCTACCGCGACTGGCGCGCGATGTTGGCCTGCTGCGTCCCGCTATCCGTAGCCACGTTCATCGGCTACTGGTTCATGAAGGAATTGAAGATCGGCCTGACGGTAGCCACGCTGCCGGTGATGGTGCTGGCAGTGGGAATTGGCGTCGACTACGCCTTCTACATCTACAACCGGCTGCAGGCGCACCTGGCCGGTGGCCAGAATATCGTGAAAGCGGTGCAGCACGCGATGCTCGAAGTGGGTGTGGCGACAATTTTTACCGCCATTACGCTGGCGATCGGCGTGGCAACGTGGAGTTTCTCGGCACTGAAGTTCCAGGCCGACATGGGCAAGCTGCTGGCCTTCATGTTCCTTGTCAACCTGGTGATGGCGATGACGGTGTTGCCGGCATTGGCCTCGGTGCTGGAGCGCTGGTTCCCGCGACGCCAGCCTGCACGCGCACCGGGCCTGTTCAGCCACTGATGTGCGAGCGCGTTCTTACAGAGACTCAGACATGATCAAAACTCTCGTAGCCGGTATCGCGCTCTGCGCGGTCACCGCGGCATTCGCAGAAGCCCCATCCGAAGGAACGGTCGCCTTGTGGGCAACGAAGCCAGCCCACGCGTGGAGCGCGCCGACCAGGATGATGTTGGTGGACGCTACGCGTGCAGGCAAGCGCATCGTCGCTGTTGGCGAGCACGGCATCGTTCTTCTCTCCGACGACGAGGGCAAGAGCTATCGGCAGGCCCGCAGCGTGCCGGTTTCTGCCACGCTGTCCGCCGTCACCTTCACCGACGACAAGCGCGGCTGGGCCGTGGGGCAGTGGGGCGTGATTCTCGTGACCGCAGACGGCGGAGAAACGTGGGAGAAGCAACGGATGGACACGGCGGTAGATCAGCCGCTGTTCTCCGTGCACTTTACCAACGATCACGACGGCATTGCGGTTGGTCTGTGGTCGCTGATGCTGCAGACGCATGACGGCGGCAAGACGTGGTCGCGGACCACGCTACCCAAGCCACCTGGCGGTGGCAAGGCCGACCGCAACCTGTACCACGTATTTGCCGATCGCCACGGCGCGCTGTACGTCTCAGCCGAACAGGGGACGGTGCTCAAGTCCACCGATGGTGGCGCCAACTGGAACTATCTGGCGACGGGCGGAAAAGGCTCGTTGTGGTCGGGCGTGGCGATGCCGGACGGCCGGATCGTCGTTGGTGGTCTGCTTGGCAGCCTGTTTCAAAGCAGCGACGGTGGCGCGACATGGTCTGAGCTGAAGACGCAGACCAAGAACTCGATCACCAACCTGATTGCCACAGGCAAGGGGATCGTAGCTGTCGGGCTTGATGGACTGGTGCTCAAGCAGAGTGAAGACGGTGCGTCGCTGGAGGTTACCCAGCGCGATGATCGGGCGGCGCTGACCGCTGCCGTGATGGATGCAGGCGGAAAGCCGATTCTGTTCTCGAATGCCGGCGTGCTGGCAGGGCGCTGAGTACTCAAGCCAAAAACGCAAGCCATTCTGGCCGTGATTCAAGCAAGGAAGAAACAACATGAACAGGGATCAGGCATCGAGCGAGGTGCCGAACAACAATCCAGATGTGCCGGGCCGGCGTCAGGTCCTTCGCATGGCCGTTGCTGGTGCCGCGTCACTGGCGGCCAGCCAGGTATCCATGGCTGAAGGTGTTGCTGGCGGATCGGTGGATCGCGGCGTACTGGACGTGGTCATCATCGGCGCGGGACTGGCGGGGCTGACGGCCGCACGCGATCTGAAGCGTGCCGGGTGTGATTCGTTCGTGGTGCTGGAAGCGCGCGATCGCGTCGGAGGCCGCACGTACAACCATGAGTTGGGCAACGGGGTCGTTTCCGAAGCCGGGGGGCAGTGGATCGGTCCTGGCCAGACGGCGATTGCGGATCTTGCACGCGAACTCGAAGTCGACACCTTCCCGAGCTACTACGCCGGCAAGACGGTAGTGCTGGCCGGCGACGCACGGGTGGCGCAGGATCTTCATGGCGGTACCGGCGGCGGTGATGGTGCCATCGGCGCCAAGCTTGGCGAACTGGCGCGTGGCGTGCCTTCCGCAGCGCCGTGGAAGGCGGCGCATGCCGCGGAACTCGACAAGCTTACCTACGGCGAATGGCTGCTGCAGCAAGGCGTGAAGCATGAGGAGGGCTATTTCCTGGCACTGGCTGCACAGCTCTCGCTTGGCGGGGCGCCGGCGCAGCTCGGTATGTTGCATTACCTGTCGATCATCAACAGTGCCGATAGCAACTACCAGAAGCTCGAGGCTTTCAAGGGCGGCGCGCAGGAAACAAGATTCGTTGGTGGCTCGCAGGTGCTTAGCACCAGGATGGCGAAGGACCTTGGCGACAAGGTCAGGCTGTCTCACCCTGTGCGCAAGATTACCGGATGGGATCGCGACGTTGTCGAGGTGCATACAGACGCGGGCGTAGTGCGCGCGCGTCGGGTGATCGTTGCGATGAATCCGGCACTGTGCAACCAGGTGGTATTTGATCCGCCTCTGCCCCAGGGGCGGTCGCAACTACAGCAACGCTGGCCAGCGAATGCGCCGATGCGCAAGACGGTACATGTCTACGACAAGCCGTTCTGGCGCGAAGACGGCAACTGCGGAATGCTCTATCAGGTCGGCGGCCCGGTGTTCATGGCATACGACAACTCGCCGCCGGATGGTTCGGTTGGCGTGATTGCGGCATTCGTGGCGCCTGGCGCATTGCCAGGCGACCCCAAGGCGGCCGAGCGTACGCTGTCGGCCATCTATGCCCAGGCTTTCGGCGAAAAGGCGCTACATCCGAAGCAGTTCCACGATCACGACTGGGGCCGGGTCGATCCCTGGACATTGCAATGCATCCACCCGATTCCTGCCGGGTTCTGGACCAAGTGGGGAAAGTTCCTGCATCCCTCCGTGGGCCGACTGATCTGGTCAGGCACCGAAACCGCCGACATCTGGCCTGGTGCGATGGACGGTGCCGTGCGCTCCGGCCACCGCGCCGCATTGCAGGTGCTGGCCGCACTGTCCAATCAAGGCGAGGTGGCATAAATGAAGCGGACCTTGATCATCGTCGCTGCGGTGGCGGTTGCGGCCGCAGTGGGTGCGGGCGCGCTTTACGGGCGCGATCTGCTGGACGGCATGCGCTATGAAAAGGCCATGTTTCAGATCGGCGAGACAAACCGGATCGATGCCGGCGCATGGCCGCAACAGCAGGAAACGTGCTTTGTCTGTCACGGCCCGCGCGGGCAATCGCGCAACGGCTGGTATCCGGCGCTGTCCGGACTGCCGCAGGCGTATATCGCTGCGCAACTGCACGCATTTGCCAGCGACGAGCGCCGGAATCCCTATATGGCCCCGCTCTCGAAAGACCTCACCGATGCGCAGATCGATGCCTTGGCCGAATACTTCGCCAAACAGGTGCCGACACGTAACGAAGAGGTTCCAGCCAACCCCGACCTCGACAGGCGAGGGCTGGCCCTGGTCCAGGCGCGAAGTTGCCAGGCTTGTCATGGCGCGACGCTGATGGGCAAAGACCAGGCGCCGCGTCTGGCGGGACAAGGCCAGGACTATCTTGTGAAACAGCTTGCCGACTTCAAGACCGGCACGCGCAAGGACCCGACGGGCGCCATGAATGGGCTGGCGGCGACGCTGTCCAGCGAGGACATTCCGGTTGTAGCGCGCTACCTCGCCGCGATGCCACCCACACGCTGATACCCGGCCTGCGCATGCGTCGGCGCCACGGCCGGCTCCACTGCGGAGCCGTCGGAGACGCGCGCGCGGGCGATGCCTCCATGATCCCGGTTTGAGATCTCCGCCGGGGTCTTTTTATGCCGTGCTCGCACGGCATTTTTTTTGTGACGTGATGGCGCGATGACAGAAACGGCAGGGTAATCCCTGTCTTTTTTTCTCTGTTCGTAATTGTCATCATGACCTACCTTTGTGCATGTGTACTACAAACGGTCAGGGCGGATCGGCGCACCTGGTTGGGCGTTTGATGCATTCAGGACTTACCAACTTACATAGCAGGAGACAACCATGGCAAAGCACCCCGTCGTCGTTTATGGCGCAAGCGGATACACCGGCATGTTGATCATGGACTGGCTGATCGACCAGAACATTCCTTTCACCGCGGTGGCCCGCAATGCCAGCCGGACCAAGGAGATGATGGCGCAGCGTGTTGTGCGTCTTGAGTCGGCCAACTACGAAATCATCGAAGCGGAACACAACGTGGATGCGCTGGTGAAGGCATTCCGAGGCGCGAAGGTGGTGTGCGCCACCGTCGGTCCGTTCTTCAATTTCGGGTTGGTTGCGGTGGAAGCGGCGCTCAAGGCTGGGTGCCATTACCTCGACACTACCGGCGAACAGCACTTCATCCGCCAGGTGCGTGACGAGTTCGGCGAGCAATACCGCCAGGCCGGTTTGCTGGTGTCGCCGTCGAACGCGTACATGTACACGTTCGCGGAAATCGCCGCTGAACTGGCGCTCGAGACACCGGGTGTCGATGCGCTGGAGACGGCCACCCTGACGCGCGGCCCGCGCGGTGCCGGCGCAGGTGTAAGCGTGGGCTCGACGGCCACCATCTTCGAAGGCTATCGCCAGGAATCCTGCTACCTCTGGGAGAACGCTCTGGTGCCGCATGAGAAGAACGCTTCATTCAATGTCGCGTCTCCCGATTTCCTGCAACCAGTGTTCGCGCTGCCGTGGGGCGGCACATCGCTGCCGGTGTACTTCGAGCGCGATCCGCGTGTGCGCAGCTGCATCTCGTGCGTTGGTTTCTATGACAACAACGCGATGCAGACGGTGCATGCGCTCAACCAGAAGTGGGATGCCGAATACGCGCACCTGCCGCGTGAGCAGCAGGATGCGGTGCTGAAGCAGCTCGTGGATTCGACCACGCCGTCCATGCCGCCGCGCGAGCGCACGTCGTCGCATCGTACCGTTGATTTCGCGATCGGCCGCGGTCAGCTTGCATCGGTGCGCGCGACGCTGCACGGCATCACACCGTACATCTCCACCGGTGCCATTCACGCTGCCGGTGTTGCCAAGCTGCTCGACGGCGATAGCGCCAAGGTTGGTTTCGCGTCCGGCTCGAAGGCGTTCGGACACCGCTACCTGCTCGGCTTCCTTGAGCAGCGTGGCCTGGCGCGCGCCACGATCGCGCAGCTCTAACCGTCTTGTCACGCGGCCCTGACCTGATCGTCGGGCTGCGGCAGAACACAAACTCGGCACGCCCCGGACGCTGCGTTGGGGCGATGCCGAAGATCAGTTGAAGCAGGGCCCGGCATGGCTCCAAAGGAATATGTAAATGGCAATCATTGATTTTTTCGACCGTGGGTGGCGCATCAATCCCGATGGCATCGCCTATATCCAGGGGGAACGCAGCTTTTCGTTCCAGGAGATTGGTGAGCTTTCATGCCAAATTGCCAATGGGCTGTTGGCAGCGGGCTTCGAGAAGGAAGCGAAGGCCGCGGTCTGGGCAGATAACGACGTGATCGGCTGGGGTTGCGCGCTCGGCATGTGGCGCGCCGGCATGGTGTACATCCCCGTCAATGGGCGCAACCCACCGGCAGAGAACCAGTACGTGCTCGACGCGTTCGATTGCGAGGCGCTGTTCTTTACGCAGGCCTTCGCATCGATCCTCGAAGAACTGCGCTCCAGCCTGCCGATGATCAAGCTGTGGGTGTGCATCGACGCAGAACTGCCGTGGGCGCAGTCGCTCGCAACGTGGAGCGCCAGCCAGCCGACGACCATGCCGCAGGTCGATTACGACATGGACGACATCGTCACGCTGTCGGCAACTGGTGGAACGACGGGCGCACCGAAAGGCGTGATGAACACGCATCGTGCGTTTCAGACCTACTTCGCGCAGTTCATGATCGCGTTCCCATATGGAACGCAGCGCCCGGTAAACCTTGCCGCTGCACCGATGACGCATACAGCGGGAATGATGTCGCTACCGTGCACCGCACGCGGGGGTACCGTGGTGGTGCTGCCTAAGCCCGATCCCGTGTTGCTGCTCACCGCCATCGCCAGGCACCGCGTCACCGAGTTCTTCCTGCCGCCGACGGTCATCTACCGTCTACTCGATATTCCCGGTATCGAGAAGCAGGATTTCTCCTCGCTCAAGTACTTCCTCTACGGTGCAGCGCCGATGTCGGTGGAGAAGCTCAAGCGGGCGATGGAGGTGTTCGGCCCCGTCATGGCGGGCGGCTACGGGCAGACCGAAGCGGCGGCATCGATCTCCAATATGTCCCCGGCCGAGCATTTCGTTGACGGCAAGATCGGTTCCGACGAACGGCTGTCGTCGGTGGGCCGTCCGAACCCGCTGATCCGCGTGGAGATCATGAACGATCAGGGCCAGGCGCTGCCGCAGGGTGAGACCGGTGAAATCTGCGTGCGCGGTGACCTGATCATGAAAGGCTATTACAAGGCGCCCGACAAGACCGCCGAGACCATCGTCGACGGCTGGCTGCACACCGGAGACATCGGTCATCTGGATGCCGACGGCTACCTGCATATCACCGATCGCAAGAAGGACATGATCATCAGCGGCGGCTTCAACGTGTATCCGAGCGAGGTCGAGCAGGTCATCTGGGCGCACCCGGCGGTGCAGGACTGCGCGGTGATCGGCGTGCCTGACGACAAGTGGGGCGAGGCGGTGAAGGCCGTGGTGGAGCTCAATGTCGGCCACGCGGTCAGCGCAGATGAGCTCGTTGCCTTGTGCAAGGAGAAGCTTGGTTCAGTCAAAACACCGAAGAGCGTGGACTTCGTTGCCGCACTGCCGCGCAGTACGGTCGGCAAGGTATTGAAGAAAGACTTGCGCGAGCAGTACTGGCAAGGCCTGCAACGCAAGATCTGACGAGAGCGATAGACGAATGAGCAATATCTACATCGCCGGTATCGCCATGACGGTATTTGGCCGGCACCTCGAACGCAGCATCGAGGACCTCGCGGGTGAGGCGCTACGCGGTGCGCTGCAAGACGCCGGCTGTAGCGCCGATGCGATCGGCACGGCTTTCTATTCCGGTATCACCAACGGGCAGTTGCAGGGTCAGTTGTCGATCCCGGGGCAGGTCGTGTTCAGCAAGATCGGGCTGGAAGGCATATCGGTGTTCAACGTCGAGAATGCCTGTGCCTCCGGTAGCACTGCCGTGCACCTGGCGGTGCAGAGCCTGAAAGCCGGCGCGTGCGACGTGGCGTTGGCCATTGGGGCGGAGAAGATGAACGTACCGGACAAGGCAAAGTCGTTTGCATTGTTCGAGGGCGGTTGGGATGTGTCGCGTGTCGAGGAGAACTTTGCGAGCCTGATGCAGTTGGGGGAGGGTGTTGTCCCGCCGCCAGGCTCGGAATCCGACCGACCTTACAGTCGCTTCATGTCGGTCTATGCCGCGCTATGCCGCTATCACATGAAGACCTACGGCACCACACAGCGCCAGATCGCCGCCGTTTCGGCAAAGAATCACGGGCATTCCGTGCACAACCCGCTTTCGCAATTCCGCAAGTCGTTCACCGTCGACGAGGTGCTCGCAGCGCCGCCGATTACTTACCCGATCACGCTGCCGATGTGTGCGCCGGTCACGGACGGTGCGGCGGCCGCCATTTTGTGTACGGAGGAAGGGCTAAGGCGCATCGGCGCGGATCGCAGCCGCTGCATCCGCGTTGCCGCAAGCGTGATTCGCAGCTTCACACATCGACGCATCGACGAGCCGGAACAGAACATCGGCCGCCTGGCCGCGCTGCAAGCCTACGAGCAGGCTGGCCTGAGCCCCGAAGATATGAACGTTGCCGAGGTACACGATGCCTCGGCAATGGGCGAGATCATCCAGGCTGAAAACCTACTGTTGGTACCACTCGGCCAAGGTGGACCCGCTGCCGAGCGCGGGGACTTCACGATCGGGGGGCGCATTCCCATCAATACGTCGGGTGGTCTTGAATCGAAGGGGCATCCTCTGGGCGCGACCGGGATCGGTCAGCTCCATGAACTGGTGACCCAGTTGCGTGGGGAGGCCGGTGCACGCCAGGTGCAGGGTGCCCGGCATGCGATTCAGGAAAACGGCGGAGGCTTCCAGGGCATCGAAGAAGCCGCGCTTGCGGTGCACATCCTGAGCAAGGAATGACGGAGCCAGAAATGACCAAGAGCCTCGATAAGGGCGGCCAATCCGGAATGACCCGGCGTACTTTTGTGAAAGGGGCAGCCGCCACGGCGGTCGTCGTGCCAGCCGTGGCTGCCATGCAAAGCGCGAGGACGGCGCCAATGGAGGATGCGAGCGAGATGGCCGACCTGGAAAAGTACCGCGCACTTGGCGGTTGGGTGGAAAAGCCCGAGGACATTCAGCCCGCACTCGAAGGCGATGTCAGTGCCGATGTGGTAATCGTCGGCGCCGGCTTTGCCGGCCTTTCCGCCGCGCTGGAACTGGCAAAACAAGGGGCAAAAGTGATCGTGCTGGAGCGCGAGTTTGCGGGCTTCGGTGCGAGTGGGCGCAACGCGGGGTACCTGGGCGGTGGCGTGGCGCTTGAATACGACCTGTTTCTCAAGGGCATCGGCAACGAGCGAGCGAAAGAGATTGTTCGCTACTACGAAGATGCCGTGCCATTTGTTGAAGGCAAGCTGAAGGAGCACGGTATTGACTGCGACTACAACCAGTCCGGGTTGATCCGCGCAGGTATTCACCCCTCGCAGGAAGACAAAGTACGCGAGGGCGTACGAGCCAGTGCCGAGTTCGGGGTCCAATCGGAGTTCCTGGACGAGGCCCAGATGCGTGCGCGGGGCATTCCTCCGGCGTTTCTGTTTGGCGAGTACACGCCGCGCGGCGGTACGCTCCACCCCGGCAAGTACGTGATGGGATTGCGGCGCGCAGCACTTCGCGCGGGCGTCAGGATCCATGAGAACACGCCATTGCTGTCTTACACCGAAGGTCCTGTGATCCAGGTGAAGACGCCACGTGGCAGCGTGAGCGCTCCGGCCTTGATGCTCGCCACGAACGCCTATACCCCACAGCTTGGTCTTCTTGCGGATAAGGTGGTGCCGTTGCGGGTGTCCGCCATCGAGACCGAACCGCTTTCGGCAGCGCAGCTGAAATCCTTGGGGTGGTCGCAACGCGAAGGCATCATGACTGCGCATTTCGTCATGGAAAGCCATCGATTGACGGCGCACAACACGCTCGTCGTGACAACCAAGCGTCTTCGTTACCCATACGGATCGAAGACGCAGAATGTGCCCGACTACGATCAGTATCGCGAGCTGAGAGGTGCCCTGCGCGATCGCTTCCCGACCTTGGAGAACCTGGCCGTTCGAGCGTGCTGGAGCGGCTATATCAGCTTTGCCGGTGATGCGCTGCCCGTGGTCGGTAAGACAGGAGCCCACCAGAACATCTACTACTCTGCCGGGTGTTCGGGGCACGGTGTGGCGGCCCAGTCCTTGGTTGGCCACATGATTGGCCAGCAGATTCACGGTACCGAGCCTTCGCTGCTTGCTGCGCTGCGCCATGAGACGCCTTCGACATTGCCGGAACCGTTCCGATGGTGCGTCCTTAACGGGGCGCTGGGCGGAGCAGCTGCGATGGACGACTGGACCAACCGCAAGGTACGTGACGCCACCCGGCCGGGATAGCACCACGGGATCGTGCCCGGATGCAGTTGGATATCGAAGTTGTTGTCAGGTGGCGTCACCTCCACGCGGCGAAACGCTATCATTAGGCCTTTTGTTAGGCAGGGTGTCCAAACATGACGGAAACGACCAAGGCGCCTGTAGCACGGCGCACCACCAGGAAGAGTCAATCCGCGAGCGCGGCCGCGGCGGGAACCGCCCCTGAGGGACTGCGGGCCCAGGGCTTGCGCACGCGCAATGCCATCGTGCGTGTGGCAAGAAAGCTCCTGCTCGAAACCGGCCCGATGGATTTCTCGCTGCGCGCGGTGGCCCTGCGCGCCGGCATCAGCATCAGCAACCTCCAGTACTACTTCCCGACCCGGCCCGCTGTCTTGCGGGCGGTGATGGAACCCGATATCAAGGTGTATCTGGACGAACTGAAGCTCGTCGTCGACAAGAACGTGACCCCGCACGAGGTGTTTGAACTGATCATTCAGCAAACGCTCAAGGATTTGAAGGACGCCAAATACGTGGCGTTGTGGCGGCACTTCCTTTCGTTCGCGTCTACCGACCCCGAATGCGCGCAGTTGTTCGACGAGTGGTATGAAACGCTGACGGTCGAACTGGCACGCGTGATCCGTGGCATGAATCAGAAATATGACGTCGCCAGCAGCATGCAGGTTGCCGCGCTGGTGATTTCGATGGGCGACGGATTGGCGCTTCAGCTCGGCACGGGGCGCACGGGACGCACCGAGCTGAAAGGACTTGACGAGCAATACCGGACGATGGCGTACGCCATGGTGGAGTTTGGCGCGCCTCGCGCCCGCGAAAAATAGCCGCCCGGACGCTGCCGCAGCAATCCAGGAAGACAGGGGAATACCCTGTCTTTTTTTTCTTCCCATTGTTTTGTAAATTGACCTAAGTTTGGTAGGTCGTTCTACAAAATAGCCGTCCGGGGATTTATGGGGCTGGTCGGCAGGTACCCTGGAAACGAGGAGCGCTGAGATGATTCGCATCAAGAGAAACGTGGAGTTGCCGTCGGTTGGATTGACCGGTTTCGAGACGCCGTTAGGCGAAGAGGAGGGCGCGATCCAGAGCACCGTCCACCGCTTTGCGCGCGATGTGCTGCGCCCGATCGGCCGGGAGCTCGACCGCATGACGCCGGAAGAGGTGATCGCGCCCGGATCTCCGTACTGGGTGGCCATGATCGAGGCCTCCAAGCTTGGCCTCGATCCGCAACTGATCGAGCAGTTTCCGCCCGATGTGGCCGTGCGGATCGAATCGCTCATCAGTGAAGAACTTGGCTGGGGTGATGCGGGCCTGGCGATCTCGATCACCGCATCGCTGATGCCGATGATGGTGGCGCAGTCGGTCGGCAATCAGGAACTGATCGAGATGTGCGCGGGCAAAGTGGGTTGCTGGTCGAACACGCAGCCGGACCGTGGCTCGGATGGCGCCATCCTCTATCGCGAGGAAGTCAGCGCGCACGGCAAACAGTCGCTGGGTAACGTCACCGCCAAGGTCGGCGCCGACGAGATTGTCATCAACGGACAGTATTCGTCATGGGTCTCGAATGGCTCGGTCGCACAGGTGGCGCTGGCCTATATGGCGGCCGATTACGGTGACGGCTTCTATGGCACCGACGAGCACGGTACGTTCACGAATGGCGTGGGGATGATCATTCCGCTGGACTTGCCGGGAATCTCGCGCGGCAAGCCGCTCGACAAGATCGGCCAGCGCGCGCTGCCACAGGGTGAGATTTTCTTCGATAACGTCAGGGTGCCGAAGCGCTTTGCGATTGCGTTGAAGGACGACTACCTCGGCAATATCGCTTCGGCGTGGTCGCACGCCGGCACCAACATGTGTCAGGTATTCACTGGCGTAGCCCGTTCCGCATTCGAGCTCGCACTGGCCTATTGCCATGAGCGCAAGCAGGGCGGCGCACTGCTGATTGACCATCAGATGACGCAGTTGCGGCTGGGCGAGATGCTGCGCCGGCTCGAAATGGCGCGCGCGATTTCTCGCCGCAGCCTGGCGTACGCACGCATGTCCCCGCAGAGCCACCCGTACGCGACCGCGCAGGCCAAGGTCAGCGTGACCGAGGAGGCGATGAAGATCGCGCACGAGGCTTTCCAACTCTTTGGCGGCAACGGCACCACGCGCGAGTATCCGATCGAGAAAATCTACCGTGACTGCCGCTCAGCGCTGATCGAGGACGGTGAGAACTATGTTTTGACATCACGCCTGGGTGTGCTGGCAAGCCGGCTCTATCAAAACGGCTGGACGAAGGAGTAAGCGCCGCGAGCAGGCGAAGGCTGCCGCGTCAGCCGGGAAGATGCCACGCCGCGACGGACAGGTATTCGCATGGGGGACGTTCACATGACGACATGTTCTTGCAGTGCGGCAGCCTCTCCCGAGCGGCAGCCTACCGCAAAGGAAATGCTCCACTTCATCCGGGCGTCAGTGGAGAGCATCCGCAAGGATGCGGCCAATGATCTACGCCGCGATGGCGCTGCCATTGAGCGACGCCTGTCCAGCCTGCTGCGGCAGGCGCTGATGACACGTTCGCCGTTCGAGATTGCGTTGGTGCTAGGCAGCGCTGCAGAGCTCACGTTGTTTCCAGAACAAGAGGTTCTGGAGCAATGCACCGTCGCCGTACAAACGGCCAATCAGCTGGTGTTGCGCGGACTGGTCTGGGCTGTCAGGCACAGGAGCATGCGTGGTGGCCAGAACATCCGCCGGTTCGCGATCGACGCGCAATGAAGCAGAGCAAGCAACAACCCGTTCATAGCAGTCACGGATACACCAAGTCAGAGATGTCAAAGATGTCAGAGAAAACCCCCCCAGACCCTTCAACCAGCATGCCGCGCAGGCAATGGCTCAAACGCGCTGGCGTTGCGGCCGCTGCCGGCGGTCTGGCCCTTGGCGTCCGGCAGGCCAATGCCGGTGCCGCCAGGGCCAGGCAGACAGCGGACGGCGTTCTGGACGTCGTCATCATCGGCGCAGGGCTGGCAGGCCTGACCGCCGCACGTGACCTGCAGCTGGCTGGCTGCAACGCCTTCCTGGTCCTTGAGGCGCGAGACCGCGTGGGCGGACGGACGCTCAACTACAACATCGAAGGTGGCTACATCTCCGAAGTCGGCGGCCAGTGGATCGGCCCCGGTCAGACCGCCGTGGCGGATCTCGCCCGCCAACTGGAAGTCGGTACGTTCCCAAGCTACTACGACGGCAAGACGGTCATGCTGGGCGGCGATGGTCGGATCGCACTCGACCTGAAAGGGACTTTCGGCACGGACGAGGCAGTCAGCGGAAAGCTTAGCAAGATGTCGCGCGACGTACCTGCCGGCGCGCCCTGGAAATCCAAGAAAGTCAGTGAGCTGGACAAGCTCTCGGTCGGTGACTGGCTGGCCAAACAGAGCATCAAGCCGGAAGACCAGGTCGGGTGGAACGCAAGCATCGCGCTTTCCGGTGGCGCCGCGCCGGCCAAGATGGGGCTGCTGCATTTCCTCTCGATGATCAATTCCGCGGACTGCGACTACGCGCAGCTCGACAGTATCAAGCACAGCGCGCAGGAAACCCGCTTCGTCGGCGGCTCGCAGCTCCTCAGCATCAAGATGGCGCAGCAACTGGGCGACAAGGTGCGCTTGTCCACACCGGTGCGCCAGATCTCCGGCTGGGACAGCGATGTGGTCACGCTGCATACCGACCACGGTGAAGTGCGTGCCAGGAAAGTCATCGTGGCCATTCATCCGGCCCTGTGCCATCAGATGCGGTTCGACCCGCCGCTGCCGGAAAAGCGCGCCGCGCTACAGCGTGCCTGGCCTGCGCATTCACCGGCTCGCAAGACAGCCATGGTCTACCGTCGTCCGTTCTGGCGCGACAAGGGCTTGAACGGACATATCTTCCAGGTCGACGGGCCCGTGATCTGGGCCTTTGACAACTCTCCGCCGGGTGCGGAAATCGGGGTCATCAACGCCTTCGTCGTAAATGCCAAGCTGCCGTCGGACCCACGCGCGGCAAAGGCAGTGCTGACCGAACTCTACGCCCGCGCATGGGGCCGTGAAGCCTTGTCGCCGGTGGCCTATCACGATCATGACTGGAGCAAGGCAGATCCCTGGTCGATTACCTGCATCTCTGCCATCCCGCCGGGCTTCTGGAGCGCTCATGGCGAAGCACTGCGACCGCCGTGCGGCAACCTGATCTGGTCCGGCACAGAAACCGCCGAGATCTGGGCCGGTTATATGGACGGCGCGGTCCGATCCGGCCGCCAGGCGTCTCTGCAGGTGCTCAATGCACTGCGTCGGGCATAAGGGGCAGACATGAAGAAAATCATAGTTATCAGCGTTGCCGCCATCTCCGCCGCCCTGGGAGTGGTCTTCTATGGTGGGGATCTGCTCGACCTTTATCGGCTGGATCGCTTTATCGATGCCTCGGCCAAGGCTTACCAGGCAGACGGCGGTCCGTGGCCGCATGTGAACGACACCTGCTTCGCCTGTCATGGTGCCAAGGGCAACTCGCTACACCAAGGCTATCCAAGCCTGGCGGGCCAGCCCGCCGCCTATCTGGAGGCGCAACTCCGCAATTTTGCGAGCGGCGCGCGGCGCAGTCCGAACATGGAACCGCTGTCGATGACGATGGGGGATGCGCAGATCAAGGACATGGCGGATTACTTCTCCAAGGTAGCGCCCATTGCAAACCACTATTTCAAGCCGGATCAGCAATTACGCGGAAGAGGGCAGCAACTGGTGGCAGGTGGGAACTGCGCGGCATGCCATGGGCCGCAACTGATGGGGCATGACCAGTTTCCGCGCCTGGCCGGCCAAGGCTACGACTACCTCATGGCGCAGTTCGACGCGTTTGCGGCCGGCACACGCAGCGAACCGACCGGCATGATGAAGCGCATCGCCGAAGGCGCTTCGCCGGAAGACCGCAAGGCGATGGCCAACTATCTTGCCAGTCTTGAACCGAAACAACCCTGACGCATCCCCCGACGCATCAAGCGCAATCGATCATTGGTATTGGAGTTGAATCATGGATCTCAGATCTCTCATTCTGGTTCTTTCCAGCGTCGTGCTGGCACTGAGCTCATTTGTCTACGGCTGGAAGTTTGTCAAGAAGCGCAACTATCTTCTCGGGATCGAGATGTGGGTGGTCGGCACGTCATCGACGAACGCCATCGTATTCTTCGCGACCGATTCGAAGGTCTCGTACGCGATCTCCCACTTCTTCGATGCGTTTTCCCGGGGCTTCGGGATGCCGATCATTGCGGTGTTCGGCATGATGGTGATCACGCATGGTCTCAGGCCATCGATTCGCTTTGACGTACTGGCGTTTGGGGCGACATTTGCCGCCACATTCGTTTTGATTGGAGCGCATTTCGTCGAAGGGGTCTTGCCATACTTCTACGTCGTAATGTCGGTGCTGCTGTCGGCCTATCTCGCTTATGTACTCAAGAGATTGCTGGGTATTGGAGCGGTGCCGCAGGCGATGGCCTTGTTGTTGGCATTGGTGACGTGCCAGGCGATCGCAGGTATCTATGATTTCTACAAGATTCCTGGGGAAGAAACGAATGTCGTGCTCAATTTCTACACGCTGGCGCTGTGCACCTGGGCTTTCCTCATGCCAGCGCTCTACCATGCCTATCGCGCGTTGGAGCGAGCGCAGGGAGATGAGCTGAAGTTTGATCCGGATCTCGCGCTTCGCGGTCTGGAACGGACATCGCAATGACTACGCTGATCTTGTGCATCTTGTAGAAAAGACGCCCGATGCGCATCAAAGCGCATCGGGCGCTTACGTTTGAGAGTCCCTTGCCTTATGAAGCGGTTACGGAGTTTTGGCGATGCGCCTCTCGAAGATTGACCTGAACCTGTTCTTCGCGTTCGACGCGATCTACCGCCATCGCAACCTGACGCGCGCCGCCGAAACGCTGTGTATCACGCAACCGGCCGTCAGCAACGCGCTGGCGCGGATGCGCAGGACCCTCAACGATCAGCTCTTCGTCAGCACACCGGCCGGCATGATGCCGACGCCGATGTCGGAGAACATCATCGGGCGCGTACGCGAGGCGCTACAGCTGCTTGAAGCCAGTGTGCAAGAAGGGGATGTGTTCGATCCGGCTGCATCGGAACGCGTCTTTCCCGTCAGCATGAGCGATCTGACCGAGGCGCTGGTGCTGCCCGCGTTGGGCGAGCAGCTGCAGCAGCATGCCCCTGGCATGCACGTGCGTAGTTACTACACTGACCGCAGCGAAGTCCCCACCGCGCTCGCCAATGGCTCGATCGCGCTGGCCATCGACGCGCCGCTTATCTCCGACCCGTATCTCCACCACGCACCGCTCGGCCGGGACAGCTACGCGTGCATGATCCGGCACGACCATCCGTTCAAGGGAGATGCGCTGTCGATGGCCGACTATCTGGCGATGGGGCATATCCACGTTTCCAGCCGCCGCCGGGGCAGCGGATATGTCGATGCCGAGCTGACGCGGCTTGGGCAGCGCCGGGATATCAAGATGCGCGTGCAACATTACATGGTGGCGCCGCTGATCGCGATGCGCTCCGACCTGATGCTGACTGCGCCCCTGCGATTGCTGCAGCGATATCCGGCGCGCATCCTGGAGCTGCCGTTCGCACTTCCCGATCTGGAGTGGCATTGCTACTGGCACCGCAGTGTCGATCGGGACCCGGGCAACCAGTGGCTGCGCGAGCAGTTGATGTACGTGATGCGCGATGCGGCGAACCAGCCGTGAAGCCTCCGGCAATGCGATGAGGCTTCACGGCTTGGCGGCTTGGCGGCTTGCTGCGTAGGCGTCAGACGGCCTTGGCCATGTCTTCGACCACCTTCTTGGCATCGCCGAAGACCATCATGGTCTTGTCCAGATAGAACAGTTCGTTGTCCAGCCCGGCATAGCCGGCGTTCATCGAGCGCTTGTTGACGATCACGGACTTGGCCTTGTAAGCGTCCAGGATCGGCATCCCGGCGATGGGCGACGTTGGATCGGTCTTGGCAGCGGGGTTGACCACGTCGTTGGCGCCCAGCACCAGCACGACGTCGGCCTGGCCGAACTCGTTGTTGATGTCTTCCATCTCGAAGACCTGGTCGTATGGCACCTCGGCTTCGGCCAGCAATACGTTCATATGGCCTGGCATGCGGCCCGCCACTGGATGGATTGCATACTTGACCGTCACGCCTTTCTCGGTCAGTAGCGCCGTCAGCTCCTTGAGCGCATGCTGTGCGCGCGCCACCGCCAGACCATAGCCCGGTACGATGATCACGGTTTCCGCATTGCCCATCACGAACGCAGCGTCGTCAGCAGAGCCCGCCTTGACCGGGCGCTGCTGCCCGCCGGCCGTTGCCGTGGATGCCGCTTCGCCACCAAATCCGCCGAGGATCACGTTGAAGAACGATCGGTTCATCGCCCGGCACATGATGTACGAGAGGATAGCGCCCGACGAACCCACCAGTGAACCCGCAATAATCAGCATCGGGTTGTTCAGTGAGAAGCCAATGCCCGCGGCCGCCCAGCCCGAGTACGAGTTCAGCATCGACACCACCACCGGCATATCTGCCCCGCCGATCGGAATGATGATCAGCACGCCCAGTACCAGGGCAATGGCCAGCATCAGCACGAATGGCAGCCACGCCTGGGAAAGGAAGAACGCCACGCCGAAGCCCAGCATGGCTACGGCCATCAGCAGGTTGAGCCAATGCTGACCCGCAAACTGCACCGGTGCGCCCTGGAACAGCCGGAATTTGTAGCGCCCCGATAGCTTGCCGAACGCGATCACCGACCCCGAGAACGTGATGGCGCCCACAAAACAGCCGATAAACAGTTCCACGCGATTGCCTGGCGGGAGCGCGTGCGATCCGGCTGGCGCAATGCCGAAGGCGGAGGGCTCCGCCACAGCGGCCACCGCAATGCACGCCGCCGCCAGACCAATCAGCGAATGCATGGCCGCCACCAGTTCCGGCATCTTTGTCATCTCGACCTTGCGGGCCACGTAGGCGCCGAGTCCACCGCCTACCACCAGCGCTGCCAGGATCAGCACCAGCCCCGAGGCCAGCGACTCGTGCGCTGCGCCGGCGGCAAGGAAGGTCTCCTTGAGTCGCGCAATCAAGGCGATGGTGGTAAGGCCCGCGATGGCCATGCCCGTCATGCCGAAGGCATTGCCGCGCCGCGCCGTGGCCGGGTGCGACAGCCCCTTCAGCGCCTGGATGAAGCACACCGACGCCACCAGGTACAGCAGCGTCACCAGATTCATGCTGATAAGCTCGCTCATTGCACACGCTCCTTGGCCTTGCTTTCCTTCTTCTTGAACATCGCCAGCATCCGCTGGGTCACCAGGAACCCGCCGAAGACGTTGACGGCGGCCAGCGCCACCGCGGCCACGCCCATGACGCGGCCTAGACCGGTCTCTGTCAGGCCGGCGGCCAGCATGGCCCCGACGATGACGATGGCAGAGATCGCATTGGTCACGGCCATCAATGGCGTATGCAAGGCGGGTGTGACCGTCCAGACGACGTGATAGCCGACGTAGACCGCCAGCACGAAGATGATCAGATTGATCACCGTATGGTTGATGACTTCCATTCCTGTCTCCTTATGCGGCCCGCAGCACTTCACCGTCTCGGCACACCAGGCACGCCGCGACGATGTCGTCGCTGGTATCGATCTTGAGCGCGGCTTCCTCGCCGACGATGAGCTTGACGAAATCGAGCACGTTGCGGGCGTAGAGCGCCGAGGCATCCGTGGCAACCATGCTGGCCAGATTGGTGTGCCCGACCAGCGTGACGCCATGCCGTTGCACCACTTCATCGGGCACCGTGAGCGGGCAGTTGCCACCTTGCGCAGCAGCCAGATCCACCACCACCGAACCCGGCTTCATCTGTTGCACCGTCTGCTCGGCCAGCAATGTCGGAGCGCGCCGGCCAGGAATCAGCGCGGTGGTGATGACGATGTCAGCCTCCCTGGCACGCTCGTGCACCAGTTCCGCCTGTCGGCGCATCCAGTCTTGCGGCATCGGGCGCGCGTAGCCGCCAACGCCTTGGGCAATCTCGCGCTCTTCATCGGTCAGAAGGGGAACGTCGAGAAACTTTGCACCCAGCGATTCGATCTGCTCCCTTACCGCGGGACGCACATCGGACGCTTCGACAACTGCCCCCAGCCGCTTGGCCGTGGCAATGGCCTGCAGGCCTGCGACACCGGCACCGAGGATGAGCACGCGCGCAGCCTTTACCGTGCCAGCCGCCGTCATCAGCATCGGCATGAAGCGCTGGTAGTGATGCGCGGCCACCATCACGGCTTTATAGCCGGCGATATTGGCCTGGGAAGAGAGCACGTCCATGCTCTGGGCGCGCGTGGTGCGCGGCGCGGCTTCCAGAGCGAAGCCGATCACGCCCGCCGCTGCCATGCGGGCGTTGTTCTCCGCATCGAACGGATTGAGGATGCCCACCAGCACCGTGCCGCGCTTCATGCGGGCAAGCTCTGCGGGCGCCGGGGCGCGCACCTTTAGCACCAGATCCGCACCCAGGGCCTCCGCTGCCGTGCCGATGCGCGCGCCAACGGCTTCGTAAGCAGCATCCGGTTGGCTTGCACGATCACCCGCACCCGTTTCGACGACGACCCGGTGTCCCTGGGCTGCGTACTTTTTCACGGTATCCGGGGTAGCGGCGACGCGTGTCTCCCCAGCCCGAGTCTCCTTCGGGATTCCTATCTGCATGGTTTACCTCTTGTTTGACAGTGTTCGCGAGACGCTGTTGCTGGCCGTCAGACCGTCATGCCACCATCGACGACGACGCATTCGCCGTTGGTGAAGCTCGCTGCATCGGACACCAGGTAGAGAACGGTGCCGGCCATCTCGTGCGGCTCGGCGTGGCGCCGCAGCGGGATCTCGCTGATCTGGCGCTCGTAGGACTCCTTGTCCTCGAAGAGCGCGCCGGCAAATTTGGTCTTGGTCAGGCCTGGCAGAAGGGCGTTGACGCGGATGCCAAACGGCCCGCATTCCTTGGCAAATGCACGCGTCATGTGAGCCACGGCGGCCTTGGTGACTGAGTAAATGCCCTGATTTGCGCCAGGGTGCAGCGCGTTGACTGACGCGGTGTTGACGATGGACCCTCCGCCTTGGGCCTTCATCATCTTGCCGGCTTCGACCGACATGAAGAAGTAGCCCCGGATGTTCACTTCCACGGTTTTCTCATACGCGGCGAGATCGGTTTCGAGGATGTGCCCGAAATGCGGATTGGCCGCCGCGTTGTTGATGAGAATGTCCAGTCGACCGTGCGAGCGGCGGATATAGTCGAACGTGGCGGCGATGTCCTCCATGCGGCCAACGTGGCAGGCCAGGGCTTCCGCCTTGCCGCCTGCCGCGCGAATGCTCCTGGCCACGGCCTCGCAGTCGGCCAGCTTCCGGCTGGAAACGATCACGTGCGCCCCCTGTTCCGCAAGCAGCCTGGCGATTTCCTCGCCAATGCCGCGGCTGGCGCCTGTTACCAGGGCGATCTTCCCGGTCAGATTGAACAGGTTCGTACTCATGCTTTGCTCCTCCAATTGTGTTGTATCTCTTTGGGCTGCGACAGCCTCAGCGCCGGGTGTCGATGAGTCGCGCCGCTTCTTCTGCGAGCGGTCGCGCCATGTCTCCGGCTTTGCTTGCCTGCGCGCTCGACGCATTGCCATTGAGCGCGCGTTGCTTGACGCCCTGCGCAATGGCTGCCAGACGGAAGAAGCTGAACGCCAGATAGAAGTGCCAGTTCTCGATCGGGGCGATGCCTCGCAGCTCGCAATAGCGCGCGACCATCTGCACTTCGTGCGGAATCCCGAGCGCGTCGCGATCCTGATCCCCGAGCCCGGGGATATGCGAGCTCGACGGCAACCGCAGGCACATGCAGAAATTCGCCAGATCGGCCAACGGGTTGCCCAGTGTTGAGAGCTCCCAATCGAGCACGGCCTTCACGCCGTAGCCCTGCGGTTCGAACATCATGTTGTCGAGCCTGAAGTCACCGTGCACGAGAGAGGGCTTGCC
This sequence comes from uncultured Cupriavidus sp., assembly GCA_963543405.1. Classification (GTDB taxonomy): domain Bacteria; phylum Pseudomonadota; class Gammaproteobacteria; order Burkholderiales; family Burkholderiaceae; genus Cupriavidus. The sequence goes on from CAUUBQ010000064.1 coordinate 45,768, forward strand.
GGAATCAGCCGGGCAGGCCGCGGGCAACCATTCAATCAGCCGCTCCATCGCCTCGATGCGCTGCGTTTCCGCCAGCCGGTACTGCTTGGTCCAGACGCCGATCTGGCGCGCGAAGTAGTTGCCGGGTTTGCCGTAGTCGGCCAACCCGACCGATTCGACATCGATGTCATGCAGCGCGGCCATGGTGCGCAGCATTGAGTCGTAGCAGATGGCGCGATCGGACTGCGGCAGATCGGGCAGGGCAGGGTTCCAGAAGATGCGGCCGTCTTCGAAACTCATCACGTAGAACAGACTGCCGATTACATCGCGGTCTTCGCACAAGTGATACGGGCGCGCCACCGGCAGCACCGTGCCCGATAGCTCCGTGCCTGATAGCGCGGTCAGGACGCGAAATTCGCGGTCCACGGCGTGGGCGGATTTCAGCAGTTCGCCCGTCGGCTGGCGCCGGAGCACGTAGCGTTGCTTCGGTGTCTGCAAGAGGAAGGTGGGGTTCGACTGGCCGCCGGAAAACTTCTCGGCAACGACGGGGCCCTCGAATCCGGGGATATGCTCTTCCAGATATCGCGCCAGCCGGGCGATATCGAGTTGCTCTGATGCGTGCGTCATGGTCAGGGGACGTGCGGGCGTTCACCCGTGAGTTTTTAGAACCACGCCGTCCGGGATCGTCCCGATGCGGAATGCCGTGAAGATGGCTAGCTGAGACGATCCGCAGTGTTTGGCACCGAACGATGCCTGCCCATACCGTACGAGATAGGGCTCCGCCATCCAGCGCTCACCAACTCACCGGAGTGCAGGATATCGGCCCACCTCTCATTTTTGAAATTCATTGTCTGAACGCCGAGCCATTCATGCTTTGAATGGCTGGAAGGTGTCGGCGCTCAGCGTTGGAGGGGATATGGCGGCCAGGTGGCCGTAGATGGTGCTGACGCCTGGAGGCTAAACCCTGACTGCTTAGCCTTGGTCGTCCGATGGCAGCGGGCATTCGTACTCGACTAACCGCTTTCTTGCGACCGCAAGCTGCTCCTCGGTGAACAGCGTGCGCCACGGTTGTTGCAGGACGAGGTACTCGACGCTGAGACGCAGCGCCTCTCTGCCGCCGCGAAGAAACAGCTCGGTGAGACCTTCTGACGGTTTGGGCGTAGCCAGCATCCGATTGGCCGCCTCTTTCCCGCCATGTCTATTCACCATGCCGAGAAGATAAGTTGCCCGGTAGGGCGGCTTCAGTCTCAGGGCGGCGTCGTAGATGCCGCGCATCGCTTGATCAAATTGTTCCGGGGTTGGGGCGGTCATGGTGTCTGCGCAAGGAACGAGGCTCCTGATTCTATCGCCGCGGCCTTGAGTCGGCGCGTCCTGGTTGCGCTGGGCCGCGGAGGCTTCGATGTCTCCGGTGCAGGATTGTTAACTTTCGATGAGCGTCTTCGGAAATCGCTTGCTAATGGAGCGCGGACGCATTAGTATTCGCTCCCCGCTGCAGCAAGCCAAGCTTCGATGCGGCGGGCGAGAATAATGGCCAGAGA